>DASZPY010000051.1:0-8941 GCA_035549855.1 Devosia sp. | reverse complement strand
ACGCAGGCCTTGGGATCGAGCACTTCGTAGGCGACACCATAGTGCTTCAGCACTTCGACATCGCCGTGGATGTGGTCGAGCTGCTTCTGCGTCCGGAAAAGCTGCAGCGTGCCGCGCTCGCGGCCGTCGAAGGCGAGGCCGGGCAGCTTCCTCAGCTCCACCATCTGCGCGTTCGAATATTCGGCGAGCCGCACCATGCGCGATTTGTTGCGGGCATAGGCGGTCTCGGTGCAATTGGCGAGGAGCCGGAGGCCCCAGAGCCACATGCGCGGGTCGAGCATGGGGCGGATGACCAGCGGCCCGTCGACCATGGTCAGCCATTTGATGGCCTTGAGCGGAATGCCGGGCCCGGCCCAGGGCGAGGCGTAGCCATAGCTCAACTCGCCCGCATTGCCGAAGCTGGTCTCGAGCGCCGGCCCCGGCTGGCGGTCGATGACGGTGACCTCATGGCCGGCCTTGGCCAGATAATAGGCCGAGGCGACGCCGATGACGCCGCTACCGAGGATAAGGACCTTCATGGCCCCGACACTGCTCCCGTTTTGACCAAATGGTCAAGATTTCGAGCACTGCTGTGAATGGCTGGAGCGGGTGAAGGGAATCGAACCCTCGTCGTAAGCTTGGGAAGCTTCTGCTCTACCATTGAGCTACACCCGCGCGCCCCGATGTCTGGGGCAAAAGGGGCGGGGCGTCAACAGCCTGTGCGGCGTCCAGGGCGCCCGCACTTGACCGGCCTGCGTCGGGCGATGTCCATAGTCTGGACGGCAGGCTGTCCGCGGGAGGAAAGATGCGCGCCAATGTCACGGCCCACCGGGATTACATCATCTCGGCCATCGACGATCGGCTCTACGGCGCCTTCCTCGAGCATCTTGGCCGGGCGATCTATACCGGCATCTACGAACCCGGGCATCCGACCGCAGACCGCAACGGCATGCGCGGCGACGTCATCCGGCTCGTGCGCGATCTCAATATCCCCTATGTCCGCTATCCGGGCGGCAATTTCGTCTCGGCCTACAATTGGGAAGACGGGGTAGGCCCGCGCGAGCAGCGGCCGACACGGCTCGATCTCGCCTGGCACACGTCAGACTCCAACGCAGTCGGCGTCCACGAATTCTACGACTGGTGCGAGGCTGCCGGCACCAAGCCGATGCTGGCCATCAACCTGGGCTCACGCGGTCTCGACGAGGCCCGCAATTTCGTCGAATACGTCAACGGCCCCACCGGCTCCTATTGGGGGGACCTGCGCAAGAAGAACGGAAGGGCGGCGCCGTTCGATGTGAGGCTATGGTGCCTCGGCAATGAGCTGGACGGTCCCTGGCAGGTCGGCCACAAGACCGCCGACGAATATGGCCGCCTCGCCAACGAAACCGCCAAGACATTGCGCGCCTTCGACAAGTCCCTCGAGCTCATTGTCTGCGGCTCCTCCAATTCCGACATGGCGACTTACCCGGAGTGGGAGCGCGTGGTCCTCGAGCACAGCTATGAGTCGGTCGATCACATCTCGCTGCACATGTATTTCGCGAACCGCACCGGCAACACGCCCAATTATCTGGCGCTGAGCGAAAAGCTCGACCGCTATATCGGCACGGTGGCGTCGACGATCGATTTCGTCAAAGCCAAGAAGCGCAGCCGCAAGCGGGTCACGATTTCCTTCGACGAGTGGAACGTCTGGTATCATTCGAACGCCGCCGACCGCAAAGTGCTCGACGGCAAGGAGGGCTGGCCGCATGCACCACGCCTGCTGGAAGACGCCTACAATTTCGAGGATGTGCTGCAGGTCGGCTGCATCCTCAACACCTTCATCCGGCGCTCCGACGTGGTGCGTATCGCCTGCATCGCCCAGCTCGTCAACGTGATCGCGCCGATCATGACCGAGCCGGGCGGGCCGGCGTGGAAGCAGACGACCTACTATCCCTATTACTTCGCTTCGATCTATGGCCGCGGCACGGCGCTCAACCTCGGCGTCAACAGCCCGGGCTATGACGCCGACATCGCGGATAATGTTCCCTATCTCGATATTTCGGGCGTGCACAATGAACCTGACAACACGCTCACCTTCTTTGCAGTCAATCGGAGCGCGGAAGAGTCGCTCGATCTCGAACTCGATCTGCGCAGCTTCGGCGGGCTGCCGCGCGTGGTCGATCATCGGGTCATCGCGCATGCCGACCTCAAGATCGCCAACACGCTCGCCAACCAGGACGCGGTGGTTCCCAAGGCGGGAAGAGGCACCAGCATGGATGGCAGCATCCTGACCGGCAGACTTGCCCCGCATTCATATCAGATGATCCGAGTCAGGTTCGACTGACACCCATCCACCCTGGCTGGTGCACGGTGATGGCCGGGCGAAGCCGATGGCACGCACTCGCGCCGTTGACGAACTAAAGCGCGAAGGGCCGGAAGTGCTTGGAGAGCTTCAGCGTCTGTGCCTGGTAGTTCGAGCCGAGGCCCGAGCCGTAGAGCCGGTCGGGTGGCTCGCTCAGCCGCTCATAGATGAGCCTGCCGATGGTCTGGCCATGGCCGAGCAGGAACGGCACTTCGCGGCTGCGCACTTCGAGCACGGCGCGGCTTCCCGTGCCGCCCGCGGCGGAGTGGCCGAAGCCGGGATCGAAGAAGCCGGCATAGTGGACGCGGAACTCGCCGACCAGCGGATCGAACGGCACCATCTCGGCGGCATAGGCTGGCGGCACATGCACGCTTTCGCGCGAAACGAGGATGTAGAACTCGTCGGGGTCGAGAATGAACTGCGCGCTGCCGCGATTGATGAGCGGCTCCCAGTAATCGAGGACGTCGAGCGTGTCCTTGATGTCCATGTCGATCACCGGCGTGTGGCGCCGGGAGCGGAAGCCGATCAGCCCCTCCCTCCCCTCGCCCTTGAGGTCGATCGACAATGCGACGCCCTCGCCCACCGCCTCATTGGCATCGAAGACCAGCGTGTCGGACTCATGCAGCACGCGATGCTCGTCAATGCTCAGCCGGGTATCGCCGACGCGGAAGCGCATCTGGCTGAGGCGCGACCCGCGGCGCACGCGCACCGGAAAGGTGCGCGGCGAGATTTCGAGATAGAGCGGACCGCTATAGCCGGCGGGCAGCGTATCGAAGCCGCGCGCCCGGTCGCCGATAACGCGGGTGAAGACGTCGAGCCGGCCGGTCGAGCTTTTGGGATTAGCGCCGGCGCTCACTTCGGTGGGAAGCGCGAGGCTTTCCTGCAGCGGCACGAGATAGACGCAGCCGCGTTCGAGCACCGCGCCATTGGTGAGGTCGAGACGGTGGAGTTCGAGCGACTGGATCCGCTCATGCACGGTCCGTTCCGGTCCGGGCAGGAAGCTCGAGCGCACCCGGTAGGCCGTGTCGCCGAGCCTGAGGTCGAGGCTTGCGGGCTGCACCTGGTCGGCGTCGAAAGGCGGCGCATCGATGCCCCCGCTCTGGCGCAGGCGCTCGATAAGTCGCGCGGGAAAGACGCCGGGGGACCAGGGTTCTTTTGCCATGGCTTTGTTTACCCACGGGGTCATTCCCGCGAAAGCGGGAATCTCTGTTTTGCCGATCCCTCCAAAGGAAACGGATATCCCCGCTTTCGCGGGGACGACACGGGAGAGTTGACGGGCATCCCCCGGCACACTAAAGCGCTTCCCAGTGGTGATTTGGCCGGTCTGATTGCAGCCACTTTAAACAAGTCGCTAAAGGGACCCGTGCTCGAACCGGCCGCCAATTGCGTGCCGGTTTTTGTTTGGAGCCAAGGATGTCCGACCCGAAGAATCCACTGAGCGATCCGAAGAAATGGTCGCCGGAGACGCAGCTTGTCCATGGCGGCGGCGCGCGCTCGCAGTTCAATGAGACGAGCGAGGCGATCTTCCTCAATTCGGGCTACGCCTATCCGAGCTCACAGCATGCCGAAGACATCTTCACGCACAAGATCGCGGGACACAATTACTCGCGCTTCGCCAATCCGACGATGGACATGTTCCAGGACCGGATGGCGCTGCTCGAAGGGGCCGAGGCGGCGCGCGCTTTCTCCACCGGCATGGCGGCCGTCACCAATGCGGTGATGAGCCAGGTCAAGGCGGGCGACCGTATCGTCGCGGCCCGCGCGCTGTTCGGCGGCTGCCGCTATGTCGTCGAAGAGCTGATGCCGCGCTTTGGCGTGCCGTCGACGCTGGTCGATGGGCGCGATCCGGCCAATTTCGAAAAGGCGATGCGGCCCAACACCAAGGTCATCTTCATCGAGACGCCGACCAATCCGACCATCGAGCTGGTCGACATTGCCGCTGTGGCGAAGATCGCCAAAGCGCATGGCGCGAAGCTGATCGTCGACAATGTGTTTGCAACGCCCATGTTCCAGCACCCGCTGCAACTGGGCGCCGACCTCGTCACCTATTCGGCCACCAAACATATCGACGGCCAGGGCCGGACGCTGGGCGGGGTCGTGCTCGGCAGCAAGGCGCTGATCGAGGGCGAGGTGCACACGCTGCTGCGCCAGACCGGCCCGTCGCTGTCGCCCTTCAATGCCTGGGTGCTGCTAAAATCGCTGGAGACCCTGCCGATCCGGGTCGCGCGGATGACCGAGAGCGCGGCGAAAATCGCCGCCTTCCTCGACGGCCATCCCAAGATCACGCGGGTCGCCTATCCGTTCCTCAAATCGCATCCGCAATATGGGCTGGCGAAGCGGCAGATGAGCAATGGCTCGACGCTGATGGCGCTGGACGTCAAGGGTGGGCGCGAGGCGGCGTTCAAGCTGTCGGATGCGCTGTCGGTCATCCTCATCTCCAACAATCTGGGCGATGCGAAATCGCTCATCACCCATCCGGGCACGACGACGCATCAGCGCTTCACCGAGGAGGTGCGGCTCGAAAGCGGCATCACGCCGGGCCTGCTGCGCCTCAGTGTCGGACTCGAGAATGCCGACGATCTGATCGCCGATCTCGGCTACGCTCTCGACCAGATTTGAACCGGAGCTTGCTATGCCGATCGTTCGTGGACCGTTCGAGGTGACTTTGACGCCGCAGCCGGCGGATGCCCGCGAGGCGGCGGCTTTCCTCGGGCGCCTCAACATCGACAAGCAGTTCCACGGCGCGCTCGAAGCGACCAGCGTCGGACAGATGATTGCGGCACGGGGCGAGCGGCCGGAATCTGCGGGCTATGCCGCGCTGGAGCGTGTCACCGGCACGCTGGACGGCCGCGCCGGCAGCTTTATCCTGCAGCATTCGGGACATTCCAGCCCGGCGGGCCAGTCACTCGACGTAAATGTCGTCGCCGACAGCGGCACCGGCGAACTGGCCGGGCTGGCCGGCACGATGCGCATCGTCATCGAAGCCGGTGGCAGGCACTTCTACGAATTCGACTACACGCTCGCGTCCTAGCTCACCACACGCCGGGTACCCAGCGCCATTTCACACGCTGCGTGTATTCGGTGTAGCCGGGCAATTCGGCGCGCAGGGTCTGCTCTTCGAAGAGCGTGCGCGGCACGAGTCCTACGCCAACGGCAAGCGCCGGGATCAGCGCCCAGTACGAGCCCAGCATCAGCGCCATGCTGATGGCGAGCAGGGTGCCGAAGATATAGCCGGGATGGCGCACAAAGGCGTAGGGACCGGTGTCGATCACCGTCTGCCCGCGATCCTCCTGGATGCGAATGCCCGGTTCGAAATGGCGGTTGACCGCCTGCGGCCAGGCCTCGCCGAAATAGGCGATGGCGAAGAGCACATAGCCGAGCCAGACCACCCAGTCGGGGGCGTTAGCGCCGCCGAAGCGGAAGTCGAGTCCGGCCACCGGCAGGATCAGGAAGAAGCCGCCCATCACGATCGTGATGAACAGATAGTCGAGCGACTTGGTGCCGGCCTGCACGCGCGAGCGCGCCGCGAAGATTTCCGGATTGAGCCGCCACAACGCCGCGATGGCGATGAGCGTGGCGGCCACAAAGGCGGCGCAGAACCACCAGGCGCGCGGCCAGTCCAGCGTGCCGGCGGGCAAGAAGAGCACGACAGCCATGACGATGAGGGTGATGAGAAGAGCGACGAGACTCTTGGCGACTGCGGAGGAGTCAACATTCGATTGGGCCATTTGCGCGCCTCCTTTCGAAGGACGCGGAAACTAGACCCATCTGCCGCCGCGGAAAAGCCTATTCGGCGGGTGTGGCGGAGGGTCTCGCGCCGGCGGCGGACAGCTCGCGTTCCAGCCGCTTTTCCTCTTCGGCCTTGGGCTTGCTGAAGCGGGCCAGCAGCAGATAGGCGACTGGCGTCAGGAACAGGGTCGAGACGGCCGCGAAGCCGAGTCCGCCGACGATGATCCAGCCCAGCGCCTGCCGCGCCTCGGACCCCGCGCCGTGCGAGATCACCAGCGGCACGCCGCCCAGCACCGTCGCGATCATGGTCATCAACACCGGCCGCAGGCGGATGTTCGCCGCCTCCTCGATGGCTTCGCGCACGCTGAGGCCGCGGTCGCGCAACTGGTTGGCGAATTCGACGATCAGGATGCCGTTCTTGGCCATGATGCCGACGACAAGAATCAGGCCGATCTCCGAATAGATATTGAGGCTGCCCCCTGTCACCCACACAGCATAGATGGCGCAGGCGAGGCCGAACGGCACTGTCGCCATCACGATCAGCGCACTCCACACGCTCTCGAACTGCGCCGCGAGCACCAGCAGGATCACGATCAGCGCGAAGCCGAAGGTAATCGCGAGGCCATAGTTGGAATCGCCGATCGTCTTGGCCTCGGCCAGAGGCAGGATGGCGTAGCCCTCGGGCAGCAGCGGCGTCGCGACCTTCAGCATGGCGGCATAGGCGTCGCCCAGCGCCGAGCCGTCGAGGCTGGCGCTCACCGATACGGCGCGGCGCTGCTGCTCGCGGTTGAGCGAGGGCGCCACCGGCGCTTCCGTCAATGTCGCAATGGTCGACATCGGCACATAGCGGCCGTCGCGGGTCTTGATGAAGATGCTTTCGAGATCGCTCGGATCGTTGACCGGGCTGGTGGTCGAGAGCATCCGTACATTGTACGAGCTGTCGTTGATGAAGACGCTGCCGACATTGGCGCCGTCGATCATGGCCTGCATGGTGGTCGCCAAGCCATTGATATCGACGCCGATGGCATTGGCCTTGTCGCGGTCGATAGCCAGCGTCAGCTGCGGCTGGGTGGCGTTGTAATTGACGGTGACGCGGCCGAATTGCGGGTCTTCGCCGAGCTTGTCGGCGATCTGCTGCGCGAGCGTCGCCAGCTCGTCATAGCTCGGCCCCACCACCGCGAACTGCATGCCCGAACCGCCACCGCGGATTCCAAGGCTGTTGGAGCCCCCAATAGACGCTCTAACGCCAGGCACATTTTGCACCAACTGGCTGATTTCATTCGATATCTGCTGCTGCGTCCGCGTCCGCTTATCCCAAGGCACGAGGGTAAGTGTGACATTGCCGGAGGAGGTGTTGGAGCCGAAGCCGGAGATGGAGAAGATCGACTCCGCTTCGCCATTGTCGATGTAGTGCTGCAGCAGATCCTCGATCTTCTGCATCTGCGTGCGGGTGAAATCGAGGCTCACGGTCTGCGGAGCCGAGACGCGGATACTCACCTGCGCGCGGTCCTCGGTGGGGACCAGTTCCTGCCGCACCTGCCCGAACAGCAGCCAGGCGGAGCCCGCAAAGAGCAGGGCTGCGACGATGATCACCAATGGGGCCGAGAGGCAGGCCGACAATGCGCGCCTGTAGAACGCGCCGAGCATGTGGCCCAGGCGGCCGACGAGGTTAGGCTTATGCTCCACATCGGATTCGCGGAGCAGGCGCGAGGCGAGCATCGGTCCCATGGTGAGCGCCACCACCGCGGACAGGCCTACGGCCATCGCCAGCGTGAAGCCAAATTCGCGGAACAGGCGGCCGGTCTGGCCGGGCAGGAAGGAAATCGGGATAAACACGGCGGCGAGCGTCAGCGTCGTTGCGATCACCGCGAAGAACACTTCCTGCGCGCCGATCACGGCAGCGGCGCGCGGGCCGGCGCCCATGTGGCGATGGCGCACGATGTTTTCGAGCACGACAATAGAATCGTCCACCACGATGCCGGTCGCGAGCACGATGGCGAGCAGCGTCAGGATGTTGATCGAGAAGCCTGCAAGATAGATGCCCGCGATGGCGCCAATCAGCGCGACTGGCATCGATATTGCGGGCACCAGCGTTGCGCGCCAGTCGAGCAGGAACAAGAAGATGATGCTGACCACGATGATGACCGAGATCATCATGGCGCGCTCGACTTCGTTCAGCGCGCCCGAAATATAGTCGGAATCGTCGCTGGAAATCTTGATGCTCACGCCAGGCGGCAGGCTTGCCTGCATGTCCGCCACGGCCGCCTTCACACCTTGGGAAATCTGCACGGTGTTGGACTGCGCCTGGCGCACGATGCCGAGCCCGATTCCGGACTTGCCGTTGGAGCGGAGGCCACTGGTCGAAGAGGTCGCGCCGAAGATCACGGTCGCGACATCGCTCAGCCGGGTCTTGCCATTGATGATGATGTTCTCGAACTGCTCGGGCGTCGTGACTTCCGAGAGGGCGCGGACATTAATGTTCTGGTTGGCGCCGTTGATGCTGCCGGCGGCAGTGTCGAAGGAGATCGAGGAGAGCGCGTTGCGCACATCGCCCACGGTGAGGCCGAGGCTCGCCAGCTTCAACTGGTCGACATCAATCTCGAACACCTGGTTCTGCGTGCCATAGACCTGCACGTCGGCGACGCCGTTCACCGCCGCGATGCGCTCGGCGATGGTGTTGTCGACGAGGTCGCTTAGCTCATCGCGGCTCAGCGTGTCGGACGTCACCGATAGCTGCATGATCGCCTGGGCGTTGGGGTCGGCTTTGACGATCACCGGCGCTTCCGCGCCGTCGGGGAAGCGGTTGACGAGGCGGCTCGTCGCGTCGCGCACGTCCGAAGTCGCGTTATCGAGATTGGTGCCGTCAGCGAAGGTCAGCGTGACGCGGCTCTG
>DASZPY010000050.1:0-63521 GCA_035549855.1 Devosia sp. | reverse complement strand
TCACCGCGATGCCGGGGGCATCCACCCCGTCGTCATTGGTGATGAGGATGCGCAGGCTCATTTGGCGGCGATGGCTTTCAGCCCGCCCATATAGGGTTGCAGCGCGGCCGGGACGGCGATCGAGCCGTCTTCCTGCTGATAGTTCTCCATCACCGCGATCAGCGCGCGGCCGACGGCGAGCGCAGAACCGTTGAGCGTGTGGACGTGGCGGATCTTGCCGTCCCTGTCGCGATAACGCGCATCCATGCGGCGCGCCTGGAAGTCGCCGCAGACCGAGCAGGACGAGATTTCGCGATAATTGTCCTGCCCGGGCAGCCACACCTCGATGTCGTATGTCTTCTGCGCACCGAACCCCATGTCGCCGGTCGAGAGCGTCATCACGCGATAGTGGATGTCGAGCTTCTGCAGCACCGCCTCGGCGCAGGAGAGCATGCGCTCATGTTCGTCGGCGGAAGCCTCGGGCGTGGTGATCGAGACGAGTTCGACCTTGTCGAACTGATGCTGGCGCAGCATGCCGCGCGTATCGCGACCGGCGGAACCGGCTTCGGAGCGGAAGCATGGCGTGAGTGCGGTAAAGCGGAGCGGAAGGTCTTCCTCGCGCTGGATGGATTCACGGACGAAGTTGGTCAGGGGGACTTCGGCGGTGGGGATGAGCCAAAGCTTGTCCTCTTCGCCGGCTTCGTAGGCGACGATGTTCTTGATGGCCGCGAACTGATCCTCGCGAAACTTCGGCAATTGCCCCGTGCCGTACATCGCGTCGTCGCGAACCAGCAGCGGCGGCTGGACTTCGGTGTAGCCGTGCTCGGTGGTGTGCATATCGAGCATGAACTGGCCGAGGGCGCGTTCCATGCGCGCCAGACCAGCCTTGACCACGGTGAAACGCGCGCCGGAAATCTTTGCGGCGGTTTCGAAGTCCATCATACCGAGCGCTTCGCCAGTTTCGAAATGCTCCTTCGGCTTGAAGGTGAAAGTCGGTTTGGCAGGGCGTAACTTCGCGGCCGTCGCCGAATTCCCGTTGGGACCGAAATACTCGACATTCGCCGCTTCATCCTCGCCGGGCGGCACGTCGTCCTTGGGCAGGTTCGGCATCACCAGCAGCGCCTGGCGGAGCGTCTCGTCGGCCTGCCGCCGCTCCTCTTCACCCTGCTGGATCGCGTCCTTGAGGTGGGCAACCTGATCCATCAATTGCGCGGCCTTGGCCTCGTCCTTCTGCGCCTTGGCCTGGCCGATCTGCTTAGAAAACGCATTGCGCGCGGCCTGCGCTTCCTCGAGGCGTGTGATGATCGCCTTGCGGGCGTCGTCCATCGCGATCAGCTCGGAGGTGGAAAAGGGCACGTTTTTCCGATGCTTCAGCGCGGCGTCGGCCGCGGCTTGGTTGGCCCTGATCCAGTTGATGTCGAGCATGGCGGAAGTCCTGGAGAAATGCCGGGGTCTTTTGGGCGAGGCGGCGCGGGAAGGCAAGAGGCGGGCGCGCGGGGCACCGGCACCCACGAAGTCATTCCCGCGAAAGCGGGAATCTCTGTTTGCCTACCGCGAAACTGGCAAAGGAGGTCAAACCGGGCGAAGCCCGGCCCGACGTCTCGGGAAACTACCGCGCGCCGAAAACAGAGATTCCCGCTTTCGCGGGAATGACACGGCGGGAGTTGCAACGTTCGTGCGCGTGGCCGCCCCCTCCACCACGCTTCGCGTGGTCCCCCTCCCCCGTGCCTTCGGCATAGGTGAGGATGGGGCCTGCGCAAGCCGCCCCCTCATCCATGCTTCGTGTGGGCGAACTGCTACGCCTTGAGCGCTTCGGCGGCCTGTTTGGCGGCGCGCTGCTTTTCGACCCATTTCACCGCGAGAATGGAAAACTCGTAGAGCGCGTACATGGGGAGGCTGAGGCCGATCTGGCTGATCGGGTCGGGTGGCGTCAGCAGAGCCGCGACGGCGAGGATGGCGACGATCGCGTATTTGCGGCCCTTGCCGAGCTGCGCGGAGCTCACGAGCTCGATGCGAGCGAGGAGCGTCAGGATCACCGGCAGCTGGAAGCAGATGCCGAAGGCGATGATCAGCGTCATGATGAAGCCGAGATATTCGGAGACGCGCGTCTGCATCTCGATGGAGATGTCATCGGGGCTGAACTGCTGCATGCCGAGGAAGAAGTGGAGCGCCATCGGCGCCACCGCGAAATAGACCATCAGCGCGCCGAGCACGAAGAAGACCGGCGTCGCGATGAGGTAAGGCACGAAGGCCTTGCGTTCCTTCCTGTAGAGGCCGGGCGCGACGAAGGCATAGATTTGGGCCGCGATGACCGGGAAACCGATGAAGATCGCGCCGAACAGGGCGACATTCATATAGGTGAAGAACAGCTCCTGCGGCGCGGTGAAGATCAGCTTCACGGCGGAGTCGCCCGCGGCCCATTTGAAGGGCAGCAGCAGAATGTCGTAGATCTGGCCCGCTACGGCGAAGCAGAGCACGAACAGCACCGCGATCGCGATCAGCGAATAGATCAGGCGCTTCCTGAGCTCGACGAGATGCTCGAGCAGCGGGGCTTCCGAGCCTTTGAGTTCGTCTTCCTCGATCGGCGGCGGTGGCGGCGGAATCTGCTTGGCGTCGGCCATCACGCCTCCGCTTTCGGCGGGCGCTTCTTGCGCGGGGTGGCGGGCTTTTTGCGTGCCGGCGCCGGTGTCTCTTCCGCGACGGTCACGGGCTTGGCGGCGCGCGGCTTGCGCGGCTTCTTGACGGGCGGCAGCGGCGCCAGCGCCTCGATAGGGGCCGGACTCTCGACCGGTTTCTCCGGTGTCAGCGCCATGCCCACCTTGGCGTGAATCTCGTTGACGACGCTCTCGCTGCCCGCGACCGCCGGCTTGATGACGCCCGACGGTGCGACGCCGCCGCCGGTCAGCGGCTTATTGAACTCGCGGGTGATCTCGGCGGCGGTCTGCTTCAGCGGCTCGGTGATCGATTTGCGGAGATCGGTGATCTGGTCGAGGCCGGTGGTCTTGTTGATCTCGCGCTGGAACTCGCTGCCCATGCGGCGGATGGTCGAGACGGCCTTGCCGAGCCGACCCATCACGACGGGCAAATCCTTCGGGCCGATGACGATCAACGCCACGACGCCGATGATCAGCATCTCCGTCCAGCCGATACCAAACATAGGTTGACCCTGAAACGCGGGGCGGGCTCAGCCGCCTAGGCGTCCTTCTTGTCGGTCTCGCGGATGTCGGCCTGGGCGTTGGCGTTGATCTGCGGCGGCGGCGTCTTGTCCTCGTCGCGCATGCCCTTCTGGAAGGCTTTGATGCCGGAGGCAACTTCACCCATCATGCCGGAAATCTTGCCGCGGCCGAACAGCAGGACGACCACGACCGCCACGATGATGATGCCCCAAAGGCCTGGACCGTGCATGTCGTAACTCCTTCAGCAGGCCGGAAAAACCAGCCCCAGAAATAGGTTCATTCGGCCCTGAACACAAGGACACCCTCCGGATTGAGGGTGAGGAATACGTCGTTTCCGGGGACGAAATGCGCGTCCGAGCGCTGCCGGAGCTCGATGGGCCGGTCGATGCCCTCGACCTTCACTTCGCAGAGATCGATGCCGATGGCGTCGCGCTTGCCCACGATGCGGCCGGGCACGCCCGCCCCGAACCGGGCCATTTCGAGCACACCGACGGGCCGGATGGCGACGATGACCCTGGTGCCGTCGGGGTAACCGGCGGCGGGGACTTGCCCTAAAGGCGTCTCGGCGGTGCCGCCCTTAACCACTGCGGCGATTTCGCTCAGCGGCGAGAAGAAGCGCGCGGCGCTGAGATCGATCGGGCCGCGGTAGATGGCCGCCGCCGTGTCGATCTGGGCGATGCGGCCGTGCCTGAGCAGCGCCACGCGGTCGCCGAGCAGCATCGCTTCCTCGGGATCGTGCGTGACCAGAATCGTAGTGGCATGCGTTTCGCGCAGCACCGCGAGCGTCTCGGAGCGCACGGTTTCGCGCATGCGGGCATCGAGGCTGGAAAAGGGCTCGTCGAGCAGCAGGACGCCCGGCCGCGGCGCCACACTGCGCGCGAGGGCCAGCCGCTGTTGTTGGCCACCGGACAGCCGATGCGGATAGTCGCCGGCGCGATCCTCGAGACCGACCCGCCGCAGCGCCTGCAGCGCCTGCGCTTTCGCCGCCGCCCGGCCCAGCGGCTTCAGCCCGAACATCACATTCTGCAGCAGCGTCAGATGCGGAAAGAGCGCGAAGTCCTGGAACATGAGGCCGATGCCGCGGCGGTCCGGCGCGACGTGGATCCCCGGGCCCGACACGATCTGGTCGTTGATGCGGATGAGGCCGCTGTCGATCCGCTGGATGCCAGCCGCGGCACGCAAAATCGTCGACTTTCCGGAGCCGGACTCGCCGAGCAGGCACACGATTTCGCCGGGAACGAGGTCGAGGTTGAAGTGATCGAGGACCGGCCGACCGCCAAGCGCGACGCTGACATCGGAAAAGCTCAGTGCCGACGCGAAGCTGACGCCTGCCGTGCCGCGGGGGCCCCAGGCGGCGGTTTCCGGTGCTGCGGCTTCGGAGCTCACGGCTCCTCGTCCTGCCCCCCGGTATCGTCGGGATCGAGCGGGTCTTCGTCCTCGCGCAACGCACCGTCGAAGGGCAGCGGAATCTGCATGTTGGGCGGCAGCTGGCCGGACAGCAGCCCCGCACCCTTGAGCTCTTCGAGGCCCGGCAGGTCGGACAATCCTTCGAGGCCGAAATGATCGAGGAAGGCTTCGGTGGTGCCATAGGTCACCGGGCGGCCCGGCGTGCGGCGGCGGCCGCGCATCCGGATCCAGCCGGCCTCCATCAAGAGGTCGAGCGTGCCCTTGCCGGTCGCGACGCCCCGCACCTCTTCGACTTCGGCGCGGGTCGCCGGCTGGTGATAGGCGATGATCGCCAGCGTCTCGAGGGCTGCGCGCGAGAGCGGGCGCTGCTCGGTATGTTCGCGCTGGAGGAGGAAGCCGAGATCGGCAGCCGTGCGGAACGCCCATTTGTCGCCGCGCTTGACCAGATTGACACCATGCGAGGCGTACTGACCGGAGAGTATCTGGAGCAGGCCTTCGACATCGGCGCCCTCGCCCAGATGCGGTGCAAGGTCGGCGGGCGCGAGCGGCTCGGCGGAGGCGAACAACAGCGCCTCGAGAATGCGCAATTGCCGCTCGGCGATCTCGGGCGTTCCCGCTGCGATTTCGGTTTCGTCGGACATCAGTTTCCGGTGGATGGGCCGTCAGTCTTGCGGCGGCGCACGTAAAGGGGCCCGAAAGCCAGCGACTGGCGCAGTTCTACTTGCCCCTGCCGCACCAGTTCAAGGCTGGAGGCGAAGGTCGACGCCATGGCCGTCACCCGCTCCTGATCCGAACCGAGATAAGTCGCGAGATAGGCGTCCATCGGAACCCAGTCCATGTTATCGCCGATCAGCCGGTTGAGGATGTCGCGCGCATCCTGGAGCGACCAGACATGCCGCTCACGCGGCGTGTAGTCATTGGGCACGCCGCGCTGGCGCTGGTCGGCATAGGCCTTGAGCAGGTCGAAAAGACTCGCTTCCCACAGGTGCCTGCGCTTGACCACAATCGGCTCGGGCTCGCCGCGCGTGAAGACTTTGATGCCGAGCAGCGGCCGATCCATCAGGCGCTGCGACGCGAGGCGCATGGCTTCGAGCCGCTTCAACCGGAACTGCAGCAGGGCCGCCATCATTTCGCCGGTCGGCTCGTCGTCGCCACCGGCCTGCGGCACCATCAGCCGCGATTTGAGGTAGGCGAGCCAGGCCGCCATCACGAGGTAATCGGCGGCGATCTCGATGCGCTTCTCGCGCACGGTCTCGATGAAGCCCAGATATTGTTCGGCAAGCGCGAGGACGGAAATCTGCGCCAGATCGACCTTCTGGCGGCGAGCGAGGTCGAGCAGCAGGTCCAGCGGGCCTTCGTAGCCGCCGACATCGACATACATGACGTCGTCATCGACCGGCGGGGCGCTGGTTTCCAGCCAGTTTTCGGCTTGCTCGCTCATGCAGCGCTTTTACACGAACTGTCTGCCGCCAAAGCGGGAATCTCGGCCCTCAGGCAGCCCGTCCCAAGGAAAACGGGTCTATTGGGCCTCAACCGCCCGTCGCGATGCAGTCGCCGCCCGCAGCCTTGATGCTGGCGCAAATCCGGTTGGCTTCCGAGAGCGAGGAGACCGGCAGGCGGACGCGGTACCAGGTGCCCTTCTGGCCGAGATCGGCGGACTGAACAATGAGGCTGCCACCCTCGAACAGACTGCCATAGCGGCTGGTCTGCGTTCGGAGCTGGGCGTTGGCATCGGCCTGGCTCGGGCTGGAGGTGAGCTGCACGTAAGCGGAGGCGTTGCTGGCCGTGACCGGGGCGGCCGCAACGGGCTCGGGCGCCGTCTCGAGCAGATCGGTGGCCCCATTGTCCTCGGGGAACGCGGCCAGCGGGGTCGGCGTCTCGGAGGCCGGAGGCACGTAGGCCATGGCCGCGTAGTCCGGCCGGTGGGCTGGCGTGGGCGGCACCTTGGTGCTGTCGAGGAAGCCGCCGGCAGCGGAAATCTCGCCGATCAGCGTATCGGCGCTGGAGACGGCCGGAACGGCGGTGGCCGGTGTCGCCGTTGCCGTGTCGATGGCAGCGCCGATGGGGTCTGAAGCCGTATCCGGGAAGGATTCGTCGCTCAGCAGATTCGTCGTTTCCGTAACAGCGCCCGGCACTTCCGGTACGTTGGGCCGATCAACAGGCAATTCCTCGGCGCCCGCGACGGCGTCGTCGCCCGGCACGATCGTGCCATCCGGGCGGACCGTGACGGTACGCACTTTGCGGTTGGCGAGCCCGCTCTCCGCATCGGGATCCGCAACCGCCGCCGCAGATGCGGGAGTATCACCCACGACGCGCAGCGGATCCGGCCCGCTGGTCTCGTCGGTGGTCACAAGCTGTTCGGCCGACGGCTCGGCGCTGGTGCCATTCAGTTGCTCCATCACGGGCGAGGCAGTCGTCTCGGCGGACGGCGTGACTTCAGGCGTTGGCGCAACCTTCACCGGAGTTGAATCCGCTGTCAGCACCGGGGCTTCGATCGGCGTGGTGCCGCGGCCCATATTGAGCACCCAGTAAAGGCCAAGTCCGGCCGCGAGCAGAAGCGTGCCGGCAACAGCCATGCCGACATATTGGCGCATGCCGCCAGACATGCCCGCATTGCGCTGCGGCTTCACTTTCAGGCGGCGGTAGGGACTTTCCTCGGCCATCGGGCCATCGAGGCGACCGAGTTCGGCGCCGGTATCCTGCGCGGCCGCGAGAATCGCGCCTTCCCCGGCGTCGTCATCATGATCCGGCAGCGCCGAGCGGCGCGGCGCAAACTGTGCGGTGAGCGGCGGCACGATCGGTGCCGGCGCGAGATCCTCGCGCACTTCCGCTTTGACCTCGACCGGGGACTGGACCTTAACCGGGCCGGGCCCGAGTTCGACCCGCACGGCCTCGCCGATCAGGCTCTCGATCTCGGCCATCGGGTCGGCTTCATCCGAATAATCGGAATCATCCGCTTCCGGCTGCAAGACCGGCGCGCCGAGCGGCTGACTCGCCGCGGGACGCCCATTGAGTCCCATGCCGGGAGAAATCGCGAAGCGGTCATTCTCCATCGGGCGCGGCGTCACGCTGACCGGCTTCAATGGAATTGGCGCGCCGGACGCCTGGCGCGGAGCCGCGGACATCGGCGATATCGTCGGCCGCGCCGGCGTTGTCTGCGGCGTCACCGTGGTCTTCATCACCGGGACCACCGTCTCGACCGAGCGCGCCGGGCGGGTTTCCTCCAACGGCACCGGCGCGGGGTCCGCAGGCGACAGTTCCTGCGCGATCAGATCGGCAATGGGGTCATTGGCCGGCTTCTGCTGCGGCTGCTGCCCGAAGCCGAAATCGAAATTGAAGCCATTGTCCTGCGCAGCCAGCACGGGCTCGGGAACCGAAGGCCGGAGAACGACCGGTGCCGGCCCCTCACCAAAGGACCGGTTTTCGCTGACCGTCTGAAGCTGCGACGGAATCCGGGTCGGTCCGGCCGCGGCAGGCGTCGGGGCCGGGTTGGCCGTGACCTTTGGCGCAACGGCCGGAGCCGCCTGGGGCTTGATCGGCTGCGCGGAGGGGGGCCTGCCGAAATCGAACTTGGCCACCGGAGCGCTGGTCGTCACCGGGGCGGGCTGGTCCATGCCCGGAATGCGGATCGTGCCGGTGGCGGGCGCACGCGGTGGTTCGGGCGTCAGAATCGGCGCCGAGGCGGGCACCGTGGAGACGGGCAGCGGCGTATCCATGCCGGGAATCCGGATCGGCGCCGGCGACGTCGCTTCCGGATTGAGCGGCGCGGGGCGGGCGATCGGCTTGACGAGACTCTCCCCGCCCGTGGCGCTGCTCGCCATGAGCCGCGCCAGCTCGGAGATCAAGTCATCGGATTTATCGCCCGGATCGGACATCTGCTGCGGTCCCGCTGGCGGCATTCACTGCGCTCACAAATTGGTTTGGCCCCGTCTCGGCCCCCGCCGAGGCAAACCCAACCATCACGCCAATGCGCCCGAATTATGAAAGCTCATCTGGAGCAGACACCCCCAACACCGTGAGCCCGTTGACCAAAACCTGCCTGACGGCGCTGACAAGCGCGAGTCGGGCCAAGGTCACCTTCGGGTCCTCAGGGTTAACAAAACGTAACGACGTGTCTTCCTTCCCCTTTGCCCAGAAGCCGTGAAAGGCCGCAGCGAGCTCGAAAAGATAGAATGCAATGCGATGCGGCTCATGTGCAAGGGCTGCGGCAGTCACAGTCCGCGGCCACTGGGCCACGGCCCGGATGACATCGAGATCTGCCTGGGACGTCAGCAATTCCACTGGCGCGGCCATCAGGGCGGCCGACGAAAGGTCGAGGGCCGGCAATTGTTCTGCCGCCTGCCGGAACACCGAATGCGTGCGGGCATGGGCATACTGGACGTAGAAGACCGGATTGTCCCGGGTCTGCTCCTTCACCAGAGCAAAGTCGAAATCCATGGCCTGCTCGTTGCGCCGATAGAGGAGCATGAAGCGGGTCGCATCGACGCCGACCTCTTCCACCACATCCGAGAGCAAAACGAGATCGCCCGACCGCTTGCTCATCTTGAACGGCTCGCCGTTCTTGAGCAGCCGCACCAATTGCATGATCTTGACGTCGATATCGGCCGCACCGTCCGAAACCGCCTTCACGGCAGCCCTGAGCCGGCTGACATAGCCCGAGTGATCGGCGCCCAGCACATTGATCATGTGCGTGAAGCCGCGCAGATATTTGTTGCGGTGATAGGCGATGTCGGCGGCGAAATAGGTGTAGCTGCCATCGGACTTCACCAGGGCCCGATCGACATCGTCGCCAAACTGCGTGGCGCGGAACAGGGTCTGCTCCCGCTCCTCATAGTCGTCGTCGACCTGCCCCTTCGGCCGCTCGAGCGTGCCCTGATAGACGAGGCCCATCTCGCGCAGCCATTCGAGGGTGAGATCGATGTCGCCACCCTGCCCGTGCAGCGTCCGCTCGGAAAAGAACACGTCATGCTGGACGCCGAGATTGGCGAGATCGGTCCGGATCAGGTCCATCATCGCCGCGAGCACACGCTCCTTGACGATGGGCATCCACTCCGCCTCGGGCTTCCACCGCAGCGTGCCGGCGAATTCATTGGCGAGATGTTCGCCGACGGGGATGAGGTAATCGCCAGGATAGAGCCCGCGCGGAATCTCGATCGTCTCGCCGAGCGCCTCGCGATAGCGCAGGAACGCCGACTGCGCGAGAACGTCGATCTGCCCGCCGGCGTCGTTGATGTAATACTCGCGTGTCACGTCATAGCCGCTATAGGCGAGCAGCGAGGCCAGCGCATCGCCGAACACTGCGCCGCGCGTGTGCCCGACATGCATCGGCCCGGTCGGGTTGGCCGAGACGTACTCGACATTGACCTTCTGGCCATGCCCGAGATCGACCTTGCCATAGGCCGCGCCCTCGGCCTTGACCGAACGCAGCACGCGGTGCCACGCGGGCCCGGTGAGCCGGAAATTGACGAAGCCGGGACCGGCGACCTCGACGCTCGACACATCGGGATCGGACTTGAACGCCTCGGCGAGCGCCGCCGCGATCTCGCGGGGATTCTTGCCGAGCGGCTTGGCGATGACCATTGCCGCGTTGGACGACAGATCACCGTGACCCGGATCGCGCGGCGGCTCGACCGCGGCGCGTGCGATCAGCTCGGCCGGTGCCTCCGGATAGAGCCTGGCAAGCGCATTGGCGACGCGGGCGGCGAAATCGGCGAAAATATCCATCGGGTCCTCGGCAGAGGGGTGCCCTAGCCCACCGGCCCTTTGCCGTCAAACAGCCGGGAATGCTCCGCTTCGGCGTAAGGATCAGTCATGCCGGCGATGAAGTCGGCGACGATCCGCGCCCGCGCAGCCGGGGATGGCGCGTCTGCGAACGCTGCCCCCCATCGTCCCGGCATGTCGCCGCCGGCGAAATAGCGGTCGAACAACTGGCCGACGAGCGCTTCGCTGCGCCGGACCGGAGCCATCACCGCTTCCGAGCGATAGACGTGATCGAACATGAAGGCCTTGAGGCCCTTTTCCGCTTCGGCGAAGGTCGGCGAGAAATGGATGAGCGCCCTGCCCGCCTGCCGCACGGCATCGGGGGAGTCCGGTGCGGCCGCCGCGATTTCGGCGGCGCCCGTCGCGATGACATCTTCCACGCCCGCCGTGATGAGCCGCCGCTGCACCTCATGCGCCTGCCGGCTGCGCTCAATGTCCGGCCAGCGCTCGAGCACCTCGCGCACGAAGGGGCCGACCAGCGGCACGTCGCGAAGGTCGGCGAGCGTCACCAGCCCGGCGCGGACGGCGTCGTCTATGTCGTGGGCGTTGTAGGCGATGTCGTCGGCCACCGCCGCCGACTGCGCCTCGAGGCTGGCATAGCTCGCGAGCATCAAATCCTGGCTGGCCCGAATGTCGTAAAGGCCGAAGGGCAGCCATTCATGGACATAGCGGCCGACCGGACGGTCATCATCGTCCACCAGGGGTCCATTGTGCTTGAGAATCCCCTCTAGCGTCTCCCAGGTGAGGTTGAGCCCGTCATGGTTCGCATAGCGGTTCTCGAGCAGCGTCACCACGCGGATCGCCTGCATGTTGTGATCGAAGCCGCCGAACTCGCGCATCTTCTCGTGCAGCACCCGCTCGCCCGCATGGCCGAAGGGCGTGTGGCCGAGATCGTGCGCCAGCGCCACGGCCTCGGCGAGATCCTCGTTGAGCCGCAAGGCGCGGGCGATGGAGCGGGCAATCTGGCTGACCTCCAGCGTATGAGTCAGCCGGGTCCGGAAATGCTGGCCTTCGTGGTGAAGGAACACCTGCGTTTTGTATTGCAGCCGCCGGAAGGCCGCCGAATGGATGATCCGGTCACGGTCGCGCTGGAATTCCGAGCGCGTGGGGCTTTCAGAAGCCGGATGGACGCGCCCGCGGCTCCTGGCCGGATCGGCGGCATAGGGCGCAATGTCGCTCATCAGACCCTTTCCATCGGCATTCAACGATATTACACTTATGCCATGACCGAAGCCGCTCTAGCATCCAACGACGTCGTTTTGACAGACCGCGCTGCCCGCCGCATCGGCAAGGTGCTGGCGAAGCAGCCGGCGGGGACCGTGCTACGCATCGTCGTCGCCGGCGGCGGGTGCTCGGGCTTCCAGTACGAATACAAGCTCGTGCAGGAAACGCCTGCCAATGACGACCTCGTTCTCGCCAGCGGCGACGCGACGGTACTCATCGACTCGCTCAGCCGCGAATTCATGGGCGGTGCCGAGATCGACTATGTCGACGATCTGATCGGCCAAAGTTTCCAGATCAAGAACCCGAACGCCGTCGCCTCCTGCGGCTGCGGCACGAGCTTTTCGGTCGCCGTCTGATTGCCAGTTCAAACGCCTCCTCCTAAGCGTTCCGCATGGAAGGAATGATGGAGCTTGGCGAGCGCGTGGACGCCGTGATCGATGCGGCGCTCGGAAGCCGCATCGTCGGATGCGTGGTCCTGATCCATGAGCACGGCAAGCGCGTCTATGCACGCGCCGCCGGTTTCGCCGACCGCGAGGCGGGAACGCCGGTACGGGAGGACACCATCTTCCGCTTGGCTTCGGTGACAAAGCCGATCGTGGCGGCGGCTGCGCTCCGTGCGATGGATGCGGGGCTGCTTTCCCTCGACGATCCGGTGACGAAATACCTGCCCTGGTTCGCGCCCAAGGCACCGGACGGCACGACGCCACAAATCCTCATCCGGCATTTGCTGACGCATACGTCGGGCCTCAGTTATAGCGACATCCCCGACGATGTGTCGCGCGGCTCCGACAACCGCCCGCTGGTTCCGCTCGAAGAGAATCTGCGCCGCCTCTCGCGGGCGCCGCTCGTCTTTGCGCCGGGCACGGCGTGGCGCTACGGCATGTCGATCGATGTGCTGGGCGGCGTGCTGGGCGCAATCGAGGGCAATGTCTCGGACCTCGAGGCTGCTTTGCGCAAACACGTGCTCGACCCGCTCAGCATGGACGACACGCGGTTTACTCCCACCGATCCCTCCAGGCTCGCCACGCCCTATGGCGACGGTACGCCCGTGCCGCTTCGAATGTCCGACCCGCAGACCATGCGCAACGGCAATGGCGAAATCAGCGTCATGTCGCCCGGCCGCATCTTCCGTCCCGAAGCGGCTCAGAGCGGCGGTTCGGGCCTGTGCGGCACCGCCGGCGATTTCATGCGCGTGCTCGACGCGATGCAGACCGATTTCCTCGCGCCCGCGACGCACAGCTCGGCGTTTGCCGTGCAGGCAGCAGGCCTGCCGATGGACCGGCCCGGCCAGTTCTTCTCGTTCATGGGCGCGGTCGTGACCGATCCCACCGCGTCCGGCTGGCCCCGGCGGGGCCTCGTCCAGTGGGGCGGCATCTGGGGCAACAACTGGATGCACGATCCCGCGACGGGAACGAGTCTCGTGGTCTACACCAACACGATGTGGGAAGGCTGCAACGGACCGTTCCGCGACCAGATGCGCGACGCGGTTTACGGCTGACGCCCGCCCCGCTAGTCTTGCCCCCATGCGCATCGCGACCTGGAACATCAACGGCGTCAAGGCCCGCATGGGCGCCATGATCAAATGGCTGGAAGAGGTGTCGCCCGACATCGTCTGCCTGCAGGAGATCAAATCGGTCGACGGAGAGTTTCCGCGCCTCGAGATCGAAGCGCTGGGCTATCACGTCGAGACCTTCGGGCAGAAAAGCTGGAACGGCGTTGCAATTCTCAGCAAGTACCGCTTCGACGAGATCACGCGCGGCCTACCCGGCGACGACAGCGACGAGCAGTCGCGGCTGATCGAGGGCGTGTTCTCGACCGAGACGGGCGTGGTGCGCGTCTGCTGCATCTACCTGCCCAACGGCAACCCGGTGAAATCCGACAAGTTCACCTACAAGCTGAGCTGGATGGACCGTCTCATCCGCTATGTCGAGAACCGGCTGGCGCTCGAAGAGCCTTTCATACTGCTCGGCGATTTCAACATCATCCCTGCCGCGATCGATGCCACCTTCCCCGAGAAATGGGTCGGCGATGCATTGTTCCGGCCCGAAAGTGCGGAACGCTGGCGCACCTTGCTCAACCTCGGCATGATCGATGCCCAGCGCGCCGTCTCCGACGAACCCAACTACACCTTCTGGGACTTCAAGACTTTCGGCTGGGACCGGCAGGACGGCATCCGCATCGACCATCTGCTGCTGTCGCCGCAGGCGGCCGACCGCCTCGAGAACGTCGTCGTGCATCGCGAGGTCCGCGGCTGGGAAAAGCCATCGGACCATGTGCCCGTCGAGGGCAGCTTCGCGTTCTAGCTAGAGATCGGCGAGAGAGTCGCCCATTGCGTCGGCAAGCATGATCGCCTGCTCGCGCTGCACCGGCGTGGCGACCGACATCGCTGAGTTCAGCAACTCGCCGATCCACTCGGCATCGACCGAACCGACGGCGCGGCGCGACGCGACGGTGAGCCACATCAGGCCGCGCACCGGATTGGCCTGCACGCCGTCGCTGCCATTGAACATCAGATCGCCGAGCCGCGCTTCGGCGGCGGGATGACCCTTCTCAGCCGCGAGCTTCAGCCAGCGCGCGCTCTGCAGCGGATTGTCCCCGAGTTCCTCCTCGTTCTGATAGGCGAGGCCCACGCGGAACTGCGCATCGGCATCGCCGAAATAGGTCGCCGCGTAGAGGATCAGGCGCAGCGACTCGCTCTCGTCCTTGGGCACATCCGCTTCCGGCAGCCCCTCGGCGTAGTATTGGCCCATCTTCACGAAGGAGTGGCCGACAATGTCGCCCTCGAACCCGCTGGGCGCGGCATCGGCATGCTGGTCCGCAATCTGCGCGAAATAGCCGAAGGCCTTGGCCTTGTCCTGAGGGACACCCTCGCCATTCTCATACATGTTGCCGAGCTGCCAGAGTGCAGACGGATCGCCTGCGGCCGCCGCCGCTTCCAGCGCCGCAACCTGCGCCGCATTGGAGATGCCGCCACCCGCTCCGTCGAGGGCGCTGGCGAGTTCCTGTGCCGCATCGATCGCATTCTGGGCCGTGATGGAGGCCGGGTCGGCGGCCTCCTGGGCGAGCGCAAGGACCGCGCTGCTCGCAAGCAGCGCCGATCCGATAATCACGGAAGCAAAGGGCCGCGCCCTATATATCCGCATACTGCTCCTTTTCACCCTTCGCGCCGGGATTGGTCAGCGCGCCGTAGCGTGCCGGCCCAACCAGCTGGGCATATTTCCAGATCGCCCCCGATCCATATTCGGTCTCACGGGGCTTCCACGCCGCCTTGCGGCGCGCAAACTCTTCGTCCGAAACATTGACGGAAATGACACCGTCGATCGCGTCCAGCGTGATGATGTCGCCATCCTTGATCAGCCCGATCGGCCCGCCGACTGCCGCCTCAGGCCCGACATGGCCGATGCAGAAGCCGCGCGTCGCGCCGGAGAAGCGGCCATCGGTGATGAGCGCGACCTTGTCGCCCATGCCCTGGCCATAGAGCGCCGCCGTCGTCGACAGCATCTCGCGCATGCCCGGGCCGCCCTTCGGACCTTCGTAGCGGATGACGAGCACGTCGCCTTCCTTGTAGGTCCGGTTGTTGACCGCCTCGAAGCACAGCTCTTCATTGTCGAAGACCCGCGCCGGGCCGACGAACTTCTGGCTCTTGAGACCCGCGACCTTCACGATCGCGCCGTCGGGCGCGAGATTGCCCTTGAGCGACACGACACCACCGGTCGGCGAGATGGGATTCGCCGTCGTGCGGACGACATCCTGCTTGTCGTTCCACTTCACCGCGGCAAGATTCTCGGCGACGGTCTTGCCCGTCACCGTCATGCAATCGCCGTGCAGATACCCGCCCTCGAGCAGCGCCTTCATCACCAGCGGAATGCCGCCGGCTTCGAACAAGTCCTTGGCGACGTATTTCCCGGCCGGCTTGAGGTCGCCGATATAGGGCGTCTTCCTGAAGATCTCGCCGACGTCGAAGAGGTCGAAATCGATGCCCGCCTCATGCGCCATCGCCGGCAGGTGCAGCGCGGCATTGGTCGAGCCGCCCGTCGCCGCCACCGTCATCGCGGCATTCTCGAACGCCTCGCGCGTGACGATCTGGCGCGGACGGAGCTGGGTCTTCAGCAACTCCATAACCTGCTCACCCGAGGCGGCACAGAACGCATCGCGGATTTCGTAGGGCGCCGGTGCGCCGCAACTATAGGGCAGCGCCAGGCCGATCGCCTCGGCGACCATCGCCATCGTATTGGCGGTGTACTGGCCGCCGCACGAACCTGCCGACGGGCATGCGACCCGCTCCAGCTCGTCGAGCGTCTCGTCGTCCATCTTGCCGACTGAGTGAAGGCCCACGGCCTCGAACAGATCCTGCACGACCACGTCGCGCCCACGGAACTTGCCCGGCAGGATCGAGCCGCCATAGATGAAGATCGACGGCACGTTGAGCCGGATCATCGCCATCATCATACCGGGCAGGCTCTTGTCGCAGCCCGCCATCGCGACCAGGGCGTCATAGGAGTGCCCGCGCATGGTCAGCTCGACCGAGTCCGCGATGACATCGCGGCTGGCCAGCGACGACTTCATGCCGGCGTGGCCCATGGCGATGCCGTCGGTGACCGTGATGGTGGTGAACTCGCGCGGCGTGCCGCGGGCGGCGGCGACACCCTTCTTCACCGCCTGCGCCTGGCGCTGCAGCGAGATGTTGCAGGGCGCGGCCTCGTTCCAGGCGGTCGCGACACCGATCAGCGGCTGGTGAATCTGAACGTCCGTCAAACCCATGGCGTAGAGGTAGGACCGGTGCGGCGCGCGCTCGGGGCCCTCAGTCACATGCCGGCTCGGAAGCCGCGATTTGTCGACGTAATTGCTGTCCATCTTCCTGTCCCCCTGCCGCCCCAACCCATTGGAACGCTTCTAGAAAGCGTTCTTATCCGGTTGGGCACACCAGGGTGCAAGGGCGGAAGTCGTCCTCGCGGTACGCCTAAATCACGATGGATTAGTCGCCGCCGAAAGTGACCCGCCCCACCATTCGCAATCGCCTCCGTTTGGGGAGAGATTGTGGCGCGCACCCTCGCCAAATGGTTGCCGGTTCATCTGCCGTTCAGGATTCAAATCCGCTGTTGCTGGAAAAGCACAGGCGCCTGTCAGAGCCACTTCCGGGTGCGCATGAACCAGACCATGCCCGTTCCGATCGCGGCAAGGAGGACCACGACGATCCAGAACGCCTCGGGATTCTGCGCGAAGGGAATGCCGTCGACATTCATCCCCAAGAGGCCACTGACAACGGTCATGGGCATGGCGATCACCGTCGCTGCCGTCAGCACGAGCATCGTCCGGTTCATCTGCTCGGCGCGCGTGTCAAGCACCTGCTCATGGATCAGCGCGGCCCGTTCGGCGAGGACCTGCAACTCGTCGCCCAGCCGCGCACTGCGCGCCGAAGCCTCCTTGAGCCGGGCGCGGTCCCGGGCGCTCAGCCATGACAAATCCTCGATTTCCAGCGTGTTCAGCACGTCGCGCTGCGGCCAGAGCAGCCGGCGCAGGCTGATCAGCGACCGGCGGAGCCGGGTCAGGCTATCCCGCGGATGGCCTTTCTGCGTCATCATCTCTTCTTCGATCGTGTCCAGCCGGTCGCCGAGATTCTCGACCAGCGGCTCCACCCGATCGGCCGCGCGGGTGCCCATGCGGGCGATGAGGTCGGCAGGCGACAGGGGCGCGTGGTGGGATTTCTGCCACTGGCCGACGCTGACCAATTCGTCGATAGCGAGCTTGCTGGCGATGACCACCCGGTTCTTCTCGAGCCAGAGCGCCATGGTCTGTTTGCGCAGGTCCTCGGGATCGGTGCGGTTGCGTACGATCCGCAACACGACCAGCGCGCGATCATCCACCACGGTGCAGCGGGCATGCTGGTCGGTCGCGGTCAGCCCCTCGGCGGCGATCGGCTCCAGATTGGCGCTGAGCCAGGCCTTGAAGGCCGGCGACGAGAGGCTGCCCGCGACCAAGAGGAAGCCCTTTTCCGGCGCAGGGACACGATCTCCGTCGAACGGCACGGGCTCGACTCCGCCCCGGCCGTCGAAGCGATAGGCAACGGGGTCGAACTCCGTCGCCTCCCGCACGGTCGGGTATTTCTTCCTGGCGGCCTTTTCCTCGTCCATGCTCGTCCCCGGGACTGCCACCAAGAGCGGTCAGCTTAGTCTTTCGAGCGCCGCTTTCAGGCGTATGCGGCGCTCGACCGCTTCGGCGCGGCGCTCGCGCTGCTCTTCGATCACCTCGGGCTTGGCCTTGGCGACGAACTGCTCGTTGGACAGCTTCTTGTCGATCTTTTCGATCTCGATGTCTTCCTTGGCGACGTCCTTTTCCAGCCGCGCGATCTCGGCCGGAATGTCGATCACGCCTGCCAGCGGCAATGCGAAGGTCGCTTCGCCATGCACGATCTGAGCGGAATCCTTTGGCACATCCGTGTCATAGGCAACGTCTTCCAGACGAGCGAGCCGCATGAGCGCCGCTAACTGGGCCTCGGCCCGGGTCCCGGTTTCCTCGCCCGCACCGACGATCACCAGCTTGATCTTGGCACCCGCCGGCACATTCATTTCCGTGCGAACCGAGCGGATGCCGGAGACGACGGCGATGAGCCACTCGATCTCGGCATCGGCCTCCTTGTCCTCGAGACCCACGAGGTCGGGCCAGCGGGAGAGGACGAGCAGCTTCTCGCGCGCCGGGCCGGTCTTGCCTGTTTCGGCCCAGAGCTCTTCAGTGACGAAAGGCATGAAGGGATGCAGCAGCTTCAGGATCTGGTCGAGGACGAAGGCCGCAGTCGCCTGCGTCTCGGCCTTCGCCGCCTCGTCCTCGCCGGTCATGATCGGCTTGGCGAGCTCGAGATACCAGTCGCAATAGATGCCCCAGACGAAATCGTAGGCGGCATTCGCGGCTTCGTTGAACTTGTAGTCGTCGATGGCTTGCGTCACGGCGGCGACGGCGCGGGCTGTGGCGCTGACGATCCACTTGTTCACCGCCAGCCTGCTGTCCTTCGGACTATAGCCGGCGCGGCGCACGCAACCGTTCATCTCGAGAAAGCGCGCCGCGTTCCAGAGCTTGGTCACGAAATTGCGGTAACCCTCGACCCGGCTCATGGCGAGGCGCATGTCGCGGCCCTGCGCCGCCATCGCCGCGAGCGTGAAGCGGGTAGCGTCGGCGCCGTATTCGTCCACCAGATTGAGCGGATCGATGACGTTGCCCTTGGTCTTGCTCATCTTGAGGCCCGCTTCGTCGCGGACGAGGGCGTGGACATAGACCGTGTGGAACGGCTCCCTGCCCATGAATTCGAGGCCCATCATCATCATCCGGGCGACCCAGAAGAAGATGATGTCGAAGCCGGTAACCAGCACGTCGGTCGGATAGTATTTGGCGACTTCCGGCGTCTGCTCCGGCCAGCCCAGCGTCGAGAACGGCCAGAGTGCCGACGAGAACCAGGTGTCGAGCACATCCTCGTCGCGATGCATCGGCACCTTGGAGTCCGACAGCTCGGCAAAGGGATCGACCGCCTTGCGCGAGGCCCAGGCGGCGGGATCGCGGCGATCGTGCTGGATCGCCTCGAACTCGCGCAGCGCCTTCTGGAACGCAGTCGAGCCCAGGCCGGTCGAATGCATCTCGATCGGACGGCCGTAATAGGCCGCCGCGAGCTTCTTCGCCTCGTCCTCGGTTTCGGCCACGAATATCTTGGGCCCGACATCGGGCTTGCCGAATTCGGGATCGTTGTGGAGGCGCGGACCGTACCAGGCCGGAATCTGATGGCCCCACCAGAGCTGGCGCGAAATGCACCACGGCTTGATGTTCTCCATCCACGAAAAATAGGTGTTCTCCCAGAGCTGCGGCACGAACCTGGTGCGTCCCGCCCGCACGCTCTCGACGGCGGGCTGCGCCAGGACTTCGGCATTCACGAACCACTGGTCGGTCAGATAGGGCTCGATGACGATTTGCTTGGTCTTCTCGTCATGCGGCACCATGATCTTCTTGTCTTCGACCCAGGTGACCGCGCCGGCGGCCTCGAGATCCTCAAGGATCCGGGCACGGGCTTCAAAGCGGTCGAGCCCGCGATATTTGGCGGGCGCCTGCGAATTGATCTTCGCGTTCGGAGTGAAGATGTTGATGGGCCGCAATCGCTGGCGCTGTCCGACCTCGAAATCGTTGAAATCGTGCGCGGGCGTGATCTTGACGGCGCCCGAACCCATGTCGGGATCGGCATATTCGTCCGCGACAATGGGGATGCGCCGTCCGACCAGCGGCAAGATCACGTGCTTGCCGACGAGATGTTTGTAGCGCTCATCGTCGGGATGCACCGCGACCGCGACGTCGCCCAGCATCGTCTCAGGCCGCGTCGTCGCGACCACGATGGTCTCGTCACTGTTCTCGATCGGGTAGCTGAGGTGCCACATCTTGCCGGCGACCTCGATGTTCTCGACTTCGAGGTCGGAGATCGCGGTTTCGAGGCCCGGATGCCAGTTCACCAGCCGCTTGGCACGGTAGATCAGACCCTTCTGGTAGAGCTCGATGAACACCTTGCGGACGGCGGCGCTGAGGCCTTCGTCCATGGTGAAGCGCTCGCGTGACCAGTCGGCCGAGGCACCGAGCCGTTTGAGCTGGTTGATGATGGTGCCGCCGCTTTCGGCCTTCCACTCCCACACCCGCTCGAGGAACTTCTCGCGGCCCATTTCGCGCCGGCTCGGCTCCTGCCGTTCCATCAACTGGCGCTCGACGATCATCTGCGTGGCGATGCCAGCATGGTCGGTGCCCGGCTGCCAGAGCACATCCTTGCCGCGCATGCGCTCGAAGCGGACGAGAATGTCCTGCAGCGTATTGTTGAGCGCATGTCCGATATGGAGCGAGCCGGTGACGTTGGGCGGCGGGATGACGATGGTGAAGGGCTTGGCCCCCGGCTCGGCTCCAGCGCCGGCCGCGAAGGCATTGGCGTCGAGCCAAGCCTGATAGATGCGGTTCTCGACCGCGCCGGGTTCGTAGGTTTTTTCGAGCATCGGCAAGTCCAGCGGAAACCCCGCCGGGATCGCCCCGAGACCGGCAGGCAGTGTGGGTTCTGGTCTAAAGCAAAGGGGCGGGGTTCAAGTCAACTGTCCGCGCATGGCACGGCGGTCACTTGCCGCGGGAAATCCGGGAGATTTCCTTTTCCACCATCCGCTCGACGACGGAAGGTAGGTTCTCATCCAGCCATTCCTTCAGCATCGGGCGGAGCATTTCCCGCATGATGCCTTCGACCGTCTGGCTGGAACTGACCGTCGCCATGGCGCTGAGCTTGCCCAGGGTGCTGGCGACGGCGGCATTGGTGGCAGGCGCAAGCAGTTCTTCAGCCATGTCGCGGGAAAGATTGGGATCGGGCATAGGAGCCGCCTGGGATACGGACATTGCCGGGCGCGGCGGCGGATCGGCGCGGCGAGGCGGGTCGGCCCGCACGACGGGGGGCGGCGGCGCGGGCTCTTCTCCCTCGAAGGCGATATCCTCCGGATCGAGCAGTTCGGGCTCTCCGGCAGGCATCGAATATTCGGCCTCGACCGATTCATTGACCGGACTCGGCGCCGGCGCGGCCACGGACCGCGGCGGATCCTTGGGCAGCATCTGCGAGGGCGACAGCGCCAGCGGCTCCGGTGACGGCGGAATTCGCGGCGCGGCAGGGGCCGGAGGTGGCGTAGCCGCCGCGGCGTCATCATCGGCAATGATCTGCCGGATAGACGAGAGAATCTCGTCCATCGATGGCTCCTTGGTCGCCGGCTTGTTCATTCGGGCCTCATTCAGCGCGAACGGCGAAAATCATTGCCGCCGCGAAATTTACGCGTGATTCGTCAACGGATAGTCTAGCCGCACGCGAGACTCTTTGTGAATCCGGCATCCGCGAAACGTTTCCGCGTCCCCAAGAGATTTGAAACTTTCGCCGGTCAGTCGCGGCTCAGCCCGGTCCTATTGGCCCAAACGGTCCAGGCAAAAATGGCCATGGCGCCGATGACGAACAGCGTCGAAATCTGCACGAGGGTTTCGCCCTTCTGCTGGAGCGTCAGAGCAATACCGATGCCGAAGGTCGCCGCACCGATCAACGCGACCCAGAAATGGACGAGGGCCAGCCGCGCCTTCCCCGCCGCCGGAACGAGGGCGTAGTAGAAGCCGTAAATGACCATCGTGACGTAACCGATGAGGTTGTTGTGCGCGTGCGCCGGCGCCAGCAAATGATCCTGCGAGATGGACATCTGGATGCCCCAGCCCATGCCAATCAGCGCAAACAGAGTTCCCACAAAGACAAACCAGAACGAAACGTTCTTCATGACCGGCTCCCCCAAAAGCCAAGTATGCCGCCCGACTCACGACCGGCCAGATGCGACGACGCTAGGATCAGTTCTTGCGGCTGTAAACTTGGCCTATTCGGTGAAATCGATGGCGCTCAGTTCCTGCCAGACATCCTCGACGGTCGAGATGTAACCCTCGCCGGTCTTGATAGGAACCTTGAGGCCGAGATCTGCCGCCGTCAGGTGGCCGGTCGCCGAGATCAGCGCAAACAGGGCGATGACGCGCCCGGCCCGGGCCTGGATCAGGCCCTCGCGAACGCTGGTCAGCTCCGATTGCGCATTGAGCACGTCGAGCGTGGTCAATTGCCCGACATCGCGCTGCTCGATGACGCCCTGCAGCGCCAGCTCGCCGGCGGACACGCCGCTTTCGGCCGCCGAAATCTGCGCCGCCGCATTCTGATAGGCGCTCCAGGCGGAAATCACGGCTTCCTGAATCTGGTCGCGCGCCGCAAGCGCATCGACCTCGCTCTTGATCTCATTGATGTTGGCCTTGCGGAGGTTGGCGCCGTTGCGGCCACCCGAATAGATCGGCACCGTGAGGCTGAGCCGGAACGATCCGGAGGGCACGGGGCTCGATTGCGGCGGGCTGGCGCCGATGACGGTCGAGCCAATCGACGCGATGAAATCGAGTGTGGGCGCGAACGCCGCTGCAGCCGATTCCGACGATGCCTGCGCAGCGCGTATGCTGGCGCGCGCCATACGCACCGCCGGATGGGACGTCGTGCCTTCCGCGACGGCCGCGTCAACGCTCTTGGGGATCAGATTGCTGAGCTTGGGAACTTCGCCCGACAGGCCCTGCGGCTTGTGGCCGACATAACGCTCATAGCTCGCGCGGCTGTTGGCCAAGCTCGAAATCGCCGACTGGTAAGCAGCGGTCCCCTGCGCCAGCCGCGCTTCCGCCTGCGAGACGTCGATCTTGGTGCCCTCGCCGACATTCAGCCGGTCATTGGCCGAGTCCACCTGCTTCTGGAAGAAGCTGATGTTCTCCTGGCGAAGCTGGACGAGCTGCGTGTCGCGGATCACGCCCATATAGGCCTGCACCACCGCCAGCAGCACATTCTGCTCGGAATTCTGCAACGAATAGCGGCTGAGTTCGGTCAGCGCTCTCGCCGCCTCGATATCGGCGTCGGACTTGGAGCCGTCATAGAGCCGCTGGCTGTAGCTGAGGCCGATATTGACCGTGGGATCGATCGTGAACGGAGAGTCGAAACTATAGCCCTGCGTCGCGGTTGCGGTCGCGCCGATCGACGGCAGCTTGGCCGACTTGGCCACCACGATGTTCTCGGCCGTCGAATAGACGTTCAGCAGGGCCGACATGATCGAAGGATTATTGAGGTAGGCGCTGGTCAGCGCCGAAATAAGGCTTTCGGCCGCCTGTGCCGCCGACGGAATGAGCAAAAGCGCGCCAGTCAGCGCGCCAAGACGCAACCCACGAAACAAATTCATAAACGGCCTCCGACGCGGCACCCTAGGCCCGTCACTTGGTGCGGACAACCTGAGGGCGCAATGCCGCCCAATGTTGAACACAGGATTCGTGCGTGACGTGACGCCACGGCAACACTGGCCTTTTCCGGGTCAGTAACGGCCTAGAAGACGAACTCGTCCGTGGGCGGGGCCGTCGCCAGAGGCGGCAGCTTGCCGTCGAACTCGGCCCGCGCGGCGATGCCCCTGCCCGACTGCGCGAACACATGGGCTACCGGCGGACGCCCGCCCTCGGCGACCAGCGCCACAAGCACGCCCTCGGGCTTGAGCTGGCCGAACAGAGCCTCGGGCACAGCGCTGATACCGCCTTCGATGACAATAACGTCATACGGCCCCTTTGCCGGAGCGCCGTCGGCGAGCGCGCCCTCGATCACCTCGACATTGGCGGCGCCGAGATCCTTGAGCGTCGCGCGGGCCTTCGCGGCGAGGTTGGAATCCGGTTCTACGGCAACTACTCGCGCCGCCAGCCGGGACAGCACGGCCGCCGAGTAGCCGTTGCCGCAACCGACATCGAGCACATCGTCCGTATGGTCGATTTCGGCCAGTTGGACCAGCCGCGCAAATGGCGCCGGCGCCCCAAGATAGCGGCCCGGCGCACCCTCGAGCGGATGCGCCTCGTCGATATAAGCCAGCAGCCTGCGGGCGGCGGGAACAAACAGCTCGCGCGGCACCTCGCCCATTGCCGCCAGCACGCGCCGGTCGGTGACGCTGCTGGTGCGCAGCTGGTTGTCCACCATGGTCTTGCGGGCGTGGGCGTAGTCGATCATTGCAGGCCTCGAAGCTTGACAATCCGGTGCTTAGCGCTGCGGCGGAACGGAGGCAAGCCGCCCCCGAAACACCCGCAACGGGCCGCGCGCGGATCACGAAAACCGCAGAATCGCGTCGCGTCATTGCCAGGCCCTGGGAAATGGTCTCACTATGCCCGGGAAGCGGCGTCTTGGGGGATGATGTGCGTCGGCTTGGTGCGTTGCTTGCAGCCTTGAGCATTACCTTCTGTGCCGCCGCGGGCGCGGCCGAGCTCGACACATTCACCGTCGGCGCATGGGACGGCGGCTCCTACAGCAATGACCAGGACGGGCTGTTCACCCATTGCGCGGCCAATGCCCGCTACAACAGCGAGCTGACGCTCGTGGTCGTGGTGGACCGCCAATATGACTGGTTCATCGGCATCCAGAATCCCGACTGGCAACTCAATGTGGGCGAAGAATTCCCGTTCGACCTGAAAATCGACCGCGGGCGGTGGAATACCTTCACGGCGACGGCCATCACGCCCGATCACATCGAAATCCAGATGCCCAACGACGACGACGCCGTAAACGACTTCCGCTATGGCAGCCTGCTCGCGGTGAAGTCCGGTGACTTCAACGCCTCCTTCGATCTCGACGGCACGGCGCGCCTCGTCGCCTACCTTGCCCAGTGCGTTGGCGACTATCTCGACTACGAGACCGCGTCGGCCGGCACCCGAGCTCCTCCAGCCGGCGCCACGCCGGCGCCCTCGGTGCAGCCGCCGGCACAATCCGCGTCCAATGGCGAAGAGGGTGCGAGCCATGGCGTGAGCTCAGGCACGGGCTTCATCATCACTGCTTCGGGGCACGTCCTCACCAACAACCACGTCATCGACGGTTGCAGCGATATCGCCGTGCGCCGCAACGGCGAACTCCCCCAGCCCGCCGGTGTTCTTTTCACCGACCAGACCAACGACCTTGCCCTGCTCAAGATCGACGGAACCTTCACCGACAGCCAGATCGCGAACATCCGCGTCGTGCCCGGCGTGAAGGCGGGCGAGGACGTGGCCGTGTACGGCTTCCCGCTTGCCGGCACGCTCAGCGATACCGGCAACATCGTGGGCGGCAATATCAGCGCCCTGGCGGGCCTCGGCAGCGACGTCCGCCTGTTCCAGATCAGTGCGCCGATCCAGCCCGGCAATAGCGGCGGCCCATTGCTCGACAAAGCGGGCAATGTGATTGGCGTCGTCAACGCCAAGCTCGACGAGCTCAAGATGGCCGCGAGCGCCGGACTGATGCCGCAGAATGTGAACTTCGCGATCAAGGCGAGCATCGCCACCAACTTCCTCGACGCCCATGGCATCGAATACCGCATGCCCTCCCCGGAGCCGCTCGCGGATCTGAGCGCCGTCGCCGATGCCGCCCGCGAGTTCACGGTCTTCATCGCCTGCCAGTAGGCGGAAAGAGTCGGGTGTCCAGCGCCTAGCCGAAGCGCCGGGCAGCTTCGATCGCGAGGCCCAGCCCCACGCTGCCGAAAGCATCGGTTTCAACGAAACGGGCGTCGGTGAACATTCCGCGAAGGCGCGATCTTATGGCCGGGATCTGCGTGGACCCGCCGGTCAGGATTACCGTGTCGATCCTGTCGGCAGGTAGTTTCGCTGTCGCCAGCGCGAGGTCGATGGTCGCCGCGATGCGCCCAATGGAGTCGGCAAGAATTTCGCCCAACTCCGTCGCCGACACTGGCGTTTCGAGCCTTACCTCGGCGCCATCGAAATGTACGCGGGTATTGGTAACCCTGGTGAGCGCGATCTTGGCGGCCTCGACCTCGCCGGCCAGCTTGTGGCCCTCCCGATGCCGGACGATCGAGATCATGTCGACAACCCTCTCAGGGTCGCGCGCCTCACGTTCGGTTTGAACGAGTTCGCGCAATGCTTCAGTGGTGTAGAGCCGGTTGATCCGGTGCCAGGTCGCAAGATCGACATAAGGGGCCGAAGGCAGTGGCCGCTTTCCGTCGCTTGTCGGTGTCTGATAGCCGAGCGCGTTCATGACTCTCTTGAGCGACAGCAGCCGGTCGAAATCGGTGCCGCCGATGTGCACGCCGGCGGTCGCGAGAATGTCCTGGTGACGATCGGTGGCCCGTGACCGCTGGGGCGAAACGCGGACGATCGAGAAATCCGACGTGCCTCCGCCGAGGTCGACGATGAGACCGATTTCCTCCCGCGTCACCTGTTGCTCGTAGTCGAGCGCCGCAGCGATCGGCTCATACTGGAACTCGACGTGCCGGAACCCTTGTGCGCGCACGACGCCAGCCATGCGCCTCTCCGCCTCTCGGTCGGCCACTGGATCGCCATCGACATAGTGGACAGGGCGTCCGACGACCACTTCGTCGAGCTCATGATCGAGCTTCGCCTCGGCGCGTGCCTTGAGCTCCCCGACGAAAGTCCCGATGATGTCGAGGAACGGGACGACCCGGCGCTTGATGCGCACCGTCTCCTCGCCCAGCGCGTTTCCGAGGATCGATTTCAGCGCCCGCATCATTCGCCCATCGGCCCCGGAGACATATTCGGCGATGGCGGCCCGGCCGAAGAAGGTGCGGTCGGAGTCGAAATCAAAGAAGACCGTGCTCGGAATCGTCACCCGGTCACCCTCAACTTCGACCAATTGCGGAGAACCGCTCTCGGCAACGCCGAAAGTCGTATTGGACGTGCCAAAATCGAGGCCACAATGGCGCGCGGGGGTGGGCATGACAGCTTTTCGGATTCGTGGGGACGGGCTGTGTATCGGCTCCGGCATCCCGCGGCAACGCGCTGCCGCGGGAAAATGGTCGACCGCAGGCATCCCGTGCTCCAGCCGGAACGGCGTGGCGCTGGCAGTATGTGCTTTTGCGTGAATATACTCCGCCGCCATTGGGAGGTGACACGAACGGTGCCTTGCCGGCTTGGCCGCTGATCGGGCCCAAAGCTAGAGTGGCCGTCTGGAGGTAGTTATTCGATGCTTCGGCTTCTTGGTGTTCCGGGGGCGATCGGTCCAGGCGGCCCCGCTCCCAGACTTTCGGACAAGACCTATGCGCTGGTCGCCCTCATCGATCTCAAGCACGCGGGGCGGGTCGATCGGCACGTGGTCGCGCAGGAGTTGTGGGAAGACAAGGACGCTGCCGCCGCCCAGGCGAACCTTCGCAACCTCCTAAGCCGGCTGCGGCGCTGGGAGCAGGAAACCAGAATTACACTGCTGAAAGACGACGGGATCGCCCTCTTCCGCGATCACGAATGCGTCCGTACGGATGTCGAAGAACTGCTGGCCGCGGGATCGGCACAAATGGAGTCCGATGTCATCGCGCTCGACCGCAGCCTGGGGCAAGGGCTTCTCGGTGACCGTGGACTCGACTTCGGCTCGAATCTCTTCGCCTGGCTTGAGGAACAGCGCGGCCTCCTGCAGGACCGTCTCCTGGAAATGATCCTCCCCGCCGCAGCGGCCGGCGGGGCCGCCTCGAGATCCACGCTCAAGCGATTGCTCGAAGCTTCACCGCTGGATGAAAGGGTGGAGCGCGCCCTTCTCACCAATCTTTCGCGGGGCGGCAGCCGTTCGGCCGTCGCCAATGAGTACGAGCGCTTTGAAACTCACTTGCAGAGCGAGACGGGCGTGTTGCCCGAGCTTGAGACCAGAACGCTCGCGCGCTCGCTTGGAGTTCCCGCCAGCGTTGTGGGCGCCCCGGCAATCGAACGTGAACTCAGCAAGCGGGCGGGCTTGCCGAGGATACTGATCCTCCCTCCCCTTGAAGATGAATTCGCGCGACCCTCCGCGCGAAGGGCGGCCGCATCGCTTGTCGACGACGTCACCTTTGGGCTGGCCCGCATGCGGACCTTTGCGGTTATCGCCCCATTCACCGCGCGGCAGGTCGCGACCGGTCCTGTTCCGACCGCTGTCGACACGGAGTATGTCCTGTTCACGCGACTCCTGCCCGGGCGGACTTCGGGCGAATATCGCTTCGGCTTCAGTCTCGTCTATTCGTCGACCCACGAAGTCCTGATCGGAGACAGCCTGCGTTTCACCCTTGGGGACCTGCCCGCGCGTCACGCCGATCTATCGCGCCTCGTCCTCAGCGAGGTGGCTTCGGGAGTCGAACGACGCGAGTTGCACAATTGGCAAAAGACGTCCTCTCCCAATGCCTATGTCTACTTTCTGCTGGGCCAGGAGCGCCTGCGGGCCGTCGACCTGCCCGACCTTCGCGCCGCCCGCCGTGCCTTCCGTCATGCCCTCGAAGTCGAGCCCCACTTTGCGCCGGCAATGAGCATGATCTCGCGCACCCTCTCCATGGAGTGGCTGCTTCTCAACCGTGGCGACGAGTCGCTGCTGGCCGAGTCACGGCGCTATGCAAGCATGGCGGTGGATCGCGATCCACTCGATCCCTCCGGTTACAGGGAACTCGGAAATACGGCGCTCTATTCGCATGACCTCGACACCAGCCTGGGCTACCTGCAGGAGGCAGCGGAGAAAGCTCCGCACCATGCAGATGTCCTTCTCGACCACGCCGATTGCCTGGCACACAACGGCCGCTATCGGGAGGCCAGCCGCGTGATGGAAGCCGCCCGCGCTCTCAATCCGCTTGCGCCGGACGAGTATGTGTGGGTGGACGCAACCATAAAGTTCTTCCTCCGCGACTTCCGGGGGGCGCTTGACCAGGCGCTGAAGATGGCAAATCCGGATCCTCTGGGACGCCTGATTGCGGCTGCCGCCTATTTGATTGGCGATCTCGACACCGCGCATGTCTGGAAGGACAGGACGCTGGAACGGCATCCTGATTTCAAGGTGTCTGACTGGGGGAGGATCGTTCCAATGAAGAGCGGAGCCGACAAGCTGTTTTTCGAAGACACCCTCAGGGCCGTGGGATTTCCCTGACGTAGCGTTCAGTACGCATCGGTGCAGACGCCCCGCATCGCCGGGGCGGAGAACTTCGGCGTGGTTTTTCAACGCTGAGGTGAAATATGGAATTCCTTATTGTTTCCGGTCCGGACGGGGGGGTCACCGTGATCGATGTGGCCAATCAAGTGGCAGAGCCGGTCAAGGTCAAACGGATGCCACCGTCCGGACCGGTCGCCGTGCAACGGGCGGAAAAGATTGCCTCCTTCAAGATCTGCACCATTCCTGCGGCGGCCTGATTGACCGTAGAGACAAATGTCTCCCTGGGGCGGGCGGCTTACTCGGATAGGAGCTGCCCGCCCTCAGTGACTGTCGAGCGGCTTCGACCGCACTTCCCTGCATTGGGAATCACGCGGATCGGCAAACAGACCGGTCTCGACATGATCGGAATACCTTGCTTCTCGGCCTTTCGGCCGAATGCGAAGTCGCTGTCGGTATCACAGGGGAAAGGCCTCGACGACCAAGCCGCCATCGCGTCGGCAGCGATGGAGGCCGCAGAAATGGCGGTGGCCGAACGTCCGATGCCGTCGGCTTGGTATGGCAGCACCGGCCAATTGATGGCCATGGATGCACTTTGGTTCGATCCCAGCCGATTGATGCCGATCGGCTTCGAACTCGATCCGGGTAAGGCATTGCACTGGGTGCTGGGCACCGGGCTGCTGTCCGGCCGTCCGCACCTTGTTCCGCTCGATGCTGTCCGGCTCGATGGTCTCGCTCCCGACGTTCCCGGCATCTGCCAGCACACCAACGGGCTGGCATCGGGCAATTCCGAACAGGAGGCGATCTTCCACGCCTGCTGCGAATTGATCGAGCGGGACGCGGCAACGATCTGGTCGGTGCGGCCGCGATGGTACCAAGCCGAGAAGGCACTTGATCCAGCGGCCTTCCACGACCCCCAAATCGATGCGCTCGTTTCCAGAATCGCCGGCGCGAATCTCGAGCTCCATCTTTTCGACATCACGTCCGACCTCGGCATACCGACCATCCGCGCCATTATCGGACCAAACCGGACGTGGCGGCATTTCGACTTGGCCGAAGGCACCGGAACACACCCCGTCGCCGAGCGTGCCGCGTTGCGGGCTATCACGGAAGCCGCCCAAAGCCGCCTGACCGCTATCGCCGGCGCACGCGATGACATCGTCGTCCTCGACTACACCGCCGACGCCGCAGCTCCCGAGCTGCCAATCCGCCAACCCGCCTCACCGCCAGGCGGATTGCCACTAGGAACCGGCCTGCCCAACGCGATCGCCCACCTAAAGGAAACGATCGCGACGCTGGAGGGCCCCGAACCGGTCGTCGTCAACATGGGGGGCGAGGCCTTCGGCATATCGGTCGTGCGGGTGTTGTCCACCGAACTCGAGGACCGCGAGGCAAACGCCAATTGGCGGCCGGGAGCACGCACCGTAATGGCTCTCATGGAGACGCGGACATGAAAGTCCTCTTCGCAGGCTCGAGCCTCCATGACAGTCTGGCAAACTTGGCGGGCCTCGAGCTGAGGCCGCCGGCGCGCCGCGGCGATATTCACCAAGCGGTCAGCGATGGGGCCACCGCCATCGGCCTCGTCGATGGCGAGTTCGGGCAGTCGGCCTCGGTCCTTCACAAGGAAATACTGTTCGCGCTTCATCGGGGCGTGCCAGTGCTTGGTGCAAGTTCGATGGGGGCGCTTCGCTTTGCGGAATGCGCGGCCTTCGGCATGATCGGCGTGGGCAAGATCGCCCATGACTACCACTCCGGCCGCCTGAACGATGATGCAGACGTGGCCCTGCTCATGGCGCCTGCCGAGTTCGGCTGGGCCCCTCTCTCGGAGCCGCTCGTCGACGTCGCGGCCACGCTCGAGGGTCTGGTCTCGAACGGGCTGATCACGGCGGCAGAGCACGCTGAACTTTGGGAGCGGGCGAGTCAGCTCCACTTTTCGGAGCGCACCGCAGAGACAATCCTTGCGGGACATCCCGACAGCGATCGGCTCAGGGCGCTCTACACCGCTCGTCATGTGAGCCAGAAGCGCATCGATGCCGAGGAACTGGTCGAAGCATTGAGAACTCTCGATCCTGATGGCTGGCGGCCACCGCTCTTCAATCCAAGCCGCTCCTTCTTCTGGAGCCCGGTTGCGGGCTGATACGTTCCAGATACGCCCTCTGGTGCCATGCTGCCGGCATGCGACCGACCCTTCGATTCCCCGCCATGTCGAGAGACCAGCTCGAGCGCGCCCGGCAGGGCCTAAAGCGGATCACCGCCCGCGAAACCGAAATCCTGCAGGCGACGCTGGACGGCGAGACCAGCAAGGACATGGCACGCAGGATGCACATTTCACCGCGAACCGCCGACGTTCATCGTCTGCGGGCGCTCGGAAAGCTCGACCTGCAGGGCATTCCCGATCTCTTTCGGTTTGCGGCGGCTATCGATCTCGAACGGTCGCGACGGCCGCTCGAGTTCAACCTGATGGACATGCAGATCGGCGGCAGCAAGGAGCCGGCCCAGGTCAAGCTCGGCGATATCCTCACCGGGATCTGCTATGTGCCCTTGCCCCAGACCGAAGACGTCAACGTCTTCATGACCTGGGACCGTACCGGGACTTCCTCCGGCTACCTCATGGTGCCGCGTGAGCTGACCGACGGACTGCGGGCCCGAAATATGCCGGAACCGGCCGTGACCCGGCCACTTTCCAGCGCCCTCGGCTACGGATTTCTGCTGGCCCTCGACTATGGCCGTCAGCTTTGCCTCACGGGTGACCTGGCGGTCTGGGACGAGGCTTTGGGCCCGCTTCCCCGAACCCTGCCCCTCGCGCACAGAACCCTCGCCTTGTCGCGAACGAGAAGCACCCACTAGATGGACAAGACTGAACTATCGGACCGCGAGCGGGAGGTGCTTGTCTGGATATCCAAGGGAAAGTCCACCCAGGACATCGCGGCGATCCTCGAGATATCCGTAGCGACGGTCAGCTTCCACTATCGGTCCGTCGCGTCGAAGTTCGGCACGACCAACCGCACTCAAACGGTCGTTGAGGCGATCCGGCGCGGGCTCATAGAAGCCTAGAGACTTGCAGATTTCCGGAGAGTTGGAGGCCACGGCCGGAATCGAACCGGCATAGACGGATTTGCAAACTAAGCCGACCCTACTTTGCTGAAATTGGCGCCCATCAAAGTGGTTGATTTTCCTGCATTTTGATAAAGTCGGTGATTGCCAGAATTGGCAATTGTTGGCAAAAACGAGTCCCCAGTGACTCTTTTTCAGATAGCCGGATTGATCGAAAAAATGGGTGTCAGACTCACCGAAGACAGCGTTGCGGCCTTGCCGGTCACCGGTCGCGACAACATCGTGTTTGACACGCTGGAGCCCGGCTTCGGCATCAGGGTGACGCCCGCCGGTCGGAAGATCTTCATCGCCCAGGCTCGCGTAGCAGGCCGGCCTCGCCGCATTCCGATCGGACGCCATGGCGGTATGACCGTCGTCAAGGCGCGGGCCGAAGCCCGGGCGATGCTCGAAGACATGCGGAAGGGCGTCGATCCCCTCGCCGCTCGCGCTCAACGCGAACATGAACTCGAGGTCAATTCGACCACCGTCGGAGATCTTGCCGACCGCTGGCTCGCCGAGCACGTCCGCTTGAAGCGGAAGCCTCGAACCATCGAAGACTACGAACGGATCGTAGACAAGAACATCAAGCCGTGGGCCGGTCACCGCTCGGTCGCGGCCGTCAAACTCAGCGACGTTATGGCGCTCCACCGAGATATGGCGGCGACGCCGAGACGCGCGAATTATGTCGTGGCGGTCATCAAAGCCCTTTTTGGGTTTGCAGAGCGTGTCGGTTTGCGCGCGCAGGGGACGAACCCCGCCAAGGGGCTTGAGATGTATCGGGAAATCGCTCGTGACCGGTACATGTCCCCGAAGGAAATCGTAGCCGCTGCAGAGCTTATCGCCAGGGCCGAGGAGAAGGGAACGATCGGGCCGCATGTGGCGGCGGGCCTAAAACTCTGCCTCTTCACCGGCTGCCGCAGCGGCGAGGCGACAGCTCTGGAATGGAGCCACGTTGACCTGGCCAAGAAGATCGCCCGGCTTCCGGACTCAAAGGCGAACCGTCCGCGGATCATTCACCTGAATGGGCCGGCGGTCGAAATGCTGAAGGCCCTGCCCCGCCTCGGCAAGTACGTCGTCGCCGGCGCGATCAAGGATCAGCCTGCCCGAAATCTCACCGGTGCATGGATAGGTATTCGGAAGAAGACAGCCCTCGAGGGAGTCCGACTCCACGACTTCCGCCACAGCTTTGCCAGCGCGGCTGCAGCCAAGGGACTGTCTCTCCCAATGATCGGAAAACTCTTGGGGCACACCGTTCCGGCGACGACTGCAAGGTACGCGCACTTGCACCAAGACCCTGTCGCAGAAGCGAACGACCTAGTCGCGGAAGTTTACAAGGCAGCGGCATCGAAGACGCGCCGAGGCAAGCCGACGAGCGCCGAGATCATTCCTATAAACGGCATCCGACGTTCACCCAAGCGTGACTTGAAAAGGCCGCGCACGAGCCGTACCTGACACAAACGGTACTCGGAAAGACCAAGCCGAGTCCGCTCGATTGTGAGCGCACCGATAGACCCGAATTCAACGGTCATCACGTGCGCTCGAATTGTTTTTTGGGCGCCCCAAATGGAGACGCTCAAACTTGGAAGACCATCCAGAATTCATCGACGAGACTGAAGCCGCCAAGGTGCTGGGGCGCACAGTAGCGACCATTCGCTTCTGGCGACACACGGGCTGCGGCCCGCGCTTCTACAAGATCGGACGATCGGTGAGGTACACCCGAGGCGATCTGGTCTCATACATGCTGTCTTGCGCGGTCGACCCGGGCAAAAGGCGGGCATCATGACTCGGCGCCGTCGCATCGATCCTGCCGCCGAGGCCAGCCGGCTCCGCGCCAAGGCGGACGAAGCTCGCGACGCACTATCGGGCCTCGAGGCCGCCCATGAGGCGGCGCTTGACGGTTGCGGGCATGGTCCTCACCCTGCCGCGATAGACCGCGCGCGACGGCTGCATGAAGCCGCGGAAGCCTTGGCCGTCACCGCCGAGAGGTTAGCGGGAAAGGCGGTGGCGGCATGAACTACCAACAAGGCCCGTCCCGATGACCGACAACATCACGTTTGCGCAGCTTCGCGCCGCCCTTCAGGCAGCGGGAGAAGTCATCGAGGCCCCAGTCTCGGTCTCCACGCTGGAATCGCGACTGCCCGAAATCTGCGACCGGCACAATGCCGTGTATCGGCCGGAGCTCATCGACCTAGCCGCGCTCCTAGTCGGCTTTGGCGAACGGGTGGCTCGCAGCAAATGAATAACCGCGTTCAAGCAATGCTGGCCTTCGTCGCTCGACGACTAGATCGCATGATGAGGAATCGGCGTGCGCCGGGGACGAACCCTGCGGCTGAACTCATGGAGTCATTGCGTCGAGAATGGCCGGACATCACGCCATTTGAGTTGGCGCAGGTGACCGTCGGCCTGGCCGAGACGGTGCAACGCGCTGAGCAAATGCGTCCAGCGAACACCAATCGCCGACAATAAAAAGGCCCGCGGAGGCTTGGAGTCCCCCGCAGGCCTGCATGTCACTGTTCACGTGTAATAAGATAACACTTGCAATCGAGGACTACAAGAACAAAATGAGAACATCACACTGTTCATAGCCAGCCCCGCTCGAGTGGGCCGAACCTTGGAAAACGAGACCGAGGGGGCGTTCCGGTAGGGCCGGGACAAACGAAGCTTCCCCGGTAAGGCCGCCATTGGAATGGTGACGGCATCGCGTGGAAGCAGGACGCTGGCGAAAACATATGACCAGCACGCGACTTCCCGTTTTCTTGGAGCAATGGGAAAGCCGCCGCCGTTGCGGGCCGCAAGGCCGCGAATGACGAAGATAGGCCGACCGCTGCAACCCCGGCCTCACCCTACGGGTACTTCGAGCTCCGAGAGTGGCCTCGCTCTATTTGCCCCTGGCAGGGCGAATTGTGTCCACTGGCGAGCGCAGCTCGCAACCTCCCCCTCTTATCACTTCGAGCTTTGGCACGAATCTCAGACGGCAGCCGAGCGAAGCGAAGGCAAGGCGCGAAGCGCCCGCCGAAGGCGCTCCCGTCGGGCCAAGTGAAAATACCCGAAGAAAAGTTGCCGCGAAAAGACCGCATCAAATCTAGCGTTTCTGGAGCGGCGTTTCAGAATCGACATTTTGGCCGTCTCCGCCTGTTGACAGCCTGTGTCGCGCGACTCACAATGCGTGCGGATCGGTGAATAGAGACCGACCACGAATCTTTCCAGCCCGCTCGGAATTCCGCGCGGGCTTTTTGTTGCCCAAGGTGATCCATGACCGCCGTCGTCGGAAGCATCATCGCGAAGCTTCAGGCGGACGCGACTGGACTCAACAGCGGATTGACCCTCGCGGGTAGTCGAGTTGAAGCGTTCGAGAAGCGCAGTCTTGCGAGCGTTCGGCGCTTCGATGCAGTCGTCTCAAGGGGGTTCGGCCGCGCCGGCGCCGTAATGGCAACGTTCGGCGCCAACCTCGCTGGCACAATTGTCGGCATGCTCGGTGCCCACGCTGTCATCGCCAAGCTGAGGGCGGAGCTTGACCGCCTTGGCAACGTCGCGGACTCCTCTGCCGCGGCCGGCCTCGATCCCGAACTTTGGCAGAGCATCGCATTTTCCGCGAAGCTGGGCGGGATTGAAATATCCAAGGCTAGCGAGGCCTTGGCGACGTTCGCTGCCAACTCGGCGCTCGCTGCGCAAAACAAGGGCCGCATGGTCCAAGCTCTGAAGGCGACGGCCCCCGAACTGCTCAAGGAGATTCAGCTCGCGACCACGCAGGAGCAGCGGATCCGGGCGGTCGCCGATGCCCTTGCCAAGGAGGCCGATGCCTCGAAACGCGCGGCTATTGCCAGGGCAACGCTCGGCGACGCGAAGTTCGCCAACATCTTCGCGGGTGGCGCGAAGGCCATCGATGACATGGTTGCCAAGGCGAAGGCCTTGGGCATCGTGATCGACCGAGAATTGGTGGCGAAAGCCGACCAGTACGGTGATCAGTGGGACACTGCGGCCGAAATCCTGAACGCCCACGTGGCAAAGGCTCTGGTAAATCTGGCGCCTACGATGGTGACCCTCGTCGGCCTGGCCGGCGACTTCGCCGAGAATCTCGGCCTGGTGCTCGACTCCCTAAGGGCGACGCAGGACCGAGTCCTTCTTGCTCCGCTGCAGTCGGAGCTTGCGCAGCTCGAAAACAACATCGCCACAATGAAGGCGGCGATCGAAGTCCAGAAAGAGGCGAACAAGGCAGGCGGTCTAACCGCATTGTTCCAAGGCGGTGACGTAGCCGGTTCAATGGCCAACCTCGAGCTGATGTACCAGCGCGCCGGCGAGCTTCAGGAACGCATCAAGCAAATATTGTCGGCACCGCCTACGATCACTGTTCCGGATATCCCGGACATCGATCCAGAAGACCTTTTCGACACCGCAGACGCCGTCGCCAAAGTTGTGACTGCGCTCAAGTTCGAGGAGATGCAACTCGGCCGTACCGCCAACGCGCAAGAACTCTACGCGAAGCTCAACGAGGCGGGCGTGACCCTCGAATCTGACTACGGCCAAGCCATTATGCAAGCAGTTGCCGCGCTGCAGGCCAAGCGAGCCGATGTCGAGGCGACGACCGCAGCCATGCAGGAGCAAGCCAAGCGGCTCGAATTCCTGACCGACCTAGGACGTGACTTCGCACACTCGCTCAAGGATGATCTGGCCGAAGGAAAGACGGCGGTTGAAGCCCTGTCGAACGCTTTTGGCCGGCTTGGCGACCGGCTGATCGATCTCGCCCTTGATCAAGCCATTTCCCTGCTATTCAAGAATCTGTTGGGCTCTGCCTTCGGCGGCGCGTCACTCGGCGGCGCCGGCAACTTCTCGATCGGCAACGTGCCGCTGTACGCGACCGGCACGGCATTCCATCCCGGCGGCGCGGCGATCGTCGGCGAGCGCGGACCGGAGCTCGTCATGATGCCCCGTGGCTCGTCAGTGCTGAATGCGAGTCGCACGGCCGACTACATGCGGCCGTCAATGCCAATGAGCTCAAACCTGTCGTCGTCGGTTGCGAACGACAACGCCGGCGGCATTACCATCGCGCCAGTTTATCACATCGATGCGCGAGGAAGCTCGATGACACCTGCTGAGATCCGCGCCTTGCTCGAGGCGAACAACAAGCAATTGCGGCGTAGCCTTCCGGGGATGTTGGCCGACGCGCGCAGTCGCGGTGAGATATGAAACCGGCGCCACTCAACAAGGCAGATCCGCGCCGCCCCTGGCGCGGCTGGTACAGCACAAGTGAGTGGCAGGCCATCCGAGCTGAGCGGCTGACTATCGAGCCGCATTGCCGCATGTGCGCCGCGGAAGGCCGGCGGACGCGCGCCACGGTTGCGGACCACATCAGACCGCATCGCGGCAATCGCACCCTCTTCTTCGACCTACGGAATACGCAAAGCCTCTGCGCTCCGCATCACGACCGCGACAAGCAGCGCGAAGAGCTTCGCGGCTATTCCACCAAAATCGACGCAAACGGCTTTCCGGCCGATCCGCGTCACCCATTCAATCGAGGATAACGAAAATGGCTGCTGCAGAAATCCTGCCGGTGGCTTCGGGCGAAGCAAGTTCCGAAGACGTCACCATCACCGAACCCGTGACCGTTTGTCTCAAAGACGCAGGGGGCCCAGAGATCAGCGACCGGGCCGGTGTGATCATTCTGCTCAAGTCGGATGATGACGCCTACTTCAAGATCGGTGCCCTCTCGGCGAGGACTCCATCTCTGATCATTGCCGGCGCCGGAACCTACCGCTTCGACCGCATCGCCAACGGCGTTGCATGTGGAGTGTTCAGAGCCTGATGCCCGCCCCGGAGATGAGACCCGTGCTCGGGCCGACGCTGAGAACCCCAACCGCTGAGGAGAGATCGAAGGTTGAAGCTGCCGCCGCGCTGCTCAAACTGTCGACGGAGGAAACATCGAAGCCGGAGCCGGTGCAACCCTCGAGTCCATCGGTGACCTGACCGACAGTGGTGGGCAGTACGCGGTTGGCGGCCTAGCCATGATGGAAGCCGACGTGTTCCGCCTCTATGGGGCGCTGGCTTAAGCGATTGGTCATAGGCCTTGATCCGGACGCTCGACTTGGGCCGGACGGTCCGGGGCGTCAGCGCGGAGCGTAATTGCGCCATAGAGGGCTGAGACCGCAGTGACTACCACGGCCAAGGTCCTTAGGTACTCGAGGATGAGTTGGTGCCGGTCATCGTCGCGGCGCTTCTTCTTCGGCAAGGCACAGCACTCCATTGATCGAAAACGATCAACCGTTCCGCGTCTTGCCGTCGGGTGATTTGAGAATGAGCGGCTGATTCCGCTTGTTCTGCAAGTGACTTGAGTGACTCAACTGTGTGTCTCACCGGGCAAAAGCCGCTAACCGGCTGTCACTGCTTACCCCCAAATCAATGGCCGTCTCACGATGAAATCGAGGGGGGCGGGTTAAAAGTCCAGAGCGTTCGGCGGTCAGACACCGGCCGCATCGTCAGAGACAGACTTAATTTCGCATTCGACGCCGTTCGCGAGCATGGCGGCGTCGATCCGGCGGGCGCGTCGCCTCCTATCGCCGCCCGCCGAGACGGGGCGTCACAATTCTGAGGTTCGACCATGGGAAAGCGCGGAGTTGGCGCGACCCGGTTGCGCCTTGCCAAAGAGCAACTGGTTGCCACGAGGCCTAGACGCCTTCCGTGGAAGCGCAGCGGCCTGACCAAAGCCGAGCGGGTTGTCGCCTTTCTACAGTGGCTGCCCGTAACCAAGGGCCGGCTGCGCGGCGAGCTCATGCAGCTTCTGCCGTCGCAGCGCGAGTTCATCGAGCGGGTCTTCGCCGAGCCCGACGGTTCCGCGGCAGTGAGCCTGGCCATTCTCTCTGAGCCAAAGGGCAACGGCAAATCAGGGCTGATCGCTGGCGTCTGTCTGGCGGCCCTTCTGGGCCCCCTGAGCGAAGAGCGTGGCGCTGTCTATGCGGCGTCGATCGACACCAAGAAGGCCGGCATACTTTACGAGGAGATCAAGGCGATCATCCTTCGCGTGCCGGAATTCGCCGCGCGCGTGAATATCGTCGACTTCCACAAGCGGATTCAGGTCCTCGAGGGGGATGGATTTGACTCCACCTTCGAAGCCCTCTCCGGCGATAATCGGCGATCACAGGGTTTGAGCCCGACACTCTGGGCCTACGACGAAGCCGGCGAGGCCCCTGACGACAGCCTTCTGAAGGTATTGCTCGAGTCCGAAGGCAAGCGCGACCATACGCTCGGCATTGTACTTTCGACCCAGGCCTCGGACGACGACCACTTCCTGAGCCGGCTGATAGATGACGCGGCGACAGGAGCGGATCAGAGCGTCTACCTGCAGCTTCACGCGGCACCGCCTGATGCCGATCCATGGTCAGTGGAAACAATCAAGGCGGCGAACCCCGCATGGGGCAAATTCCTTGACCTCGACGCCGTGCTCAAGAGCCGCGACCGCGCAAAGCGGATGCCGTCATTCGAGCCGGCCTATCGTCGCCTTCGCCTCAATCAGCGCGCGGACTCGAAGCCCGAAGATCGATTGGTGCAAGTCGCTGTGTGGAAGCAGAATGCCGCCCCGGTCGACCGCGGACGGCTCCGCGGCCACCGCTGCTTTGGCGGTCTCGACCTCTCCAAGAAGAACGACCTAACGGCTCTGGTCCTGGCTTTCCCTACCGACGGGGACGATCCCGACTTCGACCTGCTCCCCTTCTTTTGGACGCCGCGCGGGCAACTCGAGACGCGGACACCCGCCGAGGCGCAGCGCTTTCGGGAGTGGATCGACGCTGGCCATATGTTCGCGATCGACGGGCCGACGATCCGCTACTCGCACGTCGCATTCGAAATGGCGAAGCTCGCCGATGAATTCGACATCAAGCTAGTCGGCTTCGACCGCCACAAGATCGACGACCTGAAGCCGGAACTTGCCGACCTCAGCGCGGATATCCCTCTCGAGGAGTTCGGCCAGGGCTTTGTCAGCATGGGCCCAGCAATAGAACGCTTCGCCGAGCTCGCCCTATCCGGCAAGCTCCGCCACGGTGGACACCCGGTACTGACCTCGGCGGTGGCCAATGCCATCACGATCAGCGACCCGTCCGCCAATCTCAAAGTCGACAAAGACCGCTCGAATGGCCGCGGGCCGGTCCGCGTCGACGGGGCCGTGGCCATGCTCATGGCCCTGCAGGTCGCTTCCCGCTTCCAGTCGCCACCGCCGACGTCATTCGACGATCTGATCGCGAACCCCCTCATAATTTAGTGGAGGCCTCATGGGCCTGAAACATTGGATCGGCCGCGCGTTCGGCCTGCTTGACTCCAGCCCGTGGGCTTCCTTCTACGGCGGCGCGAGTCATTCCGGCAAAGCCGTGACGATTGACTCTGCTCTTCAGCTCTCGACTTTTTGGGCATGCGTGAGGCTTACAGCTGGCGCCATTGCCAGCATGCCTCTCGGCCTTTACGAGCGGAAGACGGACGGGGGCCGACAGGCGGTTGCCGATCATCCCTTGCGAGGCATCCTAGCGGAATCCCCCGACGGCGAGCGCACAGCGTTTGAGTTCTGGGAAGCATCCGTTGCTTGGCTGCTCACCACGGGCAACGCGTACGCCGAGATTGTGCGGATAGGAAACCGTATCGTCGCACTGAACCTGCTGCCAGCTGACTGCGTGGCAGTGCAGCGCGACGCCAATGGCGATTTGCGATATCGCTTTACAGACCGAGGCAAAGCCATCGATCTCCCGGCGAGCTCAGTACTCCATCTAAAAGGTTTTGGGTTCGGGGGAGACCTGGGTCTAAGCGCGATCCGATACGGCGTGCAGACCTTCGGTTCCGCAATCGCCGCGGAAGAGGCGGCGGGCAAGCTGCTCGGCAACGGCATGCAACCGAGTGGCGTGCTCACGTCAGACCAGAAGATCGAAAAGGATCAGCGCGAGCAGCTGCAGAAAGTCATGGAGGAGTACAAGTCCACCGCGAGCGTGGGCAAACTCATGGTGCTGGGACAGGGCCTCAAGTTCGAGCAGGTTAGTCTGAATCCGGAAGACGGCCAGTTGCTCACGTCACGAGCTCATTCGGTGGCCGAAATTTGCCGCTGGTTCAACTTGCCGCCGGTTCTTGTCGGCCACAGCGGCGACGGAGTCACTGCTTGGGGCAGCGGTATTGAGCAACTCTTTCTCGGATGGCTGAGCACGGGCCTCAACACCATCGCCATTCGACTCGAGAAGCGCATCGCCCTGCAATTGATCGGGCCAGGTGAACGAGCAAGACTCTACGCGGAGTTCAATCGCGAGGGTCTTCTGCAGGCTGACTCTGCCGCTAAAATCTCGTTCCTCTCGGGGGCAGTCCAAAACGGATTGATGACCCGCAATGAAGGTCGCGGAAAGCTCAACCTTCCTCGCGTCGAAGGCGGCGATGCACTGACCGCTCAAACCAATCTCGCCCCGCTAGACCGCCTTGGCGGCGGCAGCGACGCGGCGGTCAAAACCGCCTTCAGCAACTGGCTAGGCCTTGAGGAATCCCATGCTGAAAATCCGTGACTTCGACCTTGAAATCAAAGCCGGCGCGGACGGCGCGTTCGAAGGCTATGGCAGCGTGTTCGGCGTCGTCGACTCCTACAGCGAGATCGTCGCCGCCGGCGCATTTGCGGAAAGTCTGAAGGTCCGCAAACGCCCTTTGCCGATCCTCTGGCAGCATCGCAATGACTCCCCGATCGGCGTCTATGACAAGGTGACCGAGGACTCCAAAGGCCTTCACGTCAAAGGCCGGCTCTTGGTCAAGGATGTTGCGCTAGCCGCGGAGGCTCACGCCTTGATGAAGGCCGGCGCCGTGACTGGACTTTCGATTGGCTATTGGACCCGAGAGTCCAGCTTCGACGAGAAGACCGGGATCCGCACCCTGACCCGATTGGACCTCGAGGAGGTCAGCTTGGTCACCTTCCCTGCAAACGATGAAGCGCGCGTCGACGCCGTCAAGCTGAAGCTTGCTCACGGCACAATTCCCACCATCCCCGAATTCGAGAGACTCCTGCGCGATGCCGGATTCTCCCGCACCCAGGCCGCGACCGTTGCCGCGTATGGCCTGAAGCACCTTCTGCGCGATGCAGATGGCCCGGCAACCGAAACGGCCGCCAGCGAGCTCCTAGAGACGCTGCAGGGCTTCTCTCTCCCCTTCTGAGGAAATCAAATGTCTTTCATCGATCCCGGCTTCCGCCGGAAGAATGCCGGTGCACGTCTCGACGATGCGACCGAACTGAATGCGGTTATGACCGCGCTTAAGGCGCGTGACGCCGAAATCAAGTCCTTCGCCGAAAAGGCGAGCGCCGAGATCAAGGCCACCGGTCAGATGGCCACCGAGACCAAGGCAGCACTCGAAAAGCTGTCTACGTCTGGCGCCGAACTTTCGGATCGCCTGGTCGCTGTCGAACAGAAGCTCGCACGGCGCGCTAGCGGCGGACTCGAGTCCGTCAAGTCGATTGGCGAGCAGTTCACCGAGTCCGACGACTTCAAGGCAATGCAGACGCGCGGCCGCGGTACCGCCCGCATGGGCCTAAAGGCGAGCACCATCACTTCACTGACGACCGACGCGCCCGGCTCGGCTGGCGATTCGATTGTTACCCAGCGCCTCACGGGCATCCTCGGGCCAGCCGAACGCGAACTCACCATCCGCGATCTTCTTCTGCCCGGCCGCACCTCTTCCAATGCAGTCGAGTATGTCGAAGAGACGGGGTACACGAAGGCGGCGGCGACCGTCGGCGAGACCGATCCGCGTCCCCAGTCCGATCTCAAGTTCGATCTAAAAACTTCGAATGTGAAGACCATCGGTCACTTCATCGCCGCGTCCAAGAACATCCTGGCCGACGTTCCGATGCTGCAGTCCTACATCGACACGCGGATGCGCTACGGCCTCAAGCTCGAGGAAGAGGAGCAGATCCTCGCCGGCGATGGCCTTGGCAACAACCTGAAGGGCATCCTGAGTTATGCTTCGCCGTTCTATCAGTCGACCTACTCGGACGAGGCCAATGACACCCGGATCGATACGATACGTCGGGCCGTGCTGCAGGTGCGCGTCGCCGAACTGAAGCCAACCTTCGTTGCGCTAAACCCTGTCGATTGGGCCGGCATCGAACTAACCAAGGATGACGTCGGCAGGTACATCTGGGTCAATGTGCAAGTCGGCGGCACTCCGCAGATCTGGCGGCTCGCCGTGATCGAGACGACGGCCCTCAACGACGGTGAGTTCCTCGTCGGTGCCACCATGGGAGCCCAAGTGTTCGACCGGCAGGACGCCGCGGTTGAGGTAAGCACCGAACACGCTGACTACTTCACCAACGGCAAGGTGGCCATCCTCGCCGAAGAGCGCCTTGCACTCACGGTGACTCGACCCGAGTCCTTTGTGCACGGCTACTTCGATCTGGGCGGATCGCCGAGCCTTAATCCTTGAGGCCCGCAGGGGCGGTCTCAGGGCCGCCCCCGTTCACTGAGGATACTCCATGGCCCTGACCATCGTCACACCGCCAGCGTCGCTGGCGGAACTGATGCTCGACTCCATCATCGATCATCTGTCCGCCAGCATCGAAACGGGCGAGAGTCCGACTCCGGCCGTCCCCGATCAGGCCTACATGCTTTCCCTTACAGAGGCCGCGGTTGCGCTTCTGGACGGGCCAAGCGGCAAGCTCGGTCGGTGCCTTCTGACTCAGAGTTGGAAGCGCACCCTCGATCATTGCTTCCCCGCGATCATCGAATTGGTCTTACCGCCGCTGCAGACCGTCGACTCGATCAAGTGTTGCGATGACGCCGGCGAACTTCAGACCCTCTCGCCGAGCGCGTACAGGGTCACCGGCGTTGGTTCTTGGCTCACCGAGATCGCGCCTGCATACGGCACGTCCTGGCCGTCCACGCGCTATCAGGCGGCTACCATCGAAGTGACCTTCACCGCGGGCTATGGGGGCACCGCAGAGGATGTGCCCGCACCGATCCTGCAGGCGATCCGCTATCTCGTCGCCCACTGGTACGAAAACCGCGCCGCGGTGGAGCGAACCGCGTTCGCTGCCGTCCCCTACGGTGTCGAGTCCATGCTCGCTCCGTATCGTGTGTTTCGATGACCAAGAAATCGACCGTCACGGGCGCCAAGGACATCGCCAAGCGATTCAAATATGCCGTCCCCGGACTGGTCCCGGCCATCGCCGAAGCGCAGAAGAAAGCGCTTAAGCCGATGCTCGCCATGGCGAAGGCAAATGCGCCGATCGATGATGGTGACCTTCGCAGGTCTCTTGCCATCAAGCGGCTGCGCAGCGCCCGCGAGCGGCCGCAACACGCCGTCGGGCCGCGATCCGACTATGTCGGTAAGGACGGCGAGAAGCCGGTCCGAATCGCACATATCACCGAGTTCGGCCGCGCCGCCAACGCCGATGGCCACGGCGAGGTGCAGGGCACGCGCTGGCTGACCCGGGCCTTTCAGGCAACCGCCGAGCAGACGATTCAGATTTTCACCGCTACGGTGAAGCCGGCCTTCGAAAGGAAGCTTGCAAAGCTCGCCGCGCGCAAGGCCGCGAAATGAGCGCCCTCAAGATCGTCGCCGCCTTGCTGAAGGCGGACCCCGAGATTCAGTCCCTCACTGGCGGGCGCGTCTTTCTGCTCCGCCGGCCGCAGACCTCGCAACTTCCTGCGATCACGGTGACCAACATTTACGAAGGCGAAGATCAGCATCTCGCCGGCGCCACGGCCTATTTCGAAGCGACCATCGCGGTTGCCTGTTTTGCCGGCTCGGCCGTCGCAACCGACGACCTCGGCGAGGCAGTCAAAGCCTGCCTGAGCGACATCACCGAGACCGCCGTCGAGTCAGGCGAAAGTCCACCCGCACCATTCGGAACGGCGACGATCTGGAAGTCCGGTGGCGACGTCATGGATTGGTCCGAAGACAATAGCGTTGTTCGCCGCATCATCGATTTCACGGTCAGGTGGCGCCGATGAGACCCGGGGCAATGCGTTGGCAGGTGACGATCCTGCGGCAGACAGAAGAAACGAATGAGTTCGGCGAGCGGCTGGATGACTGGGAAGAAGTCCGGACGGTCCGGGCGGAGAAGATTCACAAGTCCGAAGACGAAGCCTTTGCCGCCTCTGTCCGCTATGAGCGCCGCGCGGTGACCTTCCGCATGTACTTCGCCGCCGACGTGTCGGTGACGGACCGGCTGCGCTGCGACGGCCTGATCTACGAGATCCGGGGCATCCGCGAGATTGGCTTCCGTCGCGGCATCGACGTCGCGGCTGAATATCAGGGCTAGCCGACGTGGCCCGTAAGCATGGTGCTTTCGCCGGCGGTGACTGGAGCACGTATCGGTATGGGGAGCCGAGGCACAGTCGTCGCCCCTATCTTTCCAAGAGGGAGCAGACGCGTCTCTACGACGGCCAGGCGCGCGAACTCGTTGTGTCCCGCACGGCGGAGATCTTGGGAACCGCCACTCTTTCCAAGTTCGAGCACGAGGCGAACGCGCGCCACGGTCTCCGCGTCGGCCTGATCTACCGCGGCGCGACGTGGCAGCCAGCCGACGATGAGGCGGCATCGATCGTTGCCGCCGCGCTCGACAAGATCGGCGCGCGGCGGCCGACGTTCCTACAGGGGCAGCGCGAGTACACGACTCCACCTGAGAACTGCCAGCGGTGTGGCGCCGAGCTGGACGATGCGGCGCGGGGTCAGTACCGCCGATATTGCAGTGACCAATGCCGGGACGCCGCACGCGTCTATGCGGCGGACCTTTACCAAGTCACCGAGGCAATCGCCCGGGCGAACGCACGCTATGTCGTCGCCAAGGACTCCGTTCCTGAGCGCCCATGCGAGGTGTGCGGAACGCCCTTCCGCGCCTTCCTCTCTTCCACTCGGACCTGCTCGCCCGAATGCGCACGCGCCATCCGGTCGGACCGTGTCCCCCCGAGACCCTGCCATCACTGCGGCAAGATGTTCCGGCCGCACTCGAATACAAAGGCTGGCAAGTTCTGCTCGAGCGAATGTTCGATCGCGGCCCAGCGCGCGGCCGCCGCTCCGCCTCTTGCACCGCGGCCATGCGCGTGCTGTGGCCGGCTGTTCACGCCGGCGACGGACAAGGCTCGCTCTTGCTCGCCCGCATGCGCCGCCGAGCTCAAGGCGGCGGCGCAACCTCAGAAACACTGCGCATTTTGTGGCGACCTATTTCAGCCGCGTAACGGGCAGCAGCGCTTCTGCTCAGTCCGATGCAAGGACGACTTTCGCTATCACCCCGAGCGCGCACACGAAGGAAAAACCGATGGCACGTCGTGATTGGAGCACCTCCAACTTCCTTCGGTATGGCGGAGCGGTAATCGCGGCCGCACCCCTAACGATTGCCTATTGGGCGAAGACCAGCATCACGGGCACGCCGCAAGTCGGGTGCGGCATCTTCAATTCCGGCGCTGGCGTAAACAACAATAACTTTCGCGTCGGGGTTTCCTCGAGCGATGTGGTCGAAGCCATTACTTGCGACGGCGCTGGCACGGCGATTGCCACGAGCTCGACGACGTTCACAGCGGACACCTGGTTCCACCTATGCGGGGTGTTCGCCTCCGCGTCGGACCGCAGGGCCTTCCTCGATGGCGCGGGCAAGGGCACCAATTCGACCAACAAGACGCCCAGCGGACTCAACAGAACTTCGGTCGGCAAGATCGACAACACCGCCAATTCCCGGCCTTGGGCGTCGGGCGGGACCGGCGACATAGCAGAAGTGGCCATCTGGAATGCCGCGCTGGATGATGCGCAGGTTGCAATGCTCGCTACCGGGCTAATTCCGACAAAGGTCCGGCCTGACGCCCTTGTCGCGTATTGGCCGCTGGTCCACGGCTATTCGCCCGAGATCAATCTGTTGAGCAACACATCGGTGCTGACGATGCAGGGCACGCTTTCGATGGCCCCTCACTGCAGAGTCTTTATGCCGAGGCACCGGCAAGCTATTTAGCGTCGGTTCCTGCCCTGTAACCGCAATCCCTAGCGGCTTCCCGGACTCGGCAAATCAGTCCAGCCTCGGTGCATGCCGAACCCGAATATCCGCCCTCTACCCGGCCCAGCACCATTCGACCCGAACAACCGGGACCGCCACCAGCGAGCGGACGGCAGTCATGACGTGGAGGCCATGAACGCCGAGTGGGCGGCGCTGGTCGCTGAAGGGAAGGCCAAGCGCAAAGCAGCGGCGCAAGCCAAGCGCCGGAAGCCTAGACCCGAACCGAACACCGACTACCCGTGGCTTAAGCCGGGGTGGAAGTGGTGACTGATGCCGCCTCTCCCCTGCCCGGGAGGGGCGGCTTTCGCACGTCCAGATGTACGATAATGCTGCTTTCCCTGAACGACGCTCGGCGGGACCATTGATCGACGCCAATTCCGGCGCCGCTAATGGAGTCCGAAGATGCCGAAAGCCGCAGAAACCCTGACCATTGAAGACATGATCGCCGAGCTTGAGTCCATCGTTCCGGGATTCGATTGGGTGATGGACGCCGTCGACGACCGGGAGACCATTGTGCGGGAAACGTACAGGGACCATGCGCCGGCGATTGCCTTGCACTATCTCCGCAAGGCCCAGCCGGCCCTAGCCACCATCGGGCCAGAAGGCGTCGCGCCAATGACCGCACTAGTGACTGCGAATTCGATTGATTTTCGAGACTAGAACTGGGCGATTCCGATGGCGCAAATGGTGATTTTGTGCTACAAAATCAATGACTTCACCAGTTGGTAGAGATCGGAAACAATGTCCCCCAGGATCAAGAGAGCAAAGAAAACCACTACCCTCCATAACCAAGAACTGAGCTTGTGGCGGAGGCGTCGCCTCCGCCAAGACACGGTCATCGTCGACCGCGCTACAACTAATCCCTCAACCAATCGAGCGCGGTCGACGATGACCTCGCGAATATCATATTTTGGCTGATTTTTCTAGCCCATGAGCGGGCTTTACCCAGCAATCTTTTCCGATCACTGGGCAGCAATAAGCCCACCCATCCCCATGCCGCCGGTATTGTCGTGGTGGTCGCCGCGAGCAGCCGCACCCCGATGCACCATCTTCTTCGCAATGCGAAGTTCCTGTTCGTCATTGAACACTGCAGCGGCCATCGTCGCGCGTCGAAAATGCTTGGCGGTCTCCGGCCAACGAAGCATCATAGAGACGATGCCAGTCTGAACAACTTCGTGGAGCGCGCTGAACACTTTCCCGTTCTTGGCCTGCAATGCCCGATAGTCCTGCTCAAACTCGTCGCTCGGCTCTTTCGCGTCTGTCAGAAGCGTGGGCGCGAGCTCGAAGGCCAGGTCCTTATTGACGACGGCGTAGTGGAAATTAAACACGGCACCCTTCATCCGGTCCGAAACGTCATCGCAGTCAAGGATCGCCTCAAGCGCCTTGTAGTGAGCGGCGAGTGAGCGCTCAGCACGGGTGAGTTCCTCCGTTCGCCGCTTTGCCGCACGCACGGCAGCACCAGTGTAGAGCGCCAGGGTAAGGGTTACGAGCGCCGTACCCGCCATCGCTAGCAACAAAGGCCAGTCAGTCATTTTTGCCTCGCGTTTCCGGTTGTTGACGGCACTCGTGCCGTTTGGTCCCGCTGAATCTTCTCGACGATTGCGATCCAACGGCGTTCGCCGTCGGCTTGCGTCTGATCTAAACGTAGTTGAGCCATCTTTTGAGCCATGAGGGCAATAAAAACTGCTCGCGCACAATAGATCGCGTAGACGCCGAGTGGCATCAGAGTTGCCACCCAAACGTTAATTCCCGATGCTATGAACAAAGGCGGCGCAATGATGGTGATGCCGGCCAACGCCGCTTCCGGCCGGGATTTCATCGCCTTAGCCAGCTCGTCGACGGCCTTTAATACCATTGGCCCCTCAGTGGTATTTCCGCCACCGCGACAAATGCACGCTTCCTGTGCTCGCGCAAGATGAGCGACGGTCATGTCCCTGAAAAGGGTGCCAGCGACCAGGCGACGGAACTGTGACGCTGAGTCCCTAGGGAGTTCCCAGGGCGTGTTTCTCCAATCTAGCGGAGGGACGGAAACCTTAGCTAAGTTATTGAATTTGTTGTTGGAGGCCACGGCCGGAATCGAACCGGCATAGACGGATTTGCAATCCGCTGCGTAACCACTCCGCCACGTGGCCATTCCAACAGCCCGGGGTGCTATACGAAAGGGATTAAGAGAGCAACCTGTCCGTCTGCCTTCCGCAAGCGGCCCGCGGCTGGCCGGACCGCAGGGCGTAGCCATTAACGCTGACGCGTAATCCCGGCCCGTTTACCAATCCTCTTGGCCTAGAACCGGCCGACCAGGAGCGGCGGCCATGTCTGAAAAGCGCGTAGAAACCATCGATGTCTTTCGCGGGATCGCGATTCTGCTGGTCGTTTTGTTTCACTTCACCTCGCGACTTCCGCCGGAGGCTTTGAACGTCATCGGGACTCCCGCGCCCCAGGTTCCCTTCGGTTGGATCGGGGTCCATTTCTTCTTCGCGATATCCGGTTACTGCATCTATTTGACGCTGGAGAAATCCGCGACCGTGCAGCTGTTTCTGGCCCGTCGTTTCTCCCGCATCTATCCGGCGTTCTTCGCGGCCGTCGTCTTCCTCTTTCTCTATGGCCTCCTCGCCCCCGTGCCGAGTGTGCCGTCCGCCGATTTCCACGGCGAGCCCCTGACCCTATTCGATGTCGCCCGCAACTTCGTCTTCTTGGGCGACGGCGGGTGGGTCAACGGCTCGTTCTGGTCGATCGCCGTCGAAGTCAAATTCTACGTGCTGCTGGCGATCATGGCGGTCCTGGTGCCCGACCGCGCGCGTCTTGCCGTCCTGTTCAGCTGGGTGGCACTCGCTGTCGTGCCGTTCTGGATCGTCGCAGTGTTCGCGGCCGAAGCAGGCAGGAGCGGCCTGCCGCGCAAGCTTACCGAACTGCTTATCATCGCCCCGTACCTGCCATTCTTCGCTGTCGGTATTCTCGCACGCATGCGCTTCACGCGGGCCATGCCAACAGATCTCCTCCTGACGATGACAACATTCGCAGCGATCGCCGTCATTGCGCTCAGCGCGTGGCAGACGAGTCACGAGCCGGCCGCGACCGCGATCACCACGCTCGTCGGCATCGGCTTGCTTGGCATGCTCATCGCGTTCGCTGACCACCGCCCCATTCCGCACATTCCGTATCTTTCGGGCGGCCTGGCTCGCATCGGGCTGGTCAGCTATTCGTGGTATCTGATCCACGAGAACCTCGGCGTCACCTTCCTCGCAAATCTCAACCGGTTCCTGCCGTCGACAGTCTCCGTTGTGCTGGCAATGGGCATGACGCTGCTCATCGCCTGGGTGTTTTCGGAACTGGTCGAATGGCGGTTCCGAAAGCCGGCCGAGAAGGTGGCGATGGGGGCGTTCGACTGGCTCGGATCCCGCGTGGCCAGATTGCGATCCGCGCCGCTGGCGGAAAAGCGCTCGACCTGACGCCGCCTGCGCGCCCATAAGGGTGCATGCCCGATCCTCGCATTGCCGCAGCGATCCTTGCCGGGGGCCGCGGCGAACGCCTCGGCAGCGTCAACAAGGCGCTCCTCGATGTGGGTGGCCGCCGAATAATCGACCGCGTGCTCACTGCCCTGGCCGGCCTGGAACCCATCCTCATTTGCGCGGGACCCAACTCATTCCCTGCAGACATCGGCGTCGCTCTCGTCACGGACCTGCCCACGCCTTATGCCGGCCCGCTTGCGGGCGTGGCCGCCGCGGTTGCAGCGCTCAGCGCAAGCGTGGCTCCGGAACTGTTGCTGACGGTCGCCGGGGACACACCCTTCTTCCCGCACGACTTCGTCGAACGTGCCCGCCGCCGGCTTGCACATGCTGACGTTGTCGTCGCGGCGTATGGCGAACACGACTATCCGACCAACGCCCTTTGGCGCTTCGAGGCACTGAAATCTCTTCCAGCGGCCGTCTTCAGCGGCGACGCGCCCAAAAGCCTCAAGCGCCTCATCGAGGGTCAGCGCGCCCAGAGGCTGGACTATGCCCAATCAGGCTCGGCGAACCCGTTTGCCAATGCAAATTCCCCGCTCGATCTGGACGCGCTCCGCGCTCGCGCCAAGGCCGAGAATCCGGACTGATTCAAGCGCCAGAACCGGGCTTGGCAAAGCGGGGCAAACCCGTTACATGGGCCCCTGCCTTGGGGACACCCGAGGCAGGTGAGTGTTCCGCGGTAGCTCAGTTGGTAGAGCATTCGACTGTTAATCGAATGGTCCTTGGTTCGAGTCCAAGCCGCGGAGCCAACTCCCTCCACGCGCGGCGCCAACTACGCCTCTAACCATTCCATTTCATGTGCATGTAGACGCCACCTCTTTCCAACTCGTCCAGCATCTGGTCGAGCCGCTTCTGCCGCGTCTCCGGGCGCTTTGACCGCGTGATCCAACCGACATAGTCATTCTGCTGATAGGCGGGACGAACCCGATAGGCCTCAAGAACACCGCGCGCCTTGAGAGCAGCGCGAATGTCTTCCGGCATCTCGTAGATCTGCCGGGTCATCCGGCTCGTATCGATATCGGCGTCCATCGCGGTCCCCGATGAGGAACAAATCATGAACTTAGCGATGCGTCAAGTTGCCTCCGCGCCATTGCGGCACGCCCATCCAGGGTCGCAATCGCTCGTCAGCCGGCGTAAGTGAATCGATGAACGGAGGCTGCCCATGTCCTTTGGTCAAAGTGCGGAACTGCTCGCCCGTATCCAGTTCGCGTTCACGGTCTCGTTCCACTTTCTGTTCCCGGCCTTTTCGATCGGGCTTGCAAGTTACCTCGCAGTCCTCAACGGGCTCTGGCTCTGGAAACGCGACGTCGCCTATCTGAAGCTCTTCGACTACTGGAAGGCGGTCTTCGCCATCGTCTTCGGCATGGGCGTCGTCTCCGGAATTGTCATGAGCTACCAGTTCGGCACGAACTGGGCCCGCTTCTCGGACAAGGCTGGTCCCGTAATCGGTCCCCTAATGGGTTACGAGGTCCTGACGGCCTTCTTCCTCGAAGCCGGCTTTCTCGGCATCGCGCTGTTCGGGCGGAAGCGTGTCGGGGACGGACTCCACATGTTCGCGGTGGCGATGGTAGCCGTCGGCACGCTCATTTCTGCCACCTGGATTCTTGCCGCCAACAGCTGGATGCAGACCCCCGCTGGATTCGAGATCGCCTCCAGCGGACAATATGTGCCAACCGACTGGTGGGCGGTGATCTTCAACCCGAGCTTCCCGTACCGGCTCGTGCATACCGTCCTTGCCGCCTACCTGACCACCGCGTTCGCCGTGGGCAGCGTGGGTGCGTGGCACCTGCTCAAGGACAATGCCAACCGGCAGGCGCGCGTGATGTTCTCAATGGCGATGTGGATGGCCGCGCTGGTGACGCCGATCCAGATCTTCGCCGGCGACCAGCACGGGCTCAACACGCTCGAGCATCAGCCCGCCAAGATCGCCGCCATGGAAGGCCACTACGAAACCCAAAAAGGTGCGCCGCTTATCCTCTTCGGGATTCCGGACGACAATGCCGAGGTCACGCATTTTGCCATCGAGATACCCAAGGCGGGCTCCCTTATCCTCGCGCATGATCCTGATGCCGAGATCAAGGGGCTCAAGGAATGGGCGCCCGAAGACCGACCGCGCGCGCTCATCCCCTTCTTCACTTTCCGCATCATGGTCGGCCTCGGCGTGCTGATGCTGGTCACCGGCCTCTGGTCGCTCTTGGCACGGTATAGAAAGACGCTCTACACGAGCAAGTGGCTGCACCGCGTCGCCGTGCTTATGGGGCCATCCGGTTTCATCGCCGTCCTTGCCGGCTGGTACACGACCGAGGTTGGACGCCAGCCCTACACGGTCTATGGCGTGTTGAGGACATCGGACAGTCTTTCCAATATCGACGCCGAAGCTGTCGGTGCGTCGCTTCTGGCCTTCATCATTGTCTATTTCGTCGTGTTCGGCGCAGGCGTGTTCTACATGCTGCGCCTGGTCCGGCGCACGCCGGAAGGTGGCGAGTCCGAGCTGCAGGAAGGGCCAACGCGAACCGCCGGCATAACGCCCGCGCCGCAACTCGCGGCCAAGGGAGGCGCCGATGTTTGAGCTCTCCTTTGTTTGGGCCGGTCTCATAGCCTTTGCCGTCCTGGCCTATGTAGTCCTTGACGGCTTCGATCTCGGCGTCGGCATTCTGTTCCCGCTCTTTCCCGATCGGCGAGAGCGCGATGTGATGACCAATTCAGTGGCGCCGGTCTGGGACGGCAATGAGACCTGGCTTGTCCTCGGCGGCGGTGGTCTGATGGCAGTCTTTCCTTTGGCCTATGCGACGGTCCTTCCTGCGCTTTACGTGCCGATCATCCTGATGCTGCTTGGACTGATCTTCCGGGGGGTTGCCTTCGAATTCCGTTTCCGTACCGAGCGCTGGCGTCCTGTGTGGGATTGGGGCTTCGCACTCGGCTCGATACTCGCGACCTTTATGCAGGGCATCGCAGTCGGTGCGCTCGTTCAGGGGATCAAGATCGCCGACCGGCAATATGCGGGAGGCTGGTGGGACTGGCTGACGCCCTTCACGGTGCTTACCGGCGTGTCCCTTATTGCTGGTTACGCTCTTCTCGGGGCCACGTGGCTGAACCTCAAGACATCCGGCTCGCTCCAAAATCGGGCAAAGCGCCTGTCGCTTTTTGCGGCGGCCGCCACCATCGCCGCCATAAGTGCCGTCAGCCTGTGGACGCCCTTTCTCGATGCCAGCTACTATCAGCGCTGGTTCAGCTGGCCGACCATGGTCTTTTCGGCGCTGGTCCCGGCGCTGGTTGCGACTTGCGCCCTGCTTCTCTGGCTCGGTCTGACCAAGGGCAAGCCTCTACAGCCTTTCCTTAGCGCCCTCGGACTTTTCGTTCTGAGCTTCGCCGGGCTAGGGGTCAGCTTCTATCCATTCATCGTCCCGGGGGCGCTGACGATCGAGGAAGCGGCCGCCCCCGACGTTTCCCTCGGCTTCCTGTTGGTGGGCGCACTGGTGCTGGTGCCCATCATCCTGGCCTATACCGGCTACGCCTATTGGGTCTTCCGCGGAAAAGTCGATCCGGAAGAGGGCTACCATTGAGCGCTTTTCCGGAATTTGGCAGGCGGCTCATGTGGTTCGCCGGGCTCTGGCTTGCCAGTGTCCTGGCGCTCGGAATTCTGGCCTACGCAATCAGGCTGATCCTCTCCTGACGCTCCCGCTACGGTTAACCCTGAGTCGCTGTAGCGCCATGTTTTTATTGCCAAACATAGGGCGTTAGTATTTTAGTAACCACTAGGGGGGCCAGTCCGGTACTCCCGCGTAAACTCCAGGCGGCGAGCGGCGCGCCACCTCGCGTTACTGAGGTGAAGTATGCGTAATCTGACCAAGTTCGTCGCGACTGCCGCTTTTGGCGCCGCGATCGTTATGTCCGGCTCGGCGCCGTCCTATGCATTCACGGACAACGTGAAGGACGCCACCAGCTATTTCTTCGATTGCCTCGGCAAGCTCGGCAGTGACGAGAACTGCGGCGGTCCCCACGAGATGAATACGAGCACAAGCTCGATCTACAGCGGGACCAGTCATCCCGATGGCGGCGAGCCCTACTGCGGTCCCTGCTATCACGCCGTATGGCACCACTTTGGTGGTTGGGACTGTGTGCCCGACTATAAGACTTACGGTCGCTTCTTCCGTTTCCGCTAATAAGCTGTCTACTCTAGGGAATCCGGCGCTTTGACGCCGGGTTCCTTCGCATCGGTCTAGATCGCGTATCCGGCATTGCCGAAGAACAGCCGCTGATACAGTTCGTCGGCCATTGCCTCCGGCGTCGAGATCGCCCCATGCAGCACCACTTCAGCACGCTCTGGCGGCTCGAACGGGCTGTCGATCCCGGTGAAGTTCTTGATCTCGCCGCGCCGGGCCCGCGCGTAGAGCCCCTTGGGATCGCGCGCCTCGCAAACCTCCAACGGTGTGTCCACATAGACCTCGTGGAACTCGATATCGCCGGCAATCTCGCGCGCCAGGCGGCGCTCGTTCTGGAACGGCGAAATGAATGACACGAGCACGATAAGCCCCGCATCGGCCATCAGCCGCGCGACTTCACCGACGCGGCGGATATTTTCGACCCGTGCCTCCTCCGTGAAACCGAGGTCCTTGTTAAGCCCATGGCGGACATTGTCGCCGTCGAGGATGTAGCAATGCCGCCCCTCAGCCGTCAGGCGCTTCTCGACGAGGTTTGCGACGGTCGATTTGCCCGAACCTGACAATCCGGTGAACCAGACAATGGCCGGAGTCTGGCCCTTGATCTCGGCGCGAACCTGACGGTTCACGTCGAAACTCTGCCACGAGATGTTCTGGGCCCGACGCAATCCGAAGTCGATCACTCCTGCGCCCAGCGTGGCGTTCGAGATGCGGTCGATAAGAATGAAGGCGCCCGTCTGCCCATTCGCCGCATAGGAATCGAACGCGATCGGCTTCGCAGTAGCGATCGTGAGCGTGCCGACCTCATTGAGCTCCAACGTCTTTGCGGCGCTTTCCTCCAGCGTGTTGACGTTGGTCCGAAACTTGAGGTCCGTGATCGTGGCGGGCACGAGCTGCGCGCCAATCTTCATGAGGTAGGAGCGCCCCGGCAGCGCGCTGTCGTCGCTCATCCAGACCATCCGCGCCTGGAACTGATCGGAGTATTCCGGCGTCTCACCGGGATGCGTCAGCACATCGCCGCGTGAAATATCGACCTCGCGGTCGAGCACGAGTGTTACCGCCTGGCCGGCAATGGCTTCGTCGAGGTCACCGTCCATGGTGACAATGCGCGCAACCGTGGCCGGCTTGCGCGATGCCGCTACGAGAACGTCGTCCCCGGCCCGCACGATCCCGGAAGCGACCGTGCCTGAAAACCCACGGAAATCCAGGTTGGGCCGGTTCACCCACTGCACCGGAAACCGCATCGGCTTCTGCGTGCGGTCGCTGGCAACCTCGATGGTTTCGAGATAGGGCACGAGTTGCGGGCCGTCATACCACGGCATATTGACGGAGGGAGTCAGGATGTTGTCGCCCCTCAGCGCCGACACCGGTATCGTCACGAGCGTTTCAAAGCCCAGATCCCTGGCAAAAGCGCGATATTCGGTATCGATCGCGTTGAATACGTCCGCGTCGTAGCCGACGAGATCGATCTTGTTGACCGCGAGGACGACATGCTTCACCCCGATCAACGACAGAATGAAGCTGTGGCGCCGCGTCTGCGTCAGCACCCCCTTGCGCGCGTCGATCAGGACGATGGCGAGTTCCGCGTTGGAGGCACCCGTCGCCATGTTCCGTGTGTATTGTTCATGGCCAGGCGTGTCGGCGACGATGAACTTGCGCTTGTCGGTCGAGAAGAACCGATAGGCGACGTCGATGGTGATGCCCTGCTCGCGCTCGGCAACCAGGCCATCGACCAGCAGGGAGAAGTCGATCCCTTCGTCGCCCACTTGCCGATTGTGGCTCTCCTTGCGCAACGAGGCGAGCTGGTCGTCCAGGATCAGCTGGCTGTCATAGAGCAGGCGGCCGATCAGCGTCGACTTGCCGTCATCCACCGACCCGCAGGTCATAAAACGCAACAGACCTTTGCTGGTCTGCTGGGCTAGCCAAAGATCTAGATCGGTGTCGGCGGAACGGATGGGCGCGGAGGCGTTCATCAGAAATACCCCTCCTGCTTCTTCTTTTCCATCGAGCCGACGCTGTCGGTGTCGATCAGCCTGCCTTCGCGTTCGGAGGTGCGAGAGGCCTGCATTTCCATGATGATGGAGGGCAGATCGGATGCAGTGGAACGGATGCCACCGCTCAGCGGATAACAGCCGAGAGTGCGGAAGCGCACCATTTCCTCATGAACGGACTCGCCGCGCTCGAACCGAAAACGGTCATCGTCGACCATGATCAGTGTACCGGAACGCTCAACCACCGGACGCTTGCGCGCGAAGTAGAGTTCCGGAATCTCGATCTTCTCCGCGTAGATATACGTCCACACGTCGAGCTCGGTCCAATTGGAGATCGGAAACACGCGCATGCTCTCACCCGGTGCAAGACGTGTGTTGAAGATGCGCCAAAGCTCCGGCCGCTGGTTCTTCGGATCCCAGGCATGCTGCGCATTGCGGTGCGAGAAGATGCGCTCCTTGGCACGCGATTTCTCCTCGTCACGGCGCGCTCCGCCGATGGCTGCATCGTACTTGCCGGCGTTGAGGGCCTGACGCAGCGCTTGCGTCTTCATGATGTCGGTATGCACAGCTGAGCCGTGGTCGAAGGGATTGATTCCGGCGGCGAGGCCCTCCGGGTTGGTGTGGACGATCAAGTTTAGATCGTGCTCGCGTGCCATGCGATCGCGGAACGCGATCATCTCCTTGAACTTCCACTTGGTGTCGATGTGAAGGACCGGAAACGGCACCCGGCTGGGATAGAAGGCTTTGCGGGCCAAATGGAGCAGGACTGAAGAGTCCTTGCCGATCGAATACATCATCACCGGCCGCTCGAAGCTGGCCGCGACTTCGCGGAAGATCTCGATGCTTTCGGATTCTAGAGCCTTGAGGTGGCTCAGACTTTTGGGTTCGGTCATAGATTGCCCGCAGGGATTTCGCCGGGAAATACGCTTTCATCCGGGCGGCGGCAAGGCGGCGCACGACAGGGAAACATCTCCTGCATACATGGTTTCTTGAGAGGCTTTGCGTGATGGAGCGTTCGGACTGCCGGAGGATCGCTTCGCAGCATGTGCACGCCAGCCCCCAGGCGATTTGGGAAAATCATTTCACCCTCCATGGAGCAAGCGAATACGCGCGGAACTGGCGCCCAGTGGCTGCCCTTTCCACGCCTTCACCAATCGCGGAAAAGCCTTGCCGTTTCAGGCTTTACGGCTTGGAGAGGCGCGGGCCCTCCCCTAGATTGCGGCCGCATCAATCGGCGCGCACATGACCAAACATCCCGACATCCTCTCCGCCATCGGCAATACGCCGCTCATCCGCCTCAACCGCGTCTCCGAGGCGACGGGATGCGAAATCTGGGGCAAGGCCGAGTTCCTCAATCCCGGCCAATCCGTAAAAGACAGGGCAGCCCTGTTCATCGTTCGCGACGCGGTCGGAAAGGGCCTGCTGCGCGAGGGCGGCACGATCGTCGAGGGAACGGCCGGCAATACGGGGATTGGGCTCGCGGTCGTCGCCAACGCCATGGGCTTCAGGACCGTCATCGTCATTCCCGAGACCCAGAGCCAGGAAAAGAAGGATGCGCTGCGCCTGATGGGGGCAGAACTGATCGAAGTCCCGGCGAAGCCCTACAAGAATCCCAACAACTACGTGAAACTGTCGGGCCGACTGGCCCTCAAGCTGGCCAAGGAACTGCCGGGCGGTGCCATCTGGGCCAATCAGTTCGATAATCTTGCCAATCGTCGCGCCCATCTCGAGGGCACCGGCCCAGAAATCTGGGAGCAGACCGGCGGCAAAGTTGACGGGTTCGTGTGTGCGGTCGGCTCGGGCGGCACTCTCGGGGGCGTGTCACTCGCCCTCAAGGCCCGCAACGCGAACATCCAGATCGCCATCGCCGATCCAGAGGGGGCCGCGCTGTACAACTACTACGCCCATGGCGACCTCAAAGCTGAGGGCAGTTCGATCACCGAGGGCATCGGCCAAGGGCGGATCACTGCCAATCTCGAGGGCGTCGAGGTCGACCGGGCATACCGCATCGCCGACAGCGAGGCCCTGCCCCATCTGTTCGACCTGCTCGAGCATGAGGGACTTTGCCTGGGCGGCTCCTCGGGCATCAACATCGCCGGGGCAGTTCGGCTGGCACGCGATCTCGGGCCGGGCAAGACGATCGTCACCATGCTCTGCGACTACGGCAATCGCTACCAGAGCAAGTTGTTCAATCCAGCTTTCCTCAAGTCCAAGGGGCTTCCCGTACCGCATTGGCTGGACGCTCCGCCGCAGGTAGATTGGCAGTCCGTCGTGGAACCCGACCCTGCCTGATGCTCACCATCGAATCCTGGCTCGCCGAACTCATTCCCGACCGGGGCATCATCTACTGGCTATATGTAGCGAACTATTTGGTGGCTCTCGGCTTTGCCGTCAGCGAAATCTTCCGCTCCCGCACATCCCAGGGATCAATCGCCTGGATCATTTCGCTGATCATCCTGCCCTTCCCGGTCACGCTGATTTACGCCGTATTCGGGCTCAAGCTCTTCGACGACTACGCCGCCCTGCAAACCCACTCGGGTCGCGTCCTGCGCAAGGTCCGCGCCGCCAAGACCAAGATTCTCGACCAGCCCACAACAGAGGAATGGCCTGTGCTGGCTAAGGTCAGCCAGATCCCGTTTCTCACCGGCAATGAAGTCGAAGTGCTGATCGACGGCGAAGCGACGTTCGCCTCGATCTTCGACGGGATTTCGCGAGCCGAGAACACTCTGCTCCTGCAGTTCTACATCATTCATGACGACGAGCTCGGGAAAGAGTTCGCGACCCGGCTGATCGAACGCGCCAATGCTGGGGTGAAGATCTACCTGCTCTACGACGACGTTGGCTGCTTCGGCCTGCCGCGCGCCTACATTCAGCGCCTGCGCGACGCCGGCATCATCGCGTACGGCTTCAACCACCGGCACCGCTTCCTGCGCATTTTCGGTCCGACACGCATCCAGTATCGCAACCACCGCAAGATCGTCATCGTCGATGGCAAGGAAGGCTGGGTCGGCGGCCTCAATGTCGGCGACGAATATATGGGCCGCTCCAAGCGCTTCGGCCGCTGGCGCGACACCCACGTGCGGATCAAGGGCCCGGCGGTTCTCGCCGCGGAGCTGAGCTTCCGTGAAGACTGGCAGTGGGCGACCGGCGAGGAACTCAAAGGACTTCCAAGCTCGACCGAAGTCGCCGGCGACGAATCCGTGCTGGTCATGCCGACGGGTCCTGCAGATGCGCTCGAAAGCTGCGCAATTGCGTTCGACGATGTCATCGGAGGGGCCCGGGAGCGGCTCTGGATCGTCAGTCCTTATTTCGTGCCGGACGTCTCCATGGAGACCGCACTCTATGCGGCCCAGATGCGCGGCGTGGATGTAAGGATCCTCATTCCCGAACACCCCGACCACCAGATCGTCTGGCTGGCGAGCATCGCCCATGCCAATCGCATGGTACGGCATGGCATCGACGTCTATCGCTATCCCTCGGGCTTCCTGCACGAAAAGGTCATCCTCGTCGATGACCGCATCGCCGGCATCGGCACCGTGAATTTCGACAATCGCTCCTTCCGCATCAATTTCGAGATCACGCTCTGGTTTACCCATGAGCGCACGATCCAATTTGTCGAAAAGATGCTGAAGCGCGACTTCGGCGAAGCCAACAAGGTCGATCTCGAGTTACGCGCCTACAAGTTGCCCCGGATCACTCGCTTCATGTCCGAAGCGGCCAAACTGTTTTCGCCGATCCTATGACCGAATTCCTGTTCCGCTCCGACTCCTATCTGCGCACGATCGATGCGACGGTCGCGGGTATTGCGCCGGATGGCGGGATCGTCCTTGATCGTACGATCTTCTATGCCAATTCCGGCGGCCAGCCGGGCGACACGGGCGTCCTCGCGACACCGGACGGACGCGCAGTGCTGATCGCGACGACGATCCATCCCGAGGGCGACAAGACTCGCCTCGTCCATGTACCGGCCGAGGGACAACCGGCACTTGCGGCGGGCGATAGAGTGAGCGCCACCATCGATTGGGAGCGGCGCTACAAGCTCATGCGCATGCACACTGCATTGCATCTCGCGACCGTGGTCTTTCCCTTTCCCATCACCGGGGCCGCCGTGGGCGAAGACAAGGGCCGCATCGATTTCGACATGCCCGAGGTCCCCGCCGACATCGGCGAACGAGAGGCGCGGCTCAATGCGCTGGTCGCGGCAGCACTGCCGGTCTCGGACAAATGGATCACCGATGAAGAACTCATCGCCAATCCCGGGCTCATCAAGACCATGACCGTGCGCCCGCCGATGGGACAGGGACGCGTGCGGCTGGTGCGCATCGGCGATGTTGATTTGCAGCCATGCGGCGGCACGCATGTGAAATCGACGGCGGAAATCGGCGCACTGAAGATCGGCAAGATCGAGAAGAAAGGCGCGCAGAACCGCCGCGTGCCGATACTGTTCGCCTAGCCCGGGGCCTACTCGACACCCGGCGCATAGAGCAGTCCGCCATTCTGCCACAGCGCATTCTGTCCGCGCGGCACCGGAGCCTCAGTGCCGGCACCCAAATTGCGATCGAAGATTTCGCCGTAATTACCCACCGCCGATATGACCTTGCGGATGAAATCGGAGCTCAACCCCATGGATGGCCCGAAGGACCCTTCCAGTCCCAGGAGCCTGCGGATGCGATGCGTCTTAGCCGCGGTGAGCGATTCCACATTGAGCGAGGTCACCCCTGCTTCTTCGGCATCGATCAGCGCGAACAGCGTCCATTTGACGATGTTGGCCCATTGATCGTCACCCGTCCTGACGACAGGGCCGAAGGCGGCCTTGCTGATCCGCTCGGGAAGAATGCGGTGGGCTTCCGGAGCCGGCAGGCTCCGCCGGATAGCATTGAGCCAGCTGGCGGAGGCGGAGACGGCGTCACACATGCCCCGCTGATAAGCGACCGCGAGGTCCTCGCGGTCTTCGTAGCGCACCGCCTGGAAGGTTGCCTGGTTCTGAAAGAAGAAAGTCCGGACGTTTGACAATTCGTCGCCTTCGTCGAGAACGCAGACCTTCTGGCCGTCGAGTTGATAGGCGGACACCACGCCCAGGGTGGCCGGCACCATGAAGGCCTGCCCGTCGAACAGCGATGTTGCGACATACATCGCGCCGTAGCCGGTATCGCGCCGCATCGTCCAGGGAGCATTGCGCGCGATGAGATCGAACTCCCCGGTCTGCAATTGCGCGAAGCGCCCGTCGCCCGAAAGCGCGCGGAACTCGAGCTTGTCGGCATCACCGAAGACTGCTGTCGCCACGGCGCGGCAAAAGTCGACGTCGAAGCCGCTCCATCGTCCCTCGGGACTGACCTGCGCAAAGCCCGGCAGGGGATCGCTGGTAGCGCAGATCAGATGGCCGCGCGCGCGGATGGCGGCAAGCGTCGGCCCCGCCGGCGCGACGGCCTGCGCGAATGCGGGGAACGCCAGAATGGCGGACATCACCAATGCGGCGGCAAGCCGAAACCCGGGCGTATGCACGCGAAAACCATCCTCCACCCGGCGCGCATCATGGCCACGCCGCCTCGCGGGTCAAGCCGTGGCGACGCCGCAGCTAGTGCAGGATCTGGCTGAGGAACAGCTTGGTACGCTCGTGCTGCGGATGCAGGAAGAATTCCTCCGGCTCGTTCTGCTCGACGATCTGGCCCTGGTCCATGAAGATCACCCGATTGGCGACCTGGCGGGCGAATCCCATTTCATGCGTCACGCAGAGCATCGTCATGCCGCCTTCGGCGAGCGACACCATCACATCCAGCACTTCCTTGACCATCTCGGGGTCGAGCGCCGAGGTCGGCTCGTCGAACAGCATGATCTTGGGATTCATGCAGAGCGAACGGGCGATGGCCACGCGCTGCTGCTGGCCGCCCGACAGCTGGCCCGGATACTTCCTGGCCTGCTCCGGAATCTTGACGCGCTCGAGATAGTGCATCGCGGTCTCCTCGGCTTCGAGCTTGGGCGTGCCGCGCACCCAGATTGGAGCCAGAGTGAGGTTGTCGAGGATCGTCAGATGCGGAAACAGATTGAAATGCTGGAACACCATTCCGACTTCGCGCCGCACTTCATCGACCTTTTTGAGGTCGGCCGTCAGCTCGACGCCGTTGACGATCACCTGGCCCTGCTGATGCTCCTCGAGCCGATTGATGCAACGGATCAGTGTCGACTTGCCAGAGCCCGATGGCCCGGCAATGACGATGCGCTCGCCGCGCATCACCTTGAGGTTGATGTCGCGCAGCACGTGGAAATCGGCAAACCATTTGTGCATCCCGATGATTTCCACCGCGACATCGGTCGAGCTCACCTTCATGTGAGTGGTGTCGATCGTTCCATTGGCTGGCGTGTCGGGCAGGATCGAGGCGGCTTGGTCGGTGGTCACGGTGCTAACTCCTGCGGCTCCGGTCGAGCCGCCGTTCCCAGTAGCGCGCATAGCGCGACATGGCGAAACAGAAGATCCAGAAGATCGCGGCGGCGGTGATGTAGCCGGTCTGGGCCGTCGTCGCCGACTTCCAGTCCTGGCCGTTGGTGGTGTTCTGAATGGTGTTGAGCAGGTCGAAGATGCCCACGATGGCAACCAGCGAGGTATCCTTGAACAGCGAGATGAAGTTGCCCACGATGCCGGGGATCACGTGCTTGACCGCCTGCGGCAGGATGATCAGCCCCATCGACTTCCAGTAGCTGAGGCCGAGCGAGGACGCCGCCTCGTACTGGCCGCGCGGCAGCGCCTGCAGGCCACCGCGGATCATCTGGTGGACTCGCCGGCCGGCCAGGCCGCCTGGATCTACGAGAAGATGTGGGCCTGGACCGACAA
>DASZPY010000049.1:0-45952 GCA_035549855.1 Devosia sp. | reverse complement strand
GCGCCAGTTCGCGGCCAATATCGTCGACACGATGACGTTCCGCGAAGTGCGCCAGATCGGCTATGTCAATGCGCAGCAGGTGGGCGAGAAGATTCTCGCCATGTATGCAGCCGGCGAATTCGACGTGGCGACGCTGTTCTTTGCGACGTTCAAGTCCGTCATCAGCCAGGTCCCGACGGCGCTGCAGCTGATCCCGGCCAAGTTCGATGCGGGCAGTGCGGCGCAGGGCGCCGTCACCTACGATTACGAGCCGGATGAGGAAGCGATCCTCAACGACCTCCTGCCGCGCAACATCTCGGTGCAGGTGTTCCGTGCGCTCCTCGAAAACAACGCGTCGTTCTTCGGCGCGCAGATGAGCGCGATGGACAATGCCACCCGCAATGCCGGCGACATGATCAAGAACCTGACCCTGGTCTACAACCGGCAGCGCCAGGCGCAGATCACCAAAGAACTCATCGAAATCATTTCGGGCGCGGAAGCGCTCTAGGAAGAACGAGGTAGCAAGATGGCTAAGGCAGCAAGCAAGACGGTGCAGGGCTCGGGTCCGGCCGGCAAGGTCAGCCAGGTGATCGGCGCGGTTGTGGACGTCACCTTCGACGACCATCTGCCGGCCATTCTCAACGCGCTCGAGACCACCAACAATGGCAACCGGCTGGTGCTGGAAGTGGCGCAGCATCTGGGCGAAAACGCCGTGCGCACCATCGCCATGGACACGACCGAGGGCCTCGTCCGCGGCGCCGAAGTGACCGACACGGGCTCGCCCATCTCGGTGCCGGTCGGCGACGAGACGCTGGGCCGCATCATGAATGTCATCGGCGAGCCGGTGGACGAAGCCGGCCCCGTCAAGACCGCGTCGCGCCGCGCCATCCACCAGGAAGCGCCGGCATTCGTCGACCAGTCGAGCGAAGCGCAGATCCTCGTCACCGGCATCAAGGTTGTTGATCTGCTCGCGCCCTATGCGCGCGGCGGCAAGATCGGCCTGTTCGGTGGCGCGGGCGTCGGCAAGACCGTGCTCATCCAGGAGCTCATCAACAATGTCGCCAAGGCCCATGGCGGTTACTCCGTGTTCGCCGGCGTCGGCGAGCGCACCCGCGAGGGCAACGACCTCTATCACGAGATGATCGAGTCCGGCGTGAACAAGGACCCGCATGAGAACAACGGCTCGACCGCCGGTTCGAAGTGCGCGCTGGTGTTCGGCCAGATGAACGAGCCGCCGGGCGCCCGTGCCCGCGTGGCGCTGTCGGGCCTCACCGTCGCCGAGCACTTCCGCGACCAGGGTCAGGACGTGCTGTTCTTCATCGACAACATCTTCCGCTTCACTCAGGCGGGCTCGGAAATGTCGGCGCTGCTCGGCCGTATTCCTTCGGCCGTGGGCTACCAGCCGACGCTCGCGACCGACATGGGTGCGCTGCAGGAGCGCATCACGACGACGAACAAGGGCTCGATCACTTCGGTGCAGGCCATCTACGTGCCCGCCGACGATCTGACCGACCCGGCGCCCGCGACCTCCTTCGCGCACCTCGATGCGCAGACCGTGCTCAACCGCGCGATCTCGGAAAAGGGCATCTACCCGGCAGTGGACCCGCTCGACTCCAACTCGCGCATGCTCTCGGCCAACATTGTCGGCGAGGAGCACTACAATGTTGCCCGCCGCGTGCAGGAAATCCTGCAGCGCTACAAGGCGCTCCAGGACATCATCGCGATCCTGGGCATGGACGAGCTTTCGGAAGAGGACAAGCTGACCGTAGCCCGCGCCCGCAAGATCGAGCGCTTCATGAGCCAGCCCTTCTCGGTGGCCGAGGCCTTCACCGGCCAGCCGGGAATCTTCGTCCAGCTCGAAGACACCATCAAGGGCTTCAAGGGCCTGGTGGCCGGCGAGTACGACCATCTTCCCGAAGCTGCCTTCTACATGGTCGGCACCATCGAGGATGCGGTCAAGAAGGCGCAGAAGCTGGCGCAGGCCGCGTAAGGACAAACAATGGCCGACGGAATGCACATCGATATCGTCTCGCCCGAGCGGCTCGTGCTCTCGGTCGATGTCCGCTCGGCCACGGTGCCCGGCGCCGACGGCTATTTCACGGTGATGGGCGAGCACGCGCCGCTGATGACCACCCTGAAGCCCGGCTTCATCACGGTCACCGATCTCGGCAATATCGCGCAGGTCTATTACGTCCGCGGCGGGTTCGCGGACGTCTCGCCCGCCGGCCTTACCATCCTTGCGGAAGAAGCCCGGCCGGTGGCCGAGTTCAACCGCAACGAGATCGAAGCCATGATCGCGGCGGGAATGACCGCGCTGCAAGCCGCCAAGGACGCCGCCGAGCAAGACCGGCTGACCAATGAGCTCGATGCCTGGAAGAATCTGCTGCTCGACGCTTCGGTCACCCGCGAGACCGCGCACTAGGCCTACTCGGCGTCTCACCAGCGCCGGTTTCGAGACAGGGCCTCGGTAATCCTCCGTAACCGAACGTTAGCCATGCCGCGCTAACGTTCCGCAACGCCTGGATCGCGCATGCGCCGGGCGCGGAGGGCGTTGCATGAGTCTGATCCCGGCATTGCGGATTTCGCAGAAGCTGCCGCTGGCGCTGGTCGCCTCGGCGGTTGTGGTCGCTGCGGGGGTGGGCCTGGCCTCCTATGTTCTCGCGTCGAACGCCCTCGAGACCCAGGCCCGGCAGAATCTCGAAACCCTTGCTTTCGAACGGGCCAATCAGCTCAGCGTCTATATCCAGGGCGTCGAGGACGATTTGATCAAGACCGCGCGGAACGACAACACGCAGTTCGCCGTGACCAATTTCGCCAAGGCGTGGCGCAGCCTCACCAATGCGAGCCTTGGAACCGATTCCCGCACCATCCTCCAGGGGGCCTTCCTGACCGGCGAGCCGGAAAAGCGGATGGATGTCGACAAGGTGGAAGGGCTGACGCCCGCCTACGGGGTCAGCCATACCCATTACCAGCCGATCTATCGCGAGCACCTTCAGGCCCAGGGCTATCACGACATCTACCTGTTCAATAATGATGGGTATCTGGTCTACTCGGTCCGGAAGGCCGACGATTTCGGAACCGGTTTCACGAGTGGCGAAGATCCCGGTGCCAAGAGCTCGCTGGGCGAGCTGTTCCGCAGGGCGGTGGCGCAGCCATCGTCGCGCGATTTCGTCTTCGCAGACTTCGCGCCCTATCCGGCCGCCGGCGGCCTGCCGCTCGCCTTCGTCGCAACCCCGATCTATGACGCGCTGGGCAACAAGCTCGGCGTCCTGGCCTTCTCCTTCTCGGCCACGCAGTTGGGAAAGGTCGTCGGCTACCGGCAGGGGCTCGGTGCCACCGGCCACATCATCATCGTGGGCGCCGATGGCCTCGCCCGCTCGGATTCTCGCACTGTCGGGGGCGACGCCGTGCTGACGCCGACGCTGTTCGACGCGACGATAGCCGACGTGGTGACAGGTGTTCCGGGGACGACATCCTCGCCCGACTTCAAGGGCTCCGCCGTGATCGCTTCGGGTGCGCCCGCGGATGTCACCGCGTCGCAGTCCTGGGCCGTCGTCGCGGTGATGGACCGGGACGAGATCTTTGCGCCGGTGATGACGCTCACCACCCTGATGCTGGTGACGGGCCTCGCCCTGCTGGCGGTCGTGGCGCTCGCAGGCTGGCTGTTCGCCCGCAGCGTGACGCATCCGCTGAGCCGCCTGACTTCGGGAATGAATGCGCTGGCCGATGGCGATCTCGGCGTCGACGTGCAGGGTGCCGAGAAGAAGGACGAAATCGGCGAGATGGCGCGCGCGGTCGAAGTGTTCCGCTCCAATGCGCTCAGAATCCGCGAGCTGGCCGACAGCGAACGGGCCGGCATCGAGCAGCGGTCGCGCGAGCGCGCCCATATGATGCAGAATCTGCAGCGCTCCTTCGGCGCGGTGGTGGATTCGGCGGTGGCCGGCGACTTCTCGCGCCGCGTCGATACGAGTTTTGCCGATCCCGAACTCAATTCGCTGGCCCGCAGCGTCAACAATCTGGTCGAGACCGTCGAGCGCGGCCTCAACGAGACAGGCGAGGTGCTTTCGGCCCTGGCGCAGACCGATCTGACCAAGCGCATGAAGGGCAAATATGAGGGCGCCTTCGGGCGGCTTCGCGACGACACCAATGCGGTGGGTGAGACCCTGACGCAAGTGGTCCGGCGCATGCTCGAGACGTCACGTGCGCTGAAGACGGCGACCGGTGAGATGCTGGCCGGCTCCAATGATCTCAATAACCGCACGACCAAGCAGGCCTCGACCATCGAAGAAACTTCGGCGGCGATGGAGCAACTGGCCTCGACCGTCCATGACAATGCCAGGCGCGCCGACTCGGCGAGCCAGAAGGCGCGCGCCGTGAGCGATACTGCTACCGAGGGCGGCCAGGTCATGAACAAGGCCACCGCCGCGATGGAGCGGATTACCAGTTCATCGGGCCGGATTTCCAACGTCATCGGGCTCATTGACGACATCGCCTTCCAGACCAACCTCTTGGCGCTAAATGCCTCGGTGGAAGCGGCGCGGGCGGGCGAGGCCGGCCGCGGCTTCGCGGTGGTGGCGGTCGAAGTCCGTCGGCTTGCCCAGTCGGCGGCGCAAGCCTCCTCCGAGGTCAAAGCGCTCATCGAGCAGAGCGGGTCGGAAGTCGCGGGCGGCACGAGGCTGGTTGCCGAAGCGGCGCAGAAGCTGATCGCCATGCTGGACGCCGCGCAGGAATCGAGCGCGCTGATCGAGGGCATTGCACAGGCCAGCAAGGAACAGGCTGCGGCCATCGAGGAAGTCGGCAAGGCGGTCCGGACGCTCGACGAGATGACGCAGCACAATGCGGCGCTGGTCGAGCAGACCAATGCGGCGATCGAGCAGACCGAGGCGCAGGCCAATGAGCTCGATCATATCGTCGATGTCTTCACCATCGATGCCGACGGCGACGACCTCGTAAGGCGGCACCGTGCTGCCTAGAGCAACGCTCTAGTCCATCGCGGCTGCGACCAGTGCCTTCGCGTGCAGATCCGTGGTGTCGTAGGTCGGCAGCGAACTGACCGAATCGTCGATCAGCATGCAGATTTCGGTGCAACCGAGGATTACGGCTTCGGCGCCGCGTGCGGCGAGGCGGGAAATGGCATCGACATAGATGCGCCGCGACTCCTCGCGGACGATGCCGTGCACCAGCTCTTCATAGATGATGCCGTTGAGATTGGTGATGCCGATATCGGGAACGAGAACCCTTAGCCCGCGCGCTTCGAGCTCCTCGATATAGAAGCGCTTCTCCATGGTGAAGCGCGTGCCGAGCAGCCCCACCGTGATGATGCCGTCGGCGAGAAGCGTATCCGCCGTAGGCGAGGCGATGTGGAGGAAGGGCACCGTCAGCGCGGCGCGGATTTCGGGCGCGCAGATATGCATGGTGTTGGTCGCGAGGCCGACGACCCCAGCGCCCTGCGCCTCGAGTGCGGCTGCGATGCGCGCGAGTTCGGCGCCCGCAGCGGCCCAGTCTCCGGCCCGCTGCATCGCCTCAATGGGGGCGAAATCGACGGAATGCAGCAGCAGCGGTGCGGAGTGGAGCCCGCCCAGCAGGCGGGCCGTCTCGCGGTTGAGGATGGCGTAATAGTGCGCCGTCGATTCCCAGCTCATGCCGCCGATCAGGCCGATGGTCTTCATTTCCCGGCGAGCTGGGCGGGGATGGAACGGAAGGCCTCGACGATCTTGATGTAGGCCTCGCGCTTGAAGGGCACGATGATGCCCGGCAGGGCGTCGAGCTTTTCCCAGCGCCATTTGTCGAACTCGGCGGGATGCGCTCCGCCGCCCGGTTCGGTCACGTTGATTTCGGACTCGTTGCCGGTGAAGCGGAAGGCGAACCAGCGCTGTCGCTGGCCGCGATATTTGCCCTTGAGGGCGATGCCGAGCGCATCATCGGGCAGATCGTAATAGATCCAGCCCGGCGCTTCGGCGATCAGCTCCACCGAGTGGATCGAGGTTTCCTCGAAGAGTTCGCGATAGGCCGTGTCGAGCGGCGCCTCACCCTTGTCGATGCCGCCTTGCGGCATCTGCCAGGGCGAGCCGTGCTCGCTCGAATCCTCGGGGTCTTCCTCGGGCTTGCGGCGGCCGATGAAGACGAGGCCCTCGGCATTGAACACGGCCGTGCCCACGCAATCGCGATAGGGCATCTTCTCGCGCAGGACCGACATCAGGGCTTGGCCATCAGCGCTGAGACCGGGACGATCTCGATATTGCGGTCCGCGGCGGTCTTGGCCCAGTCGGCCACGGTCGCGATCGACACCGGCAGGCCGGAGATTACCCCGATGGCGCTGCCGCGTTCCGCCGCCTTGGCCTCGAGCGCCTTCAGCGCCTCGAGGATCGGCGCGCGTGCCGGGTTGGTGTCGAGCGCCATGTCGGCCCGGCCGAACTGGACGGCATTGGCCGCCGCCAGTTGCGGCGCCAGCGAACGGTTGGACGAGCCATCATCGACATAGCCGAGGCCGCGGGTGCCCAGTTCCTCCATCATCGGGCCGAAATCGGCCGCCGAAGTGGTGAAGCGTGCGCCCATATAGTTCATCAGCCCGACATAGCCGCCGAACTTGCCCATGACGGTGAACAGTTTTTCGAGATTGTCGCGCGGAGCCTGGCCGGTCAGCAGCGTGTCCGGTCCGGGATCATTGTCGGGATAGTCGAAAGGCTCGAGCGGCACCTGCAACAGAATCTCGTGCCCTGCCGCGCGCGCATCGGCCACGCTACGCTGCAAACCCTTGCCATAAGGCGCGAATGCGAGCGACACATTCTGCGGTAACCCATTGATCGCAGCCGCAGTTCCCTGCTCGTTCAGCCCCAACCCCGTAACCACAATCGCAATCAGCAACTTGCCGGAGGCGGTGGCGGGGGTGAGGGAGGGGCGCGAGTAGGTTTCGAAGGGCGTTGCGCCGTCAGCGGCGATGCGGGGAATGGCGCCGTGATCGGTCTGTTCAAGCAGGGCTGGAGCGAGTCCGTCCTTGTCGAACATCATGTCGCCGGTCATGGCGACGTTGCCGTCAGGCACGTCGTCGCCGATTTTGGTGACCTGTGGGCCATCGACCGGCATTTCCGGGCCGGCCGTGATTGTCGCCGACTGGGTGGCGTCCGCCGCGGCGACGTTGCCTGCTACCGTGTTGGCGTTACGGGTCGAGTTGATGGCCGTTTCGGTGGTAGGCCTGCCGCCATTGGGGTCGCTGACCAGCAGAATCCGCAGGGCCGCGCCGCCAATGATGAGGACAATGAGCGCGATAGCGATCCGAGCAAGCGGGAGCCGGCTGCGAGTCGACATGCTGAAGCCCGGAGCGTGCCTGCGCTTCCGTCCCGTCAGGGGTGCGCTCAGATCGGAGGTCATGGCCGCACTTCCCGCTTCGTCACCATTTGCGAATCAGCCGCGCTTGCGGCGCGGCTGATCGATAGCATATCGGCGTACCTTCGGGCCCGCTCAGCCATCGGCCTTAGGCGGGAAGGACGCGTTGGTCTCGACGCCGTCGATCAGCTTGATCGCGTATTGCAGCTGATTGTCCTTGGTCTTGTCGGCCGGCACATAGACCGAAGAGCCCACGGTCGCCACCGCTTCGGTGCCGCCACCGATCTGTCCGCTGAGCCCGGCCTCGCCGAGGATCTCGTCGCGGCCTTGGAACTCCGCCGGCACGTCCTGGGTGATGAGGATATCGGGCTGGATGCCCGCGGCCTGGATGGAGCGGTTGTTGGGCGTGTAGTAGCGGGCGGTGGTGAGGCGTATGCCGCCATCGGGGCCAAGATTGATGATCGACTGCACGGTGCCCTTGCCGAAGGAGCGCGTGCCGATCACGGTCGCACGCTTGTGGTCCTGCAACGCTCCGGCAACGATCTCCGCCGCCGAAGCGGTACCGCCATTGGTAAGGATCACCAGCGGGACATCGGCAATTTTGGCGTCGAGGTCGTCCGGCTTGGCGTCGTAACGGGCGCTCTCGCTTTCCACTCGGCCGCGGGTCAGGACGACTGCACCCTGCTTGAGGAACGCGTCCGAGACGAGCACCGCCTGATCGACAAGACCACCCGGATTGTTGCGCAGGTCGAGGATGATGCCTTTGGGCGCGACTCCGTTGGCCTGGTCATAGGCTTCCTTGATCGACTTCTGGATGCCGGAATAGGCCTGCTCAGAGAAGCGGGTCAGGCGCAGATAAAGGACATCACCCTCCATGTTCCAGCGCGTGACGCGGGTCGCCACGACATCGCGGGTGAGTTCGAAGTAGAGCGGCTGGCTTGCGCCTTCGCGGATGACAGTAATCTTGATCTTGGTGCCGATCGGCCCCTTCATCATCGCTACGGCGTCATCGAGCACCATGCCCTGCACGGACTTGCCGTCGAGCTCGACGATATAGTCGTTGGCGAGGATGCCGGCACGCGACGCGGGCGTGTCATCGATGGGCGAGATGACCTTGATGACGCCCTGGTCCATCGTCACCTCGATGCCCAGGCCACCGAACTGACCGGAGGTGTCTTCCTGGACGACGGTGAATTCATCGGGCGAGAGGTAGCTCGAATGCGGATCGAGTGACGTCAGCATGCCTTGAATGGCGGCGCGAATGAGCTGCTGCTCATCAGGGGCATCGACATATTCCGCCCGAATGCGATCGAAGACTTCGCCAAAGAAGTTGAGATCCGAGTAGATTTCCTCGGCGGGGCGCGGATGTGGTCCCGTCTCCTCAGGAGCCGGTGTCGCGGCATCAGCGGGAGGCGTCTCCTCGGGTGCGGCCGGCGTGGTGTCGTCCGGAACCACGGGCACATCGGTGGCCGGCGGCTCCGAAGTGGAGGGTGTCTCCTGCGCCAGCGCCGGCAAAGCCAGCGGGGCGGCGAGAGCGAGCGCGACAAGCGCGGCGCGGACGAAAGTCAAACGCATAGGAATCTATCCACTTTGGGTCGTGTTGTCGGTCTTGGCCCACCAGCCGGTCGGATCAATGGGCACAGAGTTCTTTCGCATCTCAATATAAAGGGTCGGGTTGGGCTGACCAGCGCTGGTCGCGGCCGTTCGGCCAAATGTCCGTGATCCCATGGTGCCGAGGCTCGTGCCCATCAGCACGAACTGGCCGGGGTTCACGGTGACCTTGCCCAGCCCGGCGAGGAGAATTGTGTAGTCCTGACCGGTATCAAGAATGACGATTTGGCCGTAATTGAGATAGTCGCCCTTGTAGAGCACCCAGCCATCCGCAGGTGCCAAGACCTCGGCTTCGGCGCGGGTCATGATCGAGAGGCCCTTCGAAATCCCCCCAAATCCGTCTCCATCGCCATAATTGACCACAGGCACGCCGCTGGTCGGCATTTCGAGGAAGCCGCGGGCGGAAACGAAGGGGACCGCGGGTTCGGTGCGGTCCGTGTTGGCAAGAGCCAGGCGGATCGTTTCGGGATCGAGCCTCGGCGCGGCGCCTCCTGCATTGGCGGCTGCCGTCGCCTGCGCGGCCGTTGCGACGGCGCGGGCCTTGCGCGACAGGGTGTCGATGAGCTGCTTCAGCGTTTCTGCCTTGGCGCTAAGCTCGGCATTGCGCTCTTGTTCGGCATCGAGGGTGGCCGTCGTTACGGATTCGGTCTGCTTCTGCGCGGCGATGAGTGTTGCGATGCGCAACTGTTCCTCTTCGAGCACGTCGAAATTGGCCTTGAGGTGTGACTCCTCGGTCTGGGCTGCGGTTTTGATCTCGCCCAGATGCTGGAGATCAGCCATCACCTGATCAGCCCTGGCCCGCAGTTGCGGCAGGATGGCGGAAATAAGAATGGCACTGCGGGCCGAGCCCAGTGCATCCGAGGGGTCGACGATCAGCACCGGCGGCGGGCTGTGCGAGATGCGCTCGAGCGCGGCGAGAATGTTGGAGATCGAGCCGTTGGATCCATCTAGCCGGCCGCGCGTCTCCAGCTCCTGGACGATCAGATCGCCGATCTTCTGCTCGACCGCGGCGACATCCGCCTCGGCCAGTTTCACCCGCTCCCCAGCAGCGATGAGCGCGGCGTTCTGCTTGTCGCGGTCGCCCTGCATGGCCGCGATCTCGGCTTTGAGGCGGGCGATCTTGTCAGCGCTGAGGGTGAGCGAGGATTCGATTTCGGCGAGCGCGTCCTGTGCCTGAGCGGACTCGACACTGATCGAGGGCGGTGCGGAAGCCTGCTGTGCGCCGGAGCTCGCGGCGAGCGTGATCAGAAGGACCGAAGCCCCCCAAACCCCACACAAGCGGGCCCATCTCGCCATGCCGCCCCGAAGTGCCGAATCAGACGCTGAACCGTATCAGCGGAGGCCGCACGTGCCCTAGTTCTTTGGCTTTTGGATGGCTATTCGCGGTGATAGGGGTGGCCTGCGAGGATAGTTGTCGCGCGGTAAAGCTGCTCGGCCAGCATGATCCGCACGAGTTGGTGCGGCCAGGTCAGCGGCGAGAACGACAGGGTCAGCGCTGCGGCTTTGGCAAAATCGGGGTCGAGCCCGTCTGCGCCGCCGATGACGAAGGCGAGCGCCTGCTTGCCATCGTCGCGCCAGCGGGCGAGCTTGTGGGCAAAATCGTCGGAGCCCATGGCCTTGCCATGCTCGTCCAGCGCGATGACGACGGAATTGGGCGCAAGTCCCGTGGATATCGCGATGGCTTCTTCGCGCTTGCGGGCAGGGGCACTGCCTGCACGAGACTCGGAGAGTTCGGTTACGTCAAAGCCGGTGAGACCAAGGGTCCTGCCCGTGGCCTTCGCCCGGTCGAGATAGCGTGCGATCAGCTCGCGCTCGGGACCCTGCTTCATGCGTCCCACTGCCGCGATGCCGATCCGCATCGTAGATTAGCTGGCGTCGCCGGCGAAATCCGCCTGCCACATCTTCTCGATGTTGTAGAATTCGCGCACTTCCGGTCGGAAGATGTGGACGATGACGTCGCCGCCATCGACCAGCACCCAGTCGGCATGCGGCAAGCCCTCGATGCGGGGCTTGCCAAAGCCGTTGTCGCGGAGCGCCTTGACGACCTGGTCGGCAACGGCGGCGACGTGGCGGTTGGAACGTCCCGAGGTGACGACCATCTGATCGGCCAGCGAGGACTTGCCGGCGATGTCGATGGCAACAGTCTGCTCCGCCTTGGCATCCTCAAGGCTCTGCAAAACGATGTCGATCATGGAAATCTCAGGGGTGGGCGCCTTTTGGGCAGCGGTCTTTCTGGGCGAAGCGGCCATCAATACGCGGCCTCAGCCCATGCACAAGCACGGGTCATCAGGGTTTCAGCAATCCTTGGTGGTGGGCTCGAAGGAGTCGCAGTCTGTTTGCGATAGTCGTGGTCCCATTCCTTGCGATCCTTGCCGGATCACCCCAACATATTGGGGATTCGGGGGTCACTATGCAAGCCGAAGGTCTCATTTTGATGTCTCTCGCCCCTCCCGGATCGCCGTCGAAGACAAGTCCGACATGATGCCGTGGAGGTAAACCCAGGCGGGCGGATCGCGTTCCGCCAGCGTCTCGACCGCTCCCTCGGGAAGGCGGAATTCCGCAAGGGTGGTGGCGGCCTTGGACAGCGGGGCGCGGAGCGCCGAGCCGGGCCGGGCATAGACGGCCATCGGGACCAGCCGGACGATATCCTCCCAACGCTCCCAGCGGTCGAAATGCTCGAGATTGTCAGAGCCCATGATCCAGACGAAACGAACGGAGGGAGCGGCGCCCACCAGGAACTCCAGTGTTTCGAAGCTATAGGTGAAACCATGTGCGGCTTCGAAGCCGGTCACCTCGATCGCAGGATGCGCCATCAGGGTTCGGGTCTGAGCCAGCCGCTCAGCAAGAGGGGCGAGTGCACTGTGATCCTTGAGCGGGTTGCCGGGGGTCACCAGAACCCAGATCGCATCGAGACGAAGCCGCTTCAGGCATTGCAGGGCCACGAGGCGGTGGCCGCCATGGGCGGGGTTGAAGCTGCCGCCAAACAGGCCGATCCGCATGCCCGGCGCGAAAGCGGGCAGCTTCATCGAATCGGTGTCGGCGCCGGGCTCGGTCAGGGCCGAGTCTGCCCGTTGCCGCGCACCTGGTATTTGTAGGTGCAAAGTTGCTCGAGGCCGACGGGCCCGCGGGCGTGGAACTTACCCGTAGCGATGCCAATCTCGCCCCCGAAGCCGAATTCGCCGCCATCGGCGAACTGGGTGGAGGCATTGTGGAGCAGAATGGCCGAATCCACTTCGTCGAAGAAGCGCTCCACGGAGACCGGATCCTCGGTGAGGATCGCCTCGGTGTGGTGAGTTCCATAATGCGTTATGTGGGCAATCGCCTCACCGACATCGGCGACGGCTTTGACGGCGATGATGGCGTCCTCGAATTCGGTGTGGAAGTCGTCATCGGTGGCGGGCGTGGCTCCGGGAAGGAGCTTCAGCACGGTCGCGTCGGCGCGGATCTCGCAGCCCTTCGCGATCAGGGCATCGATGATCGGCTTCAGATGGGTTGCCACGGCGTCTTTGTGGATCAGCAGGGTTTCCGTCGCGCCGCAGATGCCGGTGCGGCGCATCTTGGCGTTGACCGTCACGGAAACTGCGAGATCGACGCTGACGGAGGGCTCGACATAGGTGGTGCAGAGGCCTTCGAGGTGGGCAAAGACAGGGACCCGCGCCTCGTTCTGGACGCGGGCGACGAGGGTCTTGCCGCCGCGCGGCACGATGACGTCGATATTGCCGTCGAGGCCCTTCAGCATCTCTCCGACCGCTGCGCGGTCGGTGGTCCCGACGAGTTGGATGGCGTCAAGGGGCAGGCCAGTGGCTTCCAAGCCCTGCAGGAGGCAGGCATGGATAGCACGCGATGTCCGGGTGGAATCCGAACCGCCGCGCAGGATTACGGCATTGCCGGATTTGAGGGTGAGCGCACCGGCGTCCGCCGTCACATTGGGGCGGCTCTCGAAAATGACGCCGATGACGCCCAATGGCGTCCGCACCCGGGAAATGTGCAGCCCGTTCGGGCGGTCCCATTCGGCCATGACCGAGCCGACCGGATCGGGCAGGGCGGCAATCTCGCGGAGGCCGCGGGCGACGCCTTCGAGGCGGGCAGGGGTGACGGTGAGGCGGTCGAGGAAGGCGCTGGAGATGCCGCGTTCCTTCGCGCTGGCGACATCCTCGGCGTTGGCGGCCAGGATCGTCGGCATTTCGGCTATGACGGCGTCGGCGGCGACGGTCAGTGCCAGGTTCTTGGCATGGGTGGCGGCGAAGGCGAGGGCGGTCGCTGCCTTGCGCGCACGCTGTCCGATGGCCGACATTTCGAGCCGCAAATCCGCGTCGATTGCGTTCATGTCGCCTTCGCCTCCATCCCCAGCAACACCACCATATTATCACGGTGGACCAGTTCGGAACGCCCCCCAAGGCCCAAAATCTCGGTGACACGGGCAGAGTTCTTGCCTTTGACCAGATCGGCTTCCTCGCGGGCCATGCCAACAAGGCCGCGGGCGATTTCGCGGCCATCGGGATCGAGGATCGACACGGTGTCGCCGCGTTCGAACTCGCCTTTGACGAGCGTGACGCCGATGGGCAGCAGGCTCTTGCCCGAAAGGAGCGCCTTGGCGGCGCCGGCGTCCACGGTCAGCGAGCCCGCCACATCGAGGGTGCCCATGATCCAGCGTTTGCGGGCCTGGGCGCGTCCTTCGGCCGCTGCGAACAGTGTGTGCCGCGCGCCCTCGCGCAGGGCTTGCAGGGGATGGTCCGAGGTGCCGCGGGCGATGATCATCGCTGTGCCGGCCTGGGTGGCGATCTTGCCCGCTTCGATCTTGGTGGTCATGCCGCCGCGGCTCAAATGGCTCGCGGCGCCCCCGGCCATGGCCTCGATATCGGGTGTAATGACCGGCACGATGGGGAGATGATGCGCGGCAGGATCCTTGCCGGGCGGAGCGGAATAGAGGCCATCGACATCTGAGAGCAGAACGAGGCAATCGGCCTCGATCATGGTGGCGACGCGAGCGCTCAGCCGGTCATTGTCGCCATAGCGGATCTCGGCGGTCGCGACGGAGTCGTTCTCGTTGATGATGGGGATGGCGCCGAAGCCGAGCAGCGTGGTGATGGTGGTGCGCGCGTTGAGGAAGTAGCGGCGCTCCTCGGTGATGTTGGGCGTGATCAGGATCTGGCCGGTGACGATGTCGTGGGCGGCAAGGCTCTCGGCCCAGGCCTGCGACAGCGCGATCTGTCCGGCGCTGGCGGCCGCCTGCTGTTGCTCGAGCGAGAGATTGACCGCCGCGAGCTTCAGCAATTGCCGCCCTAGCGCGATGGCGCCGGAGGAGACGATAACAATAGAACGGCCTTCTGATTTGAGTGCGGCGATGTCCTCCGCTAGCGCCTTCAGCCACTCTGAACGCAGCTTGCCGCTCGCGGCATCGACGAGCAGGGCCGAGCCGATCTTGACCGTCAGGCGGCGATAGGGGGCGAGGGCGTCGGCCATCAGGGCGACCAGTTCGGCTGAGCGGCTCGGCGCACGGCTTCGGCTTTGTCGGCCTTGGCGCCGTCGAGAATCTCAATCACCTTGAAGAGGACGGCCTCGACGCCCTTGCCGGTGACGCCGGAGGCGGTGAGCACGTCAGCCTTGCTGACGCGCTTCAGGATCTTAGCCTTTTCCTTGATTTCGTCATCGCTCAACGCATCGGTCTTGTTGAGCACGACGATCTCGGGCTTTTCGGCGAGCGCTTCGTCATAGGCGGCGAGCTCGGTGCGGATGGTCTTGTAGGCGAGCTTTACATCGTCCTGCGTGCCATCGATCAGATGGATCAGCACGCCCGTGCGCTCGACATGGCCTAGGAAACGGTCGCCGATGCCGGCGCCTTCATGCGCGCCTTCGATCAGGCCAGGGATATCGGCGAGGACGAAGTCGCGCTCACCGATGCGCACGACGCCAAGGTTGGGATGGAGCGTCGTGAAGGGATAGTCGGCGATCTTGGGCTTGGCGGCAGACACGGCCGCGAGGAACGTGGACTTGCCGGCGTTGGGTAGGCCGACGAGACCAGCATCGGCGATGAGCTTCAGCCGAAGCCAGATCCATTTCTCGCCGCCCTCCTGTCCGGGGTTGGCGTGACGCGGAGCCTGGTTCGACGACGTCTTGAAATGGGCGTTGCCAAAGCCGCCATTGCCACCCGTCAGCAGGATCGCGCTTTGACCGACCTGGGTGAAGTCGGCGATCAGCGTCTCGTTATCTTCTTCGAAGATCTGCGTGCCGACCGGGACCTTGAGGATCACGTCGCCGCCCTTTGCACCGTGGCGATCCTTGCCCATGCCGTGCGTGCCGGTCTGGGCCTTGAAGTGCTGCTGGTAGCGATAATCGATCAGCGTGTTGAGGCCATCGACGCATTGGACGATCACGTCGCCGCCGCGGCCGCCATTGCCGCCATTGGGTCCACCGAACTCGACGAACTTCTCGCGCAGGAAGCTGACCGCACCGGCGCCACCATCGCCGGCACGGACATAGACTTTCGCCTGGTCGAGAAATTTCATGCGCTTTTCCTCGCGCCCGCGCGCTCAGCCTTTTCGAGCCAATCCGCCCGCGTCAATCGGGTGTCGATATGGCGCAGGTCCTCGCCGCGCGCAAGGCAATGCAGCCGACCAGTGCCAACCTCGGTAAATCCAAGCTTGCGCTGGACCGCGAGCGAGGCCTTGTTGAAGTGGAACACGCCGGAGTCGATCGAGGCTGCACCGGTCACGTCGAAGTACCAGTCGAGCACGCCTTCGGCCGCTTCGCTCATGAAGCCGCGGTTCCAGAACGGCTCGGCCAGCCAATAGCCGATGACGGCCTTGCCCTTGATGTCGCGGTGGTAGCCGCAATGACCGATCAGCCCTTCGCCCGGCAGATCGATGGTAAAGCCGGTCTCTTCCGCCGGGCGGTCGGCGCGCCAGGTGTTGAGCCAGCCGATCGCATCGGCTTCGCCATAGGGGTAGGGGACCCGCGACAGGTTGCCCGCCACGGCGAAGTTGTTGAGGAAGCGGGCGATGCGCGCGGCATCGTCCATGCGCGGCTGGCGCAGGAGCAGGCGAGGCGTGCGAAGCGTCACATCCATCTCGGCCTCTTGAGCTCGAGTACGAGTATGGGCTTGCCGATGATGTTGCCGACATCGCCCTTGGCCTTGCGGCGATGTTTGAAGCCGGCCTTTTCGAGCACATGCAGCGAGGGTTGGTTTTCGGTCAGCACCTGCGCGTGGATGGTCTCGAACTGTCCGGTGCGATGCGCGGCCTCGATGAGGCCCTTGACCGCTTCGGTCATGTAGCCCTTGCCCCAATAGGGCTCGCCCAGCCAGTAGCCGAGATCGGGCGGCTTGCCTTCGGCGAAGGAGAAGCCGACCACGCCGATCAGGCGGTCATCGAGCGTGATCGCAAAGGGCCGCTCATCGGGCCGCTGTGCGATGATCTCGATGAAGCCGACCGCATCGGCGCGCGTGTAGGGGCTCGGCAGGGTCGCGAGCCACTTGGCGATGTTCTTGTTATCGCCGAGCCGGATCATGTCGGGCACGTCGCCGCGGATGGGCGCGCGCAGTACCAGACGCTTGGTGATGATCCGGCCGGGCAGCATGTCGCGCGGCCGGCGCAGGGTCAGCCTGTGGGTCGCCACGGCGAGCTCGCGCACCGCGCGATCGGTCCCGCCGGGGCGATAGAAGACCCGCTCATCATCCTCTTCTACGATCTTGGCCTTCTTCATGATGCCAGCCTTTCGAGATTGTCGACCTGCACGATCACTTCACCGTCGGACAGCGCGCGGTAGCGGGTTCGCCTGGCCCGCATATAGGACACCACTTTTTCGGCCGCGGCCGCCTCGGGATGGGGCGAGCGGAAATGCGGGACGATGGCGAAGGGCGTGAGGCCGAGGCCGCTCCAGATAAGCGGCTCGTCATAGCCCTCGGGAACCTCGAAGGGGTCGTCCATCAGTTCGAGCCCGCGCAGCGTCGGGCCGGCCACCACCGCGCCTGCGGCGTATCCGCCATAGGCGATGGCGTCCCGCTCGAGGAGATCGCGGACGATCCGGTCGAAGCCGGACTGCTTCATGGCTCGGCGCAGCACGAAGCTGTTGCCGCCCATGACCCAGACGAGATTGAAGCGGGCGAGCCGCACCTCGAGGCTCTCTGCGTCGCCGAAATGCGCGCGCAGATCGATGGGCTCGGCTGCAAGGCCGAGGCCGCGAAACTCCGTGATCGGGTCATAGACCTCGGTGCGATAGATCTCGCGGGCCATGTCGGAGGCCCCGTCATAGCCATTGGCAATCACCGCGACGCGGTTGGCGCCTTCGGGGATCATGGCGAGCAGCGCTCCGGCCCGCTCGCCCAGTCTCTCCGACGAAAGATACAGTCTCATTTTCACTGCCCTCAAAGCGAAAAGGGGAACCGGAAACCGGCTCCCCTTGGAACTTTGCTTGGCGGTGATCGCCTTGCCGGGGAGCTTGTCTCCGGCAGGGATTTTTGTCCTACCGGGTTATTCTGCAGCTTCCATCGCCGGGAGTACCGACACGGTGGATCGCTTGTTAGCTCGGGTTTTGAAGGAGACGGTGCCGTCGACGGTGGCAAAGATCGTATGGTCGACGCCGATACCCACACCCGAGCCGGGATGCCATTGGGTGCCGCGCTGGCGAATAATGATGTTGCCGGCGATCACGGATTCGCCGCCGAACTTCTTGACGCCGAGACGACGGCCGGCCGTATCGCGGCCATTGCGGGACGAGCCGCCTGCTTTCTTATGTGCCATTCGTCTAGCTCCTTATTCCTTGGCCTTGGGCGCGGCCTTCTTGGCCGCAGGCTTCTTGGTCGTCGTGCCTTCGGGCTTTTCGGCCTTGGGCTTGGCAGCCTTTGCGGGCTTGGCTTCCGCTGCCGGCTTCTCGGCTTTCTTGGCCGGAGCCTTTGCCTTCTTGGCGGGCGCTTCGTTGTCCGCCTTCGGAGCCGCCTTCTTGGCCGCCTTGGTTTCGGGTGCGGGCTTGGGAGCCGCAATCCTTGCCTTGGGCGCAGTCGCCTCGCCGATTTCGGCGGTTGCCGATGCGAGAGAAGCGGCCTTCGACTTCAGTTTCTCGTCGGCGGTCAGCGTGGTCTTTGCGCCACCCAGAAGGATTTCGCCGATCCGGACCGTCGACAATTGCTGACGGTGGCCGTTGCGGCGATCATAGTGTTGCCGGCGGTGCTTCTTGCGGATGATGACGGTGCGCGACTTCCTGGTGCCGACGAAATGGCCGGCCACCGACGCGCCGCCGACAAGCGGAGTGCCGACGGTCACGTCGTCGCCATTGCCCACCATCAGCACTTGGTCGAAGGTCACCACGTCGCCAGGTTCGGCGTCGAGTTTTTCGATCTTCACCACATCATTGGCGGCAACCTTATACTGTTTGCCGCCGGTCTTGATCACCGCGAAATTCATGTCCAACCCGGCGCATCGGCCGGTCCTTCTCAATCGCGCCCTGCGGCGGGGGCAGTACCCCACTTCGCGTGCCGGCACTGGACCGGCAAAGCCTCAAGCTGCGGTTTTGTTGTAAAACCAAAACACGCCCCGGTTTCCCGGCGCGTGCATCCGGGCGGGCTTATCCCGCGCAATGGCCCTCGGAGTCAAGGCAAAAACCCCGGAAAAACGGCTCAGACCGGGCGGATTGCGATCAATTTGGCCCGCAGCCCAGCGGCCGTGTCGCGATGGGAAAACAGCAGCCGGGACTTATGCTCTGCCTGCCAGGCCGACAGCGTCCAGGCGGCGGCGTCGCCCGGGATGCTGATGGTGGGTAGGTAGGCCAGGACCTGATGTAGCTCCTCGCCGATCATCACGGGGATGGCCTCAGGCCGGTATTCATCGCCCTCGAAGGCATCCAGCAGGTCCATTTGGAACGCGCTGAGGTCGAGCAGGACGAGGCCCGGCGCAGCCTTTCCTGCGACGCGCACCAGACCGGGATAATTTCGTCCCGGATAGTGGACGACATGGAAGCCGGGAGCCGCCGCGTCGGCAATGGCGCCGCCGTTCAGTGGGCGGCCGAGCACGGCCGAAAGGATGTCGGGATCGCGCAGGGTGCCGTAGACGAAAAGGGCCGGCATCGGCGGACGTTCTCCTCGGGCAAACGAGTTGCCGGAGGTATTTTGCTATGCCATAAGCCGCGCCGTGTCGACCGGCCGCTCCGCGCGGCTCATCTCGCGGAGAGGTGGCAGAGTGGTCGAATGCACCGCACTCGAAATGCGGCGTGGGGGCAACTCCACCGGGGGTTCGAATCCCTCCCTCTCCGCCACTAAGTCCCAAAACCCGCGGAAAACCTGGAATGGCCCTGAAAGCAAGGACTTCGTAACGCCCAACTGATACAGAAAGGTGATACAGAGTGACACTTGCGATGGCCTCCCCCTGGAAGCACCCGGAGCTCGGGATCTACTACTTCCGAAAAGCCGTCCCCCACGCCCTGCGAGCCGTGGTCGGACGCACCGAGATCCGTCGCAGCCTCGGCACGAAGGACCCCAAGGAGGCGAGGCGCCGCCACCGGGCGGTCGCCGAGGAGATCGAGAGCGAATGGGACCGCATCAGGTCGTTGCGTTCGGCGACGGACGACGAAGCCCCCGCGAGGCTCGTCTCGCTCAGCCACAAGGATGCTCACGCCCTCGCCGGTGAGATCTACCTCGAGCAGATCGCCAAGCATGAGCACGATCCCGGCGACGCCGTCGAGTGGCACCGAATGGTTCACCTCGCGACCAATGCCCTGCCGCTCGACAGGCGTCCCGAAGGGGCGCCGAAGCGGGTCTGGACCCACGCGATGAGGCCGGAATTCGTCGCTCGGCGCGAGTTCGGGACGCTGGTGAGCGAACACCTCGACAAGCGCCAACTCCAGCTCGACAGCAAGAGCTTCACCGTCGTGTGCCTCGCGACCGCCCAGGCCATGCGCGATGCCGCGGCGCAACTCAAACGCAATTCCCTCGGCGACTACACCCCGGACCCCGCCGCCTCGAAATACCCTGCGCCCTACTCGCCATCGACGAACGGGCCGCCTCTCCAGGTCGAGGCGTTCATCGCGGACTGGATCAAGGGGGTGCCCCTCAGCACCGCGACGCGCCAGTCGTGGTCCGGCAAGCTGCGGAACCTCATGCGGAATGCAGGCAAGACGGACATCGCCTCAATCACGGAGGCGGATGTCGTGGCGTGGCGCAATGCCAGGCTCGCTGCGGGCATTTCGGAGCGTACCATCTCGGAGGGCGATCTCGCCGGCGTCTTCTCCATGTTCAAGTGGGCCGTCGAGGAGAAGAAGCTCATCAGCAACCCGGCCCAGGACGTGAAGCAGCGCTTCCAGGAGCCCGAGCAGGTGCGGCCCCAGAAGGGCTACGACTTCAGGGAGGCCGATCTCGTTCTCCGGGCCACGCTGGAGGATCATTCCAATCTCAGCGAGGCCAGCGCAGGGGCCCGGCGATGGATTCCCTGGCTATGCGCTTTCAGTGGGGCGCGCGTGGGCGAGATCGGCCAAATGCATGCCGATCACGTCTATCAGGAGCCCACGCCCAGCGGCCTCCGCATCTGGTGCATGCTGGTGACCCCGGAGGCTGGGACGGTGAAGAACAGAAAGGCCCGAGTCGTACCCATTCATCCGCAAGTCATCGAACAGGGCTTCCTCGCCTACGTCGACAAGCGCAAGGGCAGGCCGCTCTTCTACGACCCCGAACTCGCCCGCAAGCCAGACAGTCATCATCGTCAGGCGGACAAGGTCGGCGAACGACTGGCGGCTTGGGTCCGAAAGCTCGGCATCCCTGCGCCGGTGCAGCCCAATCACGCATGGCGGCATCGCTTCGAGACCCTGGGCCGGGCCTTGTGGCTGCGAGAGGATATCGTCGACTACATCACCGGCCATGGACCCAATAGTGCCGCGGACAATTACGGCGACTATCTTGTCGAAGCCAGCTATCGCGCGGTCTGCTATCTCCCGCGCTATCTCGAAGGGCCGGCGAAAGCTTCGCCCGCCGATGCGATCACCCAGGCGAACGGGATCTCGATCCTGGCGGGCCAGGATCAGTCGGTGCGCTTTGCACGGCACCGTGGCAACCCATCGATTCAGCGAAACTGAGGGAAGTGGCAGCGGCGCCGACCATCGCGCCAAAGCGAGATCGATTGCACCGCTCCGTGAAGCATACGGCGTGGACCGTTTGGAGCGGCGCGGGATTTTGCGGATCCTGATTTCATCCCAGGGGACATATGCTATAATTCGTCACGTCGAATACTGTTAACTTCATTAGAGGCATAATACAGGAGGGTTGATTGCGCTCTATACTCGTACTCGCCGCGGCCATTGCGACAATTCTGGCTGCTTCGCCAATCACGGCTCAAGAGTGGGATTTCGAGATGGCTCCGCCCGAAAAGGGTGGGCAGGAGCAGGTGCTGGACGGCATCCCGGTCGATATCGACGAATGGCCCGCCACGCTGGTGTTCACGAGTCAGGGAGGGCTTTGCACCTCGACCGTCATAGGACCTCGAGCGGTACTGACTGCCGCTCATTGCATACCCGACGGTGCCCGCGGCCGCGTTCGGCTGGGTGGAAACACTGCGACTGTCAGCTGTGCGCATCATCCAGGATACGCGGAGGACTACCAACTCGACATCGCGCTTTGTCTTTCGGACAGCGATCTGGAATTGACGCGCGGTTCCAAGAAGTTCGAGACGCTGAACCAATCGGGAAGCACGCCGCGTCGGGAAACGACCATCAGGTTGTTGGGCTACGGGTGCACCAAGGAGAAGGGCGACAATCCCAGCAGGACGCTTTACGGCGGGGAAGCCCCGGTCGCGAGATTTTCCGGCAATTACATCGTGACCATCGGATCGAACGCGGTCTGCTTCGGAGACTCGGGTGGTGCTGCGTACGTCGAAGGGGATTTCACGCGAAAGATAGTGGGCGTGAACTCTCGCGGGGACATCTTGACGAGATCGCTTCTGACGAATGTGGCAAGTCCCGCGATCGCGGAGTTCATCCAGACCTGGATGGAGGACAACAGTGCCACGATCTGCGGCGTGAGCGCGGACGCGGGCGAGAATTGTCTGTGATCGCGCGTGGCATGTTCGTGGGGGTCGTCTTGATGGCGGCCCCCGCGGCCGCAGAGGATCTGCTCGTGAGGTCCGCCGCCCTACCTTCTGTGGACCTTACGGAAGAATTGGTCGCGCTGGGCAAGCCGATCGAGGTCGCCCAGCCGAAGGGAGCGTCTCTTTTCGATCTCGCCTTGGACAATTGCGGTCCAAACCTCCGGTACCTGCAGCTGATCTCGAGCAAACTAGGTGGTATCGAGACTCTGTTTGCACCAACCACGGAAGATCGAACCGTCGAGTTGCCCTTCTGCCTGTCTTCGGGGGTCGCGAAGGACCAGAAGGTTCAGGACGGGTTGTTCGTCGTTGATTATTCCAAGGCGCTCGACTTCGCACTGCAGCCGCGCCTCGATCCGGAAGCAACGCAAGTCATGGCCGTTCCCGGCTTGGTCAGAGACCAAGTCGCTTCACTGGAACAGCAGTTTCGGTCACTGCGTCTCACGGACAACGCGCTTCCATCCCTCGTCACTTCAGCAGAACTCGCCCGTGCCTTTCTCGAGAGCAGCTCGCAGGAAGTCCCCAAGGCGACGCAGGAACTCTGGCAGCGGAGCTTTGCTGGCATCGTCAACAACTGGGCGATCCGTGACGCGAACGGTCTGGACCAGGACTTCTACATAAGAGAAGGCGATACGATCACAGTCCCGGGTCGTGCCACTTGGCAATACCTGGAAGTGGACAATGGTCTGCCCCAGGAACTCATCGATCAGTTGGTCGGGAAGGTCAAAGCACACGCGTCCGAAACCACCGAAGCGGCAAAAGATGGCCCGGTGTTCCTCGAGAGCATCAACGATAAGGACTGCGGTGTCGGAAGCGAGACGATCTTCGATGCCGAGGCGGTTCAAGCGCAACTCGAAATGAACCGCGTCGCTTGGCCGGAGCAACAAATCGATGCTCGTTCCCCCTCCATCCTGGCACTGGACACGGGCTTTCCAGATGTTCGCAAGGACAACGGTGCCTTCGCTGCGATCCTCCCCGATGCCAATCGCGTTCGGATGCGTTCGTACGGCGGAAAGGTCGCCAACAACGACATCAGGTCGGGACCGCGCTTGGTCTTCAACGTCAATACAGCAAGCAAGACGGATACTGCAGTGCCTCCTGCGAACTATTCCGGCGAACGCTGGCACGGGCTCGCAGTGGCACTGACGGCGGTAGGCGGAAGTCCTTTCGAGGATTGGCGCAACGCTGCCTCGTTTCCGGTGCGCGTCGGCGTAGCGTCGATACTCAGTGAAGGGCAAAGCCCCGCGATCGCAGAAGTTGCGATACTTGAAGCATTCTCGCTGGCTGATGCGGCCAATATCGACGTCGTGAACGCCAGTTTCATGTTCCCTTTCGTACCGCCCGGCGACAACGCCATGTTGAACGAACTTGGCAGCAACCGCATCTTGGTGGTCGCGGCTGGCAACGACGGTGGCAGCTTCTCGAAGGACTCCTGGCCGGCACAGCTTGGAGGGGACCCCGGGAACGGTCGTGATAGCATCGTGATAACCGTGGGAATGGCGACCCCCGAAGGCAAGCTACATCCAAGATCGGCCCGCAGTTCGAGGTTCGTGGACCTTATCGCCCCTGGATGTCGAGTGCCTACCTATACGATGGATGATGACGCAGGAGATCCTCGCCGGCAGGCATGGACCGGCAGCTCCTTCTCTGCGCCGGTCGTCAGCTTCGTTGCCGCAATGCTGCGCGGATACGAGCTGACGCCGAAGGAGGTGAAAGCTCGGCTGTTCTACACCGTGGACTTTGACCCTGAACTCGACAAGGTCGCCTTCTCAAGCGGTAGGCTCAACATACGCAACGCTTTGGCCTTTCCTTTCGACATCGTCGTCGGACCTGAGGGCACCTTCTATGGGAAGATCGAAAAGCTGAGTGTGGAAGCTTGTGGTGAAAAGCAGACTCCACTGGGACTCGCACGAGTCTCGGTGCGAGGCGACGACACGATCGTCTGGCGTCTACCGAACAACCCTGCGGAGCTGAACTTCGAACGTTTCGAGAAGTGCGAAGGCTCGCATCCCGCTGTTTCGGGAACGTTCAAAGAGTATGGCACAGGCGAGGAAGTCGATCTCTCCGCCAACAGCTTCACCGATCTAATTCTAAGGCAGAAGGGGTGAAGGAGCAGCGATTGACCCAATGGATCGCGAGCTTGCCGCAGTGCCTCTTGCTCGGCGTTCATAAGGAAGGTCGCTGTCGTCGGCCGCCAGTGCCTCGGTGCTGACTATGAGGACCGCTGTCCGAGGTCGAGTGCGATCACAACGCAAACGTTATGAGTTCTACCTCGTCACCGGTCCTGTGCTGCAATGAGGCAAGCGACGAAGAAGACTACATGCCATGTTACGCTGCGCTCTCGATAGCTTCTAGCTCAGCGACTTCCGGAGGTTGCGCAATAGCAGTTCAGCCTCCTCTATCTTGGCAAGGGTCTCGGCATCGCCCCTCAGTTCACTTATTGTAGTCCATGGAACGGCCTTCATGGCATTCACTGCCGCGTCGAGTTCCTTGGTCAACCCGGCCTTGCCCTTTGCGGGTGCAGAGGCCGCGATACGGAGCATTGCAGATTCGAGGTCACCGGCATCGCCGAGGAAGTGATCTCGAGCAACCGGATCGCGAAGGATCGTGCGCAGTTTGCGCAGATCCTTGGAATTGGTGATGCGTTTCTCACCTACTTTCTTGACGACCGCAGCGACGATGGGCGGCGTAAGAAGCTTCTTGCTCAGCCCCATGAGTTCCCGGGCCCACGTGATTGCCGCTCCCGGATCGCGTAGGTTACGGAACTTCTCGGAAAGCTCGAAAACCTCGACCAGTTTGTCGAGTTCGCGAATGCTGACGCCAAGTATGTTGGCCGTGCTCGCCCGGCCCACCATGTTCACCAAGCTGTAGGCCACCATCTCCTTCTCCTTGGCGTCCCATTCCTTGCGCTGTCGATGTATGTAGATCCACACACGCAGGCGTTCATCGTCGGTGAGGGTGCGATCGGTCACCTCGACGGGAATTTCCCGGTAGTGGCTCTTTCCCTCTTTGACGAGCGCCATCGAGTTGGTCCACCGGCGGTCGCCGTCGATGATGCGGAACTTGTCCGGAAACTCTGGGTGCGGCTCGACGAGTATTGGTTCGAATAGGCCTTCATTGGCCTCAATCTGGCGCTGCAGCTCGATGTCTTCTTTGGGACCGAGCCGTGGTTGTCGGTCGTTGGGCACAACGCTGTCTATATCGACCCTGGTCCGGTAGGTACGCAGCACAGAGCGGCCGAGTGGCCGCTCCTGGAGCCCGATTACTTTGCCGCTTCTGCCTGCCGGGTCTGCCAACTTCTACTCCGCCGCCTCAGCGGTACCGATAATGCGGTTCAGCTCGTAGACGAAGGTACCGCGCGTCTTCTCGACATCCTTGATGATCCGACCGCGCTTGGTCCACACGGTCTGGTGGGCCTTCTGCTCGTCGACGTCGATCTCTTCCAGCTTCTCGAACGAAGCCTGAAGAGAATCCATCAGCTGGTGGCACCGCTCGGACGTGATGAAGTCGTACAGAGCCGCGGTCTTCTCCTCCCGTTGCTCCGCACTCAGGCGGAGGTTGTGGGTCTGCACGAGGTGGTCACGCAGCATCCTGGCGAGTGTCACCACGCGGGCGGGACACGCAAGGATGACACCTTCTTCGTGGAGGTGAAGCTGCTTTCCGGCACCGGCCGGAAATTTGTTAGTCGAAAGGATGGCGTGCTGGGCGGTGGCGGCGATCATATCGCTTCGCAGCTTGACCGCGAAGTTGTTCTGCCAAGCGTTGCGGTTCTTGCTGTCGTACACGATGCGGCCGCAAGTCACACCGTTCTCAACGATGTCGTGGATGATATCGGCGCCGTTGTCACCCTTGGGCACGCGGCGGAGGGTGTCGCCTTCGAATTCCTGCCTCAACGCTTCGAAGAGTTCGATCTCGGCGCCTTCACCGAGTTCGGCTGCGGTTTTCCTTTCGAGCTGACGTCTAAAATCCTCTGCGGTCTCCATGAGCTTCTGCTTCTCGGCGAACCATCCGGCCTGCGCTGCCAAAAGACTCTTTGTGTTCTCTCGACCGAGGGACTCGCGTACCTCGTTGATCCGCTCATCGAGTTCGGTGGCATGCGCGGCATCGGATTCGGCGATCCGCTGCCGAAGCGCCCCCGCCTCCCGTTCCGCCGCTGTTACGCGCTCACCGGCTTGGCGCTCGGCCTCGGCCCGCGCCGTCTCAGCCGTCTGGGCGCGGGCAACCGCGGCGTCGAGATCATCCTTCAGCTTCTCCGCGACGCCGGCCTCCGCAGCTGCCACAGCAGCCGTCAGCTGCGCATTGTGCGCGGCTTCGGCCTGAGCGGTCTGCGAAGCATGAGCCTCTTCTAAATTGCGAAGCGCGGTCTCTGCGGCTAGCCGCTCTTTGCTCGCCTGTTCGACCCGTGCCTCGGCCGCGTCTAGCCTCTCGCTCAGCGCAGTTTCCGCCTCTAGCCTACCTCGTAGGAATGCCGCCGACAGCTTCGCCTCGGTTTCAGCGGCGACGGCGGCGATTTTGGCATCCGCCTCCCGGTGCGCTGCTGCTACGGCTACCTCGCCACTTTGTCTCAGGGCCTCGAAGTCGGCATTGACCTTGGCCGCAGTCGTCCGGCGCTCCGCGGCGAACTGGTCCAGAAGCCGTGCCTCTTGCTCATCCAGTCGGGCCTGTTCCTCCTGAGCGATACGAGCGGTGATTTCCTCGAACTTGTCATGAGGAATGGACTGCTCGCACCAAGGGCAGGTTTCGCTGTCGAGGTGGATATGTGAAGCAGACTGAACAAAGGCTGAGACCGAACCGCCCATTCCTCGACTCCGTTTGGGTCCTATCTTGTCCTATTTTCTCCCAGTCTTTTGAGCTGTCAAGTCTTATACGATCGGATCACCTTCCTTTCTCGGCAACGCCTCCCCACGAAATCAGGATCGGCTCCAAGGGACGTAGGGGCGGGTTAGTGACGTGCCCGTGCTACGACCGTCACCGTGTTTCGAGTGCCAAGGCTGCGGGCCAAATAGCCGTCCCGCTTCAGGATCGACCGCGCAGGCTTGAGAAATTCTCGGTACTCTGGAATTCTGAGAAACCGCAGAGCAAGGTCTCTGACTCTTCTGTACCGGAGATGACCAATGAGACCAGTGTCTGTTCGTGTAAGCAAAACGACGTTCATCGACGGCGCCTACCAAGCCATTCTAAACGCCATTCTATCGCGTGAGTTCAAGCCCGGCGATCGGCTCCGCTCGAAGGAGATCGCCGTAAGGCTGTCCATTAGTCGCACGCCTGTGGAGCGCGCCTTGGAGCGGCTGGCAGGAGAGGGGCTCGTGGAGTTCCGCCCAGGCGACGGCCCCTATGTGATGGAACCGACGGTTCGGAATGTGCTGGAACTATATGACCTGCGCCTCACGCTTGAACTCTACGCGTCTTCCATTGCGGTGCAGAGGCCGGACCCTGCGTTCCTAGCGGAATTCAACGAGAAACAGCGCGCCTTCAAGCTCGTGTCCGGCAGGTTGGGCGACAGCTTCGAGGCCTATTTGACTGTCTTCGATGCCGACAAGGCCGTGCACCAACACTTGTTCTCGGCCTGCATCGGCACCCAAGCCCGCGACTTCTATTCCCAAATCTCGACCCGCATCATGATCGCGCAGTTTGCTGCATTCGGACCGTTCTTTCGTGGCGACGCGGTTGCCGAGCACATGCAGATCTATAGGGCGTTCCAGAAGTGGGATGCTGCAGCTGTTGAGCATGCTGTGACGGCTCATATAGAAGCTGCCCGCTCGGCTTTCATCGACCGAGCGCAGAAGCATGGCCTCGAAGTTCCAACCATTCGAACCGGACTTACGCGGCAGGACAGGGCAAGCGCCCGATGACCTGTGCGTCAAAGCGGATATTGCAACAATGTTCTACGCGCATCTGGCCCGCGAAATGGTCCGATGAAGTCTGTGATCGGTCTTCTGCGCCTCGGTCCGTTTGATCTGGTACGCGCGGACCGAAGCGATACCCCTGAAAAGAGAACCATCGAATAGCGCTTCGCAGGCGCAGGTGCAGGCTCGATCCCCCCATCGATCTAAGGGGGAATCGGCCCGCGCCGTGCCGCGAAGATGCCCGGGTCTTTTCCTGGAATTCCAAAATTTCAGAATTCACGATTTTGGTTGACTCTGGAATTCCGGAATAGTCAAATACCAGCGTCTTTTGGTGAGGAGGAACCGATGAGCCGCAAGCCGTTCGCCCCAACGGGCATGGATCGCCGACAATTCATGGGGGGTTTGGCAGCCCTTTCGGGAGTAGGATTTCTCCACGGACGCGCCTTCGCTCAGGGTGCTCCTTGGGCAACTGCCCCGGCGGAGACCGTCGAAGGACTCAACATGGCGGTGTGGACCTATGGAGAGGTTTGGCCGGCAGCTGCCGCGGCCTTCGAGAGCGCCTGGGGTGTTCCGGTCGAGCCCGTTTCAGTGCCGTTCCCGGAATTGGCCGCGAAGGTGATGAGCCTTTACGCAGCGGGCGAAGAGGTCGACATCTCCATGACTTCGCCTGCAACGATCTCCACTTGGTACGATCAGGGCTTCATGGAGCCCCTCGACGGACTTCCGGGCGCGGCCGAGTATGTTGCCGACATGACACCTGCAATGCGCGAGAGCGTGCACTTCGATGGCAAGCTCGTCGCATTGCCGTTCATGGGCGCCGTGTGGGCCTGGAACTACAATTCGGAACTGCTCGAAAAGACCGGTGCCGCACTGCCGACTAGCTATGAAGAGCTCGATGAAGTTGCGGCAAAGGCGAAGGCCGACGGCATCTCTCCGCATCCCTATGTGTGGTGTGCGATCAGCTCGGGTGAGCACATTACCTTCACGTGGTACGCGCTGACTTGGAACCGAGGGTCGGGCATGTTCGACGAGCAGGGAAAGCACCTGCTTGGCGAGGGCTCCGTCGCGCGGGAGACGTTGCGCTGGTGGGCCAAGACATTCGCCGACGGCCTGTCGGACCCGTCCTCCCTGCAAATGAGCATGAACCAGAGCGCGCAGGCCTTCGCCACGGGCGGACATCTCTTCCGTGGTCCCACGCAGCACTACGGCCTGCAGATCATCAATGATCCCAAGCAGTCGCCGATTGCCGGCAAGGGTGTGCTGTGGGAAGGGCCGCTTGGGCCGCGCACCATAACCTCCCCTCATCTGCTCTACATGACCACCCAAACCCGTAACAAGGATTGGGCTTGGATGCTGCTGCAGGCAGTCGGCGGCAAGACCAAGGACGGCGAGTATACGATGGCCAAGCAGCTTGCACAGGCTGCCGGCTTTGGTCCGGGTTATCAGTCCCTCGTCGACAGCGACTTCCTCGAGAGCGCGTGGTCGGGATGGATGGACGTGACGAAGTTCAGGGAACTGCTCGCCAACGCTACAAATTCCTTCCAGGTGGTCAGTGCCTTCTATGAGCCCTGGTACCAGGAATGGAACAAGAAGGCCGAGGTCGAGCTGCAGAAAGCACTGACCGGCGAGATCACCGCCGATGCTGCGTGTGACAACCTGATCGCGGCATTGCCCGCCTAGTCGGACCTCCCCGAGGACGGCCGCGTCGGCACATTGCCGGGCGGCCGTCGTCACCTCGCATATGAATATGGAGCCGACCATCTTGGTGACAGCGAGTCCCAGCCAAGCGTCAGCAAGACCCAGGAGCCCAAGGCCGGAGCTTTCGCCTGGTGCCCTCGGCTTCTGGATGAACGTTCCAACGCTCTTCACTTTTCTGTGCGTGCTCGCCTACCCGGCGCTGTTCGCTGCCTATCTCGCACTCCACCAAGTTACGCTGAAGCAGCTGCGAAGTGGCGAGTATCCCTTCGTTGGCCTTGCCAACGTCATAAAGCTCTTCGTCGATCCGCTGTTCTTGATCTCGCTGAGCAACACGGCCGTATTCGCGATCTTCACCGTCACTGCCGAGATCGTGCTGGCGATCGCCATCGCTCTTCTGATCAATCAGTCATCGGTCTGGACCAGTCGAATTACGCGCGTTCTGATCCTCTTGCCTTTCGCCGTTCCGCCAATCGCCAACGGCCTGATCTGGACATTCATTTACGACTACAACGGCGGGTTTCTGAACCGCATCCTGTTGTCGACGGGATTGGCAGAGAGCCCGATTCATTGGCTTGGCAATCCGGACACGGCCATCTACGCGGTCGGAGTCCCCTACATCTGGCGAACGCTGCCATTCTGCGTCCTGCTCGTCCATGCTGCCCTGCAAGGAATGAGCCGCGACTATTATGAGGCGGCGGCTATCGATGGCGCTTCGGCGTGGCAGCGCTTCTGGGCAATTACGCTTCCCATGTTGCGCCCAGTGATTGTGGTGTTGCTGATCCTGCGAACCGCGAGCGCCGTCGTCGTGTTCGATGAAATCCTTGCCCTCACAGGCGGAGGCCCCGGCGACGCCACGTGGGTTGCGGCCTGGTACAGCTACCGAAAGAGCTTCCAGCCCCCCTTTGATCTGGGTCTCGGCGCCGCATCCGCCTACGCGCTGGCAGTGATCATCGGGCTGCTATCGCTCATCTATATCCGCCTCATCTACCGGCGAGCGGAGGGGACCTAAGCGATGCGACTGTCTCCGCTCGCGAAAGCGGTTCTTCATATCCTCAACGTGATCGTTATCGCGCTTCTGTTGTTGCCGATTGGAGCGGCCATCATTGCGTCGCTCCAGTCAGAGGTGATGCTGCGTGGCGATCTGCGCAGTGTCATCCCGCGCGATGTCACCTGGGACAATTACAAGATCCTGTTCGCTGGCGATGAGTCCCGAGAAGGAACTATCTATTCGGGGATCGCCTATCTGCCTGACGCCATCCGCCGCTTCGGCACAGCGCTTGTTAACAGCAGTATCATCGCCGTGGCGGTGACGCTTCTGACGCTGACCTTCGGGTCGCTTACGGCCTATTCGGTGGCACGCCTGCGGTTGCGTTGGCTCGGCTGGTTCATGGGCCTCAATGTGTTCGCCCGCTTCGTACCCATCGTGGTCCTGATCATACCGCTCTACGTAGCATTCCGGCAGCTCGGGCTCGTGAACTCCCTGCCGGGTGTCATCATCGCGCAGACGGGCTTCCTGCTGCCGTTCGGCATCCTCATCCTCGTGCCATACTTCGCGTCGATCCCGACTGAAATCGAGGAGGCCGCGCGGATAGACGGAGCCTCGAGGTTCACAACGTTCATGCGGATCAGCCTGCCACTCTCGGTGCCAATCCTAATCTCGCTTGGTGCGATCGTCTTCATCGCATCCTGGAACGATCTGCTGGTCCCGCTGATCCTCAATACCAAGCCCGATCTGATGACGGTGCCGGTCGTTCTAGTGTCGCTGATCGGCGACAACGCCGTGTTCTTCGGCCTGCTTTGCGCCTGCTCACTCATCGCAATGCTGCCGACGGTGGCTCTCGTAATGCTGCTGCAAAGATATGTCGTCGAGGGACTAACGGCAGGCGCGGTCAAGGCATGAATCGGCCCATGACCATGCGGAGCAAGCACTCGCAACGTCGATCCCCACCAGGCGCGCGGCGGCTGCCGCAAGCATCCGGTTCAAGAAATTCTGTCAGCAAGACCCGCGTAGGAACTCGTAATGAAGAAGATTCGCGTCGCTCTCATGAGCTTTTGGCACAGCCACGCTATTCGCAATCCCGAGGTCATGTTCAAAGGCGCCGGCATCTACGGCGAGATCCAGCAACACCCCGAGATTGAGGTGGTGACTGCGTGGGATTCCGATGAAGCGCGTGGTCGCGTCGGCGCAGCGCGGATTGGTGTTGCGTTTGAACCCGATCTAGATCGCGTACTGAGCAACGATGATGTCGAGGGTTTGGTGATCGTGAACGAGACGACGCGCCATGGCGAGTTGTGTCTCGCTGCTGCCAAGCACAAGAAACACGTCTATATCACCAAGGTGCTCGCACCGACCTTGTCGGAAGCGACTGGCATCGTCACGGCTTGCGATTCCGCCGGCGTCGTCCTCGTGACGATGCTGAGCCGCCTTTACGAACCCTGGGCGAGGAAGACTCGACAAATAATCGAGAGTGGAGCGATCGGCAAACTCATCGCTGTTCGTATCTGGCACGCCCATGGGCTCGCTATGCGATACTCGGAAGCCGACGGAGCGGGCTACCTCCCCGACGGGCACGGATTTCTCACGGTGCGTGACGGAGGGGGCGGCGCCTTCGTTGATATGTGCCATCCCCAGTATCTGACCCCTTACCTTGTTGGTCGGTCGCCCGACAATGTGTTTGGCCGCGCTTCCTCGGCGTCGGGCCGGGGCGATGTGGAGGATAACGCGGTCGTTTTGCTCGACTATGAGAACGGACCCTACGTGATTCTCGAGGAAGGCTGGGCCTCGGCGCCCCAGAGCACCTGTGTCGAGGTCCAGGGCACGGCGGGCACCATCCTGTATCGGGACGACAAGGCGGACCCAAAAGTAAACTTCTTTGGCGTTCGCAGTGGCGACAATGCAGAGTTCACGAAGCTTCCCGTCGAAAAGGTGAGCGAGACGGCGCTCGACGAATGGATCCGTCATATCAGAAATGGAACGCGTGCCGACGACAACATCGAGCGGACATTGCAACTGTCTCAGCTCAACGAAGCGGCATACCGGTCGTTCGCGAGCAAGATGCCCGTCGCTATGGACAGCGTCGGGTCATGACCGATCAAGCAATTCGCGTCACCATCTGGAACGAATACCGCGACGAGAAGGAGGAAGTGGCCGCGCAGGTCACCTATCCCGATGGCATCCATGCCGTTCTGGCGACGGTGTTTTCAGGGGACGACCGCTTTGTCGTGAGAACCGCGACGCTCGACGAGGCAGAGGCCGGTCTAGGCGGCGACGTTCTCGACAATACGGACGTCTTGTTCTGGTGGGGGCACAAGGCCCACGATCAAGTGCCAGAAGGTATTGCACGGCGCGTTCAACATCGCGTGTTGGAAGGCATGGGATTTGTTCCGCTGCATTCCGCTCATTTTTCGCGGCCCTTCAAACTGTTGATGGGGACGCATTGCTCTCTCCGATGGCGACGGATAGGCGAACACGAACGTGTGTGGAATCTAGCTCCAGCGCACCCTATTGCGTTCGGACTCGGCGATTACTTCGAGCTCGATGCATCTGAGATGTATGGCGAACGTTTCGACATCCCAGAGCCTGACCAGACCATCTTCATCTCGTGGTTTGCGGGTGGCGAAGTTTTCCGCAGCGGCTGCGCGTGGCAACGGGGGAATGGCCGAGTCTTCTATTTTAGTCCGGGTGACCAGGCTTATCCCATCTACTACGCGGAGCCCGTGCGCAGGGTCCTGCTCAACGCCGCTCTCTGGTGCGCGCAGACCGTTAGAATCCCCTTCGCTGTGCCGAACATCGCCCAACCCATCGAGGCTGTAACCCTTCGCCGGCCGGCCGGTGCGCCATGAGCCTTTCGACCCTCAATTAGAAAGCGACGAAATTGAAGTTACGTGAAGACAGCAGACGGCCGGCGGGCAGCCTGGCATTATCACCAGTCGGGCTCGGCGCGCTCGCAATATCGGGACGCTTCGGTCATGCCGACGAGACCGAATCGGTAACTGCGATTCATGCGGCCGTGGATGCCGGGATGAATTGGGTCCACACGGCGCCCAGCTATGGAACAGGCTATGGCGAGATGGTAGTCGGCCGCGCGGTACGTCAGCTGCCTCAGGCCGACCGCCCGCTGGTGTTCACGACAAGTGGCTGGGTCTTCGATACCGCCGACGAGGGCGACGACCTTGCAGTGCGCACGAAATCCCTGGCCCCCGCCTCTATTCGCAAGCAGGTGGACGGGTCGCTGCGAAGGCTAGGCATCGATCACATCGATTTACTGCAGTTCCACTGGCCGGACCTGAACACACCGATTGAGGACTCCTGGGAAACCGTCGGCGAACTCATCCAGGAGGGCAAGGTACGAGCGGCCGGTCTTTCGAACCACCCCCTGGATCTGATCAAGCGATGCGAGGCGGTGCGGCATGTGGAAGTGCTTCAGCAACCGCTCTCGCTGCTGGATCGCTCTTCCAACGGCCCCTTCTCCGGGGACGGAGTCAATTCGGGAGGCCTGGATGTACTCAAATGGGCGGAGGAGCACGACGTCGGTGTGATCACCTACGCTCCACTGCAGCATGGGTTGCTGGGCGGGCGGTATCATCGCAATTCCGTGCAGGAGTTCGTGGCTGCGGGCGATCCGCTCCGGCCTGTGCTGTACTGGTTCAAGGAGCCGACGCTGAGTCAGTCGTTGGACCTGGTCGAGCTGCTTCGCCCGATTGCTAGGCGCCGCAACACGTCGGTGGCATCGGTCGCGATCGCGTGGGTGCTGAAGTGGAGCTCCGTGACAGGAGTGATCTGTGGGGCACGACGGCCCGAACAGCTGAGTGCGCCGCTGGACGGCGCGACGCTCGATCTGAGTGCGGAGGACCTTGAGGAGATCGGGCATGCCATTGAGACCACCGGTGTGTGTGCAGGAACTCCGGGGGATGGTCCTATCATGCCGGTGAACGACTGGGCGAGCGTCAGTGTGGCTCGATAAAAGAAGGGGCCGGTCCTGCAACTAGGACGCTGCAGTTGATACCCCGTTCTATCCGCGGCCGATGAAAGGCATTGTCGTCGCGATGATCGTCATGAATTGCACGTTGGCCGACAAGGGCAGCTTGGCCATCGCGACCACGGCACTCGTCACGTCCTCAAGGCTGATTGTCGGTTCAGGAACAACGCGTCCGTCTGGTTGAAGGGCTCCTTGCGCGTTGCCAGTCGCCATGGAGGTCGCCGCGTTGCCGATGTCGATCTGTCCGCAGGCGATATCGAAGGGCCTCCCGTCAAGTGAGATGGATTTCGTCAGGCCCGTGACTGCGTGCTTTGCAGCCGTATAGGCCGCGTTTTGAGGGCGGGGTACCTGAGCCGAGATGGAGCCATTGTTGATGATGCGACCACCGCGCGGATCTTGCTTCTGCATACGACGAAAGGCGTGCTGAGCCATGAGGAAACAACCCGTCAAGTTCGTCGCTATCACGGCGTGCCAATCGTCCTGCGTGATCTCATCAAAGCGGGCGGGACGATTGACGCCGGCATTGTTAAACAGCAGGTCGAGTCGGCCGAATTCACTGTCGATCCTATCGAATCCAGCTGAGACGTGCTCTCGGTTCGAGACGTCACCCTGTATGATAATCGCGCGTCCTCCGATCATCTCGATTTGCTTGGCAGTCGATTCGAGTTCGTTTTGCCGTCTACCCCACAGCGCCAGTGAATACCCGTTTTGAGCGAGGGCCATGGATGTTGCTCGCCCAATCCCGGAGCCGGCGCCGGTCACTAAAGCAATAGGCATGATGAACCTTGGAATTCTAGAATTCCACAGATCGCTCTGCGGACCCGTCGTGTCAAGACACGTCGTACGGTCGTTGAAACCCGCAATGTTGTCTTAGAGCGCAGTATTCCGCCTATGGACGCCGATTTGGCTCCTGTCCACACGTTCGCAACCGGAAAGTGGGGGGTGAAGCGTCGGTACTTGAGCGCCGGCGCCGGATTGGCGCTAGAAGAGGCGGTCCTTGAGCCAGCGGATAAGCCCACCAAGGGACGGTGGTCGAGTTTGGTCGGTCGGTTGCGGTGCGGGCAAAGAAGTGCCGCGGACGGTGTCATCATCGGGGGTGCCGTAGAAGACAGCCTTGGCAGCCTTGTCCCGGGCCCGCTCGGCGGAGATGCGCTTGTCCGACCAGGACCCGGCTTCGACCACCTTGCTGCCCCGAATGACATAGTGAGAACGGCACGGCAGGTTCCAATTGCCGACGGACGGCCAGATCGAGATCGTCTCGCCGTCGTAGGTCAGTTTCCAGTCAGTCGGGGTAAGGGGCGTAACCACCTCTTCGCCGCAGCCGCAACAGCAGAGATGGGTGACCGTCCCAAACTCCATGGACACGTAGAGAACCCCGAGGTCCAGGACCTCGGGGATGGTCCCCACGAACTGATGCTCGAGAGACTTAACCTTCAACATCTTCACCGTCGTCGCTGTCGGCATTCAGGAGCAGGTTGCCATCGGTGGTGTAGGTGCTGTGGAGCTCACGCTCGAGATCGCGGTAGAAGCCCCGGATCTTCTTCCACTTGATGACTGCGAGAGCGGCGTTGAAGGCATTGAGCTCAGCAACCTGGATATTCGAGTCGTAGATGCCGCCGTCCGCGGCCGCCGCAAACGAAATCCTACCGTCGTGAACGTGATCACGCCGTTCAGGTGTGCTTGCCGTGACGCGCAGAATACCACCCAAGGAGCCCTCGCTCAGTTCGAGGCCCATGCCGACGTCGACGAAGGATGCGCCCTGAGCCTCAAGCTGCCGGATAACCGCTTCCTTGATCGGCCCGGCGTCGACGCAGATGAAGGCGAAGGTGATCCCTGCGAGCTCGCCGACATTGTCGGGGTTGAGCATGCAGGGATGCGGTACGATGCCCTTGCGCATGCGCGAGTAGATGTTCGCTAGGTAGTCGACCTTGAGCGGCGCGTCCCTCAGTTCTTCGAGACTAGGAGCGCCGGGCGCGCGAAAGGCGTTGTGCTGGAGGAACTCGTCGCCATCGAAGAGGTGGATTTGGGCGACGGGCGTCTTGGCGATTAGGTCGAGCACATAGCTGCCGGTGCCGCCGGTGCCAATGACGGCCACCTTCTCGGTCTTCAGCCGCTCCGTGAGCGCCCCGATGCCGACCCGGTCGGACGCCGTCTCGGTGTAGTTGAAGACGCTGTCCTCCTCTTCCTCAGGCTGGCGGAACGTCCGAGGGCTGACTTTGGGGTCGAGCACCTCGGCCGGTCCGGCCAAGATCGAGGCGTAGGTGGTCATCTTGTGGTAATAATCGGTGTAGCCTTCGGTTGGCTTGCTCGAGAAGCTGAACTTGGCCGTGACCCCGTGGCCCAGGTCAAAATCCCCCGCAGCGTGCGAGATGTTCTTGATAGGCGTGCCATCGGAAAAACACGGAAACTCGCCGTCGAAATTGACGACATGAGTGTCGGGACGCTGGGTGAGGTCACCAGCCAGCGTCATGGTCGAGATGAGGGTCCCCGAGCGCACGCGGCGCTCGGAGTTCACGTAGGGCACATCGCGCATGATCAGCATGCCGCCGCGGATCTGCACGAAGTAGCCCTCGTCGCGCAGCCGCTGCAGGTCCGCATTAAGACTGAATAGTTTTCGTGACATTGAAGATCGTGCCCTTCTTCACGATGACGACGCCGTTGGGACCCAGCTCGCCGGCATGGGGCGCAGACGCCGCCTTGCGGTAAGTCATGGAGAAGACCGTGTTCGGTTCCGGCGTACCGGGAAACGCAATCTGCACGACCTGCTCGAACGTCACACGGTTGCCCGCGACCACGCGGCGGCGAGCGTTGACGATGATCTCGATCAGCTTGTTCGGGTTCGGCGCGACAATGAAGCGCTCGATGCCCGGCTGGTTGAGGTCGACCAGCTCATCAAGCTCGATGAGACGATCCTCGCCGCCGCGAACCTCGAGGAATATCGCCTGATCGTCGGAGATCTCGGCCAGCGTAGCGAGTTCGGAGCCGCTGATCAGCGGCTTGCCCCACTCCAGCTGGTGATCGTTGATCGTGAGCTTGAAGTCGCGGTCGGTGACGAAAGCGACGAAGCGCTCCGCATCCTTACCGCGCAGGTCGAACGTTTCGTCGAGGCGGACATCCTCGAAGTCGCCGCCCGCGAGGATAGCGAAGAGGCTGACATCATCGCGAACGTTGAGGCCGCCGGCCGTAACGATCTGGCGGCCGAGCGGCAGCGGATCGTCGATCTCGATCGGGCGGAAGTCCAGATTGCCGTTGGCGAACTGCACGCGATACTTGAGCGCTTCACGCAGTTCGCGGCCCTCCTTCAGGGCCTCGCCGACGTCTTCAACGTCGATTTTCTCGTGATTTTCCATTCTTTTATTCCCTGTGGGCCGGGGGAGGAGGATCCGGCTTCCACAAGGTCAATCGGAGCGGCGCGAGCTGACCGGTAAGGATTTCCTAAAAATTCTTTACGAGCACGCCTTCCGGCAGCGGACCGCATATAAAGAAGGCCGGACACTTGGGACATGTGAAGTCCGAGGCCTTGGTGGGAAACTCGCCGTTGCGGACCTTCTCGAGCACCCCAGCCAGCTTGTCGTGTCGGGCCGCGATTTCCTTTCTGCCCAACCCCGGCCCAAGCGGCGTCGACGCCTCGTCGGCCAGATGCACCAGCTCGACAACTGCATCTGGAAATGCGCGCTGCGCAGCCAGCAAGAATGCGGCCGCTGCCAGGTCGTTGTGCTCCTTGGATCGCCTGTGCCCAGTCTTGATCTTGCGCAACGTCCGTTGGCCGCCGGCGCCTACCGAAACCTCGTCCGGGACCACCGTCAGTTCTTCTTGGCCGAAGCGGATGGTCAGCGCCGTTATCGGCTCGTTGGTTCGCCCGATCCGGATGCTCTGCAGATAGCGCAACATTCCCATTGCGAGCGCCTTGAAGTCGCCGACATAGCCATGCCGGCCGAGTTCGCTGGCTGTGATGGCATCCTGCAGCTTGGCCTCGATGGCATCGTCATCAATCGCTTCGCTTTCCGCGAGCATCCACTTCATGACCTCTTGGACCACGTCGTGGGTTTGCATGAAGGGGGTGGAAGTGCGGCGACCACCGGTGCGGAGCATGTAGGTGTATAGGAAGCGCCGTGGACAGGACTCGTAGAGCTGTATTTCCGACGCTGTGAACCGCATCGCGCCGTCTACCCGGACAGTGACGGGTGCGTCCTGTGGCGCGGGAGGCAGCTGGCGAGCCCCAGCTTGATGCTGGTGATCGATCGCCTGTCCAAGGCGGCCGATAAACGGGGACAGTGGTCGGTTTGAGCCGCCTGACTTTTCCGTGCACGCGTAAAGAAACAGGCGATCCTTGGCCCGGGACAGCGCCACGTAGAACAAGCACTCCTGTTCTTCCTTGTGACCCTCGCGGAGGTTGTCGAGTGGCAGCAGTTCGGTGCCTTCGACCATGCCTTCCGGATATGGACAGTCGGGCTTCTGGAAGGACCTCGGGATTGTGTCCTGGTTGAGACCCGGCAAGTGAACAACAGGAAACTCGAGCCCCTTCGCGCCATGTATGGTCGAGAGCCTGACAGCGTCCAATCCCTGTGCCGCCGCCGGCAATTGCCGCAGGTCGCGTTCGTCGCGCAAGCGCACCAGCCGTCGGATACGGTCGAGTAGACGCGTAATGGGCAGGCCCTGCCCGCCGGGTTGCACGCGGATGAAATTCATCAACTGCCAGATCGCGATACCGCGAGTGCGATCCACGACACTCTCCGATGCCGCGATCCGTGCAGCAATGCGCGTCCGGTCGAGCAGAAGTCGGCACAAGGTTGGCCAAGGTTTAGCTGTGTGATCGAAACCATTCATGGCTTCGGCCAACGCTGTAAGGGCTTTATGTCCGGCCTCGGAGAGTCCCCCTATCGCGCTGGGATCCTCCAACCATGTCGCGGGAGGCCCCTCGCGTGACCTCAGGAAATCAAGGGTTACCGTGAGATCCTCAAGACGCAAGGCGAACTCGGGCAGTTGCGAAACCCGGGTCAGCCCCATGGCACGCCGATCACTGAGAATAGTCAGCAGTGAGAGCAGGTCCTTGACCTCGGCGCGCTCGAACAGGCTGCCGAGAAACAGAACAGGGATGCCGAGCTGCTCCAGTTGTTCCGCGTGCTCGGCGAGTTTTTCGTTGCCGGTCCGGAGTACGGCCTGGTCGCGGTAGCTGTAGCCATGCTCCCGCATGGCCTCAATCGCGTCGGCTACCCCCGCAACCAACTGATCGGCTTGCGGATACGTTGTGAACTTGGGTCGGATGTTACCCGCCCCGCGATCGGCTTCGAGACGGCCCGCTCCGCCGACCTCCATCTGATCGGCGAGCGTACCGTAGGTATCGACGATCTCCTGAACCGAGCGATAGTTGGTAACAAGTGGCTTCGTGATACCGCCCTTGAAGTCCTCTTTGCCAAACCGGCTCGTATTGAAGCTCGATGCCCCACGGAATCGGTAGATGGATTGGCGTGGATCTCCGACGGCCCAAAGGTTTTCGCCGGTTGCCTTCAAGGCCGTGAGTAGGCGAACGCTGGATCGATTGACGTCCTGGTATTCGTCGACAAGGACGTGGTCATAGAGTGCGCCGAAGTGAGCTCGAATGCTGGCGTCGCCCTCGAGGAGTTCGACCGGCAGCAGGACGAGATCGCCAAAATCCACACGGTTCTTGCCGCGCTTGAGGGCTTCATAGGCGCTGTAGACCCGCGCCACCTCTATCGCCTTTTGCGACGCGAGAATCCTGTCGGCATCGCCTGCGGCTCGGCTGAGCATTTCGTTGGCGAGATCCAGGTAGCGGCCCGCGCCACACACCTCATCCTTGGCGCGCGACACCGCCTCGAGCATGTCGCCGATTATCTGCGCCGGATCATAGATGTCCTTGTACCGTTCGAGGCCAAGACGAGGGAACTCATTCTCCAGCAACTCGACTGCTTCGGTACGATCCATCATCCCTGGGCTCTGGGGAAAGCCAAGCTCGCGATGGAAGCGCCGGATGACGTCGAGCCCGAAGGCGTGAAAGGTCCCGATCCACATTGCCGCCGCCGCATTGTTGTCGATGCGGGCGATGCGTTCGGCCATCTCGCCCGCAGCCTTGTTGGAAAATGTGAGAACAAGGATCCGTCGCGGGTCGACCCCTTCGGCAAGCAGGTCCTCAACTCGGCCTGCTAGTGTCTCGGTCTTGCCTGTGCCAGGCCCGGCCTCCAGCAGGTAGGCGACCCCGCGGTGGCGAACGGCTTCGAGTTGTCGCGGATTGAGTGGTGGCTTGGGCTTTTTTTCCACCTCGGCGACCTGAACCGGCAAAAGAAGTGCATCGAACAACTGCTGCGCGACGACATCGAACGGCGCTCCGAAGCACTCGGCGATCTGCGATGCCGTAAGGTTGTCCTCAAGGTGCAGGGCTTTTACTACCGGCCGCGGCAGCAGCAGCTCGCGGGCGAAGAGATCCATCTGCACTTCGCGGCGTTGATGGCGTCCGTAGTCCACAACCCGATCAAAGCCCACTGGAGACGGTTCGGACGCCCGCGCCGGTTCAATCTCCGGTGGCGCAGTGTCGCTCGGGTCGTCCCCAAGGAGCGCGTGGCCTACTTCATGGGCAATCAGGAATGCCTTGTCGAAGTCCGTTCCTTCGTTCTCGTAGACAATCAGCTTGTCACTGCCGCCAACCAAAGTGGCGCGAGTTCCTTCGAGGATATCGGCGCCCTTGATCGTGGGCTCGGTGTAGTAGCCCTCATGTCGTGCGATGGCATCGGCGAAGGTAAGCGGCGCTCGCGGGTCCTCGCCGCGCGCAACTGCCTGAGCGTGAAGTTCAGCGGCCTTTTGCCTGCCGAGCTCTACGCCGTCCATTACTCGTCATCCCGCAACAGTTCTGCGAGGCCGTCCTCGGGGACGCCAGCCTGCCGGAGAACTTCTTCGAACGTGACTGTCTCGCTCGTTGCGACGGGCTTTTCGTCAGACTTGAAACTCCTGACTGCGGCTGCCTTTGGCAGGGACAGAGTGGAGAAGACATCTTCAAATGACCGCCCGATCTCATTGGCGAGCTTCCGAAGGAAGGCCTTTGGAAAGGTGGACAACGTGACACGCCGTTCCTTGATCGCCGTCAAGACCTGGCGTGGAATTGCCAACGCCTGAGCGAGGCGTGAGAAATCTGCCGCACCAAGAGATGCGAAGACGTCCACCGGTGTTGTCGCATCAAGGAAGCTGGCCCAGGCTGCCTCGATCGCCTCACCTTCCTCCTGCGACAACTCGCTTTCGTAGCTCGACAGTGTGCGGGAGAGTTCTTGCGACAGGTCGATGAGCTGCGGTGCGTACTCGGGGTATCTCAGCATGTAACGTTCCAGCGTCTCCCGACTGGTGTCCGGCTCGACAGAGAAGGAAGACAGCACGTCCTGGAGGCTGGGCCGCAGGGTCATGACCTCGATCCTCTAGCGAAGAAAGCGCGGATCGTGTCGTAGGCGCGGTCTCGGTAAGTCCTGATGGTTTTTTCGGATTTGCCGAGGGCTTTGGATATCGTCAGTACATTCGGGTCCTCGGAGTCTATCAGGAAGCCCTGCCGCAACATCTCAACGATCCTCTTTTGTTCTGGTGGCAAGGTGTCAATCGCCCCATCCAGTCTCAACCGGTAATCTTTGTTCTCATATTCCGATGCGGCAAATGGGTCGAAGCCGCCCATTGCCCTCTCGACCTCCTCTCCGGCGCCGATTTCCTCGTCCAGTTCGAGGGTTACAGTTCGTCGGTTTTCTCGCCAGACCGGCTCGGAGGCGTCTTTGCGAGCATTAGCCAAGGCACCATCGAAGCGGACTTCGAAATAGTCCAATGCTTCAGAATAGGCGGTCCTGTCGCTCGAGAGGAGTAGGTTGAGCTTACTTACTACTGCGTCGCGGATACGAGCGAGCGGCAGTGAGGTCGTCTTGCCGTCTGCGCTATCGGCACGAGGAAGCGCTTTGACGACGCGGGTCATCAGCAGGACATAGAGTTTCCGGAAATAGCGGTCGGAATTGTCCAGCCGAGTAGATCGCACGAGGTGGACCAGACACTCGCTCGGTACAAAGCGTGGATCGGATCTGTTGGTGATAGAAAGTCGGGTCAACACGTCCTCGCGGGAGAGGACGTGTAGTTCCTCTAGTATTTTCTCGACACTGACGTTCCTTTTGTAGGTAACGCCTTCCAGTGTCCGTTTCCGGAGCGGTTTTATCACAGCGAGCCTTGGTGACGCTTATCCCGACGAGCCGCAATGCGCACGCTATGTGAATCGCCCAGGAAACCTCAAGCAAAGATCGTGAACTCGATGCTTTCACATCACTTGTGCCGAACGCGGCTTGGGGGGATGACTGAACGTCCGGCAACGATCCACGGTGAACCTGTTGCGCTGGGCAGAAAGTAGCAGTGCGATCCGCTAGTTCAGTGCTGCGCTGACAACCTGTTGATCTCGCGTCGGAGTGTCCGCTTCTGGCGCAAACGGCAAGTTCAACGGTATCGCTATTCAGTTCTGGATCAGACGCAGCAGGGAGCAATCGGGATCAATGAGTGCCCCAATGCGACCGCCCCATGCCTCAATCTTTGGAGCGTGCAAGCGTGGCCACCCGATCGCGGACTCGGGTATCTTGGCGGCTAGGCAATGGCGATAGAATTCATCCAGATCATCAAGGCGAAGACACGCAGAAAAAGCGCTCTCGGCGGGCCTCAACTCAGGGAAGAGAAAGAACTCCAGCGCCAAGTTGCCCCTCTTCATGATGAGCCAGCCCGGATCGCGCCACGTCTCCCCAAAACCGAGTTTACAATAGAACTCGGACGTCACCGCAAAGTCGCGAGACGGGAGGTTGGGCGTGGCTCGGTCGGTCAAGGTGCTTCCCCATGCATGATGCGTTGCCTCCCATTGGGCGCGACATCAGGGCCGCACCCATGGAAGTCGATTGAATCCGGGCGTTTTTGCATAGTCTTAGTAGAACACCGATCTGCTTTTGACCGCTATCGATTTTTCGCGCTACCCCAACTTGTGGCAATGGCTAGGACCATCAGAAGCCCCGCAAGGACGAAGATCGTGCGCGCACCCCGTAGGATCGATGCGGAAGCGGCTACTTCTAGGTTGTTCGTGCCCACGCCAGCCGAAAACAGGGCGGCCATCGCGGACGCCCCTATAACGAGTCCGATGTTTCGGGACAAGGTCAGCAGGGCGGCGGCGGCCCCACGTCGATCACTACGCACGGTCGCCATGACCGAAGTGTTGTTGGCAGCCTGGAAAAGTTGGTATCCCGGCGTGAGCACGGCGATGGCTGCGACATAGCCCCCTACGCCCGCAATGGCTGGCAGCAGCGCTAGGAGGAAGGCTCCAACGCTGAGTAGAGCCAGTCCGAGATGCAGAACCGATTTCGATCCTAACGCGTCGACGGCTCGTCCGGATGGAACTCCGGCGGCTATTGAAATCAACGGGCCAATAGACATGACCAGCCCCGTCATCGCCGTGTTCAGGCCGAGCCCCAGACCGAGATAAAAGGGGCCTACCACAAGCGTGGTCATCATGACGGCAGCAACCATGAGGTTGGTGGCAAGGTTCCGCGCGAGATGAGAGGTTGTGCTCACCCAAGGGCCGGGCCTTGCAAATTTCCGATCCGACGGGGCCGACGGCAAGGAGACTAAAGCAAGCACGAAGGCCAAGAGAGCCAGCGGAACCTCTGCAAAGAAGATGCTGCGCCATCCGGTCGTCGATAAGAGAATTCCTCCGAGGGAGGGCCCCAATGCTGTACCGAGGGCAGACATTGTGCCCAGTAATCCCATCGCCCTGCCCATTCTCGACTCACCGTCGTTCACGCGAACGAGTGCGAGGGTCAAGGTCATCAGAAATGCTCCACCCACTCCCTGCAGGACTCGTCCCGCGACCAGCATCGGAAAGTGCTGCGCAAGCCCGCACCAGATCGTGGCGAAGCAAAACAGGCCCAGTCCACTCAGGTGCATCAATTTGAGGCCGAACCTATCCCCCAGTTGTCCCACAACGAGTACGGAGACGGTCAGAGCTGCAAGGTAGGATACTACGACCCATTGGACCTGGTGAAATGCAACCGAGAACTCTACCGCGAGCGCAGGTAATGCAATGTTGGCAATGCTGGTCCCCAATGATCCCAGTAACATCGAGATGGCCAGCATCGCCATGATCGCCCTTGTGTTGCCCGTCAGCGTATACCGTTGCTCCATCTCGTTGCCCTGTCATTGACGTTGATCTCGAAACGGAGCATGCAACTTCAAGCCAACTTGAGGTCAAGAATGAAGTTGCTGGATATCGGCCAGGTCGCCGTACTGACTGGCATGCGTCCTTCCACGTTGCGCTACTACGAGGAGATCGGCCTGATCGTCTCGGGGACACGCCACGGACTGCGCCGACAGTTCTCTGTCGACGTCGTGCCGCGGCTCAAGTTGATCGCGATGGGAAAGTCCGCGGGATTCTCACTGGACGAGATCGCGGCCATCTTTGGCAGCGACGGCATACCAAACCTTCCGCGTCCTGTTCTGCGAAAGAGAGCAGAGGATCTCGACAGGCAAATTCATCAGCTGACATCACTGCGGGATACCTTGCTTCATGTTGCGGATTGCCGGGCAGCGTCTCATCTGGATTGTCCCACCTTCCGTCGGCTCCTGAACGTTGCCTCTCGACGTGCACCGAAGAATGGGAAGTCCCCTAAAAGGAAAACAACGTAGTTCCACTACGGTGGTCGTGGAGTGGCGCTTTATTTGGTCCGTTCCCCTCAACGGATGCGCATAGCGCAGATATTGTGCGGTCCTACTCCGCTCCGGTGGCAATCGATGAGAGCTTAGCCGCCAGCCGGCCCGGCCATCTCCGTGACCATCCCACGTGGATACCGGACCTAGAATAAGGGGCGGCGCGCCGCTCGATCTCTCTCGAGGCCAATCGCTGACAACGATATCCTGCCAACGGCCGCTGCCCTCAGTCCACGCGAGACGGACAACTTGGAGACCTCGCCAGCCCTTGTTGCGCGCTGTACGCTGACGGCCGTGGTAACCCGGCTTCGGGGGAATCGTGGCTAGGAAACGGGTGGGCTGCCTGCCCTGGTTGGTGGTGCTGGTGGCGCTCGGCGGAGTGTACTCCGGATTGCGAACCGGCACGACGACTTCAACTCTGCCATCAGAACTGGGACCGACCTCACCGGCGATCTCGCAATCGTCCCCAGCCAGCCCCAACACCGAGGCTGACAAATTTGAGGTTGCCAGAACGCTATACGTCACCGCCACCGCTCTGAATGTGCGATCCGGCCCCAGCCCGTCAGCGAGAGTTTTGGGCAAGCTATATCAGGGCAGCTCGGTACGTGCGCTAGGAGTGTCCAGCGGTTGGGTGGAGATCGAGATGGACGGGGGTGCGTCCGGCTGGATGAGCAGTCAGTTCCTCTCCGAGCGCGCTCCCGCCCCGGCCACAACAGCCGTCATCGAGAGGCCACCGCAGCAGCCAACAGTGGAT
>DASZPY010000048.1:0-3082 GCA_035549855.1 Devosia sp. | reverse complement strand
GGCGATGATGAGACTCACCGTCGGCATCAGGCTCGATCCCCAGAGAAGCAGCAGGCCCATGCCGATGAGCAGGAGCATCGCGCGCACCGGCGTTCGCGTGCGCCGGTCCACGACGCCGAAGAAATGCGGCATGGCGCCGTCCCGTCCCATCGCGAAGAGCGTTCGCGAGAACTGCAGCATCGTGGTCTCGAGCGTCGCGATGCTCGAGAGAATCACTGCGCAGGAGGCGATCAGTCCGCCGTAATGGCCGAAGCCGGACGCGACCGCGATGTTGTAGATGATGTTGGCGTTGAAGCCTGAGGCGTCCTTGATCGAAAACAGGAACAGCGCCGCGAAGACGAAGGCGATGTAATAGGCGATGGTGACGAAGATGGAGACGAAGCCGCCATGGCCTGCGTTCTCCTGCGCGTTGTGGGTTTCTTCCGCGAGGTTCGCGGTGACGTCCCAGCCCCAGTAGAAGAACACCACCACCAGCGCTGAGGAAGAGAAGGCGGCCGCAGAATAGCCGAACCCGAACCATCGCCAGGAAAACCCATTGACCGGGCCCGCCGTCGCCGCGTGCCAGAATGCGCCGATCAGCACGGCGGTGAGGATGAGGAGCTCGATGCCGGTCATAACCATCTGGACCCGGCTCGTCACCTCGATGCCGGCGATCAGCACCGTCGCGATCACCAGAAACCAGGCGCTGGCGATCGCCGCCGACAGAACGACATCGTTCACCAGCGACGGATCGATGAAATCGAGCGTCGCGGTGGCGAGCGGAAGGCTTCCCGTCACCATGAACACCATGGAGGCCACGAGCAACGCCCAGCCGGAGAAGAAGCCCCAGAACTTGCCGAATTCGGCGGTGGTCCACTGATAGGCCGCGCCGGCCGACACGCTCTTGCGGTTGAGCGCCTTGTAGGCGACGGCGATGCCCAGCATCGGCGCAGCGAAAATGATCAGCGCCCCGGGCGCGAGCGCGCCGGCGACGCCGAGCAGCACGGCGGTGGTCACCGCGATGGTGTACCCGGGCGCGCTGCCGGCGACGCCCATGACCAGCGATTCGATGAAGGAGAGCGATCCGGCCTTGAGCTCGGTATGCGCGCCGCGACTGGCCGCAGGGGCAGTATCAGTGGGCATGGCGGCTCGCAAAGTGAATGGCGACAGGACCTCTATAGCCCATGAGGGCGGCCAACGCCGCGCCCCTGCCGTCCGCCGCGGGGGCGGGGATCAATAGCGATAGGTCGCCGTCAGGCCGATCGTCCGCGGGCGGAACGTGGAGGCCTCGAACAGCAGCGTCTTGTTGTCCTGGTGATTGAGGTCGAGAAGAGGATGGGCGTTAAACACATTGTCCATGAAGAGGACGAGGTTGACGTCGTGCAGCGTGGCGCCGGCGCGCAGGGTGAACATGTTGGTCGCGGGCTCGGGAAGCAGATGCCGGTCGAACAGCGTGGTGCCCGGGTCGCGGTCGGGCGAGAGGCCCGTCTCTCCGCCCGAATATTCGTAGTCGAGCCGCACGAACGCGTCCTTGCCCCAGACGGTGGTGGTGTATTGGGCGCCGAGCGAAGCGGTCCAGGGCGAGCCGGGGAGCCGGTCGCCGACATTGGCGAGCACGAGTCCCGCTGACGAGCTGGTGCTCGTGTAATAGGCGTCGGTGTAGCCCAGGCTCAGGTCCAGATCGAATTTTTCGGTGATCAGCCATTCGGCCTGCAGATCGAAGCCGCGGCTCTCCGCCGAACCCTGGTTGGTGGTGTAGCGGAAGCCGCAGGACGGCAGCCCAACCGACTGCTGGATGTTGTTCCATTTGAGATAGTAGACGCTCGCCGAGGTCTGGACCCGGCCGCCGAACAGGCGGTCCTTGCTTCCGAGCTCGTAGCTCCACACCGAATCGGAGTCGTAGGAGGTTGGCTCCGATGTGATCTCCGTGCAGGCGCTGACCGGGAACAGCGGATTTGCGCCGCCGATGCGGTAGCCTTTGGCCGCGGTGAAATACACCAGATCGTCGTCGTTGATGTTCCAGGTGATGTTCGCCATCGGCGTGAACGGGGTTTCGTCCTTCTTGCCGGGCGGGCCGGTGAGCGGGCCGAAATTCTGCGGTCCGTCGGAGAAGTTGGCGAAGTCGAAATGGGTCTGGGCGATGCGCGCGCCGACCTGCAGCTTCAGCGTGTCGGCGATGATGGCGTAGGTCGCATTGGCGAAGCCGGCGAGCTGATGCTCATGGCCGCGCGTGTGGTTGATGTAATCGTCGCCGTTCGGCAGAAGGTCCTCGCCCCATGCGGTCAGCATGTCGAGGCCCCAGAGATATTCGGTCAGCTGCGGAAGCTGGGGATCGTTGATCTCCTCTACGCTGAGCTGGCTCTGGTTCGAATAGAACATGCCCACGATCCAGGACAGCCGCGCCTGCGAATCGGTGGATTGCAGCCGCACCTCCTGGGTGAAATTGTCCTGGGTGTTGGTGACGTAGTTGACCGCCTCGTAATGGCCGAAGGGCGCCACATCCTTGTAGCCGGGCAGGTCGAGGCCGGTGGCCGTGAGCAGCGGCGGCGGCTTGGGGCCACCATGGTTGTAGTCGTGCCGGTAGAACTGGCACAGGCCGCCGGTGCAATGCTGGCCGTAATCCGGATTCCAGCGGCCGCGGATGATGCCCTGGAAATACGACAGATCGTAAAGCGTGGCGCTATAGTCCTGAACGACCTGATGGCGGTCGAAGAAGGAGGTGTTCGAGATCAGCTCCATGTCGCCGAAATTGTAGTCGGCCTTGAGGGAGGACAGCGTAAAGTGGTCCTTGTCGCCCATGTCCTCGGGCGTGCCGGTGCGGTAGTCGCCGCTCGACGGATCGGAAATCCCGACCCAATAGTCGTCGATGTTGTTCTTGTTACGGCTCTGATAGAAGACGGCGGGCTCGACGGTCAGGCCCTCCAGCGGCTGCCACAGCAGCGCGCCGCGCGCGACGATGGTGTCGGCGTAGTTGCTGTCGCTCTGAAGCACCTGGCTGGGATCGGCGTAATCGACCTTGTCCACCCAGCCGCCGTCGTGGCGGCCCCAGGCGCTGATGCGAAAGCCCAGCTTGTCCTCGACGATCGGTCCGCCCAGCGCCGCG
>DASZPY010000047.1:0-3700 GCA_035549855.1 Devosia sp. | reverse complement strand
GGCGATGATGAGACTCACCGTCGGCATCAGGCTCGATCCCCAGAGAAGCAGCAGGCCCATGCCGATGAGCAGGAGCATCGCGCGCACCGGCGTTCGCGTGCGCCGGTCCACGACGCCGAAGAAATGCGGCATGGCGCCGTCGCGGCCCATGGCGAAGAGCGTGCGGGAGAACTGCAGCATCGTGGTCTCCAGCGTGGCGACGCTGGAAAGAATCACCGCGCAGGAGGCGATCAGCGCGCCGTAATGGCCGAAGCCGGACGCGACCGCGATGTTGTAGATGATATTGGCGTTGAAGCCGGACGCGTCCCGGATCGAAAACAGGAACAAGGCGGCGAAGACGAAGGCGATGTAATAGGCGATGGTCACGAAAATCGAAACGAAGCCGCCGTGACCGGCATTCTCGTGACCGTTGTGGGTTTCCTCCGCGAGATTCGCGGTGACGTCCCAGCCCCAATAGAAAAACACCACCACCAGCGCCGAGGATGCGAAGCTCGCCGCCGAATAGCCGAACCCGAACCAGCTCCAGGATAGCGGATTGACGGGGCCGAAGGCCGCCGCGCGCCAGAACGCCCCGGCCAGCACCGCGGTCAGGATCAGCAGCTCGATTCCGGTCATCACCATCTGCACGCGGCTCGTCACTTCGATGCCGACGATCAGCACCACGGCGATGACGAGAAACCAGGCGCTGGCGATCGCCGCCGAGAGGACGACGTCGTTCACGAGCGAGGGATCGATGAAATCCAAGGTCGAGGTGGCGAGCGGAAGGCTTCCGGTCACCATGAACACCATCGAGGCGACGAGCAGCGCCCAGCCCGAGAAGAAGCCCCAGAACTTGCCGAATTCGGCGGTCGTCCACTGATAGGCCGCGCCGGCCGACACGCTTTTCCTGTTCAGCGCCTTGTAGGCGACGGCGATGCCCAGCATCGGAACGGCGAAGATGATGAGCGCGCCGGGCGAGAGCGCGCCGGCGACGCCGAGCAGCACGGCCGTGGTGACCGCAATGGTGTAGCCGGGCGCGCTGCCCGCAACTCCCATCACCAGCGATTCGATGAAGGAAAGCGATCCGGCCTTGAGTCCGGTGTGGTCGCCGCGCCGGGCGGAAGGGGCGGGGTCAGTCGGCATGGCGTCGCGCGCAGTCGAACTCGCCCGGCCTTCCATGGCCCACGACGCCGGCGAAAGCTGCGGCCCTTCCTTCGGTTGAGCGCCCGCGGGTCAATAGCGATAGGTCGCGGTCAGGCCGATCGTCCGTGGACGGAACGTCGAGGCCTCGAACAGCAGCGTCTTGTTGTCCTGATGATTGAGGTCGAGAAGCGGATGGGCGTTGAAGACATTGTCCATGAACAGCACGAGGTTGATGTCGTGCAGCGTGGCGCCCGCCCGGATCGCGAACATGTTGGTCGCCGGCTCGGGAAGCAGATGCCTGTCGAACAGCGTCGTGCCCGGATCGCGGTCCGGGGAGAGCCCGGTCTCGCCGCCGGCATATTCGTATTCGAGCCGCACGAACGCGTCCTTGCCCCAGATCGAGGCCGTATATTGCGCGCCAAGAGAGGCCGTCCAGGGCGAGCCGGGAAGACGGTCGCCGACATTGGCGAGGACAAGCCCCGCGGACGAGCTCGTGCTCGTATAATAGGCGTCGGTGTAACCGAGGCTGATGTCCAGATCGAATTGATCGGTGATCAGCCATTCGGCCTGAAGGTCGAAGCCCTTGCTTTCCGCCGAACCCTGGTTGGTGGTGTAACGGAAACCGCAGGAGGGAAGCGAAACCGTCTGCTGAATGTTGTTCCACTTGAGATAGTAGACGCTCGCCGAGGTTTCGATGCGGCCGCCGAGCAGCCTGTCCTTGGTCCCGAGCTCGTAGCTCCAGACCGAGTCCGAATCGTAGGATGACGGTTCGGTCGTGATTTCGGTGCAGGCGCTCACGGGGAACAGCGGATTGGCGCCGCCGATGCGATAGCCCTTCGCGGCCGTGGCGTAAATCAGATCGTCGTCATTGATGTTCCAGGTGATGTTCGCCATCGGCGTGAACGGGGTTTCGTCCTTCTTGCCGGGCGGACCCGTGAGCGGGCCGAAATTCTGCGGTCCGTCGGAGAAGTTGCTGAAGTCGAAATGGGTCTGGGCGATGCGCGCGCCGACCTGCAGCTTCAGCGTGTCGGCGATGATGGCGTAGGTCGCATTGGCGAAGCCGGCGAGCTGATGCTCATGGCCGCGGGTGTGGTTGATGTAGTCGTCGCCGTTCGGCAGAAGGTCCTCGCCCCACGCGGTCAGCATGTCGAGGCCCCAGAGATATTCGGTCAGCTGCGGAAGCTGCGGATCGTTGATCTCCTCGACGCTGAGCTGGCTCTGATTCGAATAGAACATGCCCACGATCCAGGACAGCCGCGCCTGCGAATCCGTCGACTGCAGCCGCACTTCCTGGGTGAAATTGTCCTGGGTGTTGGTGACGTAGTTGGTCGCCTCGTAATGGCCGAAGGGCGCCACATCCTTGTAGCCGGGAAGGTCGAGGCCGGTGGCCGTGAGCAGCGGCGGCGGCTTGGGGCCCCCATGGTTGAAGTCGTGCCGGTAAACCTTGCACAGGCCGCCCGTGCAATGCTGGCCGTAGTCCGGATTCCAGCTGCCGTGGATGATGCCCTGGAAGTACGACAGATCGTAAAGGGTGGCGCTGTAGTCCTGAACGACCTGATGGCGGTCGAAGAATGAGGTGTTCGAGATCAGCTCCATGTCGCCGAAATTGTAATCGGCCTTGAGGGAGGACAGCGTGAAGTGATCCTTGTCGCCCATATCCTCCGGCGTGCCGGTGCGGTAGTCGCCGCTCGAGGGATCTGAAATCCCGACCCAATAGTCGTCGATGTTGTTCTTGTTGCGGCTCTGATAGAACACGGCGGGCTCGACGGTCAGGCCCTCCAGCGGCTGCCATAGCAAGGCGCCACGCGCGACGATGGTGTCGGCGTAGTTCGTGTCGCTCTGAAGGACCTTGCTGGGATCGGCGTAATCGACTTTGTCCACCCAGCCGCCGTCGTGGCGGCCCCAGGCGCTGATGCGAAAGCCCAGCTTGTCCTCGACGATCGGTCCGCCCAGCGCCGCGCCGCCTTCGTAGCTTGGGCTGCCGTCCTGCGTATCGGAGAACTCCGACTTGGCGTAGACGCTGTAGTCGCTGAGGCTGGGCTGCGGCGTGATGTAGCGCACCGTGCCGCCTTCCGAGCCAGCGCCGAACAGCGTGCCCTGCGGACCTCTGAGAACCTCCACGCGCTCCAGATCGAAGACCGAGGGCAGCGTATTGTCCGAGCCGAAGCCCAGCGTGCGCATTTGGATTGGCGTGTCGTCGATATAGACGCCGGTCGTGGCGTCGCCGGCGTCGGAGTTGACGCCGCGGATCGAGACATTCTTGGTCGACTGATCGAAGGTCACGCCGGGTGTGAAGGCGACGAGGTCGGCGATGGACTTGGCGTTGAGCTGATCCATCTTCTCGGTGGTGAAGGCGCTGACGCTTTCGGGCACCTTGCTCAGGGCCTCGGAGCGCCGGGTCGCCGTCACGACGACTTCTTCAATTCCGGCCGGCGTCGCCTGCGCGGTCTGCTGGGCCTGAGCGGCGGCGGGACCCGTCAGAGAGACGAGCGAAAGACACCCGGCCGCTGCGATTGCGCCGTGCGCTGCGATTTTGCTGCCCATGATGAAGCCCCCCTCGGCTCGCGCGCGAATCCTA
>DASZPY010000046.1:0-34621 GCA_035549855.1 Devosia sp. | reverse complement strand
GGCGTCGGGAGCCTTCATCATCTGCCCGGACTTCCCGGCGAAAATTGCCGCGAGCTTCTTCATGCTCACCTCCTGATCCGATGGCACCACGACGCAGACCGGTTTGCCGTCGACCTCGGCCATCAGCGTCTTGAAGACCTGGGCGGGGTCGAGGCCGAGCGTCTCGGCGGCGTGGAGGCCGATGCGGGGGGCGTCGGGGTCGTAATCGTAGGGGTGAAGCGAAAAGGCGACGCCGAGCTTTTCGAGCAGGAGCGTGCCGGGGGTGGTTCTGGACATAGCGGTTTCCTGCCATGACGCGGCGCGCCTTGCCACCCCGGCGATCGGAGGTGCATGATCGGCGCCGGTGCAGATGGAGTTTCCCCTATGGCGTCGGATGGCTCGATGGCAGACGTGCTCGCCTATTGCGATCCCTTTCCGCTCGACAAGTTCAAGCCGGGCGATGTGCTGCTGCCCGAGGGACCGGGGACCGACCGGATGTTCATCCTCGCGGCGGGCGAAGTCGAAGTGCTGCGCGGCGAGACACAGGTCGCCGACATCGCCATGCCGGGAGCAATCTTCGGCGAGATCGCGGCGCTGCTGGGCGGACCGCATACGGCGACGGTTCGGGCGGTGACGGACGTCACCGCATTCCGGATCGAGAATGCGCGGGCGCTGCTGCAAAGCCATCGCGAGATCAGCTTCCATGTGTCCTCGATCCTGGCGCGGCGGCTGACGGATGCGACGGGGTATCTCGCGGACCTGAAGCGGCAGTTCGCGGACCGGGCCGACCATCTGGGCATGGTGGACCAGGTGCTGGATACGCTGGTGCAGCGGCAGCGGCCGGCGGTGAAGGCAGGGCCGAGCAGCACCGGGGATGGAAGGCTGTAACGCTCCCGGGATCAAGCGGGCTGACTCATCCAATCCGGCATTGCCGTCAATTGCTGCAAGGGCCGGGTGAGCGGCGCGTCCAGCCTCACCGATTCCGCGCCTTCGAGCGAGAACCAGGCCGCTTCCATGGCGTCCGTGTCGACGGCGATGCTGGTCGGGACGGGCCCGATCTGCTTGCCGGCATTGAACACCCAGGTGTTGCTGATGCGGTCGATCCAGGAGCCGTTGCGGACGAAAGGCGCCTCGTGCACATGGCCCGATATGACGAGATCGGGGTTGTGGCGGGCGATCCAGCCGATCAGCGCCTGGTCGCCATAGAAGCGCTCGCCCGACCAGCTGACGGGCGAATTGGGCGGCGGGGCGTGGTAGATCCAGATCCACGGTCCCTTGCGCTGGATCGCGGCGAGCTGCAGCTCGGTATCGATTTCCTTCTGGGTGGCGGGGCCGTCCCACCAGGCACAGACACTGACGAGGGTCTTGCCGAGCCAGGCGGTATCGCCGTCAGCGGCGATGGACAGCTTCTTGACCGATTTCATCCAGAGGGCCTGCTTTTCGCCGCCGGGGCCGATCTCGTCGAGGTCGTGATTGCCGGAACAGACCAGCACCCGGGTGATGTCGCGCAGGCGCTTCAGATATTTGAGGACGACGATGATCTGGGTGCCGACATCGACCTCGGAAAAGGCATCGAGCAGGTCGCCGGCGATGATGACGGCATCATAGGCGGGCGCCGCCTCCACCACCCAGTCGAATTGCGGCAGAGAATAATGGAGATCGGAAACGATCAGAAGTTTCACCGGGCGCACCCTCCCTCGGCGGCGCGGAGCCTAGCGGGGCGCCGGGCGCTTGCCAATGGGCCGGGCTTCAGCCATTAAGCGCCCAGACTGACACGGGTGTGACGATCATGGACAAATTCTCGCATTTGACGGGCGTGGCCGCGCCGCTGCCGATCATCAATATCGACACCGACATGATCATCCCCAAGCAGTACCTCAAGACCATCAAGCGGACAGGGCTGGGCACAGCGCTGTTCTCGGAGATGCGCTACAAGGAGGATGGCTCGGAGAACCCGGATTTCGTGCTCAACAAGCCGGCCTATCGCGACGCGAAGATCATCGTGGCGGGCGACAATTTCGGCTGCGGGTCGTCGCGCGAGCATGCGCCGTGGGCGCTGCTCGATTTCGGCATACGCTGCGTGATCTCGACGAGCTTCGCCGACATCTTCTACAACAATTGCTTCAAGAACGGCATTCTACCGGTCGTCGTTTCGCCGGAGCAACTCAAGTTGTTGATGGACGATGCCGAGCGCGGGGCCAATGCGACGATCTCGGTCGACCTCGAGGCGCAGACGATCAAGGGGCCGGATGGCGGCACCATCCATTTCGACATCGATCCGGCGCGCAAGCAGACGCTGCTCGAGGGCCTAGACGATATCGCAGCGACGATGAAGGAAGGGGCCGAGATCAGCGCGTTCGAAAGCAAGGTCGCGCAGAGCCGTCCCTGGATCTGACGAAGCAATGGTTCGCCGCATCTCATCGGGCTCGCCCTTCGAGAGCAAGATCGGCTATTCGCGCGCGGTCGTCGACCGGAACATGGTCTATGTGTCGGGAACGACCGGCTACGATTATGCAAATATGACCATGCCCGAGGATGCCGGCGCGCAGGCGCGCAACGCGCTCGCGACCATCGGCAAAGCACTTGAGGAGGCCGGCTCCGGCCTCGAGGATGTGGTGCGGGTGCACTACTACATCACGGACATGGCGCATTACGACGCCCTGGTCGCGGTCGCGGGCGAGATCTTCGGCACGATCCGGCCGGCGGCGACGATGGTGGTGTGCGGGCTCACCACCCCGGAGATGAAGCTCGAGATCGAGGCGACGGCGCGCATCGGCGCGGGCCGGTCCTGAGATGGAAATCGTCGCCAGCGACAGCATCAGCGCCGTGGACGAGACGGCGATCCGCGAACGGCTCCGCGCCCATAACCGGCAGGTAAGCGGCTTTGCCGGGCCCAATGGCGAATTGTGCCTCGCGATCGCCGATGACAGAGGCGACGCGGTCGGCGGCCTCACGGCGCGCTACGCCTATCAATGGATGTTCGTCGAACTGCTCTTCGTGCCGCCGGAAGCGCGCGGGCAGAAGCTCGGCACGCGGCTGATGGAACAGGCCGAGCAGGTAGCGCGCGCTAATGGGCTGACTGGCATCTGGCTCGACACCTTCGCGTTCCAGGCCCGCGGCTTCTACGAAAAGCTCGGCTATTCCGTCTTCGGCGAGATCGCCGATACTCCGCAATCCTATTCCCGCTACTTCCTGATGAAGCGGCTGCAACACCGAGAAACATGATGACGCACAAGCTCCTCCTCATCCCCGGCGACGGCATCGGCACCGAGATCATGGCGGAGGTCGAAAAGATCATCCGCTGGCTGAACAGCCAGGGCGAGACCGATTTCGAACTCGACACGGCGCTGGCGGGGGGCGCAGCTTATGACAAGCACGGCGTCGCCATCAGCGACGAGGACATGCAGAAGGCACTCGCCGCCGATGCCGTGCTGTTCGGCGCGGTGGGCGGGCCGAAATGGGACAATGTGCCGTATGAGCACCGGCCGGAGGCGGCGCTGCTGCGGCTCCGCAAGGAACTCGCGGTGTTCGCGAACCTGAGGCCGGCGATCTGCTATCCGGCGCTCGCGGATGCCTCAGCGCTCAAGCGGGAGATCGTCGAGGGCCTCGACATCCTCATCGTGCGCGAGCTGACAGGCGGCGTCTATTTCGGGGCGCCCAAGGAGATCACCGATCTCGGCAATGGGCAGAAGCGCGCCATCGATACGCAGGTCTATGAGACCTACGAGATTGACCGCATCGCGCGCGTGGCGTTCGACCTGGCGCGGACGCGCGGCAAGAAGGTGCATTCGGCCGACAAGAAGAACGTGATGAAGTCGGGGGTGCTGTGGGATGAGGTGGTGAAATCGGTGGGCAAGGACTATCCCGACATCGAGCTCAACCACATCCTCGCCGACAATTGCGCCATGCAACTGGTGCGCAATCCGCGGCAGTTCGACGTGATCGTCACGGACAATCTGTTTGGCGACATCCTCAGCGATACGGCGGCGATGCTCACGGGCTCGCTCGGCATGCTGCCGTCGGCGTCGCTGGGTGCTCCGGACAAAACGACCGGGAAAAGAAAGGCGTTCTACGAGCCGGTGCATGGGTCGGCGCCGGATATCGCGGGCAAGGGCGTCGCTAATCCGATCGCGATGGTTGCGAGCTTTGCGATGGCGCTGCGCTATTCGTTCAACATGATCGCGCTGGCCGACCGGGTGGAGGCGGCGATCGCGGGCGTGCTGGCGGATGGGCTCAGGACCGGAGACATTGCACAGGACAATCGCAAGACCATCGGCACCGAGGCGATGGGGGCGGCGATCCTGGGCAGGCTCAAGGCCTGAAGCAAAGGGCCGGACGGCGGGTCCGGCCCTTCATTCCAACGCCGCGGCTCGTGTCATCGGTCGAGGCCCTTCCAGGCGTCGCCGTGGATCTCGCCGATGCTGCCGAGCCGGGAGCCGTAGATTTCCGCGGGCTCGAAGCCCATGTCGCGCAGGGTCCGGGTGTCGGCCTGCCGCAGATAATGCAGGGTCCGGCGCGTATCACGATGCTTGGTCCAGACCTGCCAGACGCCGGCGATGGCGCGGCCCAAAGGATTGCTTTGGCCGGAGTCCGTGGCGGTGAAGCCGCCGATCTCGATAGTGCTCATTGTTCCTCTCCGTCACTGAATCGGTTCAATCCGGGAACGCGGAATTCCCTTGAACCGATTCAAAATCTAGGCCATCCGCGCTCGGACTGCAAGAAAAAATTGAATCGTTTCAAGAGATGTGATAGGGAAATCTTGCTCGCGCGGAGATGAGAGGCGCAATGGCGGTGGTTTTGGACAGGGTGGCCCGGTTAGCGGACGTGGCGAAGGCCGCGGGCGTCTCGCAGGGCACGGTGTCCAATGTCTTCAACCGTCCGGAAGTGGTGCGCGAGGAGGTGCGGGAACATGTCCGCGCCGTAGCCAAAAAGCTCGGCTTTCGTGGGCCGGACCCGAAAGGGCGGCTACTGCGCGCCGGCAAGGTCAATGCCATCGGCATCGCCGTGGCTGAACCGCTGGACTATTTCTTCACGGATCCGTTCGCGCGGGAGCTGATGCGCGGCATTTCCGATGCCTGCGACGACAGGGGGGCCGGATTGTCGCTGATCTCCGCGCTCAACTCGGACGGCCTCGCCTGGAACGTGCAGAATGCGCTGGTCGATGGCTTCGTGCTGCTCTGCATCGAGGGCGGCGAGCGGCTGGTGGAACTGACGAGGGAGCGGCAACTGCCCTTCGTGGCGCTGGCGCTGGGGAAGCCCGATCCCTCCATTTCGGCCGTGGGCGTCGACGATCGTGAAGGTGCGCGCGTTGCGGCGCAGCACCTGATCGATCTCGGCCATCGCCGCTTCGGCATATTGGCGCTCGAATTCGTCGACGATCGCTCGGGTCCGGTGACGATGGCGGAGGTCGAGGCTGCGGTCTATTCGACGAGCCGCGATCGCGTGCATGGCTATTTCGATGCGCTGGGCGCGGCGGGCATCGATACTCGGCGCGTGCCGATCTATGAGACGCTCAACGACGAGGCCACGACCCATGCGGCACTGGCCTTCATGTTCGATACGCAGGAGCCGCCGACGGCGCTGCTCTGCATGTCCGACCGCGTTGCGCTGATCGCGATGGACTGGCTCAAGGCCCGTGGACTGGAGGTGCCGGGCCAGGTTTCAATCATCGGGTTCGACGGCATTCCTGAAGGGGCGACCGCCGCTCAGCCGCTCACCACGATTTCCCAGCCGATCGCCGACATCGGCAAGCGGGCCATCGAGATCATCCTCGAGGGCGGGGGCAAGGTCAGGCGCGAGATCCTGCCGACGCGGCTCGACATCCGCGCCTCCACCGCAAAGGCTATATAAAGGCTGAGGGCCGGACTGCTGATCCGGCCCTCATCTTCCGTTCCCCCGCATGGCGCCTAGTCCCTCTCATAGGGCTCACGGAACGGCGTGAAGAGCAGCGAGCTCCGCCGGTTCTCGAAGGCGTCACGGAAGTCCTGCGGATTGAGGCCGATGTCGCGAAGCAGATGCTCGTCGAGCGTCGAAATCTGCTGGATCGCCCTCTTGCGCCGGCGCCGCTTCGCCAATCCGGCGAAGAAGCCGGCAATAGCCTGTAGCAGGCCAAAGCGATGCTGCTGATCTTCGATGCCGAGCGGCATCGAGTCATGGTCGATACTGGTCATGGTATTGGTCCTTGGTTGAGGCCGCTCTACCCGGCGGCATGGGGCAGCACATGGGCGCAGAGGGCGCCGATGTGCCGATGGTCGGTGCCGCAACAGCCGCCGATGAGGCGGAGATTGGGCAAAGCCGGCATGAGCTCCGCATGGCCGTGGGCCAGCTCGTTTATGTCGCCGATGTCGATATCCGGCGATTGATCGAGTTCGGCATGGCTCTTGCGCGAGGCGTTGGCGCGGAGGCCGCCGATGCGCTGCACCCAGGCTTCGCCGCTCATCAGCGGTTCGGCGAAATGGCTCGGATGGGCGCAATTGACCATGAAATATTCGGCATGGGCCCCGGTCGCGGCATCGACCTCGGCGATCGCGGTGCCGAGCGGCTTGCCCCCGGGCAGGTTTCCGTTGGTCTCCACCGTAAAGGAGAGCATCACGGACAGATCCATAGCCTTGGCTGCCCTGGCGATCCCGATCGCCTCCGGCGTGTTGGTCAGCGTGTAGGCCTGGATCGATCCGGCGACCGTGTCGGCAAAAGCCTCGATCTGCGGCGCGTGATAGTCGTAAGCCTCGCCGATGGTCATGGCGGCATCGTGTTGCCAGGCATCGCGGCGGGGCCCGAGTATGCCGGTGATCGCGCTGGCGACGCCGGCCGCGGCGAACTCGTCGGCGAGCTCGGCACAAAGCGCGACGGCCGTGCGGCTGTTCTGAGCCAACAGCGCGCGGTCGTAGCCGAGACGATCGGCCCAATCGGAACTGGCGCGCCAGGTGTCGGTCGCGAACAGGAAGGGAGCGCCCGCCGCCCGCACCGCCGGGAGGTAGTCGCGATAGTAGCCACGGATAACATCGCGGCCTGCTGCGCTGTCATTCAGCGGAAATGCCGAGAAATGGGGCAGGTCGACACCGCGGTTGAAGATGATGTCGGTCTCGATACCACCGTCGGTGACGTAGATTCTGCCCGCCCGCGGCTCCTGCGATCTCATGTGATCACTCATTTTTCGGCATCTCGCTCATGATGTCCGAATGTAGAACGGCATATCGACCGCCTCCAGCCGACGCGCGGTACACCCGTGTTGCCATCGAAATCGATGAGGGCGTGCAAGGCGTTGCCCGACGGGCTGAACAGCCGTTCATCCTGGCTTCAGGTACGAAACCTTACCGGCGGTGCGGCAAACAGCGTCAGGAGTGACCAGTGCGTAAGGGAGAAGCGACTCGCGAGCGGATTCTGGAGATCGCCGAAGCGGCGGTCCTCGCCAAGGGATTCGGCGCGACGTCGATCGAAGAGATCATCGCAGAGGCCGGCATTACCAAGTCAGGCTTCTTCTATCATTTTCGCGACAAGAACGAATTGGCGCGGGAAATGATCGTGCGCTACGACCAATCCAACCGCAATTTGCTCGGTTCGATCTTCGCGCGCGCGGAACAACTGGCGGATGGCGAGCCGTTGCAGACGCTGCTGATTGGGCTCAAGCTGTTTGCAGAGAAGATGTCGGACCTGCCTAACGGGCATCCCGGATGTCTCATTGCCTCGATTACCTATCAGGAGCGCCTGTTCGACCGCGAAGTGGTCCGGCTGATGAAGGAGTCGGTGCAATTCTGGAACGAATTCTTCGCCAAGCGCATCGAAGCGGCGGCGCAGCGTCATGGCTATATTGAGAACGACGAGGTCGCGGAACTGTCGCGCATGATCTACTGCATCGTGGATGGTGGCATCGTACTCGGCCGGGCGCTGCTCGACCCCAACATCCTGCCAGAGCAGATCCTGATGGTCCGCTGCTATATCAAAATGCTGTTCCAGCCGGTCACCGCGGCGCGGCGCGCCGCATGAGCGAGGAACTGCGATCGCTGTTTGCGAAGGCGATGGACGAGGCCATCGCCTATCGCGAGCGCGTTGCCATCGATCCGAAGCCTCCCCAACGGGATTATCATGCGTTGCGCGAGGCCTATTCCGGCCCGGTGCCCGAAACGGGGACGGCGCCGGAGGCGGTGATCGAGGAACTGATCGGCATGACCGAAGGCGGACTGATGCCGATGACAGGCCCGCGCTTCTTCGGCTGGGTGATCGGCGCCTCGCAGCCCGTGGGTGTGGCCGCGGACTGGCTGGTCAGTGCCTGGGGGCAGAATGCGGGCTATCACTCGCCGACGCCGGCGGCTGCCGTCATCGAGGAGATCGCGGAGAGCTGGCTGATCGATCTGCTCGATCTGCCGCGGGGCAGCGCTGTCGGCTTCGTTACCGGCGCGACCGTGGCCAATGGCGTCTGCCTTGCGGCGGCGCGTACGGGGACGCTGCTGGCCCAGGGCTGGAACCCGGATGCGGATGGATTGTTCGGTGCGCCACCCGTCCATGTGCTGATCGGGGCGGACGCCCATTCCTCTCTGTTCTCGTCGCTGCAGCTCATCGGCTTCGGCTACAACCGAGTCATCAAGATCGCGACCGACGATCAGGGCCGTATGCTATCCGATGCCCTCGAGGCGGCGATCGCGCCGCTCGATGGGCCCAAGATCGTCATCGCGCAGGCAGGGCAGATCAATACGGGCGCCTTCGATCCGTTCACCGACGTCGTGCGGATCGGCAAGGCGCATGGCGCCTGGGTACATGTCGATGGGGCCTTCGGCCTCTGGGCGCGGGTGACGCCTTCGCGCAGGCATCTGACCGAGGGCATTGAGGCCGCCGATTCCTGGGTGACGGATGGGCACAAATGGCTGCAGGCGCCTTATGACACGGGTTTTGCGATCGTGCGCGACAAGGAAGTGCTGCTCAAGGCCATGACGCAATGGTCGAGCTATTTGCCATCTATCGGGCAGGGCGACCGCGTGCCGTCCAACTATGTGCCCGAGCTCAGCCGCCGGGCGCGCGGGATTCCCGTCTGGGCGCTGATCCGGCAGATGGGACGCGAGGGCATCGCCGCGATGGTGGCGCGTCATTGCGATCTGGCGCGGCGCTTGGCACAGAGACTGTCGCAGGAGCCGGGCATTCGCGTGCTCAACGATGTTGTGCTCAACCAGGTGGCGGTGAATTTCGGCACGGGCGATGCCGCGTCGCGCAAGGCGATGACGGAAGCCGTCATCGCGCGTGTGCAGAAGGGCGGTATATTGTTTGCGGGCGGCGCGCAATGGCGCGATGACTGGATCATGCGGCTGTCGGTGATTTCGGCGCCGACGACGGAGGCCGATATCGATATGAGCGCGGACGCGATCGTCACGGCATGGCGCGAGGTGCAGGCCGGATGAGCGTGGACGGCAGGACTGTCGTCTGCGTCACCCCGGCGGGGCGCATGCGCTACATGCGCGAGCTGGTGCCGTTCATCCTCTCCGACCCGGCGGTCGATCGCTACGACATCTGGGCGAATACGGCCAACAAGGTCGATCTGGCCTTCATCGAAGCGCTTGGGGAATTCGACAAGGTCCGTGTGCTCGATCGGCAGAAGCTGACCTATGAGCCGACCCACTCGATCTACAGCTTCTTTCCGACAGCATGCGAGCGGGGTACGGTCTATATCCGCTTCGACGATGATGTCGTGTTCGTCGAAGAGGGGGCGATCGGCCGGCTTGCTGCGTACCGGATCGCCCACCCGGAATACTTCCTGGTCGCGCCGATCATCATCAACAATGCGGTGGTGACGAGCTTGCTGCAGGCGCGGGGATTGCTGCGCGACCTGCCGCTGGTGCAGCCCTGCTTCGAGGATCCGGCGGGATGGCAGAATCCCGATTTCGCAGCACGGCTCTGGGAACAGTTCCTGTCCCGCATCGAGGCCGGAACGGTGGCGGAGCTGCATACGGCCGACACGCCGCTTGGCTTCAACCGCATTTCCATCAACTGCATCTCATGGCTCGGTGAAGAGTTCGCCAAGTTTGACGGCGTGGTCGATGCCTTGGAGGAGTTCGACCTTTCGGTAGCCAAGCCGGCGCAGCTCAACATGCAGAACATGCTGTACGGCGGTGCGGTGGTGGGGCATTTCGCCTTCTATCCGCAGCGCCTGCAAATGGATCGTTCGGGATTGCTCGAGCGGATTTCGGCGGCCAATGGACGGCTTGGCTATCTCGACCACGCGATTCGCAAGCGTGTCCACGAGATCGCTGACAGGATCACGGCGACCCATCCGCCCGAGCCGTTCCTGCGCAAAGTGCTGCGTGTGGCGCCGGGGCGTATCGCAGAGCGGCTGCCCTGGCGGCGGCCTCGCTGATCAAAGTCCGAAGGTTTCGGCGAGCAGGCGGTAGGAACGCAGCCGCAGCTCGTGGTTCCAGATGGTCGTCGTCACCATGACTTCATCGGCGCCGGCGGCTTCGGCCTGGCGCTCGATCTCGGCCTTGACGTTGTCGGGGCCACCGACGATCCAGAGCTTGCTCTGCTTGTCGACGATTGCCTGCTGCTGCGGTGTGTAGACGTGCGCCGAGGCCTGTTCGGGTGGAAGCAGCTTGCGGACTTCACCCGAATGGAACAGCGCCCAGCTCAGCGCCTGGGAGGTGGAGAGGAATGCGGCTTCCTCGTCGGTCGGTGCGAGCAGCGCAGACAAAGCAAGGATCGCATGGGGCTTGTCCATCCGCGGCGAGGGCCGGAAGGCGGCGCGGTAAGCATCGAAGGCGGGGCGCGGCGGCGTTGGGCTGAAATGAGCCGCGAAGGAATAGCCGACACCGAGTTCACCGGCCGCATGAGCGCTCGCGCCGGAAGAGCCGAGCAGGAAGATCGGCGGCAGCGCGACATGCTCAGGCACGACGCGGATCTGCGCGTAGGGGTGGCCGAGGGGGAAGCTTTCCTGTTCGAAGGCCAGCATCTCGGCGAGCTCGTGTGGGAAATCATTGCCGTCGGTGGAGCGCAGCGCCGAGAGGGTGCGGCCATCGCTGCCGCCGGCGCGGCCGATGCCGAGATCGATGCGATCGGGATGGAGGCCGTTGAGCGTGCGGTAGGTCTCGACGACGCGCAGCGGCACGTGATTGGGCAGCATGACACCGCCGGAGCCGACGCGGATGCGGCTTGTATTGGCCGCCGCGGTCGCGATCAGCACTTCGGGTGAAGAGGACGCGATGGACGGCATGCCGTGATGCTCGGCGTACCAGAGGCGCGTGTAGCCCAGCTCGTCGCCGAGCCGGGCAAGGCTCACGATATTCTGCAGCGCCTCGGACGAGCTCGTGCCCTCGGGGACAGGCGCGAGATCGAGGATGGAAAGCGGCAGGCTCATGCGACGGCGAGCCCCTTGGTCAGCTCCAATGCCTGGCGCTCGAACAGGCGGCGATAGATGCCGCCGTCGAGCCGTACCAGATCCTCGTGGCGGCCTTCCTCGACGATCTGGCCCTTGTCGAAGACGAGAAGGCGATCGAGGGCGCGGACGGTGGAGAGGCGGTGGGCGATGATGATGGTGGTGCGGCCCACCATCAGGCGCTCCATCGCCTTCTGGATCAGCATCTCGGACTCGGAATCGAGCGAGGAGGTGGCCTCGTCGAAGATGAGGATGGGCGAGTCGGCGAGGAAGGCGCGGGCGATGGCGACGCGCTGGCGCTCGCCGCCCGAGAGCTTGACGCCGCGCTCGCCGACCAGGGTCTCATAGCCCTTGGGGAGTGCGGAGATGAAGTCGTGGGCGCTCGCAAGCTTTGCGGCCCCGATCACCTCCGACCGGGTCGCGCCGGGCCGGGCATAGGCGATGTTCTCGGCGAGCGAGCGGTGGAACAAGATCGGCTCCTGCTGCACTATGGCGATTTGGCCGCGGAGCGAGGCCTGCGTCATGTCGCGGATGTCGGTGCCGTCGATCAGGATGCGGCCGCCAGTGACGTCGTAGAGACGCTGGATCAGCTTGACGAAGGTGGTCTTGCCGCTGCCCGAATGGCCGACGAGCCCGACCTTCTGCCCGGCGGGGATGGTCACCGAGAAATCGCGGTAGAGCGGCGTCGCGTGGTTGCCATACTGGAAGGTCACGTGGTCATAGTCGATGCGACCTTCCTCGATGATCCGGTCGCTGGCCGTGGGACGATCAGCGATGCCGAGCGGGGTGTACTGGACATCGACCAGTTCCTCCATGTCGTTGACCGAGCGCTGCAGGTTGCGGATGTGCTGGCCGATGTCGCGCAGGTAGCCCTGCAGCACGAAGAAAGAGGTGAGGACGAGCGCGATGTCGCCCGCTTCGGCAATGCCCTGCTGCCAGAACATGATGGCGAGGCCGACGATCATGGTGCGGATGACGATCATGGTGGCGCCCTGGATGCCGCCATTGAGCGTGCCGCGGCGCCAGGTGCGTCCGGTGCGCTGGCGCCATTTGCCGACGACGCCCGAGAGCCGGATTTCTTCGCGGTCTTCGGCGCCGAAGCCCTTGACCACCGCGTTGCAGGAGATCGCGTCTGCCAAGGCGCCGCCCATGCGGGTGTCCCACATATTGGCGAGGCTCGCGGCCGGTGAGACGTAGCCGACCGAGAGCGCGACCGTCATGGCGATGTAGAGCAGCGAGCCGACACCGATGGCGACACCCATCAGCGGCCAGATGAGGCCGAGCAGGATCGAGGTTCCCACCAGCATCACGAGCGAGGGGAAGAGGAAGATGATGAGCACGTCGTTGAGCGAGTCGATGCCCCAGATGCCGCGGGTCACCTTGCGCACGGTAGAGCCGGCGAAGGTGTTGGCATGCCAGTCGGTCGAGAAGCGCTGGACGCGGTGGAAGGCGTCCTGCGCGACATCGGCCATCATCTTCAATGTGAAGTCGATGATGGCCATGAAGCCGAACTGGCGGATGATGACGGCGCCCAGGCCGAGCGCGATAAGGACGCCGAAGGCAACCAGCGCGGCATTGAGGGCGTCGGGACCGCCCTTGCTCACGGCGTCGACGAGGTGGCCGGCATAAAGCGGGGTGAGTACATCGAGGATTGTCGCGAGCATGAACAGCGCGAACATGGCGACGACGCGCCGGGGCTGATGCCCCCAATGGCGGAAGATGAAGCCGAGCACCTTGCGGTAGGACTCGCCGCGCATATCGATTTTCAAACGGGCCATGAAAGCATCCGGAGGCAGAAGCCTGCCGGTCCCAGGTCAGAAGGTTTCACGAAGCTGCTGGGGCGGTTCGCCCTGGTAACGGAAATAGCAGCGGGAACGTTGCGGGCTGGAACCCGCGGGCGACTCAAGGGGTCGCCGGAACTCCGCGCATGAGGCGGTACGAGCAATCGAGCATCAACACGCCTCCCTGGGCCGGTGTCACGAAGAGATGTCCTATACCGGCCCCGGCTTGACGCGGCAAGAGGGCCGGGACCAAGCTCGGGCATGCCGCTCACGCACCTCCAGACCATTCCGATTCTCCGCAGCTTCGACGAGGCCAAGGCGCGCGAGTTTTATCTCGATTTTCTCGGCTTCAAGGTGGATTGGGAGCATCGCTTCGAGCCCGGGACGCCGCTCTATATGCAGGTGAGCCGTGACGGCATGGTGTTCCACATCTCCGAGCATCACGGCGACTCGACGCCGGGCAGTCATGTCCGGATCAACTGCAAGGGCGTGCGCGAACTGCATGCCGAACTGATCGCCAAGAAATACAAGAACAACCGCCCGGGCCTCGAGCATCCGGACTGGGGCGGCATCGAGGTCACCGTGGTCGATCCCTGCCGCAACCTCATCACCTTCGCCGAAGACGAGCCCGCATGAACCGTATCGGACCGATCATCGGCTCGATCATCTTCCTGTTCGTTGCACCGGGCATCGTTGCGGGGGTTATTCCATGGGCCATTTCGCAATATCGCATGGCGGCGCCGCTGCTCGGGATGGAACCATTGCGATGGATCGGTGAGCTGCTTCTTATCCTTGGTGGCGTGCTGCTGGTCGAAACCTTCGCGCGCTTCGCACTGCAGGGACTCGGGACGCCGGCGCCGATCGCGCCCACCAGGACGCTCGTCGTTAGCGGTTCATATCGCTTCGTGCGCAACCCGATGTATGTGGCCGTGGTGTCGCTGATCCTTGGGCAGGCGCTGCTCTTCGGCAACTGGATCGTGCTGGGCTGGGGCGCCGTCGTGTGGCTCACGGTGCATCTGTTCGTGCTGTCCTATGAGGAGCCGACACTCAGCAGCAGCTACGGCGCGCAATATGACCGCTACCGTGCGAATGTGCGGCGATGGATTCCCCGCCTGACGCCATGGCGCGATCATGCCACCTGACCGGCGGCCCAGCCGCTGGACCAGGCCCATTGGAAATTGTAGCCGCCGAGCCAGCCGGTGACGTCGACGACTTCGCCGATGACGTAAAGGCCGGACACTGTGCGGGCCCGCATGGTGGCCGAGTCGAGGCCGGCGGTGTCGACGCCGCCGAGGGTGACTTCGGCGGTGCGGTAGCCTTCGGAGCCGTTGGGCCTCAGGGTCCAGTTCTTCAGCGTTGCCGTGATCGTGGCAATCTTCTTGTCGGAAACGTCGCCGATCATGCCGGGGAGATTGATGTCTTCGGCCAGCATCTGGGCGAGCCGCTTGGGCAGACGTTGAGCGAGAACAGTCTGCAGTTGCAGCCGGGGCGTTGTACTGCGTGCGGTCTTCAGGGCCGCGGTCACGTCCATATCGGGCAGCAGATCGACGGCGATGGCGTCGCCTTCGCGCCAGTAGGATGAAATCTGCAGGATCGATGGCCCGCTGAGACCGCGATGCGTGAAAAGCAGGGCCTCACGGAAGCTTTTCTTATTCGCGGTGACGATCGCGTCGATGGAGATGCCCGAAAGCGGCGCCAGCCGTTCGAGGATGCGCGGCTCGAAGGTCAGCGGCACGAGGGCGGGCCGGGTTTCGGTCAGCTTCAGTCCGAACTGTTCGGCGAGCCGATAGCCGAGCGGGGACGCGCCCATCTTTGGGATCGACTTACCGCCTGTGGCGATCACCAGCGCGCGGGATTCGATCTCGCCCGAAGACAGTCGGACGCGGAAGCCGGCTTCGGACTTCTCGACGGACTCGATCTCGGTGCCCAGTTCGAGCCGGGCTCCGGCTTTTGCCATCTCGGTGGTCAGCAGATTGACGATCTGGGTGGCCGAGCCGTCGCAGAAGAGCTGGCCGAGAGTCTTTTCGTGGAAGGCGATGCCATAGGCTTTGACGAGATCGATGAAGCGCTGCGGCGTGTAGCGGCTGAGCGCCGACAGCGCGAAGCGCGGATTGGCCGAAATGAAGCGGTTGCGGGCGAGCGCGGCGGTGGCGTTGATGTTGGTGAAGTTGCAGCGGCCGCCGCCAGAAATGCGGATCTTTTCGCCGGGCGCTCTGGCGTGATCGACAAGGAGGACCGAGCGGCCGCGCCTGCCGGCCTCGATGGCCGCCATCATGCCGGCGGCGCCGGCGCCGAGGATCAGGACGTCGACTTCGCGCATGCCGCTCCCTAGCGAATTAATTGACTCTTGGCCAATTGCGTCTAAAAGCCGGGGGACCGTCAGGGCAGAGGGTTTTCGCCATGCGCGAGGACATGTTCGACATCGCTTTCGACCAGATCGGGCTGCTCGGCCCGGCCGGTGTCTTGCGCCCGCTGCCGCCGACCACCAAAACCACGAAAACCCCCTAAGCTTTTCCCCGGGCCGCCTCCCGCCGGGGAGAGGCCGAAGCCAGTTGGGCCGCCGGCAAGCCGGCGCGGGGGATGGGGTCAAAGGACCAGTCGAAAATGGGTTATCGCGTTGCAGTCGTCGGGGCCACGGGCGCGGTCGGCCGCGAAATGCTGAACATCCTCGCGGAGCGGAATTTCCCCGCATCCGAGGTGATACCGCTCGCTTCGGCCCGCTCGCAGGGGCAGGAGATCAGCTTCGGCGACAAGCGGCTCAAGGTGCAGAACCTCGAGCATTTCGATTTCAAGGGCGTCGACTTCGCGCTGATGAGCGCAGGCTCGGCGATCTCCAAGGAATGGGGCGAGCGGATCGGTGCGACGGGCTGCATCGCGGTCGATAATTCGTCATTCTGGCGCTACCACGCCGACGTGCCGCTGGTGGTGCCCGAGGTCAACGCGCATGTGCTCGACACCTATATGGCGCGCAACGACCGCAAGAACATCATCGCCAATCCCAATTGCTCGACGGCGCAGCTGGTCGTCGCGATGAAGCCGCTGCACGATTTCGCGACGATCAAGCGCGTAGTGGTTGCGACCTACCAGTCCGTTTCCGGCGCAGGCCAGGAAGGCCGTGACGAGCTCTGGACTCAGACCAAGGGCATCTTCGTCAACGACACGCCGACGCCCAAGAAGTTCCCCAAGCAGATCGCCTTCAACGTCATTCCCCATATCGACGTCTTCATGGAAGACGGCTCGACCAAAGAAGAATGGAAGATGGTGGCCGAGACCAAGAAGATTCTCGACCCCAAGATCAAGCTCACGGCCACCTGCGTACGTGTGCCGGTGTTCGTCGGACATTCCGAAGCGGTCAATCTCGAATTCGAAAAGCCGATCTCGCCCGACGAGGCGCGCGACATCCTGCGCGAGGCGCCGGGTGTGTCCGTGATCGACCGCCGCGAAGCCGGTGGCTATGCAACGCCCATCGAAGCGGTGGGCGAGTACGACACCTATGTGAGCCGCATCCGCGAGGATGTGACGATCGAGAACGGGCTCAGCATGTGGGTGGTCTCGGACAATCTGCGCAAGGGCGCGGCGCTCAATACCGTGCAGATCCTCGAGACGCTGATCGAGCGCAATCTGGTGGAGCGCAAGGCGGCCTAGGCGGCGCTAGAGCAAAGCGGGCGCAATTCCCGCCCAGAACGCGAGGCATGCCGCGATGATGAGCGTCCACGCAGCGGCGCTGAAGGCGATCATGCCAAGCAGGCTCAGGCCGCGGGAGATGGGCAGGTTCTTGTCGCGATGTGGCCGCCCCGGCACATACAGCATTTTGCGATTGGCAGGATCAATTGACGCTAGAACCATGTTACGCCCAGCCGCCTGACAGGATGCTGACAAGCCCATGCATCGGTAGAGCGCAGCCATGACGCCGCGCGATATCGCTCTGGCGCTGGGCGTGGTCATCGTCTGGGGCCTAAACTTCGTCGCTATTCATTGGGGCGTGGCGGAGGTGCAGCCGCTGCTGCTGAGCGGCCTGCGCTATGTGGTGGCCGCCGTTCCGGCGATCCTGTTCGTCAAGCGCCCACAAGTGGCGCTGTGGATTCTCATTGCCTATGGACTCGCGGTCGGCGTTGGCCAGTTCGGCCTGCTGTTTTCGGCGATCAAGCTCGGCATGCCGGCGGGGCTCGCGTCCGTGGTGGTGCAGGTCCAGGCGTTCTTCTCCATTGCGCTGGCGGTGCTGTTCCTCGGCGAACGCCCCAAGCTGTCCTCGTTGCTCGGCGCCCTCATCGCCTTCATCGGCATCGGCGTCATCGGCTATGAGCGGCTCGAAGGGGCGGCGCTGGTGCCGCTGCTGATGACGATCCTGGCCGCAGCCGCCTGGGGCATCGCCAATCTCGTCACTAAATGGGCCGGCAGGATCGACATGCTTGGCTTCGTGGTATGGTCGAGCCTCGTGCCGCCGCTGCCGATGTTCGCGCTGTCCTTCTTCATCGAAGGACCTAGCGCGTGGCCATCGGCAATTGCCGGTCTCACCTGGCTGGGCATCGGCTCGCTGCTCTTCATCGGCTGGGCCTCGACGCTGTTCGGCTATGGCGGCTGGAGCGTGCTGCTGAGCCGCTATCCGGCCTCGACCGTCGCGCCGTTCGCGCTGCTCGTGCCGGTGACGGGCATCGGCGCCAGCGCGCTGCTCCTGGGCGAACGCATCTCGGGCTTCGAGACAATCGGCTGCGTGCTGATCTTCTTCGGCCTGCTGCTCAACGTCTTCGGGCCGCGGATGTTCGGCCGGGCTAGCTCAGCTCCGGCCGGCTGAAGTCGCCGGTCTCGTCGTCCATCACCCAGAGCTCGCCGGTCGAGATGTCGAACCAGGCGCCGTGGACCCTGAGCCGGCCATCGGCCTCGCGCTCCCTGATATAGGGGAAGGTGCGGAGGTTCTGGATGGAGTTGCGCACCGATAGCCGCTCGAGCACGGTCTCGCGCTCGGCGGGGGTGAGGAAGCTGTATTTGGCGACTTCGTCGCTGACCGGCGCCAGCATGCTCATCCATTTGCCGATGAAGTCGCCCTGCGCGAGGGCGTGGCCCGGATTGAGCGCGGCGCGAATGCCGCCACAGCGGCCATGGCCGAGCACCACGAGGTTTTCGACCTCGAGTGCGTTCACGGCGAATTCGATGCCGGCGGAGGTGCCGTGCTGGCCGCCATCGGGCTGGAAGGTCGGAACGAGGTTGCCGACATTGCGAAGGACAAAGAGCTCGCCCGGGCCGGCATCAAAGATGGTCTCAGGCGCCGCGCGGCTGTCGCAGCAGGCGATGACCATGGTCTTGGGCGATTGGCCGTCGCGCGCCAGGGTCTTGTATCTCCCCTCGGCCTCGACATAGGGGCCCGTGATGAAGGCCCGGTAGCCATTTAGCAAATGCTGCGGAAAGCTGTGCATGGCGCCGCAATTAGCGGTAAGCAAGCCGTCATTCAACTCCGGCAGGCGATGGACGGCCATGCAACTCTACCGGTTCCTCAGCGGTGAAGACGATTCCGCCTTCTGCCACCGGGTCACCAAGGCGCTCTCCGAGGGCTGGGCGCTCTATGGCTCGCCCACCTATGCCTATGACGCCCTGAACGGGAAGATGCGCTGCGGCCAGGCGGTGACCAAGACGGTCAAGGACCAGCCCTACGATCCCGACCGAAAGCTGGTGGATTACCGGTAAGGCCCGGGCGGTCGCCTAAACCGCATATGAACGGCCGCTTCACGGCCCGTTCCACCGTGCAGTCTTACAACCTCCCCAAGAACGCGGCGAGATGAAGCCGCAACCCGACTGGGGACTGAGAATGAAAAAGGTTCTGAGTATCGCTCTCGCCGCTGCAATCGTCGCATTGCCCCTCCCTGCAAGCCAATTGCTTGCGGCGGGAGCCTCCCCGGTCCCCGCTTCGGTCGAAGCCGAGATCTTCGCCGGCGATCCAAATTTCTCGCTGCTGCTCGCCGACCCGTTCCTGATCGACGATCTGAGCTATGAGAAGCCCGTCAGTTTCCTAGATCTGTCAAAGGTTTAGGCGAAAACGCCGGTCAACTGCGCGTGCTGCAGCAGGATGATCGTCTTGGCATCGACGATCTCGCCGGTGGCGATCATGTCGAGGGCCCGCGCAAAGGGCAGCTTCAGCACTTCGATATCCTCGCCCTCATGGGCCAGCCCGCCGCCGTCTCCGGCCTTTGAGCCGGCATCGACGATCCCGACAAAGAGGGTCAGCCGCTCCGTCACCGAGCCCGGGCTCATGAAGCAGTCGAAGGCCTTGTCGAGGCGCGAGAGGCGATAGCCGCATTCCTCGAAAGCCTCCTTGTGGGCGCAGGCCTCGGGACTGTCGCCCTCGAGCTTGCCGGCGCAGACCTCGATGAGGAATGGGCGCTCGCCCCGGTAGAAGGCGGGATAGCGGAACTGCCGGATCAGGATCACCGCCTTCTCCGCGATGTCGCAGAGCAGCACCGCGGCGCCGTCCCCGCGGTCATAGGTCTCGCGGATCTGCTTCTGCCACTCGCCATTGCGGCGCCTGAGCTCGAAAGTGTGGCGCTTGACGAGGCCCCAGGCGCTGGACAGTGTCTCCTCGCCGATGGGGCGGACGATCTTGGTCACGGCAATCTCCATTTCGGGAGCGCTGCTTGGCACGGCAGCGCGGCGGGCGCCAGATGAACCCGCTCTGAACGCCGGATTCACGGCGTTTACATGCCGTTCACCATAATTTCCGCCGCAATCACCAGGGAAAGAGCGGCCATGAGCCGAATCGCCACAGGATTGCTGATCGTCGCCGCCGTGCTCGCCTTCAATGCCGGGATGCTGCGCGACGTGCTTGCCGAGGACCAGTCGGTTCGCGTGAAGCTCGAGACCAGTGTGAAACCGGACAATTGCGCCGCCGGGCCGCGCGGCACACGGATCATGGCGCTCTTGCTCTGTCTCGAGGCCCTGCGGCCGGCAGGATTGTCGGCAGGGCCAAAAGTCTAGGGCGCAGCGGCCAATCGGCTTTTGATTTTGTCGTAAGCGGCGGCTAGAAGTCTCGAACCGTTCCAAAGTGCCCCGCCAGGGGCCCCGGCGAGACTGACTAATGGCAACCCGGTTCCGGCCGCTTTCTCCGCACCTTCAGGTCTATCGCTTCACCCTCACCATGGCGATGTCGATCGTCCATCGCGGCACGGGCATGGCGCTCTATTTCGGGACTCTGCTGATCGTGCTGTGGCTGGGTGCGGCGGCGCTGGGCGACGCGCCTTTCGCCTTCGTCAACGCCGTGTTTGGCTTCTGGCTCGTGCAGATCGTGCTGTTCCTCGCCACTTGGGCGCTGTTCCACCACATGCTGGGTGGACTGAGGCATTTCGTCTGGGATTCGATCCATGCACTGGATCCCGTCGGACGCGAATGGATCGTCCGCATCCAGCTCGCGGCGTCGATCCTGCTGACGCTGGCTGTGTGGACCATTTTCGTGTGGTGGCGATGATCGACAAGGCCACCATCGCGAACCCCAAGACGCATTATGGCCATGGCGGCACGCGCCATTTCGTATGGCAGCGCGTCACCGGCGCGCTCAATGTGATCTTCACGCTGTTCTTCGTTTGGTTCGTGGTGCGGCTGGCCGGCGCCGACCGCGCCGAGCTGCTGGCGGTGGTGCGCAATCCGCTGGTGGCGGGTGCGCTCTGCCTCCTCATCATCAATGTGTGCGTGCATATGCGCATCGGCATGAACGAGGTGATCGAGGACTATCTCGACGAAGATCGCACCAACCAACTGGCGCGTTTCGCCAATGCGGGTTTCGCGATCCTCGTCGCGGCAGTGACCATTCTCGCCGTCGCTAAAATCATGTTCTGGAGTTGACGGTGGCCGCTTACGAAATCATCGACCACGAATTCGACGTGGTCGTCGTGGGCGCTGGCGGAGCGGGTCTGCGCGCAACACTCGGCATGGCGGAGCAGGGGTTCAACACCGCCTGTGTGACTAAGGTGTTCCCGACACGCTCGCACACCGTTGCGGCGCAGGGCGGCATCGCGGCCTCGCTCAGGAACATGGGGCCGGATTCGTGGCAGTGGCATATGTACGACACCATCAAGGGATCGGACTGGCTCGGCGACATGGACGCGATGGAATATCTGGCGCGCGAGGCGCCGGCCGCGGTCTATGAGCTCGAGCACTATGGCGTGCCGTTCTCGCGGACGGAGGACGGGCGCATCTACCAGCGCCCGTTTGGCGGGCACATGACGGAGTTCGGCGAAGGACCGCCGGTGCAGCGCACCTGCGCCGCTGCCGACCGCACCGGCCACGCGATCCTCCACACGCTTTACGGCCAGTCGCTCCGGCACAATGCGCAGTTCTTCATCGAGTATTTCGCGATCGATCTGCTGATGGGCGAAAGCGGCGATGTGCAGGGCGTGATCGCCTGGAAGCTCGACGATGGTACGCTGCATCGCTTCCGCGCCAAGAACACTGTTCTGGCGACGGGCGGCTATGGCCGCGCCTATTTCTCGGCCACCTCGGCGCATACCTGCACCGGCGACGGCAACGGCATGGTGGCGCGCGCCGGGCTGCCGCTGCAGGACATGGAGTTCGTGCAGTTCCACCCGACGGGCGTCTATGGCGCGGGCGTGCTCATCACTGAGGGCGCACGCGGCGAGGGTGGCTATCTCACCAATTCGGAAGGCGAGCGCTTCATGGAGCGCTACGCGCCCAATGCGAAGGACCTCGCGTCGCGCGATGTCGTGTCGCGCTGCATGACGCTGGAGATCCGCGAGGGCAGGGGCGTGGGGCCGAAGAAGGACCACATCTTCCTCCATCTCGACCATCTCGATCCGGCGGTGCTGCATGAGCGGCTGCCGGGGATCACCGAGAGCGCCAAGATCTTCGCGGGCGTCGATCTCACCCGCGCGCCGATCCCGGTGCTGCCGACGGTCCATTACAATATGGGCGGCATCCCGACGAACTATCACGGCGAAGCGCTGAACCCGACTGCCGCCGATCCCGATGCCATCGTGCCCGGCCTGATGGCGGTGGGCGAAGCGGCCTGTGCCTCGGTGCATGGCGCCAACCGGCTCGGCTCCAATTCGCTCACCGATCTCGTGGTGTTCGGCCGGGCGGCGGCGCTGCGCGCCGGCAAGACGCTGGACCGCTCCAAGGCGGTGCCTGACGTCAGCAAAGCGAGCGAGGAGAAAATTCTCGCACGCTTCGACCGGCTGCGTCACGCCAATGGCGGCACGCCTACGGCCGAGTTGCGCGAGCGCATGCAGCGCACCATGCAGGAGGACGCCGCGGTGTTCCGCACCGCCGAGTCTCTCGGCAACGGTGTGCGCCGCATGGGCGAGGTCTATTCGGCCAAGGCCGACCTCCGCGTTACCGACCGCTCGATGATCTGGAACAGCGATCTGGTCGAGACGCTGGAGCTCGAAAACCTGCTCGCCAATGCGCTGACGACCGTGGTCTCGGCCGAAGCGCGGACCGAAAGCCGCGGCGCCCATGCGCGGGAGGACTTCCCCAATCGCGACGACGTCAACTGGCGCACGCATACGATCTCGCGCGTCGGCGAAGCGGGACAGGTGTCGCTGAGCTATCGCCCCGTCCATGTCGAGCCGCTGACGCCGGAGAGCGAAGGCGGCATTTCACTCAAGAAGATCGCGCCGAAGGCGCGGGTGTATTGATGGCCGCCGCTGCAGCCACCGGCTATTCGGGCACGCCGCTGCCGCAGAAGCTGGGACTCAAGGATGGGCAGCGAGTGTTGTTCATCGATCTTCCCAAAGACCTGGCGGAGCTGAAATCGGCGCGGGACTTCGCGGCCGTGACGGTTGCGGCGTGGGACAAGGCGCTGAAAGCGGCAAAGGGGCTCGATGTCATCCATGGCTTCACGGCATCGCGGGCAGTCCTTGAGAAAAACGCAAAGCCGTTGATGAATGCGATCGACCGCGACGGGACGATCTGGATTTCGTGGCCTAAGAAAGCGAGCAAGGTGGAAACCGACATCACGGAGGATGTGATCCGCGATGTGGTTTTGCCGATCGGGCTGGTGGATGTAAAGGTGGCGGCGGTGGACGCGATTTGGTCCGGCCTCAAGCTGGTGATCCGGAAGGAACTGAGATGAAAACGAGCCTCGTGCTTGCCGCTTCGATCGTGCTGCTGACAATGGGCAGCGCCAGCGCCAAGATCACCAATCCGGTGACCGACGCGCAGAAGGCCGAATTCTACAAGGTCTGCATGTCCATCGCGCAGGACAATTCGCTCTGCTCCTGCAAGGCCGATGCGGCGGTCAAGCTCATCGACACCGATTTCATGGCGGTGGTCATCGCCTCGATGAAGGGCGCCGCGCCGCCGGACAATCTCTACACCGAGTATGACAACTACATCGCGCGCTCGAACAAGATCTGCAAACCGACCTATATGTAAGGCTGCCTCTCCATGGTTCAGCTGACGCTTCCCAAGCGCTCGCAACCCACGCAAGGAAAAACCTGGTCCAAGCCCGAAGGCGCCATCCGCCTGCGCGAGCTTCGGGTCTATCGCTACGATCCGGACACCGAGGCCAATCCGCGCATCGATACTTACTTCGTCAATCTCGACGATTGCGGGCCGATGGTTCTCGATGCGCTGCTGTGGATCAAGAACAAGATCGATCCGACGCTGACGCTGCGCCGCTCCTGCCGCGAGGGCATTTGCGGCTCGTGCTCGATGAATATCGACGGGCTCAATACGCTCGCCTGCACCAAGGCTATGGACGAAATCGCCGGCGCGATCCGTATCTATCCGCTGCCGCATATGCCGGTGGTGAAGGACCTGGTGCCCGACCTCTCGACCTTCTACGCGCAGCACCGCTCGATCGAGCCCTGGCTTAAGACGACCTCGCCGACACCCGAGAAGGAGTGGCTGCAGTCCAAGCCCGAGCGCGAGAAGCTCGACGGGCTCTATGAGTGCATCCTGTGCGCGTGCTGCTCCACCTCATGCCCGTCCTATTGGTGGAACGGCGAGAAATATCTGGGGCCGGCAGTGCTGCTGCAGGCCTATCGCTGGCTGATCGACAGCCGCGACGAGTCCCAGCAGGAGCGGCTCGACGATCTCGAGGATCCGTTCAAGCTCTATCGCTGCCACACGATCATGAATTGCTCGAAGACCTGCCCCAAGGGCCTCAATCCGGCCAAGGCGATCGCCGAGATCAAGAAGCTCATGGTCGAGCGCAAGGTGGCATGAGTGTTCGAAACGGTGGCGCATGTCGCTGATCCTTCGCTGGCGCGGGTGCTGATCGCCGCGCTCAAGGCGCATGGGTTCCATCCGATGGAAGGCGGCGAGGGCGGCTTTCCCGGTGTCACCGGCGTCATCACCGGCAAGGGCATCCCGATCAGCCTGCCCGACGACGAGGCCGAGGATGGGCGCGTGCTGGCCGAAGACCTGCTCAAGGAAATGCTGCCGCGCTGAGCGCGGACCCAAACTCTGCCATGATTGCCGGTGCATGTTGGCCGCGGGAACAGCCGTTCCCGGTTGAGGGGCTCCGGGCTTTGGGCTATAGGCGCTGACCTCACACGAAAACCCACGGCACCGAGGCGACGGAGCAGGGCATGACGATTTGGCGGCGCATCCTGGCGCCCACGGCAATTGCCGTCACTGTTGCCCTGAGTATTAGCGGCTGCGCCTCGACAGGCGTGTCGGTGACTAATGCGGGCGAAGAGCAGCTTGCCCCCGTGCAGACGGGAAGCGTGTCGACCACGGCGCTGCCGCCCATCGGGCCCAATGGCGAAGTGCAGGGACCGATCACCGATCCCAACGATCCGAACGCGGCACAGATGGGCGATCCGCTGACCGCGCCGAGCGATGAGTTCCAGACTGCCAATGCCGATGGGTCCTTCGATACGCTCCAGCCGGTGGGCGCGCTGCCCAATTCGTCGGGCCGCGATCTCAGCGGCGGGCTGACGGTCGAAAAGCTGCTCGGCCGCTGGACGATCGTTTCGGGCGCGGACCAGTGCCAGCTTAATCTGACGCAGACCACCAAGGCCGGTACGAGCCGCTACCGCGCCTCTTCGCCCGCCTGCGCGGTCAAGACGCTGAGCGTCGTCGCCAGCTGGACCTTGGCGGGCTCGCAGGTGCAGCTGTTCGACGAGAATGGCGACATGATCGCGGCGCTGATCCTGTCCGGCAACCGCTTCATCGGCTCCCTCACGGGCGGCCAGGGCATCTCGATGGTGGGCTGAGACCCGCGGGCAAACTCCGGAAAACGGAGATTCCCGCTTTCGCGGGAATGACGTGGTGGGTATTGGCTGAGCTTGTGATCCCCGCCTCGACAGCCAGCCCCGTTTCGACCGCTCTTGCCGATCTCGTTCGGCGCGGCAGCCTTTCCTCCGATCCGCTGCAATCCGGCGCGGCACTGGTCCTCGACCGTATCGCCGCGGGGCTGGCGCTGCCGCGCGGGTTCTTCTCACGCCGCAAACCGATCCGCGGCGCCTACCTGGTTGGCGCGGTTGGGCGGGGCAAGACCATGCTGATGGATCTATTCTTTTCCGCAGTGCCGATCGCGGAGAAGCGGCGCATCCATTTCCACGAATTCATGGACGAGATGCATGAGGGGATCGCGGCCTTCCGTGCCTCGCCGCGCGGACAGGCGGAGAGCGCCGATCCTGTCGCCGCGGTCGCTAGGCCGGTCGTCGCGTCGACGCGCCTGCTTTGCCTCGACGAGTTCCAGGTTTCCGACATCACCAATGCCATGCTGCTGGGACGGCTGTTCGAGAAGCTCTTCGCGGGCGGCGTGACGCTGGTGGCAACCTCCAACACGCCGCCCGGCCAGCTCTATGAGAACGGACTTAACCGCGACCTCTTCGTACCCTTCATCGCCCTGCTCGAAGCAAATGCCGAAATCGTGCCGCTCGATGGACCGACCGATTATCGACGGCTCAAATTCGAGGGGGAGCAGGTCTATCGCTTCGGCACCGGCCCAAAGGTCGATGCCGAGATGGACCGGCTGTGGGCACATATCACCGGCGGCGCGCCGGCGCATCGCGAGACCGTCCGGTCGCTCGGCCGCGACATCGTGGTTCCGGCTGCGGCCATGGGCGCCGCGCGGTTCAGTTTCGCCGAACTCTGCGAAGCGCCGCTCGGGGCGCGCGACTATCTGCGGCTGGCCCATGCATATGATGCATTGATGATCGACAATGTGCCGCTGTTTTCGCGGCTCCGTTCGGATGCGGCCAAGCGGTTCATCCTCCTGGTTGATACGCTCTACGACCGGGGGGTGAAGCTCAGTGCCAGCTTTGCCGTGCCGCTCGACGCGCTGGCCCAGGACGACCGCACAAAGGCTGAGTTTGCGCGCTGCATCAGCCGGCTCATCGAGATGCAGTCGGCCGGTTATCTGGCCGCTTCCCATAGCCGGGGTGAACCCTCCCAAGGTTCACTGGACACCCCCGGCGGTCGGGGTTAATAGGGGCCGCAATTTTCCAACTATGGCGGGGTTTTGGGGATCATGGCGCGCAAGAAGATCGCTCTGATCGGTGCAGGACAGATTGGCGGCACGCTGGCCCATCTGGTCGCACTCAAGGAACTGGGCGATGTGGTCCTGTTCGACATCGTGGACGGGGTGCCGCAGGGCAAGGCGCTCGATCTCAGCCAGTCCAGTCCGGTCGAAGGGTTCAATGCCACGATCAAGGGTACGTCCGAATATAAGGACATCGCGGGCGCCGATGTGGTGATCGTCACCGCGGGCGTGCCGCGCAAGCCGGGCATGAGCCGCGACGATCTGCTCGAAATCAACCTCAAGGTGATGGAGCAGGTGGGCGCGGGCATCGCGAAATATGCGCCGGATGCCTTCGTCATCTGCATCACCAATCCGCTCGATGCGATGGTGTGGGCGCTGCAGAAATTCTCGGGCCTGCCTTCCTCGAAGGTCATAGGCATGGCTGGCGTGCTGGACAGCTCGCGCTTCCGCCACTTCATCGCCGACGAGCTCAAGGTCTCGGTCGAGGACGTCACCGCCTTCGTGCTGGGAGGGCATGGCGACTCCATGGTGCCGCTGGCGCGCTATTCCACCGTTGCCGGCATCCCGCTCACCGACATCGTCAAGATGGGCTGGATGGGCAAGGACAGACTCGATGCGATCGTGCAGCGCACCCGCGACGGCGGCGCCGAGATCGTCGGACTCCTCAAGACTGGCTCTGCCTTCTATGCGCCGGCGACGTCGGCCATCGAGATGGCCGAGAGCTATTTGAAGGACAAGAAGCGCGTGCTGCCCGTCGCTGCCTATCTCAAGGGCGAGTATGGCGTGAAGGGCACCTATGTCGGCGTGCCGGCGATCATCGGGGCCGGCGGCGCCGAGCGGGTGGTCGAAATCTCTCTCAACTCGGCCGAGCAGAAGGCCTTCGACAAATCGGTGGCCTCGGTCAACGCCCTCATCGACGCCTGCAAGAAGATCGCGCCCAAGCTCAACTGATCCCGGAAGGGACTTTCGATGAATATCCACGAACACCAGGCCAAGGCGCTGCTCAAGACCTATGGCCTGCCGGTGGCGCAGGGCGTCGCCATCTTCAGCGCATCGGAAGCGGAAGCCGCCGCGAAATCGCTGCCCGGTCCGCTCTATGTGGTCAAATCGCAGATCCATGCGGGCGGCCGCGGCAAGGGCAGGTTCAAGGAGCTCGGCGCCGACGCCAAGGGCGGGGTCCGGCTCGCGAAATCGCCGGCCGAGGTCGCGGCCAATGCGAGCGAGATGCTGGGCCATACGCTGGTCACCAAGCAGACGGGCGCGGCGGGCAAGCAGGTCAACCGGCTCTACATCGAGGACGGCGCCGACATTGCGCGGGAGCTCTATTGCTCGCTGCTGGTCAATCGCGAGACGGGCGACGTCGCCTTTGTGGTCTCCACCGAAGGCGGCATGGATATCGAGGCGGTGGCGCATGACACGCCCGACAGGATCGTCACCGTCGACATCGATCCCACAAAGGGCGTGACGGCCGCCGACGTAGAGAAGATCGCAGGCGCGCTCAAGCTCGAGGGCGCCGCGAAGACCGACGCGGCCAGCGTGTTCCCGGCGCTCTACAAGGCCTTCACCGACAAGGACATGAGCCTGCTCGAGGTGAACCCGCTGATCGTCCTAAAGGACGGGCATCTGCGGCTGCTCGACGCCAAGGTCAGCTTCGACAACAATTCGCTGTTCCGGCATCCCGATCTGATGGAATTGCGCGACCTCACCGAGGAGGACGCCAAGGAGATCGAAGCGTCGAAATTCGACCTCGCCTATGTGGCGCTCGACGGCAATATCGGCTGCATGGTCAATGGAGCGGGCCTCGCCATGGCGACGATGGACATCATCAAGCTCTATGGCGAGGAGCCGGCGAATTTCCTCGATGTCGGCGGCGGCGCGTCGCGAGAGAAGGTGACGGCGGCGTTCAAGATCATCACCGCCGATCCCAATGTCAAAGGCATATTGGTCAACATCTTCGGCGGCATCATGCGCTGCGACGTCATTGCCGAAGGCGTGGTCGCCGCGGTTAAGGAAGTGGGCCTCAAGGTGCCCCTCGTCGTCCGGCTCGAAGGCACCAATGTCAAGGAAGGCAAGGCGATCCTTTCCGCCTCCGGCTTGAACGTCATTCCAGCCGACGATCTCGACGATGCGGCGCAGAAGATCGTGGCCGCCATCCACGGCGAGACGAAATAGCGCTGATCAGGGAGGACGCGATGTCGAAATTGTCCCTATTGATGTCGATGGCGGTGCTGCTTGTCGCTGCGCCCGCCCTCGCGCAGGACATGTCGCGCTCCTCCTCGATGGATATGTCGGTCTCGGAGGAAAGCTCTTCCGGAATCGTCTCCTCCGAGGAAATGTCGTCGGAAGTCTCTTCGGAGGATATTTCGGACGAGACGTCCGATCCCGACCTCTACAAGGAAGCGGTGCCGGCGCTCGAAGTGCTGCAGGCCATCTTCGATGTGTGCACCGATGTCGCCTCGGGCGATCCCGAGGCGGTCGATCGCGCCGCCGGCGCCGGCTGGCAGCCGGGCGACGCCGAGGAGGGCGGGCCCTATCGCATCATCAATTCGGGCTTCCGCAGCTTTGCCGGCTATGACGATGCCAATTTCCGGGCCGTCACCGACATCTTCCCGACGCAGCGGCTCGGCTATTGCAGCGGAAGCCTGGGCGACCGCAACGACAAGGTGAACCTCGCCGATTTCGGCCAGATCGGCGGGCTCAAGGGTACCACCACCGCCGAGGACGGCGGCATGTTCGGCACCTGGGAATCCGCCGATGGCAAGCTCATGGTCTTTGCCGGCAAGAGCGACGGCTATGTCGATTATGAATTCAACATCCTGTTGCCCCCGGCGCCGTAGGACCTCCAGAGGAACCGCATGTCCATTCTCGTCGACCGTAACACGCGTGTGCTGGTGCAGGGGCTGACCGGCAAGACCGGCACCTTCCACACCGAGCAGGCGCTGGCCTATTACGGCACCAAGATGGTCGGCGGCACGCATCCCAAGAAGGGCGGCGAGACCTGGACGTCCGGCGTCGACGGCACGGCGCTGCCGATCTTCGCCTCGGTCGCCGAAGGCAAAGCCAGGACCAATGCCAATGCGTCGGTGATCTATGTGCCGCCGGCCGGCGCCGCCGACGCGATCCTCGAGGCGATCGAGGCCGAGATTCCGCTGATCGTCGCCATCACCGAGGGCGTGCCGGTGCTCGACATGGTCAAGGTCAAGGCGCGGCTCCAGGGCAGCAAGTCGCGGCTAATCGGGCCCAATTGCCCGGGCGTGCTGACGCCGGAGGAGTGCAAGATCGGCATCATGCCGGGCTCGATCTTCAAGAAGGGGTCGGTCGGAATCGTGTCGCGGTCGGGCACGCTGACCTATGAGGCGGTGTTCCAGACCACCAATGCCGGCCTCGGCCAGACCACGGCCGTCGGCATCGGCGGCGATCCGGTCAAAGGCACCGAATTCATCGACGTGCTCGAGCTTTTCCTTGCTGACCCCGAAACGAAGTCGATCATCATGATCGGCGAGATCGGCGGCTCCGCTGAGGAAGACGCGGCTCAGTTCCTGATCGACGAAGCCAAAAAGGGCCGGAAGAAGCCGATGGCCGGGTTCATTGCCGGGCTCACAGCGCCCAAGGGCCGGACGATGGGCCATGCTGGCGCCGTAATTTCGGGGGGAAAGGGCGGCGCGGAAGACAAAATTGCCGCCATGGAGGCTGCGGGCATCAAAGTGTCGCGTTCGCCCGCCAGGATCGGGGTCACCCTCGCCGAAGTCCTCAAAGCAAACTGAACGCAAGAAAGTGAAGAATTACTGGTCTTTCCGACAGAAGGCGGAATGACCAAGTCTTTAGCAACATGCTAATCTAACACCGTCATAGTCCGCCGCCACGCGGAACGGCGCCCTCTCCGGGACCGCCGGCAACAGGGAGTACGGGGTAAAAGGCCCCGCCTCAGACGAAAAATGACCCGACAGGAAAAGAACGAACAGTTCTTGCTCTCCTCTTTCCTCTATGGCGGCAACGCCGCCTATATCGAGGACCTCTACAAGAAATACGAAGCCGACCCGCAGAGCATCGATCCCACCTGGTCGAGCTATTTCAGCCGGCTCGCGGACAGCCCGGCCGATGTCGCCGCCAACGCCGACGGCCCGTCCTGGGCACGGCGCGACTGGTCGGAAATGCCCAATGGCGAGCTGGTTTCGGCACTCGACGGCAATTGGGGCGAGATCGTCGTCAAGACGCAGGGCGCGCTGCAGAAGAAGGCGGTGGCCGAGAACCAGCCGCAACCGAACCCGGTCGACGTGCTGCGCGCGTCGCGCGACTCCATCCACGCCATCATGATGATCCGCGCCTATCGCATGCGCGGGCACCTGCATGCCGACCTCGATCCGCTCAAGATGCTGCCGGACCAGAATCCGGCCGAGCTCGATCCGAGGACCTATGGCTTCACCGAGGCCGATTACGGCCGCAAGATCTTCATCGACAATGTGCTCGGGCTCGAATTCGCGACCGTCCCCGAGATGCTCGAGATCCTCAGGCGGACCTACTGCTCGACGGTGGGCGTCGAGTACATGCACATCAACGATCCTGACGCCAAGCAGTGGATTCAGGAGCGGATGGAAGGTCCGGACAAGGAGATCAAGTTCACCGAGAACGGCAAAAAGGCCATCCTCAACAAGCTGATCGAGGCCGAGGGCTTCGAGAAGTTCCTCGACGTCAAGTTCACCGGCACCAAGCGGTTCGGCCTCGACGGGTCGGAAGCGCTTATTCCGGCGCTCGAGCAGATCATCAAGCGCGGCGGCGCGCTGGGCGTCAAGGACATCGTTCTAGGCATGGCGCATCGCGGCCGGCTCAACGTCCTCACGCAGGTGATGATGAAGCCGCATCGCGCGCTGTTCCACGAGTTCAAGGGTGGCGCCTATTACTCCGAGGATGTCGAAGGCTCCGGCGATGTGAAGTATCACCTCGGCGCCTCGTCGGATCGCGAGTTCGACGGCAACAATGTGCATCTGTCGCTGACGGCCAATCCGAGCCATCTCGAGATCGTCGATCCGGTGGTGCTGGGCAAGGCACGCGCCAAGCAGGACCAGCGCGCGGCGGTCGATGGCCGCTTCATCTTCGACACCAAGCAAACCGACCGATCCGTCGTGATGCCGCTGCTGATCCATGGCGATGCGGCTTTTGCGGGACAGGGCGTGATCGCCGAATGCCTCGGGCTTTCCGGCCTAAAGGGCCACCGGACCGGAGGCTCGGTGCATTTCGTCATCAACAATCAGATCGGCTTCACGACGTCGCCGATCTATTCGCGCTCGTCGCCCTATCCGACCGATGTCGCCAAGATGATCGAGGCGCCGGTGTTCCATGTGAATGGCGACGATCCGGAAGCGGTCGTTTATGTGAGCAAGGTCGCGACCGAGTTCCGGCAGCGCTTCGGGCGGCCGGTGGTCATCGACATGTTCTGCTACCGCCGCTTCGGCCACAATGAAGGCGACGAGCCGAGCTTCACCCAGCCCCTGATGTATTCTAAGATCCGGAGTCACAAGACGACACTGGAACTCTATTCCGAACGGCTCGTGGCCGAGGGACTTGTCACCACCGACGACATCGACAAGGCCAAGGCGGATTGGCGGGCGCAACTCGAGGCCGAGTTCGAGGTGGGGCAGAATTTCCGGCCCAACAAGACCGACTGGCTCGACGGCCAGTGGAAGGACATGCGCCGCGCCGACGCCGACGGGCCGCGCCGCGGCGAGACCGGCAGCGAAATGGCCGAGCTGGTGAAGATCGGCACCGCGATCTGCAAGGTTCCCGACGGCTTTGCCGTCCACAAGACGATCAAGCGCTTCCTCGACAATCGCCTCGCGGCAATCGAGAGCGGCGAGGGCATCGACTGGGCGACGGGCGAGGCGCTGGCCTTCGGCACGCTGCTGACGGAAGGCCATCCGATCCGCCTGTCGGGACAGGATTCCGAGCGCGGCACCTTCACGCAGCGCCATTCGGTGCTCAACGACCAGAACAATGACGGCACCTATACGCCGCTCAACAACATCGCGCCCGACCAGGAGCGCTACGAGGTCATCAACTCGATGCTCTCGGAAGAGGCGGTACTGGGTTTCGAGTACGGCTATTCGCTGGCGGAGCCGAATACGTTGACGCTGTGGGAAGCGCAGTTCGGCGATTTCGCCAATGGCGCGCAGGTGGTCATCGACCAGTTTATCTCGTCGGGCGAGCGCAAATGGTTCCGCATGTCGGGCCTCGTGATGCTGTTGCCGCATGGCTATGAGGGGCAGGGCCCCGAGCATTCCTCGGCCCGGCTCGAGCGCTATCTGCAGCTTTGCGCCGAAGACAATATGCAGGTCTGCAACTGCACGACGCCGGCCAATTACTTCCATGTGCTGCGCCGGCAGGTAAAGCGCGATTTCCGCAAGCCTTTGATCCTGATGACGCCGAAGTCACTGCTCCGCCACAAGCGGGCCACTTCGGCGCTGGTGGAATTCGGACCGCAGTCGACGTTCCATCGCCTGCTCTGGGACGATGCGGAAGCGCCGGGTGCGCCCAAGACGACGATCAAGCTCGCAGCCGACGACAAGATCCGCCGCGTCATCCTCTGCACGGGCAAGGTCTATTACGATCTGCTCGAAGATCGCGAGAAGCGCGGCATCGACGATGTCTATCTGATGCGCGTCGAGCAGCTTTATCCGTTCCCGGCCAAGGCCCTGCTCGACGAGCTCGGCCGCTTCCGCAATGCCGATGTCATCTGGTGCCAGGAAGAGCCCAAGAACATGGGGGCCTGGACGTTCGTCCAGCCCTATATCGACTGGGTGCTGGACCAGACCGGCCGCGGACACGACCGGCCGCGTTATGTGGGGAGGCCCGCTTCGGCATCGACCGCGACGGGATTGATGAGCAAGCACCTCAAGGAACTGCAGGACTTCCTTGAGCAGGCTTTTGCCAACTAGGAGATCGATTGGCGATGGTTGAAATCCGCGTGCCGGCGCTTGGCGAGAGCGTCACCGAGGCGACGATCGGACAATGGTTCAAGAAGGTGGGCGAGGCGGTTTCGGCCGACGAGCCCGTCGTCGAACTCGAGACCGACAAGGTCACCATCGAAGTGCCGGCGCCGACGGCCGGCTTTCTCGAATCCATCGCGGCCAATCCCGGCGACACGGTCAATGTCGGCGCGCTGATCGGCGCCATCGGTGGAGGCGCTAGCGCCGCACCGGCTCCGGTACCCGCGCCGAAGGTCGAAGCAAAGCCGGAACCCAAGCCCGAGCCAAAGCCAGAGCCGGCCTTCAAGCCAGAGCCGGCGCCGCCGCCGCCGGGCAGCAATGGCGCGCATCCGTCGCCTTCGGCGGCCAAGATGATGGCCGAGAACAATATCGCGGAAGGCAGCATCGCCGGGTCCGGCCGCCGCGGCCAGGTGCTCAAGGAAGACGTGCTCGCGGTGCTCGCAAATCCGGCGGCTGCCACCGCGCCTGCTGTTGCCACAGCGGCGCCGGCTGCCATGCCTGCTGCGCCGGCGCCCATTCCCGTTCCCCGTGCTGCGCCCGCACCGGCTCCATCGCCGGCACCCGCCATGCGCGGGCCGGTCAATGTCTCCGACGAAGCGCGCGAGGAGCGGGTCAAGATGACCCGGCTCCGCCTCACCATCGCGCGGCGCTTGAAGGATGCGCAGAACAATGCGGCCATGCTCACCACCTTCAACGAGGTGGACATGAAGCCGATCATGGATATCCGCGCCCAGTACAAGGAACTGTTCGAAAAGCGCCACGGCGTGAAGCTCGGCTTCATGGGCTTTTTCACCAAGGCGGTCGTCCATGCGCTGAAGGAGATTCCCTCGGTCAATGCCGAGATCGACGGCGAGGAGATCGTCTACAAGAATTACGCGCATATCGGCGTGGCGGTGGGCACCGACCGCGGCCTCGTGGTGCCGGTGGTGCGCGATGCCGATACGCTCACCATTGCGGGCATCGAGCGCGACATCAACCGGCTGGGCAAGCTCGCCCGCGACGGCCAGCTTTCGATGGCCGACATGCAGGGCGGCACCTTCACCATCTCCAATGGCGGCGTCTATGGCTCGCTGATGTCGACACCGATCCTCAA
>DASZPY010000045.1:0-42694 GCA_035549855.1 Devosia sp. | reverse complement strand
AGGCTGCCGACGATCACGGTGCGGCCGGGGAAGCCGAACCTGGCGGCGTCGGGGTTCTTCTCCAATATTCTGCGGGAGCCGCTGGTCGGGCTGGAGGCGGTGCTGCCAGTGAGCCGCGATGTGCGGCACTGGTTCGCGAGTCCGCGGGCTGCGGTGGGGTTCCTGCTGCATGCCGCGGAGTTGGATACTGCCCAACTCGGCTGGCGGCGGACGGTGTCGGCGCCGGGGCTTTCGGCGACGGTGGGTGAGGAGATCGAGGCGCTGCGACGGGTCGCGGGCGAGAAGGCCGTGAAGCTGATCCGCGAGGAGCCGAACGAGACGATCGCACGCATCGTCGACGGCTGGCCGCGGAATTTCGATGCAAAGCGGGCACTCAAGCTTGGCTTCCGGGCCGAGAGCAGCATGGACGAAATCATCCACGCGCATATCGAGGACGAACTGGGCGGAAAGATCGGCGGCTAAAAGCCTCATCCCCCACTTGACGCACGTACAGCGAAATCCCCTTGCAAGCGGTCCGAACTGAGACGAAAGTCTAGTTGCCAAGATGCCGCCCCAAAGGGCGGCCGAGGGAGGAAAGAGATGAGACTCAGGACGCTGGTGGCGCTAAGCGCCGCCTTGACTACTGCTGGCTATGGCGGCGCCGTGCTGGCGCAGAGCATCGACAAGGCTGTGGGTGGATACACCTGGGAAGAGGCCGCAAAGGAAGCGGCGGGCACCAAGGACTTCCACTCCGCCGATGGGCATCTGACGTTCGCCATCGTGACGCATACCGCAGGCAACGGCTTCTTCGATCCGGTCTATGTCGGTGCCCAGGTGGCTGCCGATGCCTTCGGCATCAATCTGATCCGGCTGGGCTCGGAAGCGGCGGTCGATGATATTCCGCGCGAGATCGAGATCCTCAACCAGATCATCCAGGATCCGACGATCGACGGGCTGATCCTCACGACACCGCAGCAGGGGGCCTATGACGACATCGTCAAGACGATGCTCGACAAGGGCGTGCCCGTGGCGACGACAAACTCGTTCGATCCGACACTCTATGACCGCAATGGCATCAGCCATACCGGCCAGAGCGCCGCCGCTGCCGCAATCGGCGGCGAAGCGCTTGCGAAGTGCCTGATCGACTCCGGCAAGACGTCCGGCTCGATCATTTTCCCGAGCCAGACGACGGCGGGCAATGTGGAAGTCAATGAGCGCGTCACGAACGCCTTCAACGCGGTGGTCGCCGCGCTGGACAAGGCGGGCGTGCTGAGCAATTTCACCGTCGATGCGGGTCCGGAGAATATCGGCATTCCCGTCAACGACAACGACATCGCCGGCTCGATCGTGACCTATTTCGAGTCCCGCGGTGACGTGGTGGGTGTGTTCGGGCCGAACGGTGCGGTCACTCCGGCCATCGTCGACGCCGTGACCCAGGCGGGCCGGCAGAACGATATCTGCGCCTTCGGCTACGACCTCGGGCCGAAGCAGCAGGAAGGCCTGAAGACCGGCGCATTGACCGGCTCGCTCGGCCAACAGCCGTTCATCCAGGGCTTCTGGCCGGTCATGCAGCTCTACCTGCAGATCGATCGCGGCGTGCAGGCGGCCAATGTCGACACGCGCGCTCAGCTCGTGACCAAGGACACGGTCGACCTCGTCGGCAAGCGCTACGAGAACTAAGCCGATCGCATATCCGGCGGGAGGGGCGGGCACGCCTCTCCCGCTGTCATGGAGGCCCTACGACCCATGACCGCCGCACAGGAGACCGCGCCGCTCGCGCCGCCTCGGCGCCGTTTGCCGCTGACGCTGATCGGCGGATGGGAACTGGGCATCGTCATATTCATGCTCGTTCTCTATGTCGTGGCGGCGTGGATCAATCCGCGCTTCTTCGGATCGGGCGATGCGCTTGGTTCCGTGTTGCGCGACGCGGCGCGCTACGGCGTGATGGCCGTCGGCATCAGCTTCGTCATCATCAACAAGGACCTCGACCTGTCGGTCGGCTCGATCTACGGGCTGGCCGCGACGGTCTTCTCGGTCTGCTATTCGGGTGCCCATTACGATGGCAGCCTCGCATTTGCGCTTGGGATGTCGCTCGTCGTCGGGCTGTTCGTCGGCGTTATCAATGGCGCGCTCGTCACGATCTTGAAAGTGCCGGCGTTCATCTCGACGCTGACGGTGCTCTTTATCGGCCGGGGATTCGTAACAGGCCTCTCGGGCGGCAAGACCATTACCTTCCTGCAGAAGGCGAATGGCGACCCGCTGTTTTTCGCCATCGGCCAGGCGAACGGGTTTGGCTTCAACAACCAGATTCTTGTCTTCCTCGTCTTCGTCGCGATCGGTGCGGTGGTCCTGGCGCGGACACGCATGGGCTACGAGACTTTTGCGACGGGCGGCAATGAACTCGCCGCGAGCTATGCCGGCATTCCCACCAACTGGGTGCGGATGCGCGCCTATATCCTCTCCGCATTCTGCGCGACCATCGCCGGACTGATGGCGGTGGCGCAGGATCGCGGAATCGGAGCGGCGTCGGGGCAGGGGCTCGAACTGGTCGTCATCGCCTCGGTGATCGTCGGCGGTGCCTCGATCCTTGGCGGGCGTGGACGCATCATCGGCGCGGGGCTGGGTGCGATCCTCATCGTGCTGATCGACAAGGTGCTGCGCGAGGGGTTCCCCATCACGCGCATCCAGCTGATCAATGGCAAGGAAGTGGAGATGAAGGCGGTGGCGCAGCTGCCGCCCGGTGCGGTGCCCGCGTTCCTGGGACTCATCCTCCTGCTCGCGGTGCTGATGGAGCCCTATGTCATTCGCCGCAAGCTGCCGCAGCGGCTTTGGGCGAGATTGCGCGGCCTGCCCCCGCCCCCCGCGCCGGACACGGGTGGAGTTGCGATCCAGGGCGCGCAGACGCACGGCGCGCGGGCCACGGCGCGGGCGATGTCGGCACGAGGCCTCGCGGCCTTTTTCTATCGCCGCGACGCGGCCGCGCTGATGCTGATGGTCCTGCTGTGGATCGTCGGCTTGATCCTCCGGCCGGACTTCTGGGGCAGCATCGACAACAGCTTCAACCTGCTGCTGGCATTCTCGGAGGTGGCGCTGCTCTGCGTCGGGCTCACCTATGTCATCGCGAATGGCGATATCGACCTGTCGGTCGGCTCGGTCCTGGCTTTGTCGGGCTCGGTTGCCGGCTTCTGCATGTCGAAGCTCGGCTTCGATCCCTCGGCCGCTATCCTGATCGCATTGCTGGCGGGGATGTCGATGGGGGCACTCAACGGGCTGCTCGTCACCCGGTTCAAGCTGCCGGCGTTCGTCGCGACGCTCGGCACCTTCTACATGGCGCGCGGCATTTCTGTGTGGCTGGTCGCGGGAGGGCAGCTCTCGAACTTTCCGGCAGGCTTCAACCTGCTCGGACGCAAGCTCATCGAGCTCCTGCGCTATATGAAGATGGAACCGGGGCCGGGCCTGATCTACGACATTGCCGCGGCGCTCAGCGTGCAAACCATCGTCATGAGCATCATCGCGCTGATTGCGGGCATCGTGCTTGCTTACACCACCATCGGGCAGAGGGTCTATGCGACGGGCGGCAACACACGCGCCGCCGACTATGCCGGCATCAACACCAATGCGATTCGCTTCTGGTCGCTGGTCTTCTCCAGCTTCTGCGCAGCGGTGGCGGGCGTCCTCTACATCGCGTTCTTCCGTGCATTCAATCCGTCGGCGGGATTGTTGCGCGAGCTCGACGGCATCGCGGCGGTGATCATCGGGGGCGGCTCGATCTTCGGCGGCTTCGGCACGGTGATCGGTTCGCTGGCGGGGGCCGCGGTCATCGCTCTGGTGCGGGCGCTGCTGTCGCTACAGATCATCACGGCCGAGGGCTCGTTCGTCATGCCGCAGCATTGGGTGAATGTGTTCATCGGCCTGATCCTGCTGATCGCGGTGGTCGCCGATATCTGGATCCGGCAGTTCGGGATCATAGGAACCATAGCCGACATCCTGGGATGGCGGCGCAAGGAGAAGGCTCATGTCTGACGCCGCTGTCGCCGAACGCCCGGCTCCCAGTGCGGGCCCCGCAGAGCTGCTCATCGAGATGCGCGACATCTCCAAGGCGTTCGGTGCCGTGCAGGCGCTCAGGGGCGTCAATCTCAGGCTCCGGCCCGGCGAAATCCTCGGGCTTGTCGGCGACAATTCCGCGGGCAAGTCAACGCTCATGAAGATATTGACCGGCGCCTATCAGCGCGACAGTGGCGACATACTCGTCGACGGCAAGCCGACTGCTTTCAAGAGTCCGCATGAGAGCCGGCAGGTCGGGATCGAAATGATCTACCAGGATTTCGCTTTGTGCGGGAACATGGATGTCGGCCAGAACATCTTCCTCGGGCGCTGGCCGCGGCGCGGCCTGTTTATCGACCGCAAGAAGATGTACGCCGAGGCCAGCGAGGTGCTGAAACGGCTGAAGGTCGACGTCAACTCGGTGTTTCAGCGGGTCGAAAGCCTGTCGGGCGGGCGGCAGCAATCGGTTGCGATCGCGCGCGCGATTTCCTTCGAGCCGCGGCTGGTGATCCTCGACGAGCCCACCGCCAACCTCTCTGTCATGGCGACCGAAAGACTGCTGGAGACCATGCTCGAGCTCAAGCGGCATGGCGTGGCGCAGATCATCATTTCGCACCGGCTGGAGGACATCTTCGCGGTGGGCGACCGGGTGATGGTACTCAAGCGCGGCGAGAATGTCGGGGACCGCTATGTGGCCAAGTCGAGCACGGCGCAGGTGCTCGAGCTCATCGTTTCAGGCACACCGGAGACGGCGCTCACTGCCGATGAGGCCGCCGCGGGGCCGGCGTAAAGCCATCAGCGCGCCGGCAGCCATTTCTTCGCGATACGGCAGCCGACCGTGAAGGCGGGGTCGTAGATGTTGCCAATGTCGTAGCGCACGGTCTGGCCGAGGAGGTTGCTCGCGGCAACGATGTCGAGGCCGTAATCCTCCTCGAGCCAGCGGATCATCTCGGTGGTGGCGTGCTGCAGGGCCTGTTCGAGCGGGCGGGCATTGCCGATAGTGAACATGTCGTCGTCGTTTTCGCAGCGCGGCCAAATGATGGCGCGCTTCTCGACGCTCAAACGGATGGTGACTTCGTAAGCCGTCTCGATGCCGGTGCCGACGATCTCGCCGTCGCCCTGCAATGCGTGGCAATCGCCAACGAAGAACAGCGCACCGGGTGCGGAGACGGGAAAGCGGATCGTCGCGCCGGGACCGAGCAGGCGATAGTCCATGTTGCCGCCATGGGCGCCGCTGGTGGCGGTCGAGATGGCTTGGCCGCCTTCGGGCGCGACGCCGAAGCAGCCGATCATGGGCGCGAGGGGGAGGACGGGACCAGAGCCGTCGTCGAGTTGCGCCGTCTGCGCGTTGCGGTCGATGCGCCAGGTGGTGCGTGCGCGGGGCGGCAGGCTCGTGGCGAAGTCGGGATCAACGACGTTTGGCGCGATCGAGGCGCGTGTCCATCCGTAGGCGCGGATGGGCTGCATGGCGAGGATGTCGACGCGGAGGCTGTCGCCGGGCTCGGCGCCCGCGACGGCGATCGGGCCGTTCATGGGGTTGCCGGCTTTCCAGACCTTGCTGCCGTGCTTGTCCCAGCCATTGGCATCGATGGTCTCGGTGACGAGGGTGTCGCCGCTCTCGATGATGAGGGCAGGGGGAAGCGTGGCGAGGACGTGATGCCAGGCGGTGGGAATGAAGTGGTGGGTGGTCATTTGGTGTCCAGCGATTTCAGCCAGTCTGCATATTCGGCGGCATGATCGCCAGTGGCATTGGCCATGCCCGGCTTGGTGAGGATGCCGCGGCGCGGCGGGATGAAGCTCGAAATGCGCCGGCCCTGGCTGTCGCCGTGCCCATAATTGAAGGCGGCGAACTTGGGGAAGAATTCGAGATCGTCATAGGGCAGATGATCGTGAATCCACCAGGCGAGCGCTTCCCAATGGCCGGTGCGCTCGTAATAGGGGATGAAGGCGTGGACGATGATGGTTGCGGTCGCGCCCATGCCGCCTTCGGCGGTGCGCCGGTCCCAGATGTGGCCGCCGAAATTGGCTTCGTTGCTGCCGCAACTGAGGCCCTTCTCGTTGCCGAGGCCGTTGACCGCGGGCGAGCGGTAGGCGGAGCGAATCGAGATGCGGCCGAAACGGGCGCGTAGGGGCTCCAGCGCCTCTTCGCAGAGCTTGCGGCCGGCCGCGATGGCGAGGTCGGGGTCGTCGGGAATGTTCGGGATTCCGTAGAAACTGGCGATCTCGGAATGGAGGAAATCGCGCATGAAGAAGTTTTCGCTGAGGCGGACGCGGCCCAGCGTCTCCAGTGCGCGCATGGATTGCGGTTTCTTCATCGGGCCTTCCTTGCAGGGGCTCGTCGCGGCGACTAACAATGGCGTCCGCACGCCGACCCCACAACCCGGATTTGCCGATGTTCCGCCTTGCCGCCCTGTTGTTCGTCCTGATGCTCGCCGCGCCAGCGCTGGCGCAGACCATGGAGGAAGTCGACCAGCGCATCGACGAGGTGCTCAAGAATCACGTGCCGTATGAGGCGGCTTATGTGGACATCAAAGCGGCGGTCGAGGCGAACGATGTGGAGGCCTTGAGCGAGTACATTCCCTATGGCTCGCCGTTCCTGGTGAACGGGAAGGCGGTAACGCTCAAGGATGCGGAAGAGTTCAAGGCGCGGGTGGGGGAGTTCTTCAACGACAAGGTCAAGGAGGCTGTGCTGGCGCAGCCTTACGAGACGCTGTTCGTCAATGCCGACGGGGTGATGTTCGGGGTGGGCCAGCTCTGGCTCAGTGGCATCTGCCGCGACGAGGCATGCAACGAATTCGACGTCAAGATCACGGCGTTCAACAACGGATAGAGGATGCTGCTCAGTGTCATCTTCATCGCCGCAATCGCTGCCGAGGCGATGACGGCGGCGCTTGCCGCGGGCCGGAGGAAGATGGACTGGTTCGGCGTCTGCGTGCTGGCTTGCGTGACGGCGCTGGGCGGCGGCACGGCCCGCGACGTGATGCTGGGGCACTATCCGCTGACCTGGGTGAAGGATCCATATCTGCTGCTGGTCTGCTGCGGCGCGGCGCTGCTCACCATCGGGCTGGCGCGTTTCATGGACCGGCTGCGCTGGCCGTTCCTGCTGCTCGATGCGCTGGGGCTGGTGGTGTTCACGATCATCGGCTGCGACGTGGCGATGGAAATGGGCCAGCCGCCGCTGATCGTCATCGTTGCGGGGATGCTGACGGGGATCGGCGGCGGCGTGCTGCGCGACGTACTCTGCAACGACGTGCCGCTGGTGTTTTCAGGCGAGCTCTACGCGACGGTTTCGATCGTTGCGGCAGCGATCTACTTTTTCGGGCAGAGCTGGGGCGCGGCGCACGAGCTGGTGACGATCGTCGCCGTCGTGGTGGGCTTCGCGCTGCGCAGCTTTGCCATCATGTTCAAATGGGGAATGCCCAAGTTCGTCTATGACAAGGATTTGCGGTGAAACCGCAGCGCATGCAGCTCAGCCGCAAGGCGGGATTCAATCTGCAGGCGGCGTCGAAGGCGCTGAACGGGCTGCCGGCGAGACGGATCACGCGGCCGGGGAAATGGGGCAATCCGTTCACGATCGATGAGACGGCGGAGCGCTATGGTCTCGACCGGGATGCGGCACAGGCCAAGGCCGTGGCGCTGTGCGGGGCGTGGCTGAAGGGGACGCTGGACAAGAAGCTGTCGCCGGGTGCGCCGCCGAGCCGGGCGGAGATTCGGTCGGAGCTGGCGGGGCACAATCTCGCCTGCTGGTGCAAGCCAGGGACGCCATGTCATGCGGATGTGCTGATCGAGATGGCGAACGGGTAGGGCGCGGCGCAAGCAACTGCCCCCACCCACCAGCCTTCGGCTGGTCCCCCCTCCCCACAAGGTGACTACATACGAGTGTGACCCAAATCGCTTGACGTGGGTCAGATCATCGCCTAAACTCGCTTCCAGATTGTTGGAGCGGATCCGATGGCGACCAAGCAGTTTGACACCCTCATCCAAGTCATCACGGCCTTCCCGGATGAGCAGTCGGCAATCGACCATTTCACGGGGATCCGCTGGAAGAACGGCGCATTCTGCCCCTACTGCGGATCCACGCGCGTCTATCACTTCACCGACAAGCGCAACCACAAGTGCGGTGACTGCCGGAAGCGGTTCTCGATCAAGGTCGGGACCATTTTCGAGGACAGCAAGATCGAGCTGCGCAAGTGGCTGTTGGCGATCTGGCTCATCACATCGCACAAGAAGGGCGTTGCCAGCACCACGCTCGCCCGCGACATCGGCGTCACCCAAAAGACCGCATGGTTCATGCTGCATCGGCTGCGCCATGCCGCCCGCACGCAGTCGTTCAACGGCCCGCTGGATGGCGAGGTCGAGATTGATGAGACTTATGTCGGCGGCAAGGCTGCCAACCGCCACAAGGGGGACCCGAAGAACGGCCCCGGCACCGCCGGCAAGACCGCCGTTGTCGGTGCCCTTCAGCGGGGCGGGAAGGCCGTCGCGATGGTGGTCAGCAAGACCGACACCGAAACGCTGGACACGTTCGCCCACACCATTGTCTCGCCCGACGCGATGCTGGTCGCGACCGACGAGCACAGCGGCTATCGCTTCCTCGCCCGCACCTTCCACCACGGCGTGGTCCGCCATTCCGCTGGCGAGTACGTCAACGGATCCTACCACACCAACGGGATCGAAGGTTTCTGGTCGCTGCTTAAGCGCCAGATTATCGGGATCCACCATTTCGTCTCCGCCAAACATCTGAACCGCTACGTCTCGGAAAGCGCATGGCGGTTCAACCTGCGCAGCATCGGTGAAGGCGCGCGTGTCAACCAACTGTTGGCCGATGCCAACGGTCGGCTTCGGTACAAGGAACTGATCGCATGACCGACAAGAAGCCCGGCAAGCTGCCCGACAAGAAGAAGGAGCGCCCGCTGGCGCTCGATATCCCATTTGAAGATGCGCTGGAGCGCTTCACCAACACGGATCCAAAGGAGTTGGACGTGACCGACGACGATGACGACGAACTGCCAGATGGCACCAACATCGATCTGCCGAAAGCAACCCACCAAGGTCAAATGGCTGTCGGCGACGTGCTGCTCGACTGCTACGTCCTTGAGGACGGGCGGCGGGTATTCCACAAGCGCGGCATGGCCAAGGCCCTTGGTCTTAAGTCCGAAGGCGGTAATGCCTTCATGCGCACCATGCAGCGCAAGGGCCTTGGATCCCAACTCCCCGCAGACCTTCGCGCGAAGATCGACAACCCCATCAACTTCAAGCCGCTGACCCAGGATCTGGCGCACGGCTATGACGCTGACGTGCTGAACGAGGTCGCCAAGGCAATCGTCGCCGCCGACAAGGAAGGCAAGCTCACCGCCTCGCAGCATGGCATCGCCGTGCAGGCCGAAATCCTCACTAATGCCTTCGCGAAAGTCGGCGTGGTCGCCTTGATCGATGAGGCCACCGGCTACCAAGCGATCCGCGATCCGAAGGCCCTGCGGATCCTCGTGCAGCAGTACATCGAGGACGAGAAACGGGAGTGGGAAAAGCAGTTCCCCGACGGCTACTACATGGATCTGAATCGCCTCTATGGCAGCAAGCAGTTCACCCAAACTTCCAAGGGCGCGGTGATTCAGAACAGGCCGCAGCACTTCGCCAAGTTCACGCGCGAGTACATCTATTTTCCGATGGAGAACGGCGCGGTGCTGGAGGAGCTTGACCGCATCAACCCGAAGGTGAACGCGAAGGGCACACGGCGTGCTCGCTTCCACCAGCACCTCACTCAGGGTTACGGCATCGAGAAGCTGAAGCGCCAGGTGCAAGAGGTCATGACGCTCATGGCCGTCTCCGACACCGTCTCTGGCTTCAAGCGGCTCTTCCAGAAGCGCTTCCCGCAGAAGGGCGATCAGGCCGACTTGCTCGACTAGCAGATCCACTAGACGCCCGGCGGGATCCGCCGCCGGGCCGTCAATTCGCCGGGTCATAATTGTACGTAGTCCCCTCCCCACAAGGGGGAGGGAGAGGCGCGGCGCAAGCGGCCGCCCCTCCACCAACTTCGCCGGGCCATTCGACCGTAGGTCTCATGGCCTTCTCACCTAAAATCGCTCCGCTGGAGCGATTTTGCCTGCGGCCGGTTCGAAGCCCCTCCCCGCTTCGCAGGGGAGGATGACGTCAGCGGACCACCGGTCCCGGTATGATCTGGGAGAGGGAGCGGGCGGCGGCCATGGTGGCGAGGCGGATTTCTTCCATGCGCGAGGGCTCGGTGCCGGCGAGGAAGGGGACCGAAATCGCCGCGATCATGTGATTGCGGGTGTCGAAGACGGGCGCCGCGAAGGCGTGGATGGAGGGGGCGGTCTCGCCCTTGTCCTGGGCCCAGCCGAGGCGGCGGATGCGCAGCAGTTCGGTCCTGAGCCGGCGCGGCTCGGTGAGGGTGCGGTTGGTGAAGGCGACCATAGGCCGGGTCAGCCAGCCGGCGAGGTCGGCTTCGGTGAGGTAGGACAGCAGAAGCTTGCTAGCGGCGCCGGCATGCGCTTCCTGGCGCTGCCCGGGCGTGACGGTGAGGGCATATTCGCGCCGGCCCTGCGCCACCGCTACGACAAGAACGCCGTTCTTATCAAGTACGCTCAGCTTGCAGCTGTCTCCGACGTCGGCGGCGAGCTTGTCGAGCAGAGGCTGGGCGATGGCGACCAGATCGATCTCGCTGGCGCCGGTGGCGACATGGGCGGCCAGGCCGAGAAGGCGATGGCCGAGCTGGTAGGCGCCGGACTCGTCGCGGTGCACCATGTCGTGCATCTGCAGGGTGTTGAGGATGCGGTAGATGGTGGTGCGCGGCAGATGGAGCTCGCTCACCAGGTCGCGAATGGTGAGCCCGGCGTCGCGGCGCTCGAGCTGGGCGAGCACATCCATCATCCGATCGATTACAGGGATGCGATGCTTCATGGCCGCATCGCCATAGGCCGTCATTACCAATCGATCCTCCCGCCGCGGGCCGGTGCATTGACTTCGGCGCGCGCGCGTATTTAACATCAATAATTGAACAGGCCAAGTTCAAATGTGAATTGAACTAAGAAGAAGATTCGGCCGGTTCAGGGGAGGCGGGGATGAATCACGCGGAGGCGAAGCTCGCCCAGACGGCGGAGCGCCTGAAGAGGCTCCACACGGCCGCTGTCTATGACGTGATGGACGAGATGGGCCTGCCCAACCACTGCCTCGACCTCGGGATCAAGCCGCTCGATCGCGGCATGCGCATCGCAGGACCGGCGTTCACCATCGCCTGCGCCGCCGATGCGCGGGTCGACTGGGAATATGAGAATGACGAGGTGAAGCGGCTCACCTTCTTTCGCCGGATGTATCGCGGCTGTGTCGTGGTCGTGTCGTCAGGCGGGGAGGGCAGGGCGGGGCACTGGGGCGAGCTGATGAGTCTCTCCAGCCAGGCGCGCGGCGCCGCCGGGGTGATCGTCGATGGCGGAATCAGGGATGGCAACATCCTGATGGGGATGGCCGACTGGCCGGTGTTCACCCGCTATCTCAGCCCGATCGAATCGAAGGGACGGACGCGCATCCGTGCGATCGAAGAACCGATCGCCGTTGCCGGCGCCCTGAGCCACCAGGTCCGAATCAATCCAGGAGACTGGCTGTTCGGCGACATGGACGGAGTCATCAGCATTCCCGTCAAGCTTGTCGATGAAGTGCTGCGCAAGGCCGAGGCCCTCGACTGGACAGCGGAGCAGATGCGCACGGAAATCGCGACCGGCGTCGACGTGACAGCGGTGTTTGAAAAGCATGGGAGGCTGTGATGCGAACGGGCGCGGCCAGTTCGTACGCGTCTGGCGCAAGTCCCCACGAAGATTGGCAGAATCCGCCTATCGCGCGGGAAGGGAATACATGATTTCATTGGCGGATAACAAAAGGGAGACCTCCGCCAAATGACCCGCATTGCCTACCTCACCAGCATCGATTTCGGTCCAGGGACACTCGCGACCCTGGCAGGTGCTCTCGGAGAGCTGGCAGTGAAGCGGCCGTTGCTGGTTGCTGATAAGGGCGTGCTGGCAGCAGGGATCGTCGCGAAGGCCTCTGCAAACCTCCCCGCCGGCACGCCCCTTTTTCTCGACACGCCGCCGAACCCGACCGAGAGCGCAGTCAAGGCAGCGCTCAAGATGTACCGCGACGAGGGATGCGACGGCGTCGTTGCGCTCGGCGGCGGTTCACCGATCGATCTTGCAAAGGGTGTGGCGCTGCTGGCGACGCATGAGGGCGAACTCGAGCAATTTGCGTTGATCTATGGCGGGCTCGAGCGGATTTCGAGCAGAGTCGCGCCGGTGATTGCGATCCCGACGACCGCGGGCACCGGCGCGGAGGTGGGCCGCGCGGCGCTGCTGACGCTCGACGATGGACGCAAGCTCGGGATCATCTCGCCGCATCTCATTCCAAAGCGCGCGATCTGCGACCCCGAATTGACGCTCGGGTTGCCGCCGATGCTGACGGCTGCAACGGGGCTCGATGCGCTGAGCCATTGCATCGAAACCTTTTCGTCGCCGCGCGACAATCCGGTTGCCGACGCCATTGCGCTCGACGGGGCAGGGCGGATCTGGCGCAACATCGAAAAGGCAGCAAAGGAGGGCGGCAATCTCGCGGCGCGCACGGAGATGATGATGGGGGCGCTGATGGGAGGCTTGAGCTTCCAGAAGGGGCTGGGGGCTGTGCACTCGCTCAGCCACGCGCTGGGCGGGCTCAAGGATGTGTCGCTGCATCACGGGACGCTCAATGCGATACTGATGCCGATCGTGGTGCGGTTCAACGCGGCAACGCTCGGCGACAGGCTTGGGCGGCTGAAAGCGGCGATGGGGATGAGCGGGGCGGTGGACGCGGAACTCGATGGGCTGAATCGGCGGCTGGGAATTCCGAAGACGCTGAAGGAGCTCGGTGTTCGCGAGGACCACTTCGACTGGGTGGTCGAGCGGGCGCTGGCGGACCATTCCCACGCGACCAATCCGAAGCAGCCGAGCGCGACGGAGTATCGGGCAATGCTTGTGGAGGCGATGGGGTAGGGAGCAGCGGAAGCGGCCGCCCCCTCCACCACGCTTCGTTGCCCTCCCCGCAAACGGGAGAGGAGCGCCGACTGCGAGCTTCGCGGGCCAAATCCGCACTGGCCAAAGGGGCGGATTCGTGCGTAGATCGCGATTGGTGGACATGCCGCGATATGCGGGCAGCCGGGCTTTCGGCCTTGTTCCATCGCCGGGCGAAAGGGGTATCCCAATCGTGCCGGCATTCGTCATTTATTGTGCGCGCAGGGCAGACCACGCGACAAGGGAGGAAGCCAAAATGGGTGCGGTGAGCATCAGAGACGTCCGCAAGAGCTACGGCAACATGGAGGTGCTGCATGGCGTCTCCGTCGATATCGCCGATGGTGAATTCGTCATTCTCGTGGGCCCGTCGGGCTGCGGAAAATCGACGCTGCTGCGGATGATCGCGGGACTCGAAGAGATCACGTCGGGCGAAATCGCAATCGGCGGACGGGTGGTCAACAATCTGGCACCCAAGGATCGCGACATTGCGATGGTGTTCCAGTCCTATGCGCTCTACCCGCATATGACGGTCGAGCAGAATATGGGTTTCTCGCTGAAGCTGCAGCGGGTGAACAAGGAAGAGACGCGCAAGCGCGTGGCCAATGCGGCGGCGATCCTGGGGCTCGAGCCCTATCTCAAGCGCTATCCCCGGCATTTGTCGGGCGGGCAGCGGCAGCGCGTGGCGATGGGCCGCGCCATCGTGCGCAATCCGGCGGTGTTCCTGTTCGACGAGCCGCTGTCCAACCTCGATGCGAAACTGCGCGTAGCGATGCGTTCGGAGATCAAGCAGAACCATCAGCGGCTGAAGACCACGACCGTCTATGTGACGCATGACCAGATCGAGGCCATGACGATGGCTGACCGGATCGTGGTGATGCATGACGGGGTGATCGAGCAGATCGGCACGCCGCTCGATCTTTACGACCGTCCGGCAAATCTGTTCGTTGCGGGCTTTATCGGCTCGCCGGCGATGAACATGCTGAGCGGCAAGCTCGACGGCGATCAGTTCGTGGCCAATGACGGCACGCGCATTCCGCTGGGCAAGGTGGTGCCTGCCAATTCGGCGGGCCGGCCGGTGACGCTGGGTGTGCGGCCCGAGCATTTCGCGCTCGATCCGAACGGGCTCGCGGCAGAGGTGGTGACGCTCGAGCCAACGGGCTCGGAGACGCAGGTGGTGGCGCGCTATGCCGGCCACGAGATCATGGGTGCGTTCCGCGAGCGCATCACGGCCAGGCCGGGCGAGAAGCTCGCGATCCGGCCGGATTCATCCTCGGTGCATCTGTTCGATGCCGAAAGCGGGATGCGCATCGAAGCGTAGTCGCGCGTAGCAGACTGGTGAAGGGCGGTGGGCGACCACCGCCCTTTCGTTTGCACTAGTCGGCGAAGAGATCCGGATGCGCCTGAGCGAGGCGGGGCAGGGACATCAGGATCTCGGAGAGATGGGCGCGCATCGCGGCCTCGGCGTCGTCGGGCGAATGGCGCTCGATGCCATCGACGATGGCGGCGTGCTGGCCGATCAGCACCTCGATGGGCGTTGCGTCGGGCATCGACAGATAGCGCACGCGGTCCATCTGCGCCTTGAGGTTTTCGAGCATGCGCCAAGCGTAGTCGCAATCAGCGGAATGGGCGATGGCCTGGTGGAAGGCTTCGTCGAGCCGGAGGAACTCGACATGGTCGCCCTGGCGCTCGGCGTCGCGCTGCTCCGCAACGATGCTGCGAAGGGCGGCGGTCTTGGTGGCGGAGGCTTCGAGCGCGGCCTTGCGGACCACGGCCACCTCCACCGCTTCGCGGATGAAGCGGACGTTCTGCACCTGCCGGATCGAGATGAGCATGACGTAAGTGCCGCGCTGCGGGCGCACCTCAACGAGGCCGATCTCGGCCAGCTTGATGAAGGCTTCGCGCACCGGCTGGCGCGAGACGCCGAGCTGGCGCGCGATGTCGGCCTCGGACAGCAGATTGCCGGGCTTGAGGCGAAGCTGGACGATGGCCTGGCGCAGCGTGTCGAAGACGCGCGTCCCCATGCGGCCGGCGCGCAGGGCCGCGGCGTCGTCATCAAGGACGGAAAGATCGGGATCGGAAGCCATTGACGCTCAGGATACTACCATACTAGATTGATCTCAATCGGCGCTGGGGAGCTGCCGAGCCATGGGAGGACTAAATGAAATTGCACGTTCTGCACACCCTCGCGGCTGCGGGGGCGATCGTAATTGCCGGCAATGCGCCGGTGCTGGCGGCTGACTATACGCTGAGCGTCAATACGGCGCTGGCGGTCACGGACCCGCTCTACAAGGGGCTCGAGAGCTTTGTGAGCGGCGTGGCGGATGCGAGCGGCGGCCGCATCGAGGTCAAGCTGTTCCCCAATTCGCAGCTTGGCCCGGACGAGGACGTGCTGGAACAGGCGCGCGCCGGCGCGCCGGTGGCGGTGATCGTCGATGGCGGGCGGCTCAGCACCTATGTCAACGAGTTCGGCATCATGGGCGCGCCCTATCTGGCGGACGGTTATGACGGCGTGCGCAAGGTGTCGGTGTCGCCGCTGTTCGAGGAATGGGTCAAAAAGCTGCACGATACAGCGCAGCTGCAGGTGCTGAGCTTCAACTGGTGGCAGGGCGAGCGGCATCTGTGGACCAATGTTCCGGTCACGACGCCGGCCGATCTTGCGGGCGTGCGCATGCGAACGATCGGCTCGCCGGTGTGGGTCGAGACCATCACCGCCATGGGCGCGGTGCCGACCCCGATGCCGTTTGCTGAAGTCTATTCGGCGCTGGAGCAGAAGGCGCTCGATGCGGCAGAGGCGCAGCTTCCGGCCGGGCAGGGCGCCAAGCTTTATGAGGTGACCAAGTATCTGACCAAGACCGGGCATATCAATCTCATCACCGGCATGGTGACGAGCGGGGCGTGGTTCGACTCGCTGCCGGCGGATCTGCAGAAGGTGCTGCGCGACGAGGCGCTCAAGGCCGGCGACGTCGGTTCCTACGGCACGCGCGACGCGCTGGCGCAGATCGAGAAGGATCTCGCGGCGGCAGGCATGACCGTCAACACGATCGACACGAAGGTCTTCAAGGACGCGACAGCCGGTGTGTATGACAAGCTCGGCTATGGCGAGCTGCGCGACACTGTGCAGAAGATCGCCGCCGAGTAAGTCCGCACTTACGTTTCTCCTGGTTCGGGGACAGGGTGATCGCCCTGTCCCCGGCAGAGGGAATGGACCGATGTTTCTCAAGCGCCTTTCCCAGATCGAGCTGACGATCTGCGTGCTGCTGCTCGCCGCGATCACCGGGCTGGTGTTTGTCGCCGCGATCATGCGGTTCTTCGCGCATCCGCTGACCTGGTCGGTCGACATGGCGCAATTGCTGTTCATCTGGCTGTGCATGCTCGGCGCCTGCCGGGCGATGCGGGAGAAATCGCATCTGGGGATGGAGGTGCTGGTCAAGTATCTGCCCTATATGCCTCGGCTGTGGGTCGAGATGTTCTGCGCGGTGCTGACGCTGGGGTTTCTCGGCGTGCTGGTTGTGCTGGGCTTCCAGCTTGCATGGATGAACCGGGAACGGACATTCGGGGATTCGTCGCTGTCCTATGCGTGGGTGACGACAGCGGTGCCGGTTGGGTGCGCACTGCTCGCCATCTCGCTGATCTACAACATGGTCAAGGCGTGGCAGGGCCGCGGGCGGGGCGTGCTCGTCTATACGCGCACGGCGGCCGACAAGGACGCGCCGGAAGTGCTGGAACTCTGAGATGGCCCTCATCACCGTCCTTTTTGTGGTGCTCATGGCCATCGGGATGCCAGTGGCTTTCGCGACGGGCATCTCGGGCTTCATCTTCTTCCTGACGACGCCGGGCATGCCGATGTCGATCGGCGTGCAGAAGATCGCGACGATGAGTCAGAGCTTTCCGCTGCTGGCCGTGCCGTTCTTCGTGCTGGCCGGACATCTGATGAATGAGAGCGGCATTACCAACAGGCTGCTGCGCATTTCGTTGCTCGCGGTGGGCTGGATGTCGGGCGGGCTGGCGCAGGTCGCTATCGTGCTGTCGACGCTGATGGGCGGCGTGTCGGGTTCGGCGGTCGCCGATGCGGCGATGGAAGCGCGCATCCTCGGGCCGACGATGACCGCCAAGGGCTATGGCAAGGGGTTCTCGGCCGCCGCGATCGCGGTGGGCTCGCTCATCACGGCGACGATCCCGCCGTCGATCGGCCTTATCCTCTATGGCTATGTCGGCAATGTCTCGATCGGCAGGCTGTTCCTTGCCGGCGTCATCCCCGGCCTGCTGATGATGGCAGTGCTGATGGCGACGACTTATGTCATCGCCAAGAAACGCAAATATGTGGTCGCGGACGCGGAGAAGCCTACCTTCAAGGCGCTGGCGATCGCGATCTGGCAGGCCAAGTGGGCGCTGCTCTTTCCGGTGGCGCTGGTGCTGTCGATCCGCGGCGGCGTGTTCACGCCATCGGAGGTTGGCGCGTTTGCCGTGGTCTATGCACTGGCAGTGGGTTTTCTCGCGCATCGCGAGCTGACGCTCGAGAAGGTGTGGAAGGCATTCGGGCATGCCGCGTCCGATGTCGGCCTCATCATGCTGATCATCCTGATGTCCGGAATGGTCGGCTTCGCGGTGATCTATCTGCAGGCGCCGCAGCAGCTTGCGACGCTGATGCTCAACGGCATTACCGATCCCAACATCATCGTGCTGGTGATCCTACTGTTCCTGCTGGTCGCAGGGCTGGCGCTCGACTCGACCGTGATGGTGCTGTTGCTGACGCCGATCTTCGTGCCGATCATCACGCAGATCGGCATGGACCCGGTGCATTTCGGCATATTGATGATGTCGATCGTGACGCTGGGCGGCATGACGTGGCCGAGCGGCTCGGCGATGTTCGCCGTGTGCGCGCTGATGGATGTGACCATCGAGGAATATTCGATCGAGTCGATACCGTTCATCGCGGCCGTCTGCGCGTTGATCGCGGTGCTGGTGTTCCTGCCGCAAGTGGTGCTGTGGCTGCCCAACATGGCATTTGGACACTAGGGGCGCGCGATGAAGCAAACCTGGCGCTGGTTCGGACCGCCCGATCTCGTGAGCATCGACGATATCATCCAGGCCGGCGCGGAGGGCGTCGTGAGCGCACTGCATCACGTACCCAATGGCGCAGTGTGGACACCGGAGGAGATCGAGAAGCGGCAGAACGAGGTGAAGGTCCGCAAGGATTTCTCGCCCTCGGGGATTGCGTGGGACGTGATCGAGAGCCTGCCGGTCAGCGAGGACATCAAGAAGCAGAAGAACGCGTGGCGCGAGCATATCGCCAACTACAAGACGAGCCTCGAGAATGTCGCACGGGCAGGCATAGAGGTCGTCTGCTACAATTTCATGCCGGTGCTCGACTGGACGCGCACGGAGCTGCGCCACAGGGTGGCGAGCGGCGGCACGGCGATGCGGTTCGATATCAACGATTTCGCGGTGTTCGATATCCACATTCTCGGCCGGCGGAATGCGGCGGCGGATTACTCCGATGCGGTTGCCGATGAAGCCGCGCGACGGTTCCAGGGCATGAGCGATGCGCGGCGGAAAGAGCTCGCCCGCAATGTGACGATGGGACTTCCCGGTTCGACCGAGCACATGTCCACGGAAGATGTGCAGGCGCATCTCGACGAGTATGGGTCAATTTCCCCGGATATGCTGCGGCAGCATTTCATCGATTTTCTCGAAGAGGTGGTGCCGGTGGCCGAGCGGCTGGGACTTCGGATGTGCTGCCATCCGGACGATCCGCCTTTCGCGCTGCTGGGGCTGCCGCGTGTGATGTCTACCGAAGCTGACTATCGCACTATGCTCGATGCGGTGGATTCGCCGGCGAACGGCATGACGCTGTGTTCGGGCTCGCTGGGCGCCCGGCCGGACAATGACCTGCCGGGGATGATGCAGCGGCTCGGCGATCGCGTGCATTTCCTGCATCTGCGCAATGTAAAGCGGGACAGCGACGATCTCGTCGGTTCGTTCTTCGAGGCGGAGCACCTCGATGGCGACACCGACATGGTGGCGCTGATCGCCGCGGTGGTGGCCGAAGAGCGCATGCGCAAGGCGGCAGGGCGGGCGGACCACCAGATTCCGATGCGGCCCGACCACGGGCAGGACATCACCGACGACCTCGGCCGGCGCACGCAGCCGGGCTATCCCAAGATTGGGCGGCTCAAGGGGCTGGCGGAATTGCGCGGCGTGACGCGGGCGCTTGAGCATGCGCAGTTCGGGCTGAAGGCTTAATCACTTTGACGCTGTCGCGGGAGGCATGGCAAACGATCGGGAAAGCCGGCCGATGCCCGGCCCGACGTCCCGTTCATAGCCGCGAACACAGCCAACAGAGATTCCCGCTTTCGCGGGAATGACACCGTGGGTGGAACGGCTGCCGACCCTTTTGCTTCGTCGAGTTGCGACGTCTCGATCCGCAATACCTCAGTCTTCCAGTAGATAGCCCTTGCGGCTGGGCAGCGGCTGGGTGCCGACGATCTTGGCGATGTTGGCGCCGCGCGTCACATATTTGAACAGTGTGCGGCTCAGCACGAGACCGTCGGTGCCGGAGACGAGTTGCGTGCGGGCGACGAAGGCTTCGGGGCCGTCGAGGGCGATGAGGTCCGCGATGGCTTCGCCCTTCTGGACGCGCTGTCCGAGATCGACGCGGAAGGCGACGAGGCCGGGGCCGGGGGCGCGGACGATGTCAGTGGCTTCGAGCGGCGTCGGCGCGGCAGTGGCCTCGGGGCGCGGCGAGGGCTTCATGTCGATGAGGCCGCGGCCGGCGAAGAAGCTGAAGAGACGGACGGCGTCCTGTTCGCCATAGGCATCATACACGTCGGCGAGACCGCGATATTCGAGCGTCGCGGTCTGCGTGGCAATCGGCACGGGCTTGCCGGGATTGGTCTGCGCGACCTTGCGGTAGAGCAGGGGTAGGACTTCGTCGAAAGAGTTGCCGCCGCTGTCGGCGCTCGTGAGCACGGCGGCTGCGCCCATCCAGTCGGCGAGGTCCTGCAGGCCGGGCATCAGCTCGGGCGAGGTGAAGATGTGGATCAGCGAGTCGCTGTCGCAGTGGAGATCGAAGACGAAGGCGGCGTCGTGAGCTTCGCGCAGCAGGAAGAGGCGGAGCTCTTCGGCTGCGGTGCGCGGATGCTGCAGGTCAAGCCAGTTGGAGACGGCCTTGCGGACGAGGTTGACGTTGAAGCGTTCCTCGTCGGAGAGGCGGCCGGCGAGCTGGGTGCGGATGTGGGCGAAGAGATCGGGCCATTGGCGGTTGTAATTGACGCCAGTGTTAGGGTCCGAGCGACCGATGTGGTGGCGATGCGTGAAGTTGGCCATGCCGAACGGGTTGGCGAAAGGGATGACGACGAAACGGGCGCGCAGCAGGCCGCGCCCATCGGCTTCGGCGAGCATGGGCAGCAAATGGTGCAGCACCATGACGCCGGGCAGCTCGTCGGCGTGGAGGGCGGCCTGGAGGACGATCTTGTCGGCCGCGTCGGGAGGGCCGATGCGGAAGACCGACATTTCGGTGGTCGCGCCGGGTGTGTCGCCCTTCAAATTCAGTGTCTGCTTTTCGAAGGCCATCGGCATCACCGGGAGAAAAGGCGGCGGAAGCTGAACCTCAAACTCGCCCGTGGCATGTGGCGCATCAGGCGGCGATAAATGAGACCGAAGAGGTAAAAGATCAGCATGGAAATGGCGAGGAAATAGAGCGCTGCCACGCCGAAATGCAGATAGATGTTGTAGTCGCGCTCGAAGAGCTCGCCAGCCTTGTTCATCAGATCCTTCTGCTCGCCGATGACCGGCAGCGTGAAATAGATGAGGGCGGTGGCCTGGAAGAGAAAGACGATTTCGTTGGTGTAGGCCGGCCAGGCGATGCGGATGAGATTGGGCCAGATGACGGCGCGGAAGCGCTGGGCGGGGCTCATGCCAAAGGCGCGGGCAGCCTCGACCTCGCCGCGCGGCACTGCCAGCATGGCGCCGTGGAAGATCGCAGCGGTGTAGGCCGTAGTATTGAGGGCGAGAATCAAGGGCCCGAGAAACAGCGGATGCAGGACGACGCCGTCAATTCCCAGCGGTTTCCAGAGGTTGAGATTTGCGCTCAGCATCAGCGCATAGAAGGCGAAGAGCTGGATGAAGAAGGGCGAGCCACGGAATATGTAGATGTAGGCGCGGCAGAAGCCTGAGAGGAACGGGTTGCGTGATGCCCGCCCCACAGCCACGAGGATGGCAAGCACGAAGCCGAGGGGGATGGCGACGATGGCGAAATAGATGTTGTACAGGGCCGGCGTGGCTAGGAGAAGAATATCGTTCCAGGCCGGTATGAGGAAGTTCATGCGCCGTGCTCGGGAACAGTGACGCCGCGGGCGGCCCAGCGGCTGAGAGCCGCGAAAACGCGTTCGGAGACGAAGGTCAGGAGCAGGTAGAAGGCCAGCAAGGCAAGATAATAGCCGGCGCGCCAGTCGCCATGGACCAGACCCGCAAGGCTGGAGAAATTGGCGGCGCCGAGGCGGTGGGCCAGCGCGACGGGGTCGAGAATCTGCAGGAGCGAGAGGAGGGACGTCGCCTTGAGTAACGTCATCCAGCAATTGGAGAGTCCGGGCAGGGCGTAAATCCACATCTGGCGCAGATGGATTCGGAAGAGGATCTGCAAGCGGCTCATGCCGAAAGCGCGGGCGGCTTCGAGCTGGCCGCGCGGTACGGCATCGAGCGCGCCAGACATGACGTTGCCGGCGAAGGCGCCATAAACGATGCCGAGGGAAACGCCGGCCAGGACGAGATATTCGGCGCTGGTAAGATGCCAGTTGGCGGCGGCGCAAGGAGGCCACTGGCCGGCATTGGCCGCGAGGGAGTCGGCGGTGCAGAGCTGCGAGGCGGCCAACCACTCGACGCCCTGCTCGACGGCGATGGGGAAAAAGAGGAAGAACAAAACATCGGGTACGCCACGCATGATGTTCATGTAGCCGGAGGCGATGAGGCGGGCGGGAAGAGGGCCGCCATTGCGGAGGGCGGCGGTGATGAGGCCGAGGACGAGCGCGGTGGCGCCGCCGATCAGCGCGGCGAGAAGGGTGTACTGGATGCTTGCATACCATGCGAGATGCTTGCCGTTGCTGAGGTAGCCGATCCAGAAGGCGCCATCATCGCCAATGCCGTCGCGCAGCCATTGCGGCAGGAGATCAAGCATGGCGCGGCGAACCTCGGTCAGAAGAACGGGCCGGTGCCCCGTTCGGGGAAGAATTTCAGGATCAGGCGGTCGAGGGTGCCGTCGGCCTTCATGGCCGTCAGCGCATCGTCGAACATCTTACGCAGACTATCGTCAGCCTTGCGAAGGCCGATGCCGGCACCGGTGCCGATCGGGACAGGCGGGCCATCGGCTTTGTAGGTGCCGCTCGATCCGGAGACGGTCTCGGCGATGAAGGAGCTCTCGGCCATGACGACATCGAGATTGCCGGCGTTGAGATCGGCGAGCTCCTGATCGACGACCTCGTATTTGATGATGGTGTTGTCCTTGGCGAGGATGATGTCGAGCCACGCCGCCTGCACAGTGCCTGTCTGCACGCCGATGCGCAGGCCCTTCATGTCGGTGTAGTCGATCTTGGACGTGGCGAGCGACAAATAGGTGGAGGGGTCCGGCGGAAAGTAGGGCTGGGTGAAGTCGATGGTCTGCTTGCGCTCGTCGGTGATGGTAAGGTCGGCGAGGATGGCGTCGTAATTGCCGGCGAGAAGATTGGGGACGATCGAATCCCATTCGTTGACGACCCAGACGCAATCGAGAACCGCACGGCGGCAGATCTCATTGCCAACCTCGATGTCGAAACCGCCGACCTTGCCGTTGTCGTCGACATAGTTGAATGGCGGATAGGCGCCCTCGGTGCCGAGACGGGTCTGGGCGGAGGCGGGGACAGCAAGCAGGACGATGGCGAAGGCGGCCAGCAGGATACGCGGCATGGGAAACTCCGGTCGGCGTTGGCGGGAGGCATAGCGCAAATGCGCCGCTGGGCAAATCACGGCGCGCTGCCGGACCGGAGGAACTGCTTCAGGCGCGGCGACGCGGCGGAATCGAAGATTTTCCCGACCGGCCCTTCTTCTTCGATCCGACCGGCGTGAAGGAACACCGCACGATCGGCGACACTGCGGGCGAAGGCCATGTCGTGGGTCACCAGGATCATGGTGCGGCCCTCTTCGGCGAGGAGGCGGATGACGCGCAGGACTTCGGTCTCGAGCTCCGGATCGAGCGCGGAGGTGGGCTCGTCGAACAGCATCAGACGCGGGTTGATGGTGAGGGCGCGGGCGATGGCGGCGCGCTGCTGCTGGCCGCCCGACAGCTCGGCGGGATAGCTCAGGGCCTTGTCGGCGATGCCCACCTTACGCAGCATGTCGACGGCTTCGGCGGTGGCCTCCCCGCGCTCGCGCTTCTGGACGCGGATGGGGACCTCGATGACGTTTTCGAGGATGGTCATGTGGCTCCAGAGGTTGAACTGCTGGAAGACCATGCCGAGGCCTGAGCGGATGCGGCGGATCTGGGCTTCGTCGGACACGCGCCGATACGGCGGGGCGCCGGTGAGGGCGATTGTTTCCCCGGCGATGCGGACGGTGCCGCTGTCTGGTACCTCGAGCATGTTGATGCAGCGCAGCAGCGTCGATTTGCCGGCGCCGGACGAGCCGATCAGCGCGACGACCTCGCCTTCCCGCGCGGTAAGCGAAACGCCGCGCAGGACTTCGACCGTCCCGAAGGATTTGTGGATGTCGTCGAGTTCGAGGATGGGCGGTCCCAGGCGGGATGGCTTGTGCATGCCGCCTAGTGACGCCGAAGTACAGGGGCTTGCAAGACCCGTTGGCTAGGCCGCTGCGCGCGAGCCTTCCTCGAAGAACAGCGCCTGGCTGATCAGTGCCTTGACCATGTCGGGGCTGAACGGCTTGGTGACGAGGAAGGTCGGCTCCGGCCGCTCGCCGGTCAGCAGGCGCTCGGGGAAGGCGGTGATGAAAATCACCGGGAGCGCTTCCTGGGTCAGGATGTCGTTGACGGCATCGATGCCCGAGGAACCGTCGGCGAGCTGGATGTCGGCAAGGATCATCTTGGGGGTGGTCTTGCCGTAAAGGGCCACCGCTTCCTTGTGGGTACGGGCGACGCCGACGACTTTGTGCCCGAGGCTCTCGACCATCTGTTCGATATCCATGGCGATCAGCGGCTCATCCTCGATGATGAGGATGTCGGTGGCGACCTGACGGGAAATTTCGTTGGAGGCCTGGGTCAGCAGCATCTTGAATTCGTCGGGAGACACATCGAGGATTTCGGCCGCCTCCTCATTAGTGAATCCCTCCACGGCCACGAGCAGGAAGGCCTGGCGTGGCTTGGGCGCCAGATTGGCCAGATTGTGGGCGGCGCGCTGCTCCCAGACGAAATGAGGCTTGGGCTGCGGCACCGGGACCGCCGCGGAGGAGAACAGCTTGGAAAAGAGCTTGTACAAAGCGATGCGATCGTTGGAGGCCTCCGGGAAAACGGAGACATCGGCAATCAGCGCCTCGAGGCAGGCCGCCACATAGGCGTCCCCCGAAGTCTGGGATCCGGTGACGGCGCGCGAAAACCGACGCAGATATGGAAGATGCGGCGCGATCCGCGTGGATAAGGTCATGTTTCCTGAACTCCCTATGACGCTCAGTGCCCTGATTGATGCTGCAAACGCGGCTTTTGGGGATAAGTTCCCTGCCGGCCGGAACTTTTCGTGGCTGAAGCCATTTATGATACCACTGCGGGGTTCGGCGTCACCTGCTTGATGGACATGGGTAGTGAAAGACAAGGCGAAGATGAACGAAATGAGCAGCCCGCGACCAAGGCGCTCCGGCGACGGGCTGGGCCCCACGTCCGACATTGGGGCCAAACTCAGGGCCTATTATGGCGCGGTGCAGGATCAGCCGATTCCTGACCGTTTTCTGGATTTGCTCGAGAAGCTCGACCAGGTCGAGCAGGCCGGCAAACGGAAGAGCGAGTAGTACCCTTGGAAGAAGCTCCGTCCTTCAAGCGTGAATTGCTGGCCACGCTCCCCTCGCTGCGCGCCTTTGCGGTGTCGCTTTCCGGGCGGCATGACAAGGCTGACGATCTGGTGCAGGACACGGTTATGAAGGCCTGGGCCAAACAGGACAGCTTCGAGATGGGCACCAATATCAAGGCCTGGCTATTCACGATCCTGCGCAACGAGTTCTATAGCCAGATGCGCAAGCGCGGGCGCGAGGTGCAGGACAGCGAAGGTGCGTTTACCGAGCGGATGGCGGTGCATCCGAGCCAGTATGGCGTGCTGGACATGGCCGACTTCAAGAAGGCGCTCGACAGCCTGCCACCGGATCAGCGCGAGGCGATCGTGCTGATTGGCGCCTCCGGGTTTTCCTATGAAGAAGCCGCCGAAATCTGCAAATGCGCAGTCGGTACGATGAAGAGCCGCGTCAGCCGCGCGCGAAGCCGGCTACAGGATCTGCTGGGCGTGAGCGGAGAGGCGGACTACGGGCCCGACGCCGTCTCGGCCCAGGTGACCACCCACACCCTCAGTTGACCTCGAGCGCAGCCGCGCAGGCGGCAAGAAGGTCATCCGCCGTAAACGGCTTCACGACGATGGGAGCGACAGCGAGACCGAGCTTGGCAAGGTTCGTGCCGGTGTCGGCGGTGCAGATCACCAAGCGAATCCCGGCGTCCTGCATTTCGCGCGCGATCTCGGCCTCGCTGATCGATCCGTCGGGCGGGTTGACGATGGCGATCCGATAGTCCGGCCAATGCGCTTTCGCGTTCCTGGCTTCTTCGAATGTCCGGAACGAGAGCGACTTGCCGCCGGCCTGTTCGACGATGAGACCGATGTCGAGGGCGATGAGGAACTCTTCCTCGATGATCAGCACCTGAATGCCGGCGAGCGGTAAATTCCTCATTGGCGCGGTGTGACCCTTCCTGCACCGCGCCGTCATTTAAAAAAGACATGTGAACTTGCAGCAACTTAGGAGGTCCGGCTGGCGTTGAGTGCATATTTGAGAGCATATTCCGCGGGGTCAATGTGGCGAGAAATGCCCTGCCGATCACGACCAGACGTGTGCCATGCGAGAAGTGCCCGCTACGGGCGATTACGCATTTTCGCGCCTTCACGCCCGAGGAACTGAAATTCGTTTCGACCTTCAAGCGCGGAGAGCTGGTCGCGGAAACCGGCTCGGTGATCCTCGCGGAAGGGGCGCATAGCGCGCAGCTCTTCACGCTTCTTTCGGGCTGGGCCTTCCGCTTCAAGACGCTGGAGGATGGGCGCCGGCAAATCCTCAATTATGTGCTGCCGGGCGATCTCGTCGGGCTGCAGGGCTCGGTGATGGGCGCGATGGACCATTCCGTGGAAGCGCTGACGCCCACCGTCCTATGCGTGTTCCAGCGCGACCGGCTGATGAGCCTGTTCGCTCACCATCCGGGGCTGGGATTCGACGTCACCTGGCTGGCTTCGCGCGAGGAGCGCATGCTGGACGAAAATCTGCTGAGCGTCGGCCGGCGCTCGGCGGTGGAGCGCGCCGCCTATTTGCTGGCATTTCTCTACCAGCGGGCGTTATCCGTCGGACTCTCCGACAAGAAGCGACTGCTGGTGCCGATCACGCAGCAACATGTCGCCGACACGCTCGGCCTATCGCTCGTGCATACGAACAAGACACTCAAGAAACTGTCGCAGCACAAGCTGATCCGCTGGCTCGACCGGGCCTGCGAAATCCTGGACGCAGACGGCCTGAAAGAGGTTGCCAACTGGAACGGAGAAATGGAGCCCAAGAGGCCGCTGATATGAAAGAGCCCCACCGAAGCGGGGCTCTTCCCGTGGCCGCTCGCTAGAGACTGGCGGCGCCTGCTTCGACTGGCTGCTGGCCAAGTTTGCGCAACGCCTGCTCAATCGATTTCAGATCTTCGCCATCATCGCCGTCCAGCGGGGTCATGCCCTCGGTGGCACTGCGTTCCTTGGAGAGAGTGTCAGCTTCGAGCTGACGCAGAACCTCGACCTTTTCTTCGGTGCCGAGCTCGCTGTCCTTGAGAAGTGATACGATCCGCCGTTTGATGTGAGACATAGCAAATCCTCTTCGGGTTTGTTTGCCTGCAGCCCCATTACTCTCCCAGGGGCGAGAGGGAGAATGGAAAACGGCCATCCTCCCCGTGGGGTTCCCTCAATCCTTGTGCGAAGCGGAAGGCTTGGAGAGAAGGTAGGCCGCTGCCAGGGCGCCACCGAGGGGCAAGCCGACCTTCTTGAACAAAGGAGACTTGACCAGAATTGGCACGGCAGTGATCGCAGCGCTGGTGACGAGCGCCGTGGTTTCGGCCCCGCGCTTGCGTTCAGCTTCGGCACGGGCCGAGGCATTGGCCCTGATGCGTGCCCCAAGATACACCGCGAGCGCGATGAGGATGGCGGCGCCGGCGAGCAAAAGCGGCGCAACGACGGGACCGAAGGAAAAGCTCAGAGCGGCGTTGGCCGCAACAAGCAGGAACACAGCGCCGATACCAAGAAAGCCACCGACGATTCCCCACACGATCGCTTCGCGCCGATAGCGCTCAACGAGTGCTCCGACTTCGATCCCCAGCAGTGACGCCAGCGGGGCGATCAGGGCCAGCATAGCCGTCAGCGGGTGATGACGGCGAGGACGAAGCCCAGTGCCACGGCGCCCGCGACGGCAGTCAGTGGCTTCTCGCGGATCGTATCCTTGATCTGCTTTTCGAGCTGTGTGAACTCGTCCTGCGCGTCCTCGACGGCGCTCTGTCCACGCTGGGCGATCTGCTGTGCCTTGGAGCGTGCCGTCGATTTCACCTGATCCACGCTCAACTCGCCCATGCGGCCGAGGGTGTGGGTGATGCTGCGGATATCGTTCTGCAACTGCTGGACCTGCGCTTCGAGGTCGTCGGCCTTGGCCCGGGCGGTCGCGCGGCGACGCGTAGGAGCGGCGCCATTCGCGCTTCGAGCGGTCGAGCGAGCGGGCGCCATGTCGGCGGTCTCTGCCATGATGATCTCCTGGATTGACGTGGTCAAACAACGTTCCAGCAGGTCCGAGGTTCCGCGACGCAAAGAAACACCCCGGTTTGCGGGGGGCAAACCGGGGTGGTTTTGGCGGACCGGAAGGGGGGCGACCTTGGGTCCGCTCGGCTCAGATCCGTCCCATCAACACAAGGATGATGACGATCACGAGCACGACGCCCAAAATGCCTGATGGAAAGACTCCCCAGGAGCGGGAATATCCCCAATTGGGCAGAGCGCCGATCAGCAAAAGTATGAGTATCACTATGAGGATCGTGCTGAGCATTTTGCTCTCCTTGTCTGGCGCTTCGCGCTCTTGTTCAGAATGCGGCGAAAAGGAATGTCGCCGCGACAGCAAGGATACCGATGGCGGGCACCATCGCACCCAGCACAGCGCCGAAATGGATCCGCCCGTCATAGCCTTCCGGAGACCAAGCCATGGCAATCCGTCCGGCGTTTTCGAGCGTATCGATATCCATTCTTGTCATCGCATTGATCCTTTTCGTCTTTTGCCGGGAGGGAGGGGGCCCCGGCTCTGCGTCTTTGGATGTCCGCGCATGACAGCGCTGGCTCCATAACGGAGGGCAGCGAGATTCAGTTCCAATAGAGAAAAGCTAAGTGCGCGTTCTATTCGATGCGCACGACATCGACCGATTGCTTGGTCTCGTGGCCGCCGGAAGTACGGAGGACGCCCACGATCGGCGAGATGTCGGAATAGTCGCGGCCATGCCCGATGGTGATGTGGTCAGGGCCGGCGAGCATGGCGTTGGTAGGATCGAATTCCAGCCAGCCCTGATGCTGGCCACACCAGACGCGGACCCAGGCGTGCATGGCGTCGGCGCCTTCGAGGCGTGGCTTGCCCTTGGGCGGAATGGTGCGCAGGAAGCCGGAGACATAGGCGGCCGGAATGCCGACGCCGCGCAGACCGGCGATCATCACATGCACGAAGTCCTGGCAGACGCCGCGGCGCAGGGCGAAGGCCTCAGCGGGGGCGGTGTCCACATTGGTGGATTCCTTGTCATAGGCGAAGTCGCGGTGGATGGAGAGGCAGAGATCCATCGCCGCGGCGCGGACGGACGCGGTGCGCGCGATGCTTTGGCGCGCGTAGTCGGTGATCGATGCGGAGAGGGCGATGCGGGGCGAGGGGGCAAGGAAATGATGCGGCGAGTGGGCATCGAGCGCCCAGAGCGCGGCGAGGTCGCGTCTCAGGCTATCGAGGTCGGGAGAAAGGTCGGCGGGCGGTGTGATGTCTTCCACCATGACGCGCGCCATCAGCTTGACGTCGAGACGCTCGTGATAACCGGCATAGGAAATGGTGTTGACGGCATTGCCGAAGAAATCGGTGAAGGTCGTCTCGGTGTCGGGGCGCGGATCGAAAGAGATCGACGAAGCGATGACGCGCTGCACATTGGGAATGGTGATCGGCGAGACGCGAACCAGATGGCGGTCGCCATGCACGAAGCCGTCATAATCGTAGTGGAGGTCGAGCCGGACGTCGTAGAGCATGGTGCTAGACGAAATAGGCATCGGCAATGAGGCCGGCGAGCTCGGCGATGCCGCGTGACAGCGCATCGAGACGCTCCGTCGTCATGTCCTCGGGCTCGCTGACCAGCAGGCCGGTCTGCAGTTCCAGCACGGCCTTTGCGGCAGGCGAGTAGTGTCCCTCGGTCATGCCGCCCGGCAGCATTTCGAGCTGGGTGCGCAACTCGCTCACCTGGAAGAGGACTGAGCGCGGATTGAGCGGGTCCAGCACCAACAGGTCGATGTAGGAGTTGGGGCCGGCCGCGACGCTGTAGCGGCGGCGGTGGGTCATGACGCTGTCGCCGATCTCGAGCAGCATGTCGAGGGTGCCGTCCGGAGCGTCGCTGCGCGTCAGCCAGCGGGTGATGCCCGCGATCTGGATGCCGCGCTCAAGGCGGCGGCCGATCTCGAGGAAGCGCCAGCCGGCGAAGCGATACATGTTCTCATGCACAAGGCCGGAGAAGCCCGCGAGCTTGCGCAGCAGCACGGTCATGGCGCGGGTCGCGTCGTCGCCGGGCTGGACGCGGGCCGCAAAATTGCGCGCGGTCTTGCGCAAATCGGCGAGGGCGAGCCAGCCATCGGGCGAGAAGCGGTCGCGGATCTGGCTGGCGGAGTGAACGGCGCTGTCGATCGCTGCGAGCAGTCCCTGCGGCAGCGCCATCTCAGCATCGATATCGACGGAGTCGAGATAGGTGCGCGTGTCGGCGAGGATGGGCAGGGCGGCGTTGGAGACTTCGGCAAAGCGCGCATTGTACGCGCGGAGGATGCGAACCTGCGACTCGCAGCGCTCGGCGTAGCGGCCAAGCCAGATGAGGTTGTCGGCAGCGCGGCTGGGCAGGGCGCCGGTAGAATTGCGGATGAGCTTTTCGCCCTGCTGCGGCAGGAGCGAGACGCGTTCGACCGGCTTGGAGGAAACGACCCAGACGTCGGCCGCCTGGCCGCCGCGTTGCATGGCAATGGCGGCGGTATCGAGAGTCGAGCCGACACGGGCGAAGCCGCCGGGCATGATGGACCAGCCCTTGCTCGTGCGGGCCGCATAGACGCGCAGGGTGATCGGTCGCGGCTCGAGACGGCCATCGGAATAGACGGGAGCGGTCGACAACCGTACCGGCTCCTGGCCGACGAAGGCGCCGCCATTGTCGCGCAATTGCTGGATGAGCGCAGCCCTGGGCGCGACGTCGAGGGTCGAGCCAAGGACAGTCGATTGGTGATCGTCGATCGGGAGGGTCGTCGAGAAGGCCGGCCCGATCATCATGGAGTCGAAATTGGCGAGGATGTGCTCGCGCTCGCGTTCCTGTCCGCCCCACCAGGTGGCGATGGAGGGCAGTTCGAGGTCCTGGCCGAGCAAAGCGTGGCTCAACATCGGTAGGAAGGCGGCGAAAGCGCGGGTTTCGAGAATGCCCGAGCCGATGGCGTTGACCATCGAGATCGATCCCTGGCGCAGCGCCTCGGTCATGCCCGGCGTGCCGATGCGGGAGTCGACACGTAGCTCTAACGGATCGATGAAGCTTGCATCCATGCGGCGCCACAGAACGCTGATCGGCTCGAGCCCGGACACCGTACGGACCATGACCCGGCCATTGTCGATGACGAGGTCCTCACCCTCGAGCAGCATGAAGCCGAGATAGCGCGCGATGTAGGCGTGCTCGAAATAGGTTTCGTTGTGCTGGCCAGGCGTGAGGATGCCGACGCGGCCGTCGCTTCGGCGCGCTTCGGCATTCAGCGTGTCGCGGAAATCGCGGAAGAAGCCCGCGAGGCGATGCACGTTCATCTGTGCGTAGATGTCGGAGAGGGCGCGGGTGGTGGCGACACGGTTCTCCAGAGCGAAGCCGGCGCCGGAGGGCGCCTGCGTCCGGTCGCCGAGAACCCACCATGCGCCATCGGGTCCGCGCCCGAGCTCGAAGGCGCAGAAGTGGAGGAAATGGCCGCTGGCGGGTTTGACCCCGACGACTGGACGGAGGAATTCGGGGTTGCGGGCGATCAGTTCCGGGGGGAGCAGACCGCGGGCGACAAGCGTGTTCGATCCATAGATGTCCGCAACAAGCCGTTCGAGAAGTTCGGCGCGTTGGACGAGGCCGTGCGTGATGAGCAGCCAGTCGCTCTCGTCGATGATGAGCGGCACGGGGGCGAGCGGCCAGGCGCGCTCCTTGCCCTCTGCGCCATCATAGGTGCGGTAATAGACGCCGGCGTCGCGCAGATACTGGTCGGCGCGCTCGAAGCGGGCGGCGAGGCCTTCGGCGCCGAGCTCGTCGAAGCCGGCGAGGAGCTGTGACCAGCCGGGCCGGATGTTGCCGGCCGCGTCGATCATTTCGTCAGGAATTCCGGGAAGCAGGCGGTAATCGGCGGCAAGTCCCTGTGGACCTTCCCCGCGGGCGGGCTGACGCTGATTCCGTTTTTCCATAGGCTTATAGCGCTACCGGAAGCTGCCCAAACCGCAAGGGCATTTCGACCAAATGGTCAAAGTTCTCAATGCGGTGTGGCCGGCGGGCGGCGCAAATCGAGCGTGAGCGGGAATTCGCCCGGCGGTTCTTCGGGTGGGGGCACGTAGCTCCCGGGGCGGTGACCTTCGGCGATGAAGCGCGCGAGGCGGCGGGCTTCGGCCTCGTTGGCGTTGACGGGGAAGGTCTCGTAATTGCGGCCGCCGGGGTGGGCGGTGTGGTAGACGCAGCCGCCGATCGCCCGGGACGACCAGGTGTCGTAGATGTCGAAAGTCAGCGGCGAATTGGGGTGCAAGGCGGGGTGCATGCCGGATGCGGGCTGCCATGCCTTGAACCGCACGCCGGCCACGGAAACACCAGCTTCGCCCGTCGGCTTGAGCGGCACGCGGCGGCCGTTGCAGGTGACGATGTAGCGCTCCGGGTTGATGGTTTCGAGCTTGACCTGGAGGCGCTCGACCGAACTGTCGACGAAACGCACGGTACCGCCGATAGCGCCCTGTTCGCCCATCACATTCCAGGGCTCGAGTGCCTGGTTGAGGGTAAGCTTCGTACCCTCGATTTCTAGTTCACCGCAAAAGGGGAAGCGGAATTCGAGCTGGGCGGCGAACCATTCGGGGTCGAAATCGAAGCCGTGTCCATGAAGATCTGCCAGGACATCGAGGAAATCGGACCAGACGTAGTGCGGCAGCATGAAGCGATCGTGGAGGGTGGTGCCCCAGCGGGTGAAAGTGCCGTCGATAGGGGCCTTCCAGAAGCGAGCGATGAGGGCGCGCACGAGCAGTTGCTGCGCGAGGTTCATGCGGGCGTTGGGCGGCATCTCGAAGCCGCGAAACTCGACGAGGCCGAGACGGCCGGTGGGTCCATCAGGCGAGTAGAGCTTGTCGATGCAAATCTCGGAGCGATGGGTGTTGCCGGTAACGTCGACAAGAAGATTGCGGAACAGGCGGTCGACGAGCCAGGGGAGAGGCGGCGTGCCTTCGCCGGGAAGAGGAACCTGCTTCAGCGCGATCTCGAGCTCGTAGAGGCTGTCGTGACGCGCTTCGTCCATTCGCGGAGCCTGCGAAGTGGGACCGATGAAGAGGCCTGAGAAGAGATAGGACAGCGAGGGGTGGTGCTGCCAGTGGAGCACGAGGCTCTTGAGCAGATCGGGACGGCGGAGGAAGGGCGAATCCGGCGGGGTCGCGCCACCGACGACAACGTGATTGCCGCCGCCGGTGCCGGTGTGCTTGCCATCGATCATGAACTTGTCGGCGCCGAGGCGTGACTGACGTGCTTCCTCATAGACGGCGGTGGTGGTGGCGACGGCCTCGTCCCAGTTCGAGGCGGGATGGATGTTGACCTCGACGACGCCGGGGTCCGGCGCGACGCGAATGACATTAAGGCGCGGGTCGTAGGGCGGCGGGTAGCCCTCGATCTGGATCGGTAGGCCCACCGCCTTTGCGGACTCTTCAGCTGCAGCGATCAGCTCGAGATAGTCCTCGAGCGTCTCGACAGGCGGCAGGAAGACGCAGAGGTGGCCGTCACGTATTTCGACGCTGACGGCGGTGCGCACCTGACCTTCGATTTCCGAGAGGGTCTGCTCAGCGCGCTCCTGCTGGTTGCCGGCATCGGCAGTGAAGGACGCCATGGGCTGCGGGTGATGGCCGACACGCACCTCGATCTTCTGCTGCAGCATGTCCTCGATGCTGCGGAGGTCGCCGACCACAGTCATGGGATCGCGCGGCACGACGTGGGGATAGGCGGTCGGCGACACGTGCTTGAGTGACGCCAATGGGAGCCGATAGCCCACGGGGGAGTCGCCGGCGGCGAGGAAGAGCTTGCCGCGGCGCGTCTTCCACTTCTCGCTGAGCCAGCGGGACTGGCTTGCGATGGCGTTCCAGCGCTGGACAGGCAGGACATAGCCGGTGGGTTTGGTGAGCCCGTGCTCGAAGACCTTGGACATGCGGCTCCGCGCTTCGGGATCGGCGAGCTCCGGATTGGACGGATCGACATTGGCGGGAAGCTTCGCCTCCTTGAGCAGCCATTCGCCTGGGTCTTCATAGGCGGCGTCGATGGTGTCGCCGTTCAGTCCGAGATTTGCCGCGAAGGCATGGAGGAAGTCCGAGGCGCTGTCGCCGGTCGCTGCCGTCTGCTCGTTTTCCTGGGCCACGAGCTTGCCGTCGCGCCAGATGGGCTTACCGTCGCGGCGCCAGAACAGCGAGAAGGTCCAGCGCGGCAGGGTCTCGCCGGGATACCATTTGCCCTGGCCGTAGTGAAGGAAGCCGCCGGGGGCGAAGCGCTCGCGCAGGCGCCGGATCAGCGCGTCGGCACGGGCGCGCTTGGTGGGGCCGACGGCATCGGCGTTCCACTCGTCGCTTTCGAAATCGTCGATGGAGACAAAGGTGGGCTCGCCGCCCATGGTGAGTCGAACGTCGTTCGCGGCCAGTTCGGCATCGACCTTGCGGCCTAGATCGTCGAGGCGCGCCCAGCTCTCGTCGGAGAAGGGTTTGGTGATGCGCGGATGCTCGGCGACGCGCGTGACCTTCATGTCGAAGGCGAAATCAGTGTGGACCTGGCCGGTGGCGGCGAAGCTGCCGCTGATGGGCGCGGCATTGCGATGGTGCGGTGTTGCCGCGAGCGGGATGTGACTTTCGCCGGTCAGCAGGCCAGAGGTGGGATCGAGCCCGATCCAGCCGGCGCCGGGCAGATAGACCTCGCCCCACGCGTGGAGGTCGGTGAAGTCGTGGTCGGTGCCCGGCGGTCCATCGAGCGAGACGAGGTCGGGCTTGAGCTGGATCAGGTAGCCGGAAACGAAACGCGCGGCGAAGCCAAGATGGCGCAGCGCCTCGACAAGCAGCCAGCCGGAGTCGCGGCAGGAACCCTGCGCGCGGGCCAGCGTCTCTTCGGGTTCGAACACTCCGGTCTCGAGGCGGACGATGTAGCCGATCGCCTGCTGCACCTTCGCATTGAGCTCGGTGACGAAGGTGACCGTGTTGCGCGGCGTGCGGTCGATGGAAGCGAGGAACCGGGTCAGCAGCGGGCCGGCGGGCTGAGGTTTGCGATAGATCGACAGATCCTCGCGCAGTGTTTCGGGATATTCGAAGGGCCAGGTCTCGGCCTGTTCTTCGACGAAGAAGTCGAAGGGATTGTAGACCGTCATGTCGGCAATGAGATCGACTTCGATCTTGAGTTCGGACACCGGCTCGGGGAAGACATGGCGGCTCAGCCAATTGCCATAGGGATCCTGCTGCAGGTTGACGAAGTGCTTCTCCGGAAAGACCTTCAGCGAGTGACTCAGCACCCTGGTCTTGGAGTGCGGCGCGGGCTTCAGCCGGATGATCTGGGGCTGAAGAATTACCGGCCGGTCGTATTTGTAGTGCGTCAGGTGGTAGATCGCGGCTTTGATCGACAACGCTCGCTCGCTTCAACGCACAGGGCTTCCCGGGGTCGACCTTAGCCGCGCCGGGTTAGGCCGTCGACCCTTGCGAGGCCCGGAATCCATGCGCCCATCGCAAAGGGGGTTGCTAAGCCAAGCCGTCAAGATACGTTCATAAGCCAGGGGAGGCCGAGGCGTCCGGCCCGGCTCCCGGACAGGGAGAAAGAAATGAAATCCATCCTGAGAACGGGCACGGCGCTTGCCGCGATGGCCGCCATGAATGGCGCCATGCTTGCGCCCGTGTTCGCCGCAGAAGGCCAGGTCTCAATCGTCGCCTGGGTTGGCTATATCGAGCGGGGCGAGAGCGACCCCGGGATCGACTGGGTGACGCAGTTCGAAAAGGACACCGGCTGCAAGGTCGAGGTGAAGACCGCGGCCACGTCCGATGAAATGGTGACGCTGATGAATGGCGGCGGTTTCGATCTCGTCACCGCTTCGGGCGATGCGTCGCTCCGCTTGATCGCGGGCGGCACGGTGCAGCCGATCGATGTCTCCAAGGTTCCGAGCTATGCCAATGTCGACGAGCGGTTGAAAGGCGCGCCTTGGTACAATGTCGACGGCAAGCAGTATGGCGTGCCCTATCAGTGGGGCCCGAACGTGCTGATGTACAACACCAATGCGTTCCCCGAGGCTCCGACGAGCTGGAACGTGGTGTTCGAGGAAATGAACCTGCCCGACGGTAAGAGCAATGCCGGACGCGTGCAGGCCTATGATGGGCCGATCTATATCGCGGACGCCGCGAATTATCTGATGACCAAGGATCCGAGCCTCGGGATCAAGGATCCCTATGAGCTCAACGAGACGCAGTATGCCGCGGTGATCGAGTTGCTTAAGGCGCAGCGCAAGCTGGTCGGCCGCTATTGGCATGATGCGGCCGTGCAGATCGAGGACTTCACCAGCGAGGGCGTGGTGGCTTCCGGTTCGTGGCCGTATCAGGTGGGTGCGCTACAGCTTGCCGAGCAGCCGATCGCCTCGGTGGTTCCGGCGGAAGGTGCAACCGGTTGGGCCGATACAACCATGCTCGCCGCCAATGCGCCGCATCCTGAATGCGCCTATCTGTGGATGGAGCATTCGCTCGATCCGAAGGTGCAGGGCGACGTCGCCTATTGGTTCGGTTCCGTGCCGGTGGTTCCCGCTGCCTGCAAGGGCAATGAACTGCTGACGGATGAGGGCTGCGCCTATAACGGCTTCGACAATTTCGCCCAGATCAAGTTCTGGCGGACGCCGACGGCCAAGTGCGCAACGCAGGGTGATGCCTGCGTGCCCTATTCGCGCTGGGTGAGCGACTATATCGGCGTTATGGGCGGCTGATCGCCGTGAGATTGGGGGCGGAGCAACTCCGCCCCCTGATCCGCTTTAGCAGACAGGGCACCGGGCAATGACAGCGGCAGTCTCTCTGCAGAAGGTGTCGCGCCACTACGGCATGGTCAAAGCCATGGACGAGGTGGACCTCGAGGTCGCGCCGGGCGAGTTCTTCGCCATGCTCGGACCGTCGGGATCGGGCAAGACAACCTGCCTCAGGCTGATCGCCGGGTTCGAGCAGCCGACATCGGGGCATATCGAAATCTTCGGTGAGACCGCCGAGGGCGTGCCGCCCTACCGGCGTCACGTCAATACAGTGTTCCAGGACTATGCGCTGTTCCCGCATATGAATGTGCGGGACAATGTCGCTTTCTCGCTGATGCTGCGGAAGGTGGACCGCAGGACGCGGCAGCGGGAAGCGGAAGCAGCGCTCGAGATGGTGCGGCTCGGGGGCTATGGCGACCGCAAGCCGGGGCAATTGTCTGGCGGGCAGCGGCAGCGCGTGGCTTTGGCGCGCGCCATCGTCAACAAGCCGCGCGTGCTGCTGCTCGACGAGCCGCTGGGAGCGCTCGATCTCAAGCTGCGCGAGTCGATGCAGGAAGAGCTCAAGGCGCTGCAGAAGACGCTGGGGATCACCTTCATCTTCGTGACGCATGACCAGGGCGAGGCGCTGAGCATGGCGGATCGCGTCGCCGTGTTCAGCGACGGCAAGGTGCAGCAGATCGGGACACCCGAGGAGATCTACAAACGGCCGATCTCGCGCTTCGTCGCGGACTTCGTGGGATCGTCCAACGTGCTGGCACCGGACTTCGTCTACAGCGTGCTGGGGGTTCAGCGCTGGGCGAGCCTCAGGCCGGAATCGATCCATGTGGTTGCGGCGGGGGAGAGCGCGTCGCGGCTGACCGGCACCATCGTGAGCAAGTCCTATCTCGGCGCGACGATCAGGCTGCTGATCGATCTCAATGGGACAAACCTGCATGCAGCGGTGCCGTCGACCGAGCATGTGCCGAATGAGGGCGAGCGGGTGACGCTCGGCTTCGCCAAGGATGCGATCCATGTGATGGAGGCCGAGGCGTGACGGCGCTGGCCGACGAGGGGGCAATCATCAGGGGACGACGCGGGCTGCTTGGCGCGATCTCCGATGCGCTATGGCGAAGACCGAAGCTGTTCGTGTTCCTGTTGATTGCGCCGGCAGCGCTGTGGCTCGGGATCGTCTATCTGGGTTCGCTGTTCGCGCTGCTGCTGCAGAGCTTCTTCCGGCTCGACGATTTCTCCGGGAAGATCGTGCGGGAGTTCACGCTCTCGACCTATCTCGAACTGCTGAAGCCGCAGAATTTCGACATCATCGTGCGCACGGTGACGATGGCGGCGGCGGTGACGATTGCTGCGGCGCTGATCGCTTTCCCGATCGCCTATGTCGCGGCGCGCTACGCCAAGGGCAAATGGAAGGCGCTGTTCTATCTCGGCGTGATGCTGCCGCTGTGGTCGAGCTATCTGGTCAAGGTCTATGCGTGGAAGCTGGTGCTCGCCAAGGAGGGCATCGTGACGTGGATATTCGAGCAGTTGCACATCGTGCCAGTGCTCGACTGGATCCTGGCGCTGCCGGTGGTGGGCGGCAATTCGCTCAGCTTCTCCTTCATCGGGACGTTCCTCGTTTTCGTCTATATCTGGCTGCCCTACATGATCCTGCCGATCCAGGCGTCGGTGGAGCGGGTGCCGGCCAATCTGCTCGATGCGTCGGCCGATCTCGGCAGCACACCGATGCAGACGTTCCGGCACGTGATCCTGCCGCTCGCACTGCCGGGCGTGATCGCGGGATCGATCTTCACCTTCTCGCTGACGCTGGGCGATTACATTATTCCCGCGATCATCGGGAATGGGCGGCTATTCATCGGGCAGGCGGTCTACACGCAGCAGGGCACGGCGGGGAATATTCCGCTGGCTGCTGCGTTCACGGTGGTCCCGATCGTCATCATGGGCATTTATCTGTGGGGTGCGCGGCGAATGGGAGCGTTCGATGCGCTCTGAGGGACCGCGCGCGTCGTTTGGGCTGAAGCTCGCGGCGGGGGCAGGGCTTGCGTTCCTGCTGCTGCCGCTGCTGCTGATCTTCATCTATGCGTTCACGACGGAAGAGAAGAGCTTCCAGTGGCCGCCGCCGGGGCTGACGCTGCAATGGTTCCCGGTCGCTGCGGCACGGCCGGATATTTGGGCGGCGCTGACGCTGTCGCTGCAGGTCGCGGCGATCTCAACGCTGCTGGCGCTGATCCTTGGAACGCTCTGTGCGGCCGCGGTCTCGGGGTCGAAGTTCTTCGGGCGCGAGACAATCTCTTTGTTGGTGATCCTGCCGATCGCGCTGCCGGGGATCATCACCGGTATTGCGCTGCGTTCGGCCTTCAGCCTCGCGGACATTCCGTTCAGCTTTTGGACGATCATCTTGGGGCACGCGACGTTCTGTATTGTCGTCGTCTACAACAATGCGGTGGCTCGGTTCCGGCGGACTTCGGGGTCGCTGATCGAGGCGGCGATGGATCTGGGAGCGGATGGGTTCCAGACGTTCCTCCATGTCGTGCTGCCCAATATCGCGACGGCGCTGCTGGCGGGCGGCATGCTGGCCTTTGCGCTAAGCTTCGACGAGGTGATCGTGACGACATTCACGGCGGGGCAGCAGCAGACGCTGCCGCTTTGGATGCTCGAGGAACTGATCCGGCCCCGTCAGCGGCCGGTGACCAATGTGGTGGCGATCATGGTGGTGGCGGTGACGTTCATCCCGATCCTGCTGGCCTTTTATCTCACCCGGGACGGCGATCAGATTGCCGGGGCGGGGAAATGACGATCACATCCTACGAGGGAACTCTTGTTCGGCAATATGTCGATGATACTGGGCGCCGCCGGCTCAACTTCATTGAGAGAAAAGACGGCAGCTTCGCTTACGTCGAGGAGTTTGTAGAAACGTTTATCGAGGGCGACGATGAGTACGACGAAGTTGTCGTATGGGAAGTTCGGCAGGCGTCGGGACTGTTCGCAAGTCTGGATGATGCGGAGGCGGAAGCATTGACTACGGCAAAATGGGTCACGAAACGGAACGATTGAGGAGCAGTCAATGGACACTGAAATGCTGATCGGTTCGCGGTTCGAGGCCGGAGCGGCGGAGCCCGAGCAGGTGCTCAACCCGCGCGACGGTTCGCTGATCGAGGCCATTGCCGAGGCGTCGCCGGCCCAGGTCGATGCGGCGGTAAATGCGGCAGAGGCAGCGTTCGCGGGCTGGTCGCGCACGACGCCGGGCCAGCGTTCCGGGTATCTGCACCGGATTGCATCCGCCATCGAGGCGGATGGGCAGGCGTTCGCGGCGCTCGAGGCGCTGAATTGCGGCAAGCCGATCAATGCGGTTTTGAACGACGAGATTCCGGCCATCGTCGATTGCTGGCGGTTCTTCGCCGGCGCGGTGCGCAACATGACGGGCTCGGTGGCGGGCGAGTATCTGCCCGGCATGACGTCGATGGTCCGGCGCGACCCCATTGGAATCGTCGGCTCGATCGCGCCGTGGAACTATCCGCTGATGATGATGGCGTGGAAGCTGGCGCCGGCGCTGGCGGGCGGCAACACGATCGTCTTCAAGCCGTCGGAGCAGACGCCGCTGACAGCGCTCAAGCTGGCGAAGCTGCTGGCGGATATTCTGCCTGAGGGCGTGTTCAACCTCGTGCTCGGGCGCGGGGCTACCGTTGGCAATGCGCTGATCAACCATCCCAAGATCAATATGGTGTCGATCACGGGCGACATCGGGACTGGCAAGAAGGTGCTCGAGGCGGCATCGAAGACGGTGAAGCGCACGCATCTGGAGCTCGGTGGCAAGGCGCCGGTGATCGTCTATGACGATGCGGACCTTTCGGCGGTGATCGCGGGGCTCAAGGCGTTCAGCTATTACAATGCGGGGCAGGACTGCACGGCCGCGTGCCGCATCTATGCCGGGCCCAAGATCCACGACAACCTCATTGCGGACCTCACTTCGGCGGCGGCGTCGATCCGCTACAACCAGCAGGACGATACGCAGAATGAGATCGGGCCGCTGATCTCGAAGCGTCAGCGTGACCGCGTTGCCGCGTTCGTCGATCGAGCAGCGGCCCTGCCGCACATCAAGATCACGACGGGTGGGCACGCGGCCGGGGAGAAGGGGTTCTACTTCGAGCCGACGGTGGTGGCGGGCGCGACGCAGGAAGACGAGATCGTCCGCAAGGAGGTATTCGGGCCCGTGGTTTCGGTGACACGATTCACCGATCCGGAGGACGCGATCGCCTGGGCAAATGACAGCGATTACGGGCTCGCCTCGTCGGTGTGGACCAAGGATATTTCAAAGGCGATGCAGACGGCGGCTCGGCTCCGCTATGGCGCGACCTGGATCAATACGCATTTCATGCTGGCCAGCGAGATGCCGCATGGCGGACTCAAGCAGTCGGGCTACGGAAAAGACCTGTCGGTCTATGCGCTGGAGGACTACACTGCGGTACGGCACGTGATGATCAATCACGGATAGGGAGGGTGCGTTGGGGCGACGGGCATTCCTGATCGGGCTGGGCACGGCGCTGGCCGCGGCGAGCCTGCCGGCGGAGGCCGAGGAACCCCAGTAGGGCCGCCTGCGCCCTCCGGTAAACAAGAGCACAGGGAGTATGAGATGCTGCGTCATCTTCTGATTGCGTTCGCTTTCGTGAGCGCACTTGCGGTTCCCGCCTTTGCCGACGAGGCCGCCAATGTCGCCGTGGTCAAGGACTATCTGGCCGCGTGGAACGCCAAGGACATCGACAAGGCGGCGAGCTATTTCGCCGACGACGTGACCTATTACGACGCCTCGGTGGGCACACCCGTAGAGGGCCTGGCCGACGCCAAGGCGAAGGTCGTTGCGAGCTTCATCAATGCCGTGCCCGATCTCAAATGGGAGATGCTGGGCGATCCGATCGCGCAGGGCGACATGGTTGCGTTCCAGTGGCGCTTCTCGGGAACGAATACGGGCGCATGGGGCGATGGGACCGAGGCGGCTAACAAGCCCTTCATGTTCGTCGGAGCGTCCGTGTTCTCGGTGAAGGACGGCAAGATCAAGACGCAGTCGGACTATTACGATGCGCTTGGCTTCTACAAGCAGCTCGGCTGGATGTAGCCTTAGTTGGCGCGAACCGGCCGGGACACGACACCGGCCGGTGTCAGTTCCTTGAGGGCGAGGGTCTGGTCGAGATGGCGCGCGCGCCAGCTCAACAGGCGCTCGGCCATTGCGAGCTGCTGGGCCACATAAGCCGGGTTGCCCGCGAGGTTGTTCAGACACTGCGGATCGGCGGTGAGATCGAACAGCAGGGGGGGCAGGGCGGCGAAGTGGACGTATTTCCATTCCGCGGTGCGGATCACGGCCATGTTGAGCTGGGTCGAGCTGTGACCGAACCAGGTTTCGGCTGCCTGGCTCGCGACTTCGCGGAAATCGAACTCCCAATGCGCGGCGTCGCGCCATGCGGCGGGTGGGTTGCCGGAAACGAAGGGGCGGAGTGATGCGCCGTCGGCGGCATGTGTGGGTTCGACGCCGAGTTCATCGAGAAGCGTTGGATAAAGATCGACCGCCTCGGTGAAATTGATGACGCGCTCACCGCGCTGCGCAGCCTCGGGATCCCGGATGATGAGCGGGATGTGCTGGCTCTGGTCGTAGTATCCGCCCTTGCCTAGCAGGAAGTGGTCGCCGAGCATCTCAGCGTGGTCGGAGGTGAAGACGATCAGCGTGTTGTCCCACTCGCCACGGGCGCGGATGGCGGCGAAGACGCGGCCGAGCTGCGCGTCGACCTCGGCGATCATGCCGTAATAGGTGGCGCGGATCTGGCGGAAGTCGGCATCGGAAAAGTCGCGGACAAGTCCGGTCATGCCGGGCGCGAAAGAGTCGGCGGGAGTGAAGCGCAGGGCGAAATCCATCAGCGGGTGGCTGGAGCCCTCGGC
>DASZPY010000044.1:0-3268 GCA_035549855.1 Devosia sp. | reverse complement strand
TCGAAAAGCTCGCCCGCAAGCTCAACCGCGCGCAGCTGATCGCGCGGTCGGAAGCCATGCTCGATATCGTCGCGGCCATCTCCGACCACTATGAATTGGCAAAGCGCGCCCGCTCGCTGCTCGATTTTGATGACCTCATCGAAAAGCTCAGCGCCCTCCTCAATGACGAGGGTCGCGGCGTTTGGGTCCGCTACAAGCTGGACAGCGGCATCAGCCATATCCTCGTCGACGAGGGGCAGGATACCAATCCGCGCCAGTGGGAGGTCATCACCGCGCTGGTCGCCGAGTTCTTCTATGGCGACAGTGCCGCCGACCGTCCACGCACGCTGTTCGTCGTGGGCGACCAGAAGCAGTCGATCTTTTCGTTCCAGGGCGCCGATCCGACGCTGTTCGTCGATCTGGGCCGGCAGGTGATGTTCACCGCGCGGACAGTCAATTTCGCGATCGCGCCGGTGAAGCTTCATTTCAGCTTCCGCACGCTGCCTCATGTGCTTGCCGCGGTGGACCGGGTCTTTGCCGATCCGGCGCTGGCCGCCGGCATTCTCGAGGACGACCTGGCGCATTCGACGGCGCGGGCGGAGGGCGGAGGCAGCGTGACCCTGTGGCCGCCGATCAAGGAGGTGGAGGAGGAGGTCGATCCCGACAACTGGCCCACCGAAGCGCCGAAGAACCAGATCCAGAGCGCGCCGCGCCGGGTGGCCGAACGGATCGCGCGCGAGATCAAGGGCTGGCTTACCAGCGGCCGCGTCCTGCCGGCCCGGGACCGTGCGATCACCGCCGACGACATCCTGATCCTGGTCCAGGTCCGCAGCGTGCTCTTCCACGAGATCATCCGGGCGCTGATCCATGCCGGCATCCGCACGCCGGGCGCCGACCGCCTTGCCATCACCACCCATATCGCGACGCTCGACATGATGGCGCTCGGCGATGTGCTCAGCAACAGCGGCGACGATCTGCAGCTCGCGGCTCTGCTGCGCTCGCCGCTCTTCGACATCAGCGAAGAGGATTTGCGCGCGGTCGCGCAACCGCGCGGGGATGTTTCGCTCTGGGCGGCGATGCGCGACTCCGCCATTCCGTCCGTGACAGCCGCCTTCGCGCAACTGCGCGATTGGCGCAACCGGCTCGATTTCGAGCGGCCGTTCAATTTCTACTCGACCGTCCTTTACCAGGAGGGTGGACTCAAGAAGTTCCGCGCGCGGCTCGGCTCGGAGATCGACGATGTTATGGCCGAATTCCTGCAGCTGGCGTTGCAGCATGAGCAGTCGGCGCAGCCTTCACTGCTCGGCTTCATCGCCGAATTGCGTTCGCGGGAGGTGACCATCAAGCGCGAACTGGCCGAGGGTGGGTCGGGCGTGCGCGTGATGACGGTGCATGGCGCCAAGGGGCTCGAGGCGCCGATCGTGATCCTCGCCGACACGGCGACGACCGAGGAGGGCCGGGACCGCCGCGCCATCCATATGAATGAGACGCGACCGCTGTTCTTCCACGCATCGAGCAATGCGATGCATGTCGATGAAACCATCGGGCACAAGCAGGAAGCCGACGCGGCGCAGAAGGCGGAGTACTGGCGCAAGCTCTATGTGGCGATGACCCGCGCGGAAGACGAGCTCTACATTACCGGCTATCTCACCAAGGCGCGGGAAGGCGTGGGCAGCTGGTACGAGGCGGTCGAGCGCGCGCTTGCGCCGGAATCGGAAATTGTCGCCGATGCGGACGGAACAGCCAGCGCACTCATCTATCCGCGCCTCCAAGCTGGCCAGTCCCGTGCCGGCGGCGCTGCTTCTCCGCCGCCGATCGAGGCCCCGCTGCAGCTTCCGGCGCTGCCCAGCTATCGCCTGCGCCGCATCGTGCGGCCTTCCTCGGCCGCGGACGATGCCGAGCCGCGCGATCCGCTCGCCACCGCCGCCGAGGCAGCGCGCGATCCCGAGACGGCACGGCTCGAAGGCATCGCGCTCCACGCGCTGCTGCATCATCTGCTCAGGATCGACCGCGCGCAGTGGCCGGCGGTGATCGGCAAGGCGCTGCCCGCGCTGCTTCCGGACCATCCGCAGAGTCACGGCGCGCTCGCGACCAAGGCACAGTCGATCCTCGGCCGGCAGGAGCTGCAGTGGCTGTTCGCGAAGGGCTCGCGCGGCGAGGTGCCGATCCTTGCCCGGGGCGCCCGGAACGGCGCGCCAATCACCGTTGCCGGGCGCATCGACCGGTTGGTGGCGGAACCGGGAAAGGTGACCATCGTTGATTACAAATCGGACGCCTCCGTGCCCGGTGATCCGGAGGCCGTTCCAAAGGCCTATCTGGCCCAATTGGGCCTCTATGCAGCTATCGCAGGCCTGCTCTTCCCGGGCCTTGCGGTGGAGGCGAAGATACTCTGGACCTCGCGGGAATCATTGATGAATTTACCGGCGGACCTCTTGCGCAAATCGACCAAGGGTTTCACCATAGGGTGATCGTGCATTGCGAGGTGGCTGGACTCTTCCTAGCTTTTGGATCAAACAACGCGCCGCTTCATTCGAAGGCGAATTTCTAAGGGTAATCCACACATGACAACCCACGTTTCCGACGCCAATTTCGGCGAGGAAGTGCTTTCATCCAAAGAACCCGTGCTCGTCGATTTCTGGGCGGAATGGTGCGGCCCCTGCCGCGCGATTGCCCCCGTCCTCGAAGAGCTCTCCGGTGAGCTCCAGGGCAAGGTGAAGATCGTCAAGCTGAACGTCGACGAGAATCCGAACACCACCATCAAGTATGGCGTGCGCTCAATCCCGACGATGATCCTCTACAAGGGCGGTGAGCCCGTCGATATGAAGATCGGCGCCGGCACCCCCAAGGCGGGCCTCAGCAAATGGCTCGAGAGCTATACAGCGGCCTCCGCCGCCTGACGCTTTCGCGACAGCACGAATATTCCTCAAACGCCGCCGGTTCGCCGACGGCGTTTTGCGTTTGAGGGTTCCGCGCCCTTCCGACTCGCGATAGGTTCCATCGGCAATTACCGATGGAGGGGCGATTGGGACAGCTGGTTTCGGATGCGGATTTCAGCCGCGAAGTGCTCGGCGCCAAGGAGCCGGTGCTGGTCGACTTCTGGGCCGAGTGGTGTCCGCCCTGCAAGGCGATGGATCCGATCCTCGACCAGCTCTCCGGCGAACTGGCCGGCAAGGTCAAGATCGTCAAGCTCGATGTCGAGACCAATCCCTCCACCGTGGTCGCCTACAATGTCCGCGCCATGCCGACGCTGATCGTGTTCAAGGATGGTGAACCCGTGGACATGAAAGTG
>DASZPY010000043.1:0-28023 GCA_035549855.1 Devosia sp. | reverse complement strand
GCCGATCTGCAGCCGGTCCTGTTTGAGATTGGCCTCGTTCGCGTCGACCTGGACCTCCAGCGTATCGGCCCGCGCCGTCGCCTGCTCGCGGAACTTGAGCGCCACGTCCATGGCGCCTTCCTGCTCCGCCTTGCCGGCGAGGTCGGACAGGCGGATCAGCTCCGGGTCGAACTTGGCCGCACCCGTCTGCTGCTCGAGCAACAGCTTCAGCCGTTTGGCGCCAGCCTCGAGCTGCGCCTCGATTGCTGAGGGATCGGCCGTGTCGACGCCGAGGACCTTGAGCATCCCGTAAAGCGCATCGAGCGGCACCCGCTCATTGGCCGCGACCGTTTCCACATAGCGCCGCGTCGCTTCGGGCGCGGTGGAGATCGTCATCAGCAGCGCCCGCCGTCCATCCCGGATCAGGGCCTCGTCGCCCTCCGCTGGTTCCGGCGCCTCGCCGAAGCTCAGCACACGCCTGAGCGACGAATTGGTCCAGGGCAGTTGCTGCGCCCGTGTCTTGAGATAGACCTCCTCCGTCACCATCGTCATGATGTCCGAGAACGGCGTTCCATTCGCCGCCACATGCTTGATCAGCGCCGCCGCATAAGGCGAGTTCTCGCCCGGCGCGCCATCGAGCGCCGCCGCCCCCGGCTCCGCCGCAAAGCCGATCACCATGCCGAGGCTCTCGCTGCCGGCATCGGCGCGCTGTACCGGCGTCGGCCCGCGCACCACGGCGAGCCCCGTCCCATCGACCGGCACCATCTCCCCCGTGTCGGGCAAAGCGATCACCTGACCTGCTGGGAAAGGATCGGTCCGGCACGCATCGAGCAGCACGATCGTCACCGGCACGCTCTTCGCCAGTTCATCGAGCAGCCCGCTAAGTGGCACGAGGCTCTGTCCCGCCGTCTCGGGCGTCGAGATATCGGCATCGACCGGCACCAGATAGTTAGCCCCCGCCGCCTCGATCCCGTGCCCTGAATAATAGACCAGCGCCACATCGGCTTCGGCCGCGTCCTCGGCGAACCGCTCGAACGACCGCGTCAGACGCCTGTGATCGGCATCGCTCACGGTCGTGACGTCAAAGCCGAGATCCGACAGCAGGTCACCCACGTCGCGCGCATCGTTGGGCGGATTCGCCAGCGCCGGCAGATTGGCGTACCCGCCCTCGCCCACCACCAGCGCCACCCCGCGCAGCGCCCGTTCCTGCCCGGCCGCGGCCAGCGGCATCAGGGCCGCGGCGGCCAGCAGGGCGAACAGGATCGCGCTCTTGTGCATCGGCGTCATGGGTCGAGGCTCCCCGAGCTTGGGACGCCTGTCAAACGGCGTGTCTTGGCCGCCGGTGTTTTGATCCGATGGAGAGCCTTCGGCACGAGTCGAGAGAGCCATTTGGGACGGTCAAGAACCGCCCGGCGGTCTTCCCCGCAATCCCCCTTTCCCACGCGCCGGCAACGCCGCTGAAACGTCGGTGCCAAACCGATGCAAAAATGCCGCTTGACACAAAACCGCAACATTTCGGCCTCGCGAACGGGGCGAAAAACAGGCCTTTTTGACCCCCACGAGTCGGAGGTCCTGGAGCACCCGCCCAACCCGTCCCCTTGGGTCTCCCGGAGACTGTGGAAAGTGAGCCGTTTCAAAAAAATCCCGGCTCGCCTAGGCTTTTGTTGGATTCAGCGCTTCTTAACGCCTATATACTATCCCTAGCGCCTGAAGACGTCTGGACCCACCAGCGCTTGTCAAAGTCTCTCGGTCATGAGCACTCTGGACAGGTTGCGGTTGAGTCTCGCCGAGGGCCTGTTTTTGAGTTGGCCGAGGTGAGAGGCGAGTCAGTGCAACGCGTCTCAAAAGTGTTGGTTAAACCGGCTCTCGAAGCCATGAAAAACCGTGGGCGTGGCGACGCTCATGCGAATGGGGGATTTTGACTGCAATGCATATCGATCGTCGATACACCGAGACCGGCAAGGGCGCCTACCACGGCATCGAATTCCGCTCGACCACCAGCGAGATCCGAAACCCTGACGGTTCGGTCGTATTCAAGCTCGAGGGCATGCAGGTTCCCTCCACCTGGTCGCAGGTGGCTGCCGACATCATCGCGCAGAAATACTTCCGCAAGGCCGGCGTCGCCAAAGTCCTGAAGAGGGTCGAGGAGAACGACGTCCCGTCCTGGCTGTGGCGCTCCGTCCCCGACGAGAAGGCGCTGGCGAAACTCCCCGAAGCCGAGCGCTACGGCTCCGAGACCGACAGCCGCCAGGTCTTCGACCGGCTCGCCGGCACCTGGACCTATTGGGGCTGGAAGGGCAAATACTTCAACACCGAGGAGGACGCGCGCGCCTTCTTCGACGAGCTCGCTTACATGCTCGCGACCCAGAAGGTCGCGCCCAATTCCCCGCAATGGTTCAACACGGGCCTGCATTGGGCCTATGGCATTGACGGCCCCGGCCAGGGCCATTTCTACGTCGACCCCTTCACCAAAAAGCTCGTCCAGTCGAAATCCGCCTACGAGCATCCGCAGCCGCATGCCTGCTTCATCCAGTCCATCGAGGACGACCTCGTCAACGAGGGCGGCATCATGGACCTCTGGGTCCGCGAGGCGCGCTTGTTCAAATACGGCTCCGGCACCGGCTCGAACTTTTCGAAGCTCCGCGGAGAAGGCGAGCGCCTGTCCGGCGGCGGCAAGTCCTCTGGCCTAATGAGCTTCCTCAAGATCGGCGACCGCGCCGCGGGCGCCATCAAGTCGGGCGGCACCACCCGCCGCGCCGCCAAGATGGTCGTGGTCGACATCGATCACCCTGACATCGAGAACTACATCAACTGGAAGGTGAAGGAGGAGCAGAAGGTCGCCGCCCTCGTCACCGGCTCCAAGGTGGTGAGCAAGCACCTCAAGGCCATCATGAAGGCCGCCGTCAATTGCGACGGCGACAATGGCGACTGCTTCGATCCCAACAAGAACCCGGCGCTGAAGCGCGAGGTCCGTGCGGCCAAGAAGGCCCTCGTCCCCGAGAACTACATCCAGCGCGTCATCCAGTTCGCCCGCCAGGGCTACACGGATATGGAGTTCCCCATCTACGATACGGACTGGGACAGCGAGGCCTACCTCACCGTCTCGGGCCAGAACTCCAACAACACCGTCCGCGTCACCGACGACTTCCTCAAATCCGTCGAGACCGATGGCGACTGGCAGCTCACCGGCCGCGTCAACCGCAAGGTCGACCGCACCCTCAAGGCCCGCGACCTCTGGGAGTCGATCGGCTATGCCGCCTGGGCCTCGGCCGATCCGGGCATCCACTTCCACACCACCATCAATGAGTGGCATACGAGCCCCGCGGCCGGCCCCATCGTCGCGAGCAATCCGTGCTCGGAATACATGTTCCTCGACGATACCGCCTGCAACCTCGCCTCGATCAACCTCCTGCCCTTCCGCAATTCCGACAGCAGCTTCGACGTGCCCGCCTTCGAGCATGCGAGCCGCCTCTGGACCATCGTCCTCGAAATCTCGGTGATGATGGCGCAGTTCCCCTCGCGCGCCATTGCCGAGCGGAGCTTCCAGTACCGGACGCTCGGCATCGGCTACGCCAATATCGGCGGCCTGCTGATGACTTCGGGCATCCCCTATGACTCCGAGGAGGGCCGCGCCATCTGCGCCGCCATCACCGCTGTCATGACCGGCGTCTCCTACGCCACCTCGGCCGAGATGGCCGGCGAGCTCGGCGCCTTTGCCGATTACAAGCGCAACGCCAAGGCCATGCTCCGCGTCATCCGCAACCATCGCAATGCCGCCCACGGCAAGGCCGATGGCTATGAGGGCCTGAGCATCAACCCCGTCGCCCTCGACCACGCCTCGCTCAAGGACGCAGCGCTCAGCGCGCGCGCCAAATCCGTCTGGGACGAAGCCCTCGCGCTCGGCGAAAAGCACGGCTACCGCAATGCCCAGGTCTCGGTGATCGCCCCGACCGGCACCATCGGCCTCGTGATGGATTGCGACACCACCGGCATCGAGCCCGATTTCGCCCTGGTGAAGTTCAAGAAGCTCGCCGGCGGCGGCTATTTCAAGATCATCAACAACGCCGTACCCCCGGCGCTGCGCACCCTCGGCTATTCGGAATCCCAGATCGCCGAGATCGAGGCCTATGCGGTCGGCCACGGCAACCTCAACCAGGCTCCCGCCATCAACCCCGCCTCGCTGCGCACCAAGGGCTTCACCGACGAAAAGATCGCCGCCCTCAACAAGGGCATGGCCTCGGCCTTCGACATCAAATTCGTCTTCAACCAATGGACGCTCGGCGCCGATTTCCTCAAGAGCCTCGGCGTCACTGATGCCCAGCTCGGCGATATGAGCTTCGATCTCCTGAGCTTCCTCGGCTTCTCCAAGAAGGACATCGAGGCCGCCAACATCCATGTCTGCGGTGCCATGACCCTCGAGGGCGCCCCCGGCCTCAAGCCCGAGCACCTGCCGGTGTTCGACTGCGCCACCCCCTGCGGCAAGCTCGGCAAGCGCTACCTCAGCGTCAACAGCCACATCCTGATGATGGCCGCCGCGCAGCCCTTCATCTCGGGCGCCATTTCCAAGACCATCAACATGCCCAACGACGCGACCGTCGAGGACTGCAAGGAAGCCTACATGCTGTCCTGGCGTCTGGCCCTGAAGGCCAACGCGCTCTACCGCGACGGCTCAAAGCTCAGCCAGCCGCTCAACGCCTCGCTCCTCGCCGATGAGGATGACGAGGACGACGAAGCCGTCGAGACCCTGCTCGCCGCCAGCCAGGCCGCGCGCGTCCCGCAGGTGGTGGAGAAGATCGTCGAGAAGATCGTCGCCATGCGCGACCGCGAGAAGCTCCCCTCCCGCCGCAAGGGCTACACCCAGAAGGCGATCGTGGGCGGCCACAAGGTCTATCTGCGCACGGGCGAATATGACGATGGCCGCCTCGGCGAGATCTTCATCGACATGCACAAGGAAGGCGCCGCCTTCCGCGCCATGATGAACAACTTCGCCATCGCCATCAGCCTCGGCCTGCAATACGGCGTGCCGCTCGACGAATATGTGGAGGCCTTCACCTTCACCCGCTTCGAGCCCGCCGGCATGGTCATGGGCAATGACCGCATCAAGAACGCGACCTCGATCCTCGACTACGTCTTCCGCGAGCTCGCCGTCTCCTATCTCGACCGCGAGGATCTCGCCCACGTGCCCGCCGACGCCGCCACCAATACCGGCATCGGCAAGGGCGAAGCCGAAAGCGCCGGCCGCGCCGCCTCCCACGCGCCTGCCCCCGTGCCCGCGCAATCGGTGATCTCGCGCGGCATGACGCGCGGCAAGGTCAAGGACCAGAATTTGATGCTCGTCTCCGGCGGCGCCACCGCCACGGCCTTCAACCCCGTCGCCTCGCTCCACCAGAACACGGTGACGGCATTGAAGAACTCCACCGCCTACGCCGCCGAACCCGAGCCCAACCCCTCGACCTTCAACGCCGGCGAAGTCGACCCCGTCCCCTCACCGCCCCCCGGCCAGTCGGCCTCCCAGCTCAGGACCCAGGCCCTGATGCAGGGCTACACGGGAGACCAGTGCAGCAACTGCAACTCGATGCGGATGAAGGTGAGCGGGCACTGCATGGTGTGCGAGGATTGTGGGACGACCACGGGGTGTAGCTGAGGGAGGATTAGCCACCCGCATATGCCCCCGAAGCCGCATACCGAAAAGGAAGACCTAAAGGCGTGGCTCGATCGCGAGCTAAGGCAGCATCGAAGACTAGCGTCAAAAGTACAGAGCATCCTAGAAAAGCAGCTAGCCGAGCGCGACATCGTCTACCTGACGATTGGTCACCGCGTGAAATCCTTGCACGGCGCGCTGGAGAAGATCGAACGAAAGCAATATACTTCCCCTAGAACCCAATTGACGGATCTGACGGGGATTAGGGTCGTCACGTACCTCGAAAGCCAAGTTCAAAGCGTCGCGAAAGCGATCCAGGACATATTCGAGGTGGACGTCGAGAACAGTTCAAGTCGGGACCGCCAGTTAGGCGTAGATCGGATAGGCTACCGTTCGCTTCATTTTGTCTGCAAACTGCCGACTGAGCGACTAGAGTCACCGCAAGACGATCGACTCGAGGGCCTTACATTTGAGATTCAGATCAGAACGGCGCTCCAACACGCTTGGGCCGAGCTTGCGCACGACAATACCTTCAAGATCGACGTAGCTCTTCCAGACGTCCTCCAGCGAAAGCTCAATTTGCACTCTGCAATGCTTGAGCTAGCTGACCGGGGCTTTCAAGAAATCTTCGATGAGGCGGAAGGCTACAAGGGCCGGCTCAGCGGCCGAAACTCCGAAGAACTGCTAGCAATCGACATCGACTCTCTCAGCCTCTACCAATACCTTTCCCGCCTCGCATCGTCTTGGTCGATCAAACTAACCGGCGACCTGGACAAAGCTGTGATCAATGAAGTGCTAGGCTTTGGCCTTCGCACCATACGGGACCTAGAGCACTTAGTTACGGACGACTTCAAGCTCGCCTACCTAAAGTTCAAACCTCGCACTAATACGTTTCGTGGGTTCGTTCGCTCTCTTCTGCTTTATAGCAATCTTGAGAAATATCTTGACCTTCCCCGCGACTGGGACGGAATGATCGATACGACCTATCGAATGCTGACTAGCCACTACGGAACAGCCAGAGTCGACAAGATATTGGGCAAGCGCGAAATCGAGCTCGTTGAATCGTCTTAGCGCCGCTGAAGAAAAGAGCAAGAAAGAGAACGCCCTTGACCTGCCCCCACCCTATCGATGCAAGATGGCTTCCGGGGGCGCATCATGGGAAAAGTATTTGCGGTCTTCTTCATTGCACTAGTCTTGACGGGCTGTTCGACGGTCAACTCTGAAGTCAGTGTTTTCCATACGGCAGCAGTAGAAAAGCCAAACAGCTTCTACATCGAGCCCGCTCCTGTCCTGCAGGGCAGCTTGGAGGCGCAGACCTACGCCGGTCTCATAGCAGAACAGCTTGAGGCAAAAGGGTGGACCCGAGCGTCAAAGCAGGAAGCACAACTGGACGTGCTTTTCGCATACGCCATTGACGATGGAACGAGCGAAACGCACGCACGGCCAATCTTCGGGCAGACGGGCGTCTCCGGAGCCCACACGACGGGCACCGTGTACGGCACCGGCAACTTCGCAACTTTTTCAGGGAACACAACCTATACGCCGACATACGGCGTGGTCGGGGCAGTTCCCGTGACGGTCACGGTCTACCAGCGAGAGTTCCGACTGAATATGTACGACCGCAGCGGCGCAGTCGTCTACGAAAGCCGTGTCAGTAGCTCTGGTGAGGGCGGGACAATCGATACCGTGGCGAAATGCCTGATCGATGCTCTGTTCGCCGACTTCCCTGGGAAAAGCGGAGCGCATCGTTCGATCTCGGTAGACGGCAACAAGTGCAAGATTAGCTGATGTGACAACGTCGGCAACGGAGGCCCGTTGGACATCTTTCGATTCTGGTCGGGAGTACCCGGAGATGCGAGAGTCCATCCAGCCGACTCCGCTGTTTTGGGCCGCGTCCCTCACGGGTTTGACCTTAGCTGCCTTCCCACGCCTTGGTTCGGGCCACTCTCAACTGCCCGAGTGGTGATGCTCTACTTAGCGCCCGGACTCGCCCGGGACTTCGATCAAGAGTTTGCGAAAACTGCCGTCGGCCAACAATGGGCGAAGGTTCATCGTGCAGGAGATCAGCCCCTGCCTGCCAAGGAGCTGCATGCCCCCGCATATCGATGGTGGCACAGTCGCGTTAAAGTCTTCGACACGCCCGAGCGCCTCGCAGGCAACATAGCCATAGCCGATATCTCCCCATATCACAGCGAGGGATTCAGAGACTTTCCAATGCTGGCGGCCCTACCGTCCGCGCGGGCAATGCTGGAATGGGCCCAAACCGTTCTCTTTCCAGAAGCCATCCAAGGCGAGCGCACCGTCATATGCATGCGATCTCCGCGGTTTTGGGGACTTCAATCGGGCTGGTCGGAGGGCTCTTTGTTCGCGCCCGAAACGAACCGGAGTGGTCACCTTCTTCACAATGAGATGCGTCGCAGAATCGTCGAGGTGGTTCGCGAGAGACTCACACTCCCATAGCGACGAGAGGGTCATAGTTTGCCTATCCCGTTACCTAAGACGCACACCGTGCTCTAGAACCACCCCACCATGACACGCACCGGATCATGTCTCTGCGGCGCCGTCCGCTACACGCTCGAGGGCGAGCCGTTCCTTACCGGCCTCTGCCACTGCGCCGATTGCCGCAAGGAGTCCGGCGCCATGTTCACCTTCTATGCGAAATGGCCGATCGCGGCCTTCCGCTATACCGGCGAAATCCGCACCGCGCAGGGCCGCTCCTTCTGCCCGCAATGCGGCGGCCGGCTGTTCAACCTGCATGAGCACGATGTCGAGATCCGCCTCGGCTCCCTCGACGACGCCCCCACCGGCCTCACCCCGCAACAGGAAGGCTGGACCATCCGCCGCGAGCACTGGCTGCCCCCCATCCCCGCCATCCCCCAATTCCCCCGCGACCCGCCGCACTGACCACAGCACGGTCTTCGCAGTCGGCATCCTCCCCCGTTCACGGGGGAGGGGGACCAGCCGAAGGTTGGTGGAGGGGGCGGCCGCTTGCACTGAGTAGGCAACCCCACACCGAACTCCCTTCTCCCTTCGCGGGAGAAGGTGGCTTGGCCCGTCGAGGGCCGAGACGGATGAGGGGCAGCCACGCGGCCGCGTAAGCGGCCTCCCCCTCCACCGCCTGGCGGCAGTCCCCCTCCCCCGTGCTGTGCACAGGAGAGGAACGCCGACTACAAACTCAATGGCTTGCCCCCGATTTGAGGATTCTATCCCGGTCATCTGTAGCGGGTTTATTCTCCCCCATCCGCCTGTTGGGCGCGCGGTTGCAAACGAACAGCCGGCAGGAGGGAGACCGGGTGGTGGGGATGTCGATCTCCGTCAGGCCGGACAGAGGAAAGCCGCGGATCAGTCACCCTGGATCCGGGGCCCGCACCGCCGGAGGGCATGATGCCGCCCCTTCGGAATAGCCGCCATCTGCTGCTCATGGGCAGGGGGTGGCTGAGCCGGTGCGCATCCGCGGTCAAGTGGCCGGCTGTCCTTTGGTCCAGTACCCAAAACCCCGGCCGCGAGGCGGGACGAGGAGTCCCTTACCTTGCCGGACTACCGGCTGGACGCTTCGTCCCGCCTCGCACGCGCCCATTCCCGATGGGCGCAACTGGACCACGGCATCGCCGGCATTGGCCGGTGGGCGCTTCCGCACGCCCAAGTTCAGAGCCTACGGCTTCGCCTCATACCGCAAAACCACCGCCCCCGAGCCAAACTCCCGCCGCTCCACCAGCTTCAGATCCACCATCTTCGTCAGCCCATCAAGCAGTCGCGGCCCGTGCCCGGCGATCCGCGGCATCACCACGAACTCATACTCATCGATCAGCCCCAGCTCGGCCAGCGCCAGCGGCAGCGTCACGCCGCCTGTCGCGATCTCGTTGCCCGGCTGCGCCTTGAGCGCCCGCACCTTCGCCTCGAGCTCGACTCCGCGCACCAGTTCCGCGTTCCAGTCCACCGCGTCCAGCGTGTCCGACACGACATATTTCTTGGCCGCGTCGATCGCCTGCGCGAACGGCACCATCCAGTCCTCGACCCAGTCCGCCTTCTCGCCGCGCGCCACCGGCCGCCAGGCCTCCATCATCTGGTAGGTCACCCGCCCGTAGAGCAGCGCACCGGCCCGCGCGACATTGCCGGCGTGGAAATTGTGCATCTCGTCATCGGGCACCCCGACCCGATGATCGACGCAGCCGTCCAGCGTGACATTGATGGAATAGCGCAGCTTTCTCATCCCGCGAGGATGCCCTCCCGACCGGTCGAAGGCAACGCGCCGAAATAATTCCCCGCTTCGCTGTCGATTCCCTCGCCTCCCATTCGTCGAGGAGTCACAATGGCTGTCGGAGAAGCACCATGAAGACTTTCAATTACGGCTGGGTCGTCGTCGCCGCCGGCGCCATCATCACCTGCGTGGCGATGGGCGCCTTGTTCGCCCTGCCCGTCTACCAGCAGCCCATGGCCGACGACACCGGCTGGGCCCGGGCCGGCATCGCCGGCGCCATGACCATCGGCTTCCTCACCATGGGAATCGCTGGCTTCTTCTGGGGCGCCATCAGCGACAGGATCGGCGCGCGGCCGGTCCTCGTCATCGCCTCGGTCCTGCTCGGGGGCGGCCTCGTCCTTGCCAGCCAGGCACCCAACCTGCTGGTCTTCCAGCTCGCCTATGGCGGGCTGGTCGGCGCCGCCGGCAGCGCCTTCTTCGCCCCCCTGATCTCCGCCACCGTCGGCTGGTTCGACAAGAACCGCGGCCTCGCCGTCTCGCTCGTTTCGGTCGGCGGCGGCATCGCCCCCATGGTGCTCACCCCGCTCGCCGTGGTCCTCACGCAATCCTACGGCTGGCGTACGGCGATGCTTTGGATCGCGCTCGGCGCGCTGGTCATTCTCGTCCCGACGAGCATGCTCGTTCGCCGCGCCCCAATGCCGGACGAAGCCCCTGTCCCGGCAGCCACCACCGCTACCGCGCCGTCTCCAAAGAACGGCTTCTCCACCGCCCTGCGCGCCCTGCGCACGCCGCAGTTCATCGTCCTCGCCGCGACCTTCTTCTTCTGCTGCGGCGCCCATTCGGGCCCGATCTTCAACACCGTCGCCTATGCCGCCTTCTGCGGCATCGCCCCGCTCGCCGCCGCCAGCGTCTATGGCGTCGAGGGTCTCGCGGGCCTGTTCGGCCGTGTCTTCTTCGGCCTTCTGTCCGACCGCTTCGGGCCGCGCCGGGTGATCGTCGCCGGCCTCGCGCTTCAGGCCATCGGCATCTACAGCTACATCTACGTCTCCCAGCTCCAGCACTTCTACGTGCTCGCCGTCGCCCTCGGCCTCGTCTATGGCGGCGTCATGCCGCTCTACTCCGTGCTGGCGCGCGATTATTTCGGCCAGCGCATCATGGGCACGGTGCTGGGCGCCGCCACCATGGTCTCGAGCTTCGGCATGGCGCTCGGCCCCATCGCCGGCGGCTGGATCTTCGACAATTTCGGCTCTTACCACTGGCTCTATGTGTCGTCGGCCGTCATCGGCCTCGCCGCCGCCGGCATGGCCCTCGCCTTCCCGCCGCCGACCAGGCCCGAAAAGCGCGACGAACCCGCCGAGCTCCAGCCCGCCTGAGGCTCGCCCGTGGCATTTGCGTAAAACTTTATGGAGTTTTGAGCCAAACGGTCAAAACCACGCGCTGATGATCCCCCGGACTCGTTTCGGGGGAAACCATGCTGATCCGCCAGTTGATAATCGCCTTCTTCGTCCTCGTCGTCGCCTACGCCGTCTCGCCCGCTGCTCAGGCCGGCACGGCGCCCCTGGGCTACCAGCTGATGTGTTTGCAGAATCCCGACCAATGCAAGGCGGGCGGTGCAGCGCAGATCAAGGTCACCGGCGATATCCTCGCCACCCTGAAAAAGGTCAATTCCCGCGTCAACCGCGCGATCACTCCGCGCCACGATTCCGGGGCCGACGTCTGGTCCGCCAATGCCACCGTGGGCGACTGCGAGGACTATGTCCTGGCCAAGCGCGCCGCCCTGATCAAGGCCGGCCTGCCCCCCAGCGCCCTGCGCATCGCCTACGTCAAGACCCGCTCGGGCGAGGGCCACGCCATCCTGGTCGTCAAGTCCAACGGCAGGGATCTGGTACTCGACAATCTGACCAGCGCCATCAAGCCGCTCAGCCAGACCGGCTACCGCATCGTCTCGATGTCGTCGGCCAACCCGACGAAATGGAGCTAGCTCGCACCCTTTGCTGAGGCCAGTGCGGCCTCCACCAGCGCATCCCGGCCCGCAAAACGGTCCATCTCGGCCGGCAGCGTCGCATAGCCTTCGGTAAGCCCGTAAATGTGCTGGCCCGCCAGCAGCACCGGCAGGGGATCGCGCCGCGCCATGACGCTGTCGATCAGCGCCGCTTCCAGGCCCTCGAGTTCATTGACGCTGTCGCGCATATAGCTCGCCTCGCTGCGGTCGTCCGGCCAGGCCGCCCCGCCCGCCAGCGCAAGATAACGCAGCGAGACGAGGTAATATCCGCCTTCCGTCAGCAACTCGCGGTCAAGCGTCTCACTGGACTCGGCAGGCGCCATGCCCTCCCCGATTGCCTTGGCGGCCTCGGCGAGCGTCGGCCCGATCGAGTCCGGCTCGACGACATCGAACGTCGACCGGATCATGAGCAATACCGCAAGCCGGTCGAGATAATCTGCGGCGCTCTCGGCTCGGGCCACCACCACCGGCCGCTCCGGCACATCTGCCGCCCATGCCGGCAAGACCGGGCAAAGCACCGCAAGCACCGTCAATAGACGCATCAACCACATGCGGAGCGGCCTATCACGCGTGGCCCGGTCTGGCCCAATTCCCTCTGAAGTAAGGATAATGCCGGTCAGCCGCCGCTTGAAAAGCCACGAGAAACAGAGCATATGCCGCGCATACGCTTCGCTATCGTCTCGCGCTGTTGATGGTCCGGTCTCCGGGTCTTTGATTCCTGAGAAAGCACCGAACGTCGCCGGAAGGCATGTCGCCCTCCGGAATTCGCCCTTCTCTAAAGGATCATCTCATGGCCGAAGGCACTGTCAAATTCTTCAACACCACTAAAGGTTTCGGGTTCATCCAGCCGACCACCGGCGGTAAGGACGCATTCGTCCATATCTCCGCTGTCGAGCGTTCTGGCCTCTCTACCCTCACCGAGGGTCAGAAGGTCAGCTATGAGCTCGAGACTGGCCGCGACGGCAAGCAGTCCGCGACCAACCTCAAGGCTCTCTGAGCCTCCATTCTCGCCTTTGGAGCGATACGGAAAGGCCCCTATAGGGGCCTTTCTTATTGCGGGCATCTTTGCGCCGAAATATGAATCCTCCCACGTTGCGGTGTGTGTTGTGTGGAGTTCGCAATGATCCTCGATCGCCTGATCGGGGGCGTGATGACCGCCATTCTGCTGGCCGTCCTCGTCGCCATGCCGTTCCTTGTGATGAACGGCGCCCTCTGAGCCGAACGGTGACTACAGCGTGAGGGGCTGCACCAGCCCGTCGCGCAACGTCACGATCCTGTCGGCTCGCCGAGCGAGATCGTGATTGTGCGTCGCGATCAAGGCAGCGGCTCCCTCATCGCGGATAAGCGCCTTCAGGGCCTCGAAGACGAGGTCCGACGTTCCCGGATCCAGATTGCCGGTGGGTTCATCCGCCAGGATAACGCGCGGACGGTTGGCCGCAGCGCGTGCAATTGCAACGCGCTGTTGCTCACCTCCCGACAATTCCGCCGGCCGGTGCGTCGCGCGGGGACCGACCCCCAAGAGGTCGAGCAATTCATGGCTTCGCTTGTCGGCCTGCGATTGCGAGACCCCTGCGATCAGTTGCGGGATACTGACATTCTCGAGCGCCGAGAACTCCGGCAGCAGATGGTGGAACTGATAGACATAGCCGATCGTCGTCCGGCGCAGCAGTGTTCGGCCCCGCTCGGAGAGTCTGGTCGTCGGCGTGCCCGTCACCTCGATCTCGCCGGCCTGAGGCCGTTCCAGGAGTCCGCTCAGATGTAGCAAGGTCGATTTGCCGGCGCCTGATGGCGCGACAATCGCCACCAGCTCGCCGCCTGTGACCGTCAGGTCGGCGGCTTCCAGCACCTTCACCTGCGTCTCCCCGACCCCGTAATGCCGGTGGACGCCGCGAAGGACGAGGTGCGGTTCACTCATACCGCAGCGCCTCGACGGGGTCGTATTGCGCCGCGCGCCATGCCGGATAGAGCGTCGCGAGGAAGCTGAGGGCCAGTGCCAGCAGCGCCACGAAGATGACCTCGCCCGGATCGACTTTCGACGGCAGGCTTGAAAGGAAAAACACTTCCGGTGGGAAGATGCGCACCCCGACAAGGTCCGAGATGAAGGCGCGAAGCGGCTCGGCATTGGCCGCGATAATCAGTCCGAGCACAAGCCCGATCAGCGTGCCGGCGATGCCGATGGCCGTGCCTGTCATCGAGAATATGCGCATGATCGAGCCGCGTGTCGCACCCATGGTGCGCAGGACCGCGATATCGCTGCCCTTATCTTTGACGAGCATCACCAGCGACGAGATGATGTTGAAGGCGGCCACAACCACGATCATCGAGAGGATGGCGAACATAACGACGCGCTCGACCTGCAGTGCTGAGAAGAAGGTTTCGTTGCGCTGCTGCCAGTCTGTCAGGATGAGCGGACGATCCACTTCGCTTTCGATCCTCTCGCGCACCGGACCGATATTGTCGGGATCGTCGATGAAGATCTCGACGCCGGAAGCCTGGTAGTGCCGTTCATACGCCGCATCGATTTCCTCATCCGTCGCATCGGGCGGCGGGGGTTCGACTCCAGGCTTCAGCCGGTCTTCGAAGAGCTTGAAGTAGGTCTGCGCTTCCTGCAACGGCATGTAGATGTAGAAGCTGTCGAACTCCACCATGCCCAGATTGAAGATGACATTCACCGGGAAGCTCCGGATTTGCGGCGTGCGGCCGAACGGCGTGTTGGTTCCGTTCGGGTTCACGATGGTTACCGGATCGCCGATGGTCACCCCCAGTTTCTCAGCCAGGCGCTGGCCGATGGCGATGCCCATGCCGTGGTCCCAGTCGTCCCAGCCGCCAAGGACCGCTCCATCCTTCAGCAAGGTGAGCTTGTCCAGCGAGGCCGCCGATACACCCCGGACCGATACGCCAGTCGATTCCGACTGCCCCGACGCCAATGCCTGCCCCTCGACATAGGGAATCGCAATGAGCACACCATTGACCTTTTCGATCTTCATGGCGGTCTCATCGTAGTCGTCGAACTTCTGCTCGATCGGAAATGCAGTGAAATGGCCGTTGAGGCCGAGGATCTTCGTCAGGAGTTCCGCCCGGAACCCGTTCATCACGCTCATGACGACGATCAGCGTCGCGACGCCGATGGCCACGCCAGCAAGCGTCAGCCCCGATATTACGGAGATGAACCTGTCCTTGCGGCGCGAGCGCAGGTAGCGGCCCGCGATCAGGAACTCGAAGCGCGAAAACGCACCTCCTGTTGGCCGCGCTCCCACAGCGCTCGTATCGGTCAAACCTTGTCCCGCCTTTGCGGCTCGATCAGTGCCTTGAGGCGCGCCACGGCGCCAGACAGCGGCAGCATCTCGCGCTCGCCTGTCTTGCGATGCTTGATCTCTGCCTGCCCATCCTTGAGCCCCCGGGGGCCCAGCAGGATCTGATAGGGAATCCCGATCAGATCGGCCGTAGCGAACTTCGCCCCCGCCGGTGCATCGCGGTCGTCGTAGAGAGTATCGATCCCCGCCGCCTCGAGTTCGGCATAGAGCGAAGCGCAAGCCTCGTCTGTCGCCGCATCCCCCGCCTTGAGATTGATCAGCATGGCTTCGAACGGCGCGACCGAGACCGGCCAGATGATCCCGGCATCGTCGTGGCTCGCTTCGATGATAGCAGGAACCACGCGTGTCGGCCCGATGCCGTAGCTGCCCATATGAACGAGGACCTCGCGGCCGTCGGGGCCCGTGACACTTGCCTTCATGGGCTCCGAGTATTTGGTCCCGAAGTAGAAAATATGACCGACCTCGATGCCGCGTGCCTTGAGCCGCTTGTCGGCCGGGACCGCAGCTTCGAATGCCGCGTCGTCCGTCATCTCATCGGTCGCAGCGAAGAGCGACGTCCAATCCTCGAAGATCGGCGACAGATCGCCCCGGAAATCGATGTCCGACCCGGGAATGGGCTTGTCGACGAGATCCTTGTGCAGGAACACACCGCTCTCCCCGGTGTCGGCAAGCACGTGAAACTCATAGCTCATGTCGCCGCCGATGGGGCCCGTATCGGCGCGCATCGGAATGCCCACCAGCCCCATGCGGTGGAACGTCCTGAGATAGGCCACGAACATGCGCTGGAAGGCCCGGACCGCCCCAGCCTCGTCGAGATCGAAGGAATAGGCGTCCTTCATCAGGAACTCGCGGCTCCGCATCGTCCCGAACCGCGGCCGCACTTCGTCGCGAAACTTCCACTGCACGTGGTACAGATTCAGCGGCAAGTCCTTGTAGGACTTCACATAGGTGCGAAAGATATCGGTGACCATCTCCTCATTAGTCGGCCCGTAGAGCATGTCGCGCTCGTGCCGGTCTTCGATGCGCAGCATCTCCTTGCCATAGGCGTCGTAGCGGCCCGACTCGCGCCAGAGATCGGCGGACTGGACGGTCGGCATCAGCAGTTCGATCGCACCGGACCGGTCCTGCTCCTGCTCTATGATCTTCACGACCTTCTGGAGAACGCGGAAGCCCAGCGGCAGCCAGGAATACGAGCCGGCGGCTTGTTGCTTGATCATTCCGGCACGCAGCATCAGCCGGTGCGAGACGATTTCCGCTTCCTTGGGTGATTCCTTGAGGACGGGCAGGAAGAACCGGCTGAGACGCATGCAAACCCCTACTGATCCGGTCGACTCGGCACCGGCGCGGGCCCAGTGAAACCGGAAGATTCAAGGCGTTGCAAGCGCCGGTTTCGCCTCAGAATCTTGGTGACATCCCGTATTGGGCTTGTTAGGTTCCGGCGCAATAAATTACAGGCGGCCCCGAAGTCGCCGGACGTCGACAACGTCAAGGGAGGAGCGTTGGCCGCCGCGCAAGCTGGCCTAAGACCAACGTATTGTCGGCAACCTATTCCAGCAGGGCCTTGCGCCCTGCTTTTTCTTTCCGATCAGCTCCAGTACCTCTGCAGGGTCTCGTTCGTGAGACCCCACAACAGCAAGCCGGTAAGCACTGCCGATAGAAGGCTCGTTGCCAGGATCCGCTGCCAGAGACGCGGGGCAACCGGCGCCCCAGGCTCCGTGCCACGCGTGACGTCGCCGGTGTCGACCTGGTTGCGCACGCCCCATGGCAGGACGATGAACAGGCTGACGAACCAGACGATGGCGTAGATCGCGGCGATAGTGACGGGAGCAAGCATACGCGGTCTCTTGAGCGCCTTTTATTGCGCCGAGCCTATATCCGGTGAACGAACACCGTCACATTAGGCTTTTTGCCCCACCAGGCACCAATTTCTCCGCGAACAGCGCGCTGGATCGCGGCATCTACTACATCGGGGTCGGATCGGCGCTTCGGCGGGATCGACTTGAGAGCGCCCGAGACCGTGCGCCGGACCAGATCGCCGATGGACTCTTCGTCGTCCTCGATCTCGGGCAACCCCTCAACCGATAGCTCCGGGCCTGAAACGACGGTCCCGCGGTCATCGACGCAGACGCTGACCGCGATATGTCCGCCAAAGCTGAGCCGGCGGCGGCCTTTGACGCCGCTCTCGTCGGGCGTGCAGAGGATGTTGCCGTCGAGATAGAGCTCACCGGTCCTGACTTCGCCCGGGAAGATCAGCGGATCGGGGAAGAGCCGCACCATATCGCCATTGCGGGCGTGAAGGACATTGGGGATGCCATGCTGCCGGCCGAGCGCGGCGTGAGCCTCGAGGTGCGCCGCCTCGCCGTGGACCGGCACCAAGGTCTGCGGCCGGAGCCAGTCATAGAGGCGCTTCAATTCCTCGCGCCGCGGATGGCCCGTCGTGTGAACGAGACCGTCCCGACCGGTGATCACGTCGATGCCGCGGTCAATCAACAGGTTCTGGATATCGATGACCTCGCGCTCATTGCCGGGAATCGCCCACGACGAGAAGATCACGCGATCTCCGGCGTTGAGATCGATGGCCGGATGCTCCTGCCGTGCGATGCGGGCGATGGCGGCCCGAGCCTCGCCCTGCGATCCGGTGCAGAGCACGACCACTTTGTTGCGCGGCAGCGTCTTGAATGCGTCCTGATCGAGGAACGGCGCCAAGCCCTCCATCATGCCCAGCTCTCGCGCGATCGCGGAAATGCGATGCAGTGCGCGCCCAGACATCACGACCTGTCTCCCGGCCTTCTCGGCAGCCCGCGCAATCGAGATGACGCGTCCGACATTCGACGCGAATGTGGTCAGCGCGACCCGATAGGGCGCTTCGGCAATAAGAGCCGCCAGCGTCGCCGAAACTTCGTCCTCACTTGGACTCTCGCCGTCCTTGAGTGCGTTCGTCGAGTCGCAGATCAAGGCCAGTGGAATTCCTTCAGCTCCCAGCTCACGTAGACGAGCTTCATTCGTAGGCGCCGCGGCGATGGGACGCGGATCGAGCTTCCAATCGCCGGTGTGAATCACCCGGCCCACTTCGGTCGTGATGGCGAGTGCGCAGCTTTCAGGGATCGAATGCGCGACGTTGATGGCTTCGATTGTGAACGGGCCGAGCGTGAAGGGCTTGCCCACTTCCATCGGCCGCACCGAGACGTTGTCGACGATGTTGTCCGCGGCCCGTTTGGCGGCAAGCATCGCAGCGGTAAACGGAGTGCAGTAGACCGGACGGTCGAAGGCGGGCCAAAGGTCGAGCACGGCGCCGTAGTGATCCTCGTGCGAATGGGTCAGGACCAATGCCAGCACATCGTCGGCGTTGTCCTCGAGGAACGTAGGGTCGGCCATGATCAGCTCGATGCCAGGCTGGGCAGGACCCGCGAAGGTCACGCCGCAATCAACGACGATCCACTGCCGGTGGCTCGGCGGTCCGTAGCCATAGGCCGCCATGTTCATGCCGATTTCGCCGACACCGCCGAGCGGAACGAAGACCAGTTCTTCCGGACGCGGCGCCATCACGCCCTCACCGTCGCGGTGACGCCGAGATGAACGTCGCCGGCGGAGATTGCGACACGCGAATTGTCGTTGGCACGTACGATCAGCCGGCCGGCGTCGTCGATCGTCTCGAACACGCCGCGCACCACCGCGCCGTCCTGTGTCACCGCGACTTCGGCACCGATACCCGCAGCGGCAGCTCGCCACTGCGCGAGCACGTCGGCAACGCCGCGGCCGGAATCCCACAGATCGATTGCTTCGACCCAACTATCGGAAAGCGCAGCGAAGATCGGCTCGGCGCCAGTGTTGGCTCCCAAAGCGTGCAACGAGGTCGCGGGATAGGGCAAGCCTTCGGGCGCGGAAGCGACATTGACCCCGAAACCGACTACGACTGCGTGCCGGCCATCCGGCCGCTTCTGTGCCTCGAGCAGGATGCCGGCGAGCTTTGCCCCGTCGGCGAGCACATCATTGGGCCATTTGAGCGCAATGCGCTTTGCCCCGTCGACGCCATGACGCACCGTTGCGCCGGGCATCAGATGCGACAGCGCCCAGTTGAGAGCCACACCGGCGACGAAACCCAGCGTCGCCGCAACAGCCGGATCGCAATCCGGAACGACGAGAAGGCTGGCAGCCAGGTTGCCCGGGGGCGTCGCCCAGGCACGGCCGCGACGGCCACGGCCCGCGGTCTGCTTCAGCGAGGCGTACCAGACATCGCCGACGTCGCCTGCGGCAGCAGCGCGCGAAGCCTCGGAGGACGTCGAGCCGATCTCGTCGAAGGAGAAGAGCCGGTAGCCCCTTTGCGTCGCGACGGGTCCGAGCCAGAAACCGGCCAATTAGAACAGGCTCAGCGCAGCGTTGTGCGCCAGATCGTAGACCGGCACGCCCAGCGTCACGAAATAGGTGACAATGGCCAACCCGCCCAACGCCATGACCACGTTCAACTCAACGGGCACGGCCTGGTACTCCGCCACGGGCTCGTCGAAATACATGACCTTGACGATGCGGAGGTAATAGAAGGCGCTCACTGCGCTGGCGAGAACGCCGATCACGGCCAACACGAACAGGTTCTGGTCGATCGCCGCCAGAAACACCTGCCACTTGGCGAAGAATCCCGCCAACGGCGGCAAGCCGATGAACGAGAACATGACGATGGCGATGATCGCCGCCACGAACGGCTTGCGCTGAGCGAGACCCGCGAGGCCCGAAATGGTCTCGACAGGCCCCTCCGACGTACGCAACGAGAGGATCGCCGCAAAGATCGCAATCGTCATCGTGATGTAGATCGCCATATAGACCGCGACGCCCTCGACGCCGGCCGTCGTCCCGGCCGACAGGCCGACAAGCGCGAAGCCGACATGTCCGATCGAAGAATAGGCAAGCAGCCGCTTGAGATTGTTCTGACCGATTGCCGCGAAAGCGGCGAGCACCATGGATGCAATGGAAAGGAACACCACGATCTGCTGCCAGTCGTGGGTGACGGCCCCGAAGCTGACCGTGACCACACGCACGAATAGCGCCATCGCAGCGACTTTTGGTGCCGCAGCGAAGAACGCAGTGACTGGCGTCGGGGCGCCCTCGTAAACATCTGGCGTCCACATGTGGAACGGCACGGCAGAGATCTTGAAGGCGATGCCCGCCAGCAGGAACACCATGCCGAATATCAGCCCGATAGACCTGCCTCCGGTCGCCATTGCCGTGGCGATCTGGTCGAGTTGGGTCATGCCGGTGAAGCCGTAGATCAGCGACGCGCCATAGAGCAGCATGCCGGAACTCAACGCTCCAAGGACGAAGTATTTGAGCCCCGCCTCGGAGGCTCGTACGTCGTCGCGGCGCAGCGCCGCCACGACGTAGAGCGCCAGCGATTGCAGTTCGAGGCCGACATACAGCGTCATCAAATCGTTCGACGACACCATCATCATCATGCCGAGCGTCGCGAGCAGGACGAGGATGGAATATTCGAACTTGTCGAGTCCGTTCTTGCGCGCTGCCGACAGCGACAGGACCAGCGCGAAGGCCGATCCGCCGAGCACGAGCAGCTTCATGTAGCTGGCAAAGCCGTCAACGATGAAGCCACCATTGAACAGAGTGCCGTGCGCCGGCCAGTAGAGGGACACGGCCGCCACCGCGACCAGCAGGATGATCGCGAGGACAGCCAGCAAATTGGCGCGCAGTCGGCGGAACACCACACCGAGCAGCAACAGCACCAGCGACCCGATAGCGAGCTTCAGCTCCGGCCAGACCGGCATCAACTCATTGAAATACGGCGGGAGGAAGCTCACTGGTCTCTCCTAATGCGCCGCTGCGACGACTTGGGCGGGTGCCAGTCCGACTGCATCTGCAAAGTTCTGCGCAAGAAGGTTTACCGAACCCGCCGTCGCGTCGAGGATCGGCGCGGGATAGAATCCGAACAGCAAGGTCAGCACGATCAGCGGCACCAGCACCATGACTTCCCGCGCATCGAGATCGAGCATGCCCAGAAGGCTCTCCTTGGTCAGCGCCCCGAAGATGATCCGCCGGTAGAGATAGAGCGCATATCCGGCTGAGAGGATCACGCCGAAGGCCGCGAAGAACACAACCCAGGTGTTGACCTGGAATGTGCCGATCATGGTCAGGAACTCACCGATGAATCCCGACGTACCCGGCAGGCCGACATTGGCCATCGTGAAGACCATGAATGCCAGAGCATAGCGCGGCATGCGTTCGACGAGGCCACCATAGGCATCGATGTCGCGGGTGTGCAGGCGATCATAGACGACGCCAACGCAGAGGAACAGCGCGCCCGAAACGATGCCATGCGACAGCATCTGGAATACGGCGCCATGCACGCCCATCACATTGCCGGAAAAGATGCCCATCGTGACGAAGCCCATATGGGCCACCGACGAATAGGCGATGAGCTTCTTCATATCGGTCTGCACCAGCGCCACAAGCGAGGTCAGGATGATCGCTGCAATCGAGAGGGTGAAGACGAACGGCGCGAACTGCACCGACGCGTCGGGGAACATCGCCAGCGAGAAGCGGATGAAGCCGTAGCCGCCGAGCTTCAAGAGGATCGCGGCCAGGATGACCGAGCCGGCAGTCGGCGCCTCGACATGGGCTTCCGGCAGCCAGCGGTGGAACGGCCACATGGGCATCTTCACCGCAAAACTGGCGAAGAAGGCAAGCCACAGCCAGGTCTGCACCGCCGGATCGAAGTGGAATGCCAGAAGCCGCCGAATATCGAGCGTGCCAGCTTGCCAGAACATGAACATGATGGCGAGCAGCATCAGCACGGAGCCGGTGAAGGTATAGAAGAAGAATTTGTAGGCCGCCTGGATGCGCCGCTTGCCGCCCCAGATGCCGATGATCAGGAACATCGGGATCAGGCTGCCTTCGAAGAAGACGTAGAACATGGCGAGATCGAGCGCCGTAAACACGCCGATGCAGAGCGTCTCAAGGATGAGGAACACCAGCATGTATTCGCGCACGCGGTTCTGCACCGAACCCCAGCTGGAAATGATGCAGATGGGAATAAGGAACGCCGTCAGCACCACGAAGAGGAACGAGATGCCGTCAACTCCCAGCCGGTAGCCGATTGAATCCCCGATCCAGCGATAGTCCTCGACGAACTGGAAGCCGGTCTCAGCGGGATCGAACTTCGCCCACATCCAGAGCGACAGGCTGAGCGTGACGACTGAAGTCAGCAATGCGATCCAGCGCGCGAGGTTGCGGCTGGTCTCGCTGTCGCCCGGGACGAACAGCACCAGCACCGCACCGAGCAGCGGCAAGAACGTGATGAACGACAGGAGATGGTCGAGGAGCAAGCTCATCCGAGCAGCCCTCCCGCGGTGATCGCCCAGGTGAGCAACAGCGCAATTCCGATCAGCATGATGAAGGCATAGTGGTAGAGATAGCCCGACTGCAGCCGGACCACCCTGCCCGTCACATCCTTCACCCGCGCGCCAAGGCCCTCGACGATGGTGCGATCGACCAGCCAGTCATCGAAGCCCTTCCACAGCGCGTTTCCGATGTAGAAGGCCGGCCGCACGAACAGGAAGTCGTAGAGCTCGTCGAAGTACCACTTGTTGAGCAGGAACCGGTAAAGGCCAGGATTGGTGGCCGCGAGCCGCGCCGGCAGCGCCCTGTCCACCATATACATATACCAGGCCACCGCGAAGCCGATCAGCATCGCAATGGTCGCAGACCACTTGACCCAGAGCGGCACGCCATGGGCCGCTTCGACCACCTCCGGCGACACGACCACCGAACCCCCGAAGAAATGCGCGATGTGCTCGGCATGGCCGATGAAGAAGTCCTGCCAGATCACGCCGGCAAGCACAGCGCCGGCCGCGAGAATGTAGAGCGGCACCAGCATGACGTTGGGGCTCTCATGCGGCTGATGACCGTGCGAATGGTCGCTATCGGGCTCGGCATGGCTGTTGTGGTCATGCTCGTCGGCATGCGCATGCGCATGGCCCCAGCGGGCTTCGCCGTGGAAGGTGAGATGGATCAGGCGCCATGAATAGAAGCTGGTGAAGCAGGCTGCGATGACCAGCGCCCAGAAGCCGAATGTGCCGAGATTGCCGCCCACGCTGTAGGCAACCTCGATGATGCCGTCCTTGGAGAAGAAGCCGGCAAAGCCCAGCGGCGTGCCCGGAATGCCTACGCCCGTCAGCGCCAGCGTACCGATGAGCATGAGATAATAGGTGGCCGGGATCTTCGTCCGGAGCCCACCCATGTTCCGCATGTCCTGCTCGTGATGCATCGCGTGGATCACCGAGCCGGCGCCGAGGAACAGCAGCGCTTTGAAGAAGGCGTGCGTGAACAGGTGGAAGATGCCGGCTGAGAACATGCCGGCGCCAAGCGCCACGAACATGTAACCGAGCTGCGAACAGGTCGAGTAGGCGATGACGCGCTTGATATCGTTCTGCACGAGGCCGACCGTCGCGGCAAAGAAGGCCGTGATCGCGCCGATGACGAAGACGACGTTCATCGCGACCGGCGCAACCTCGAACATCGGCGAAAGCCGCGCCACCATGAAGACGCCAGCGGTGACCATGGTCGCGGCGTGGATGAGGGCCGACACGGGGGTCGGGCCTTCCATGGCATCCGGCAACCAGGTGTGGAGCAGGAACTGCGCCGACTTGCCCATAGCGCCCATGAACAGGAGGAGGCACACGACCGTCATCGCGTGCCAGTCCCAGCTCAGGAAGTGGATGGTCTGGTCCTTGTGTTCCTCGACGGCATGGAACGCTTCATCGAAACCCAGCTGACCGAGCACCATGAACGCGGCGAAGATACCCAGCGCGAAGCCGAAGTCGCCGACCCGGTTGACGACGAACGCCTTGATGGCCGCGGCATTGGCAGAAGGCCGCGTGTACCAGAAGCCGATCAGCAAATAGGACGCGAGGCCCACCCCTTCCCAGCCGAAGAACATCTGGAGGAAGTTGTCCGCCGTCACCAGCATCAGCATGGCGAAGGTGAACAGCGACAGGTAGGCGAAGAAGCGCGAGCGGTGCGGATCGTCGGCCATGTAGCCGATGGAATAGACGTGGACGAGGCTCGAAACTGTCGTGACCACGACCAGCATCACCGCCGTCAGCGCATCGACGCGCAGCACCCAGTCGAGCTTGAGCGCACCCGAATGCACCCATTCGAGGACCAATACCTTGGTCGCCTCGGCATGACCGGCGCCCTCAGTAGCCTCAGGCGCGAACCAATAGGGAATGAACACCAGCCAGGCGAGGATCGCGGCGACGATCAGCAGCCCCGTCGTCAGGAACTCCGACGTGCGGTGGCCAATGATGCGGCCGAGCAGCCCCGCAACGAGCGCGCCGATCAGCGGGAAGAAGACGATGGCCTGGATCACGCGGTCAGCCTTTGAGCTTGTTGACGTCTTCAACCGCGATGGTGCCGCGGTTGCGATAGAAGATGACGAGAATGGCGAGGCCGATCGCGGCCTCGGCGGCGGCGACCGTAAGGATCAGCAGCGCAAACACCTGCCCGGCGAGATCATTGAGGCTCGACGAAAACGCGACGAAATTGATGTTCACCGCGAGCAGGATCAGCTCCACCGACATCAGGATGATGATGATATTCTTGCGGTTGAGGAAAATGCCGAACACGCCCAGCGTGAACAGGATCGCTCCCACCGTGAGATAGTGGCCAAGGCCGATACCGGCTGCCTGCAGCATCAGGATACTCCCTCGCCAGACTTGACCTTGACGAGTTCCGTCGCCTCGCTCCGCTTCCGGCTGGTTTGCTTGAACACGTCCTGCCGCTTCACGCCGCGCTTGTGCTGCAGCGTCAGCACGATCGCTCCGATCATCGCGACCAGAAGCACGGCCCCCGCCGCCTGGAACAGCAGGATGTAGCGCGTATAGATCACCTGCCCGAGCGCCCGGGTATTGTCGATCGCATGATCGATCGGCACCACGGCGGTGAACGAAATCTCCGGAGCCACCACCAGGCTGCCGGCGACCAGCAGCAACTCTACGAGCAGGATGAGGCCGATGACGACACCGATCGGCGCGTATTGCAGCATCCCTTGTCGGAGCGACGCGAAATCGACGTCGAGCATCATCGTCACGAACAGGAACAGCACCGCGACCGCGCCGACATAGACCACGATCAGGATCAGCGCGAGAAACTCCGCCCCTGCCAGCATGAAGAGCCCTGCGGCATTGACGAAGCAGAGGATCAGGAACAGCACCGAGTGCACCGGGTTGCGCGACGAGATCACCATCAGCGCCGACGCCACGGCGATGATCGAGAACACGTAGAAGAAGAAAAGCGCGAGTGTCATCTCATCTCACCTGTACGGCGCGTCCGCAGCGATGCTCGCCGCAATCTCGCGCTCCCAGCGGTCGCCATTGGCGAGCAGGCGTTCCTTGGAAAAGTAGAGCTCTTCGCGCGTCTCGGTCGCGAACTCGAAATTCGGCCCCTCGACGATGGCATCCACCGGGCACGCTTCCTGGCACATGCCGCAATAGATGCATTTGACCATGTCGATGTCGTAGCGGACGGTTCGGCGCGTCCCGTCGTTCTGCCGCGGCCCCGCTTCGATGGTGATGGCCTGCGCCGGGCAGATCGCCTCGCAGAGCTTGCAGGCGATGCAGCGCTCTTCGCCATTCGGGTAGCGGCGCAGCGCATGCTCGCCGCGGAAGCGCGGCGAATAGGGCATCTTCTCGAACGGATAGTTGATGGTCTTCTTCGGACTGAAGAAATAGCGCATCGACAGGAAGAACGCGTTGACGAACTCCCACAGGAACAGCCCGTTGATGAAGCGGAAGAAGTTCATCAGGCGCCCCCTCCGTGCCAGCCCCACCCTGTGTGCTGCAGGATGCCCGCGACCACGATCACCATGATCAGCGAGATCGGCAGGAACACCTTCCAGCCGATCCGCATGAGCTGGTCGTAGCGGTAGCGCGGGACGAACGCCTTCACCATGGCGAACATGAAGAAGACGAGGATCAGCTTCAGGATGAACCAGATGACGCCCGGCACCCAAATGAACGGCGCAGCATCGATCGGCGAAGCCCAGCCGCCCATGAACAGGATGACGGTCATCGCGCACATCAGCTGGATCGAGATGTATTCGCCAAGCTGGAACAGCAGATAGGGCGCCGACGAATACTCGACCATGAAGCCGGCAACGAGCTCGGACTCCGCTTCCGGCAAATCGAAGGGCGGCCGGTTCGTCTCGGCCAGCGCCGAGATGAAGAAGATCACGAACATCGGAAACAGCGGCAACCAGAACCAGTCGAGGAAGCTGAGCCACGGCACGCCGAGATAGTGGGCCAGACCCATCTGCGACTGGGCCACGACGATGTCGGTCAAGTTCAGCGAGCCGACGCAGAGCAGCACCGTGATGATGACGAAGCCGATCGACACCTCGTAGCTCACCATCTGCGCCGCGGAGCGGAGCGCGCCGAGGAACGCATACTTCGAGTTCGACGCCCAGCCGCCCATGATGATGCCATAGACGCCCAGCGACGAGATCGCGAAGATGTAGAGGATGCCCACATTGATGTTGGCCAGCGCCCATCCCGCATTGATCGGGATTACCGCCCAGGCGCTGAGCGCGAGGACCGTCGTCACCAGCGGCGCGATGAGGAAGACGATCTTGTCCGAGCCCGCCGGGATCAGCGGTTCCTTGACGAGGAATTTGAGAAGGTCCGCGAAGGACTGCAGCAGGCCGAACGGGCCAACCACGTTGGGGCCGCGGCGCACCTGCACCGCCGCCCAGATCTTGCGGTCCGCAAGCAGGATGTAGGCCGTGAAGATCAGCAGCGCGACGAGGAACAGCAGGCCCTTATAGACAAAGCCCACCTGTGAGCCCCAACCCAGGATTGGGATGCCCAGAAGGTAGTCCAGCGCTGCAGCGACGAATTCCATGTCCTACTCCGCCGCCTGCTTCATGCCCATCTGCATCTGCGAACACTCCGCCATGATGGCCGAGGCGCGAGCGATGGGATTGGTCATGTAGAAGTCACCGATCGTAGGGAGCAGCTTGGCGTTGTCGGTCTTGATCTCGCGGGCGGCTAGATCGCGTGTCCCGGCGGCATCGGCGGCAACGATCTGGTCGATCTGCGCCAGATGCGGGAATTCGGCATACATCGCCCTCCGCAGTTCGCGCAGCGAATTGAACGGCAGCGGCATACCGAGCACCGCACTGAGCGCCCGGAAGATCGCCCAGTCTTCCTTGGCCTCGCCTGGCGGGAACACGGCGCGCTCGGCGAGCTGCACCCGACCCTCCGTATTGACGTAGGTGCCGGACTTTTCGGTGTAGGCGGCCGATGGCAGGATCACATCGGCACGATGCGCGCCGGCGTCTCCATGTGTTCCGACATAGACCACGAAGGCCTTGCCCGCGGCGTTGAGGTCGTACTCGTCAGCACCGAGCGCGAAGAGCACATCGAGCTCGCCCTTGCCCGCGAGCTTGATCTGGTCGGCCGAGCAAACGCCGCCATCATGTGGCACGAAGCCGATATCGATGCCGCCGACGCGGGAGGCCGCACTGTGAAGCAGCGCATAGCCGTTCCACCCTTCGGCGACCTCGCCCAGCGTTGCGGCCTTGCTCGCCAGCGCAATGACGTCGCGGCCGATCTGCTTGTTCCACAGCGGACCGTGGGACACGGCGGCCTCACCGACAATCACCAGCGGCTTTTTGGCGGCCCTGAGCTTCTCTCCGAAGCCCTCGCCGGCCGCGACCTTCTTGAGCGCTGCGAGGTCGTCGCCGAGATATTCGTAGGGATACGTCAGCTCCGCACGCTCGCCGATGACCGCGACCGGAATGCCCCGCGCGCGCCAGACCTTGCGGATGCGCGCATTGAGTACCGCCGCTTCCTTGCGTGGATTGGCGCCGACAATGAGGACGGCATCCGCT
>DASZPY010000042.1:0-41772 GCA_035549855.1 Devosia sp. | reverse complement strand
GATCGGCGAAGTCGTCGTCGCCGAAATCCAGGCCGACGGCCGGATCACGATCAACTCGTCGATGCCGTTCGGCCAGAAGCCCGAGCGCCTCTGCCTGTTCGAATATGTGTATTTCGCGCGGCCCGACTCCGTGGTGGGCGGCCGCTCGGTCTATGCGGCGCGCAAGAAGATGGGCATCAATCTGGCCCAGGAAGCGCCGGTTGAGGCCGATGTCGTGGTGCCCGTGCCGGACGGAGGCACCCCCGCCGCGATCGGCTACGCCCAGGCGAGCGGCATTCCATTCGAGCTCGGCATCATCCGCAACCACTATGTGGGCCGGACCTTCATCGAGCCGACGCAGTCGATCCGCGCCTTCGGCGTCAAGCTCAAGCATTCGGCCAACCGCGCCGAGATCGCGGGCAAGCGCGTGGTCCTCGTCGACGACTCCATCGTGCGCGGAACCACCTCGGTGAAAATCGTGCAGATGATCCGCGAGGCCGGCGCGCGCGAGGTCCATATCCGCGTTGCCTCCCCGATGATCTTTCATTCCGACTACTACGGCATCGACACACCCGATCCCGAGCATCTGCTCGCCAACCAACATGCCGATCTCGACTCCATGTGCCGGTTCATCGGCGCGGACTCGCTGCAGTTCCTCTCGATCGACGGGCTCTACGAGGCGGTGGGCGGCGAAAAGCGCAACGCGCTCGCCCCGCAATTCACCGACCATTATTTCACCGGCGAGTATCCGACATCGCTGACCGACCTCACTGGTCGCGGCAAGTCCGATCCCAAGACCGTTTCGCTGATGCGCGAAGCGAGCTGACGCGCACTTATCCAATCGCCCGCGGGCCGTGCTAGGTTCTGCCCCGAATGCATCGGGGCAGCGAAATTCCATGGACAGTTCTCTTTCCGGCAAGATCGTTCTCGTGACCGGCGCGTCGCGTGGCATCGGCTATCAGGCGGCGCTCGAGGCCGGCCGGCGTGGCGCGCATGTAATCGCCGTGGCGCGCACGGTGGGCGGGCTCGAAGACCTCGACGACCAGATCCAGGCTGCCGGCGGACAGACGACTCTGGTGCCGCTCGATCTGCGCGAGTTCGACGCGATCGACCGGCTCGGCAAGGAAATCTTCGATCGCTGGGGCCGGCTCGACGCGCTTGTGGGCAATGCCGGCATCGCCGGAACGCTCAGCCCTGTCGGCCATATCGACCCACGTGAATTCGAGCAAGCGCTGGCGCTCAACGTCACAGCCAATTATCGGCTGATCCGCTCGTTCGACGCGCTGCTGCGCCAGTCCGAAGCGGGCCGCGCGCTGTTCATTTCCTCAGGGATCGTGACGGCCGCCGTGCCCTACTTCGGCACTTACACGACGACCAAGATGGCGCTCGACGGGCTGGTGCGGGTCTATGCCGCGGAGATGGCCAACACCAAGGTCCGCGTCAACGCCTTCAATCCAGGGCCGCTGCGCACTGCGCTGCGCGCCAAGGCCATTCCCGGCGAAGACCCAATGTCGCTCGATCATCCCTCGGTCGTTGCGCCGAAGATCGCCCAGATGATCTCGCCCGAGTGGACTGAGAACGGCATGCTGTTTGACCGCGACACCGGAAAGCTACGGCCGATCGGCACCGATCCCACCTAACTCGTCCGCGACACCATGATCTTGTCGATGCGCCGGCCGTCGAGGTCGAGCACCTCGAAGCGCCAGGGCTCGCGCACGAAGCTCTCGCCCACCACGGGCAGATGGTTTAGCTCGGCCAGCACGAAGCCCGCGACCGTTTCGTATTTGGGGTCCTTGGGCACCGGCACGCCGATCTTGTCGGCGAATTCGTCCACCGGCATCCAGCCGGCCACGAGGTATGAGCCGTCCTCGCGCTGCGTGAAGGCGTGCTCGCCCTCCTCCTCGTCCTGGAAGCCGCCGGTAATAGAGCCGAGAATGTCGCCCGGCGTGACGATGCCTTCGAAATGCCCGTACTCATCGAAGACCAGCGCCATCTTGACAGGCGAGGTCCGCACGGCGCGCAGCACCGCCAGCGCATCGGCACGGTCGAGCACCATCGGCGCGATCTTGATGAGCGCGCGCGCATTGAGCGGTGCGCCGGAAGCGAAGACGTCGATCAGGTCCTTGCGGTCGATGACGCCGATGATGCGGTCGGGCTCGCCTTCATGCACTGGCATCATCGAATGGTGCGAGGCCCGGAGCGCACGGGTAATTTCCTCGGGCGGATCCGTGAGATCGATGATCTCCACTTCCAGCCGCGGCGTCATGAGCCCGCGCGCCGAGCGGTCGGCGAAGCGCATCACGCCCGTGATCATCGCCTTCTCTTCGGTCTCGAGCACGCCCTGGCTCTCCGCTTCGGCGATAATGGTCTTGACCTCCTCGTCGGTGACCCGGTCCTCGCTGGCGCCCGACTGCCCGATGAGAAAGAGCACAGCACGGCTCGAGATATCGAGCAGGAAGACCAGCGGGGCCGCGACCGTAGCGATGACCTGCATCGCCGGCGCTACCGCCGCCGCGATCCGCTCGGAGTCCCGCAAGGCAAGCTGCTTGGGCACAAGCTCGCCCACAATCAGCGAGACATAGGTGATGACCACCACCACGATGCCCACGCCCAGCGCGCCCGCAACGCTTTCGGACAGGCCGCGCGTCATCAGGAATTCCGCCAGCCGGTCGCCGAGCGTCGCACCCGAAAACGCACCGGAAAGAACGCCGATCAGGCTGATGCCGACCTGCGCCGAAGACAAGAACTTGCCCGGGTCTTCGGCAAGCTTGAGCGCCACCGCCGCGCCCCGATTGCCCTCGGCGGCCATGACCTTGAGCCGCGCGGGACGCGACGAGACGACGGCCAGCTCCGACATGGCCAACGCGCCGTTGAGGAGGATGAGGACCACGACGATGAGAAGTTCGACGAACAAGGGAGTCCGGGTCGGTTTCAGAGGGTGCGCTTATAGCCGGAAATGCCGGCTTGGCGAAGAGCCGCTAGCCGCGCTTGTCGGCAAAGGGGTTCTTGCCGGCCCGAATCCACAGCCGGATCGGCGTGCCGGGCATGTCGAAGGTCTCGCGCATGGAATTGGTTAAGTAGCGCAGATACGAGTCCGGCATGGCGTCGGCGCGCGACGCGAAGATGATGAAGCTCGGCGGCCGCATCTTGGCCTGCGTCATGTAGCGCAGCTTGAGGCGGCGCCCGGAGACCGCCGGTGGCGGATGTGTCTCCACAGCGCCCGCGAGCCAGCGGTTGAGCTTGGCCGTAGAGATGTGGGTATTCCACTTCTGCTCGATCGCGAAGATGGCCTGCATCAGCCGGTCGATATTGCGGCCCTGCAGGCCGCTGAGCGTCACCAGCGGAATGCCACGCAGTTGTGGCAGCAGCCGCTCGCAGGATTCCCTGAGCCTGGCCAGCGTCGCGGCCTTGTCCTCGATCAGGTCCCATTTGTTGACGGCGATGACCATTGCCCTGCCCTCGCGATGGACGAGATCGGCGAGCGCGAGGTCCTGCTTCTCGAAAGGAATGGTAGCATCGAGCAGCAGCACCACGACTTCCGCGTATTGAATGGAGCGGAGTGCATCGCCAACGGCAAGCTTTTCGAGTTTACCCTCGACGCGAGATTTCTTCCTGATGCCGGCGGTGTCGACCAAATTGATCGTACGGCCTTCCCACTCCCACGGCACCATGATCGAGTCGCGGGTAATGCCCGCTTCGGGCCCGGTGAGCAGCCGTTCCTCGCCCACCATGCGATTGATCAGCGTGGACTTGCCCGCATTGGGCCGGCCGACGATGGCGACGTTGAGGTAGCGCTTTGGGTTCCAGCGCAGCGCCGGTCCCTCCTCGCTCGATCCATCGTCCTCGGGGAGGTCGATGTCCACCTCCGGCAAAAGGTCGTCCGGGAGCACAGCCGGCGGTTCGCTCGCATCTGCTGCCCTGGCGATGATGGCGTGAAGGTCGGCAAGACCTTCGCCATGCTCGGCGGACAGCGGCACGGCTTCACCGAAGCCGAGCTTGAACGCCTCCATCAGGCCGTCCTTGGCGGCGCGCGTCTCGGCCTTGTTGGCAATGAGATGGATCGTGCGTCCCGATTTGCGCAGCACCTGCGCGAAGCGCTCGTCGAGCGGCGTCACGCCCGCGCGGGCATCGATCATGAAGAGGATGACGTCGGCGTCCTTGATGGCGCGCTCGGTCTGCTGGCGCATGCGGTCTTCGAGCGAACCATCCGTGCGATCCTCATAGCCTGCAGTATCGAGGATCCGGAAGCGGAGATCGCCAATGTGTCCCTCCGCCTCGCGGCGGTCGCGCGTCACGCCCGGCGTGTCGTCCACCAGCGCGATCTTACGGCCGACCAGCCGGTTGAACAGCGTGGACTTGCCGACATTGGGGCGGCCGACAATGGCGACTGTGATGCTCATGGCCGCTCCGGGACCGGCAGGCTGCCGGTCCGAGTCTCAGTTGGCGGGCGCCGAGGAAGAGTCCGTTGCGCCAGAGCTCTCCGTCGGCCCCGAGGAAACCTCGGCTGCGGACGGCGTCACGTCGAGTTCGGTGCCGCCGTCCACCGCGGGGGCCGAAGCAGCAGGTGCCTCCGCCGCCGGCTGCTTGGCGCCTTCGGCGATCAGTTGAGCCATGTAGAGCTGCACCCGGCCGCGCAGGTCGCGGCTCGCGACCGGATCGTCAACGATCGCCTTGAACGTCACCATCGCATCGTCGAGCTTGCCGGCCTTGTACTGGGCAAGCCCCAGCACCTCATTGGCCGCGTTGTGCATGGGGGATTCCGGCAGCACCATCCCACCGACCCGCTGGCGTACCGCTTCGACGTCGCCCTTGTCGATCAGCAGGTTGCCCGCAAGGATGAGCGCGAGTTCGCGCAGATGCGTGTCGTTCTGCGTACTGGCGAGCCCGTCATAGGCGGCCACCGCCTCGTCGACCTTCCCCTGCTGCGCGAGCACGCCCGCCTGGCGGAACTGCGCCAGCATCGGATAACCGCCGCCCGTCTGCGCGATGAGGTCGGCGAGCGCCTTGTCGGTCGCTGCCGCGTCGGTGCCGGTGGCCGTTTCCATCGCCGCATAGAACTGGTCGGACCATTTGGCCGACTGGCTTTTGGTCCACCAGGTCCAGCCCTCGTAGCCGGCAACGACCAGCACCACGAGCACCGCCCCACCGATGATCCATGGCCCGGCCGTGCGCCAAAGCTGGCGCATGCGGTCGCGGCGCAGATCCTCGTCGACTTCGCTGAAAATCGTCTCGCTGGACATGAAACCCTTGGCGTTCCGGTCAAAATTCGGCGGCAACATAGTTTCGGCACGGCGCAAAAGCAAATGCGGCGGCCCTACACTCCTGGGGCATCACATTGACGCGAGCCAAGCCTTTGGCATTAATCGTTAACTGCGCCGAAACGCGGCACGGCGATGATCTTTGGCCTGTTGTCTGGGGGCTGTTCGCCAATGTTGCGCCGCGCATTTCTGACCGGAATCTTTGCCACTGCCACATCGCCGGCTTTTGCCGGCCTCTTCTCCTCGACGGACACCGGCACGCTGTCCATCACCGTCGATATCTCCAGCCAGTCCATGACCGTGAAGAACGGCTGGCGGACGATCTACAGTTTCGACGTCTCGACCGGCCGCAAGGGTTATTCCACGCCAACCGGCTCGTTCCGTCCGATCCGCATGCACAAGATGTGGTACTCGAGCAAATACGAGAATTCGCCGATGCCGTGGTCGATCTTCTTTCATGGCGGCTACGCCATCCATGGCACCGAGGATCTCAAGCATCTCGGCCAGGTGGCCTCGCATGGCTGCGTGCGCCTCGACCCGAAGAACGCCAAGAAGCTGTTCGATCTCGTGCAGGACTATGGCATGAGCAACGCCAAAATCCTGATCACCGCCTAGGCTTCGGCGTCCAGCGCTTCGATGTAGGCCTCGATTTCCTCGAGGGTCTTGCAGAACGGATACGGCGTCTCGCCGAAAACGATCGTCCCCGTCTTCGAATCCCTGAGCTTGTAGCCGCCATGCGCAAGCACGCGAGCGTCAGGCTTCTCCGGCTTCAGCAGATCGAGCCGATAGGGACGCAGCGCCCGCTTCACGCGACGCTCGACGGATACAAGGCTGTCGCGGCGGAAGCTCATCGCTCCCTACTCCCATTCGATCGTGCCCGGCGGCTTGGACGTTACGTCGTACACCACGCGGTTGATGCCACGCACCTCGTTGATGATGCGCGTCGCCACCCGGCCGATGAAGGCCATGTCGAACGGATAGAAGTCGGCCGTCATGCCGTCGACCGAGGTCACCGCGCGCAGCGCGCAGACGAACTCGTATGTCCGCCCGTCGCCCATCACGCCCACCGTCTGCACCGGCAGCAGCACAGCGAAAGCCTGCCAGATCTTGTCGTAAAGACCGGCCTTCCTGATTTCATCGAGGTAGATCGCGTCGGCCTGGCGCAATATGTCGAGCTTCTCCGGCGTCACGCCGCCCGGCAGGCGGATGGCGAGACCGGGCCCCGGGAAAGGATGGCGGCCGACGAATTTCTCGGGCAGGCCGAGTTCCCGGCCCAGCGCCCGCACTTCGTCCTTGAACAATTCGCGCAGCGGCTCGACGAGTTGCATGTTCATGCGCTCGGGCAGGCCGCCGACATTGTGGTGCGATTTGATGACGACCGAGGGCCCGCCGGAGAAGCTCACGGACTCGATCACGTCGGGATAGAGCGTGCCCTGGGCGAGGAACTGCGCGCCGCCGATCTTCTTGGCCTCGGCCTCGAAGGTTTCGATGAACAGCCGGCCAATGGTCTTGCGCTTGGTTTCGGGGTCGGCCTCGCCGGCAAGGGCATCGAGGAAGGCCTTGCTCGCGTCCACATGCACCAGCGGGATGTTGTAATGGTCGCGGAACATGGTCACGACCTCCTCGGACTCGTTGAGCCGCATCAGGCCGTGATCGACATAGATGCAGGTGAGCTGGTCCCCCACTGCCTCGTGGATCAGCACCGCAGCTACGGACGAATCCACGCCGCCGCTGAGGCCGCAGATCACGCGCCCCTTGCCGACCTGCGCGCGAATTTTCTCGATCATGCGCGTGCGGTAGGCGGACATCGTCCAGTCCGATTTGAGACCGACAATGTTGTGCACGAAATTGGCGAGGAGCCTGCCGCCATCGGGCGTATGCGCCACCTCGGGGTGGAACATGGTCGTATAGCGCTTGCGCTCTTCATCCACCGCAATCGCGAAGGGCGCGTTGGGCGAGGTGGCGACGACCTCGAAGCCCCTGGGCAGTTCGGTGACGCGATCGCCGTGGCTCATCCAGACCGGATAGCGCTGACCGATATCCCAGACGCCGGCATAGAGCGCGCTCGGCTCCTTGATCTCGACATCGGCGCGGCCGAACTCGCGGGCGTGGCCGCCCTCCACTTTGCCGCCCAGTTGCAGCGCCAGCGTCTGCTGGCCGTAGCAGATGGCGAGGATCGGCACGCCGGAGTCGATGACGGAGGCGGGCGCACGCGGGCTCCCCGCTTCGGTCACCGAGGCGGGCCCGCCCGAAAAGATCACGCCCTTTGGCTGCATCGCGGCGAAAGCTTCGGCAGCCCGGCTGAAAGGGTGGATCTCGCAATAGACCCCGGTCTCGCGCAGCCGCCGGGCAATGAGTTGCGTCACCTGCGAACCGAAATCGATGATGAGGATGGAATCGACTGGGGGCTGGCCGGGCTCTGTCATGGCGGGGAAATAGAGGCAGAGCCGAGATTCCGCAAGCGGCGGCTAGGCGGGACCCGCGGCGTCCTGCGCGTTGGCGCGGGTCAGCTTGCCCGCAAGGTTGCGGTTGAGTGCGGATTCCAGCGTCCGGCGCAGCTGCAGATCAGCATCGACGGCAGCCGCCAGCCGCGCCTGGTCGAAAGCCAGGATGCGGGCGGGCTTGACCACAGTTGCCGTCGCCGTGGCGGCGCTGCCCGAGAGGAAGCTCAGTTCGCCGATATAGTCGCCAGGACCGCAGATCGCGACGAGCTTGTCACCATGCTCGATCTTCACAATGCCATCCGCGAGATACATGAGATCGCGAACCGGCGCGCCCTCGCGCGTGAGGACGTCGCCGGGCTCTTTCCGTTCCAGATCGGAAAGGTCGAGCAGCCGCTTGATCGCGCTGCGTTCGGTCCCTGCCGGCATGCTCTGTGCGAAGTGGTGGCCTTCGTCGGTGAAGCGGTGGTGGTACTCGTAGTACCAGATCAGCACGAGCTGGACGACATTGACGATCACGAAGACCGTCTCCCAAAGCACGCTCACCGGATCGAGGATGAAGAAGGCCCGGTAGATGATCTTGGTGACGCCCGAGGCCACCGCAAACAGCCTGAGCCACACCATGCGCCGCATCAGCACGGAAACGATCAACAGCACATAAGTGAGATGCCCGAAGAGCACCGTGGGATCAGAAAGACCCGCGATGAGCTCTTCCTGCATGGAGGTCAGGCTGGGCATGGTCCAAAACCCGTGCGGAGACAATCCGCACTAAGCAACGGCCCTCAATTGCCGGGCAGCGCGGTATTGGCCGCCCGCAGGCGGCGCACCAGAACTCGCATCAGGCTGAGCGCAAAGAAAGGCGCTTCGCTGGTCATGAACAGGAACTGCTTCTCGCCGACGGGGACAACGACGAGATCGGTTTCGGCAATCACGTCGGCACTGCGGGGCTCGGAATCGATCAGTGCCATCTCACCGAAGATGTCGCCCTCGCCCAGCACCTCGAGCGTCCGGTTGCCAAGCCGCACCGCGGCCTTGCCGGCCTTGACCACGAAGAACTCGTGGCCCTCGTCGCCTGCCTTGAACACGGTCTCGCCGGCTTTGAAGCTGCGCGTTTCACTTGTCGCGCGGCTCAGCAGCGCGAAGTCGATAAACGGTCTGTCCATAATGTCCCCATGCCGCTGCGGTCAGCGCCGCGACTGCCCGCGAAGTCCTGCGGGCTCCTTCTCTGACATTTCTGTGACAGTTTGCTGACAGTGAGGGCCCTATGAGAAGGCGCACGCCGTTAGTTGAGCAATGCGATGGACAGGTTGAGCGCGGAGGCGAACGCTACCCAGAGCCCATAGGGCACGAACAGCCAGGCGGAGATGCGGTCGCCGCTGCGCCAACTGGCGAGGATGAAGCCGATGATGAGCGCGAAGATTGCAACGATGATGGCAAAGGCCGGCCATAACAGGTGAAGCGTGAACCACGTAGGAGACCAAGACCAGTTGAGCACCATCTGCAGAGTCCAGAGTGCGCCGGCACCGGAAAATCCGGCGCGCATGAAGCTGCGCCAGCCCGCAATGGCGATCAGCACATAGAGCGTGAACCAGATGGGTGCGAACACCCAGTTCGGCGGATTGAATGGCGGCTTGGCCAGCGCCGCATACCAGGTGTCCGGCGTGTTATTAATGCCGATCAGTGCGCCAACGCCGATGACGGCGAGGAGGAATGCCAGCAGGATTGCCCATGAACCGGGCGCGCGAAGGTCGATAACAGAACTTTTCATGACGGTATCAACGGGCCGATCCCATAGGAAGTTTCAGCCGCGCCGGAGCATCGTCTGGACGAAGAACCCGTCGGTTTCCGTCCGGTGCGGCGTAAGCTGAAGGCCTCCGCCGGGCAGTCCGTGAACCTGCCCGGCCGCCCCGGGCGCCAGCGCTTCGAGTTGCGGTCTCACATCCATCGGTTCGAAGCCCGCATCGGCCGTCAGGAAGGCCGAGACCTGTCGTTCGTTCTCATCACCGAGGATCGAGCACGTAATGTAGGTCAGCGTGCCGCCCGGCCGCACATAGCGCGCGCTGTCTTCGAGGATCGCGCTTTGCTCGGCAACGCGTATCGCGACCTGCTCGGGCGTCAGCTTCCATTTTGCATCAGGCCGACGCCGCCAGGTGCCCGAGCCCGTGCAGGGCGCGTCGATCACAACGCGGTCCATTTTGTCTATCAGCGACTCCAGTGCCCCCTCGCCCGGCGGCCGCACCTGCACATTGCGCACGCCGTTGCGCTTGAGCCGGTCATAGATCGGTGCGAGCCGATGCCGGTCGGAATCGTGGGCGAAAATCTGGCCCTTGTTCTCCATCGCTGCTGCAAGCGCGAGCGTTTTGCCGCCGGCCCCGGCACAGAAGTCCAGCACCTGTTCCCCAGGCATCGCACCAGCAAGCAGCGCGACGATCTGGCTGCCCTGGTCCTGCACTTCGAATTGACCCTTGTGGTAACCCTCCTCCACCTGAATGTTCGGCGTGCGACTGTCCCGCGCCCCGGCCGGAATGCGAATGCCGACCGGCGAAATATCGGTGGGCATGGGGTGGAAACGCTCGAGCCCCTTGAGCACCTTGTCGCGGGTTGCCTTCAACGCATTGGCCCGCAGATCGAGCGGCGGCCGGCCGGCCATGGCCTCGCCCTCGGCCACGACCCCGCCGAACGACAACAATGGCACCACCCATTCGGGAAGATCGGCACGGACATGATCGGGCGCGCCGGCCAATGGATCGGCGGCCACAAGCCGATGAACCTCATCCGCGCTAAGGATTTCGGGGGAATGGCTATCAACGGCAAACAGATCGTTCAGTTGCTCGGGCGTCTCGCCCCAGTCGCGCACGACAACGCTCAGCACCAGCGCCCGCGGTGTGTCGGCGCCCATCGCCCAGGCGTGGCTAGCGCGCTTGCGTAGTGCGTCATAGACGAGATTGCCAATTGCCGCGCGGTCCCCGGCCCCGGCAAAGCGGTTGTTGAGCCCCCAGGCCTTCAGCGCCTCGGCCACGGGCCGATGCCGTGCGTCGATATCGCCCAATATCTCGATCGCAGCCGACAGCCGCCCGGGCAGTCTCATCTGCGCTAGTTGCCACCGCGATAGTTCGGCGGCTCCCGCGTGATGGCGACGTCGTGGACGTGGCTCTCATTGAGCCCCGCCCCCGAGATCTTCACGAACACCGCACCGTCGCGGAATTCCTCTAGCGTGTGTGCCCCGGTGTAGCCCATTGCGGCACGCAGGCCGCCGGCCAGTTGATGCAGCACATTGCCCGCAGGACCCTTGTAGGGAACCTGTCCCTCGATGCCTTCGGGCACGAGCTTTAGGCTGTCGCTCACCTCCTGCTGGAAATAGCGGTCGGCGGAGCCGCGCGCCATGGCACCCACCGAGCCCATGCCGCGATAGGCCTTATAGCTGCGGCCCTGAAAGAGATAGACCTCACCCGGACTTTCATCCGTGCCCGCCAGCAGCGAACCAACCATGGCGCAGGATGCGCCGCCTGCAAGCGCCTTGGCAAGATCGCCCGAGAACTTGATGCCGCCATCGGCAATCACCGGAACACCGCTCTTGTCGGCTTCCTCGGCACAGGCCATGACAGCAGCAAGCTGCGGCACACCAACACCGGCGACAATGCGCGTGGTGCAGATTGAACCCGGCCCGATGCCCACCTTGATCGAATCCGCCCCAGCATCGATCAATGCGCGCGTCGCCTCCGCCGTCGCGACATTGCCGGCGACGATACGGGTCGAGTTGCTCTCGCGCTTCACGCGTTCCACCGCCTCAGCCACGCGGACAGAGTGACCGTGGGCCGTGTCGATGACCAGCAGGTCCACGCCCGCCTCGATCAACGCCATCGAACGCTCGTAACCCTTGTCTCCAACAGTCGATGCCGCCGCGACGCGCAGGCGCCCTTGCGCATCCTTGATCGCCATGGGGTTGAGCTGCGCCTTCTCGATATCCTTGACGGTGATGAGCCCGACGAGACGGCCCTCGCCGTCGACGACCAACAGCTTCTCGATCCTGTTGGCATGCAGCAGCCGCTTGGCCTCATCCTTGCCCACGCCGTCGCGCACAGTGACTAGATTCTCGTGCGTCATCAACTCGGAGATTTTCTGCCGCTCATCGCTGGCGAAGCGCACGTCGCGATTGGTGAGGATGCCTACGAGCTTTCCCGTGACGCGTCCGCCGCCGCCGCCATTGGCCACCACAGGAATGCCGGAGATACGATTGGCCCGCATCAGAGCCAGCGCATCGGCGAGCGTGGCATCCGGGCCAATGGTGATCGGATTCACCACCATGCCGCTTTCGAAGGACTTGACCTGCCGCACCTGCTCGGCCTGCTCGTCCGGCTCGAGGTTGCGGTGGATGACGCCCATACCGCCGGCCTGCGCCATGGCGATCGCCATCTTGCTCTCGGTGACGGTATCCATCGCCGAGCTCAGGATCGGCAGATTGAGCGCGATGTCGCGGGTCACGCGGCTGGTGATGTCCACCTCTGTGGGCAGCACATCCGAACGGGCCGGCTGCAGCAGCACGTCGTCGAATGTCAGCGCGGAATCGCCAGTGATGGAGGAAACAATCTTGGCCAAGGGCGCACCCTTCCTTGTTCCGGGAGGAGAATAAAGGAAGCCCGCGCTGGCGAATCAAACGCCGTCGCGGGTTGGCGAGGGTCATTAGCATCGGCAAACCCCGATGGAAAGGGCACCTGGCTACGGAGGCGGGCCGATTTGGCGCAGATCGACGAATTGTAAGGCTTTCCAATTCGCTGCGGGCTTGCGCCAACGGTTGTATGCTGGCATGCGAGATTGAGCCTCACCTGTCAGTCCCGCCTTGCACCGTATCGTCCCCATCATCCTGGCCGTCGCTTTGTTCATGGAGAACATGGACTCGACGGTTATCGCGACATCGCTGCCGGCGATCGCGGCGGACATCGGCACGTCGCCCATCGCGCTGAAGCTGGCGCTCACGGCGTATTTCGTGTCGCTGGCCATATTCATCCCTATCTCCGGCTGGATGGCGGACCGGTTCGGGGCAACCTTCATCTTCCGCGCGGCCATCATAGTGTTCATAGTGGGCTCGATCGCATGCGCTTTTTCGAACTCGTTGCCGGCGTTCGTCGGCTCGCGCTTTCTGCAGGGCGTGGGCGGGTCGATGATGACGCCGCTCGCCCGGCTCATCTTGGTGCGCTCCACGCCGCGCAGCGAGCTTGTGGCGAGGATGTCCTGGCTTACCGTGCCGGGGCTGATCGGGCCGATCGCGGGCCCTCCGCTAGGCGGATTCCTCACGACCTATTTTTCATGGCACTGGATCTTCCTCATCAACGTACCGATTGGCATTTTGGGCGTCGCCCTTGCCACCAAATTCCTGCCGCGTGCCGAGGCGAGAACTCCGCGCCCGATTGACGGGCGTGGCTTTGTACTCTGCGCCATCGCCTTTTCCGGCATCATCTTCGGACTATCGGTCATCAGCCTGCCAGCGATTCCCGTTGTCACCGGCTATGTGGCTATTGCTGTCGGCGCTGTGGCGAGCATCATTTATCTACTGCATGCGCGGAAGGCGGAGTTTCCTCTGCTCGATCCCCGCCTGTTCAAAGACAAGTTGTTCCGGAGCGTGATCGTCGGCGGCAGTTTCTTTCGCATCGGGCTTGGTGCGTTCCCCTTCCTTATGCCGCTGATGCTGCAATTGGCGTTTGGACTCAACCCGCTGGAATCCGGCCTCATCACCTTCATAGCTGCCTTTGGTTCGATCCTTTCGAAATTCGTCGCCGGACAGATGTTTGCTCGCTTCGGCTTTCCGCGCATGCTGACCGTCACTGCACTGCTCAGCGCGTTCTTCTTAGCTGTCAACGGGTTTTTCACGCCCGATACTCCACATCTCATCCTCATGAGTCTGCTCCTCATCGGGGGCATCGTACGCTCGTTCTTCTTCACCGGTATCAACGTGCTCGGCTACGCAGGACTCGGTGAGGCCGATGCCAGCCAAGCCACGGCAATCGCAGCAGTGAACCAGCAGATCAGCGTCGCACTGGGCGTCGCCCTCGCAGGCGGGCTACTGGAAATCCTGTCGGGCATGCATAACGGACAACTCGCACTACAGGATTTCCACATCGCCTGGTTTGTCGTAGCAGCGGTAGCTGCCATTGGCACGATCCCTTTCCTCCGGCTGCCCCCGGATGCAGGGAATGATGTCTCAGGGCATCGCATCGTGCCACCCTCGAAGTCCGAGGCTGCCGTGTGAGCACGACCCGCCTTACGCCGCTGATCCTAGCGGTCGCATTGTTCATGGAGAACATGGACTCGACCGTGATCGCGACCTCGCTTGCCGCCATCGCTCATGACATCGGCAGCGAGCCCATTGCGCTCAAGCTGGCACTCACCGCTTATCTTGTGGCGCTCGCCATCTTCATTCCGATCTCGAGCTGGATGGCGGACCGCTGGGGGTCCCGCAATGTGTTCCGCGTGGCTATCCTGGTCTTCATTGCCGGCTCGGTCGCCTGCGCGGTGTCCAACTCGCTGCTCACCTTCGTGCTGTCGCGGTTCCTGCAGGGGATGGGCGGAGCGATGATGACGCCGGTCGCGCGGCTTGTGCTGGTGCGCGTGACGCCGCGCAACCAGCTCGTCGATGCGATGGCCTGGCTCAGCATCCCCGGCCTCATCGGTCCGATCCTCGGGCCACCGGTCGGCGGCTTCCTCACCACCTATCTCAGTTGGCACTGGATCTTCCTGATCAATGTGCCGATCGGCCTCGCCGGCATCGCGCTGGTCAGCCGCTTCCTGCCCGAATTCCACCGCAACGAGCCGCGGCGGATGGATTTCATCGGCTTTGGCCTTGCGGGTGTTGCCTTCGCGGGCTGGGTGTTCGGCATCTCGGTACTGACGCTACCGGCCCTCCCGGCGTCCGTAGGCATCGCGGCGCTGATCATCGGCACTGTGTCTGCTGCGGTCTATCCCTTTCATGCGCGTCGCACGGAATATCCGCTGCTCGATCTGCGGCTGTTCCGCTTTCCGCTGTTCCGCAGCACAGTCGTCTCGGGCGCGTTCTTCCGCCTCGGCACCGGGGCCATGCCGTTTCTGTTCCCACTAATGCTGCAGCTCGCTTTCGGGCTCAATCCGTTCGAGAGCGGCGCCATCACTTTTGCCAGCGCGATCGGCGCCTTCGCCGCCAAGTTCGTGGCCGAGCACGTAATCCAGCGCTGGGGTTTCCGCACCACGCTGGTCACCACGACCTTTGTCACCATGCTCGGCGTCGTCGCGATGGGCCTCTACACGCCGGGCACTAATGTGATTCTGATTATGGCGCTCCTGGTGGTCACCGGGTTCTTCCAGTCGATCTTCTGGACGGCGCAGAACGCCTTCACCTTCGCCGACATCGACGACAAGGATTCAGGCCAGGCCAACGTGATCAGCCAGGTCGGCGTTCAGCTCACCCTCGCCTTCGGCGTCGCCGTAGGCGGCGGCGCGCTCGAAGCGGCCCGGCTGGTGCATGGCGGTCCGCCCCTTCTGCTGGACTTCCACCTGGCCTTTTACGTGATGGCGGCGCTGGCGCTCGTCTCGAGCCTGCTGTTCGCCCGGCTTCCCAAGCATGCCGGGGCAAATGTCTCGGGCCACGGCGTGGTGGCGCCAGGGCACTAGCCCTTGAACCCCTTCGCCACCAGATAGGTCTCCGCGCTCTCGCTCCGGCTTGCGGGCGGCTTGGCGTGGATGGTCGTCGCAAAATGCTGCTTCAGCAGATGCAGCAATTCGTGCTCGGTGCCCCCCTGGAACACCTTCGTGACGAAGGCCCCGCCTGGCGCGAGCACCTGGACGGCAAAATCCGCGGCCATCTCGACCAGCGCCATGATGCGGATGTGATCGGTTGCCCGGTGCCCTGTGGTGGGCGCCGCCATGTCGGACATCACGAGGTCGGCTTTGTGCCCGCCAAGCGCATCGATGAGCATCTGCGGGGCGTCTTCGTCGGTGAAATCCTTCTTGAGCAGGATCACGCCTTCGATCGGGTCCATGTCTAGAAAATCGATGCCCACGATCAGCGGGTTCTCCGCCGTAGTGCCGACGATCGGCGCGGCGACAAGGCTCCAGCCGCCGGGCGCCGCACCGAGATCGACGACCCGCATCCCCTTGCGCAACAGCTTGTGCTTGTCGTCGAGCTCGATGAGCTTGTAGGCCGCACGGGAGCGCAATCCCTCGGCCTTCGCTTTGGCCACATAGGGATCGTTGAGCTGGCGCTGCAGCCAGAGCGTCGAGCCGATCTTGCGGCCCTTGGAGGTCTTGACGCGAACCTTGAGGTCGCGCTCGGATTTGCGGCCGGTGCCGCCGCCCATATTGGTGGTCTTGACCATCAGGCGGAGCCCCAGTGCGGCCGGCGTGTTGCGGCGCGGTCCTCGTCGATCAGCGAGATCAAAATGCCTTCACGCAAGCCCCGGTCGGCGACCCGCACGCGCGTGGTGGGCCACTCGCGGCGGATCGCCTCGAAGATGGCGCAACCCGGCAGGACGAGATCGGCGCGGTCACGGCCGATGCAGGGATGCGCGACGCGCCGGTCGAAGGGCATGGCGAGCAGCGCGCCCATGGTTGCGTCCACTTCCGCAGTGCTCATCCAGAGTCCATCAACCTTCTGGCGCTCGTAGCGCTCGAGGCCAAGATGCAGTCCGGCCAGCGTCGTCACAGTGCCCGAAGTGCCGATCAGATGTACCGGATGCTCGGCGATCATCTGCTTGAGTTTGCCGCGGCCGCGGAATTCGCGGAGCTGGTTGGCGACATAGGCGACCATCGCCTCGAACGTTTCGGCCGTCACATCGACGCCGCCGAACCGTTCGGCGATCGACACCACACCGACCGGAAGCGATTGCCATGAGCGGATCGACGCCGCCATGCGGCCCTGCCGGCGCGGTCGGCCGCCACGGAAATCGAGCCAGGCCAGTTCCGACGAGCCACCGCCGATGTCGAACATCAATGCGCCCGCCGCCTCACCGTCGATCAGATCGGCGCAGCCGGTGACAGCCAAGGTTGCCTCCGTCTGCCGGTCGACGATTTCGAGATCCATGTCGAGTTCGGCCTTCACCCGGGCGATGAACGCTTCGCCATTGCTGGCGGAACGGCAAGCCTCGGTGGCGATCAGCCGCATCCGCGCCGGCTCGTGCTCGCGCAGCTTGTTGCGGCATTGGCGCAGCGCCTCGATGGTGCGCTCCATGGCGGCGTCGCTGAGGCGCCCCGTCGCCGACAGGCCTTCGCCCAGCCGCACGATGCGGGTAAATCCGTCGAGCACGCGGAAGCTCTGCTCATGCGGTCGAGCGATCAGAAGGCGGCAATTGTTGGTGCCGAGGTCCAGCGCGGCATAGACCGGCCCGCGCGGCCGGCGCGGCGCGGCATGAGCCCCATTCGTCCGCTTCGCCGCAGCGTCCGCGGGCCGGTTGGACCCATTCCGGACGTCCTGCCGCGCGGCCCTTGCAGGCTCGGCGGCGACCTCGCCCCCCGGCGCGGTCGCGGCAGCGGACCGATTGTCATCGGTCACTCGCCAACTCCATCCTGCGCGGTCGTCTCGCCCGGCACTTGGCCGGCGGCGCCCGGGCGCAGCGTGTTTTTCAGTCCCGATCAGCGTAGGGCATGCCGCGGGACTGCGCAAGAAACCGCGCAGGCACGACAAAACGCCCCGGTCAGTGACCGGGGCGGCACAAAGCGCGGGAGTGAAGTGCTAGATGCGCGTGAACTCGAGGGTCTGGCAGAGCATCCCCGAGCATCCCTTTAGTTTCATGGAGTTATTGGAAACGAGCGTCATCGTGCCATCATAGGCATGGCCGTTGAACACGACATTGCCGGTCCATTTGTTTTCGTCCACCGCCGCGGCGCCGCGCACCACATAGGTGTTGAGCAGCGCCAGGTTCTTTTCGGTCCGCTCGCTTGGCGCGAGCCAGACGAGCTTGGCGCAGAGCAGATTGCCGCCCTCGCCGCAGGCGGTGACCTTGTAGCGCGCCTCGCCTGTGGCCACCTGCCACTGGCCGATGGGGCTGGCGGAACCCGCCAGAGCGGGAGCCGAGACAAGAAGCGCCGCGGCGAGCACGGCAAGATTTCGCAGGATACGGGTCATCGAAATGGTCCTTCGTCCGGCGCAGCCGGCACTTGCTTGGTGTTGTCTGGGGTCAGCGCGCCTGGCGCGACGCGACACTGGGCGCACAGAACGAGGGCGGACCCTCGCTGGTTCCTGCTGCAGATGGTGGCCAATCAAGGCAATGGCGAGGCAAGACCCGGTCCCGACGGGTGTTGATCGGGTGACAGATTGTCGCTAGAAGCACGCCGACCGAAGCGGGCCCGTCCCGTAGCGCGATTGCCGTTTGGGGAATAGTTCAACGGTAGAACAGCGGACTCTGACTCCGTCAATCTTGGTTCGAATCCAGGTTCCCCAGCCACCTCTTTCCATTAGCAAAATCAGCGCCTTAGTCGCGTAGCGCCCGAGTAGAACGCCGCTCGTGTCGCGTTCATGTCGCTCCCCAGCATTTCCCAGCATTTCCGGACTTTTTCCACGAGCCTCGGCGGCTCCGTGCGACACGGGTGCGACATGGCGAGCCCCCGGAATCGAGTCGAGCGCGACCGGCTTCCCCCTGCGCCCATTAACCTTCGTGGCGTCCCCTCGAATGCTGGAGTCTTGCTTTTCGCGATTCCACCATCGTAGGACGAAAGGACCGGCCTCAACGGAGAGGCCCGAGCAATGGAGATCAACATGAGTGCGGAGGCGGACATGTCCCCACGCAGCTAACGAAAGGGGTCATGTCATGGCCAAAGGCAACTCATCCGGGAGCCTCATTTGGGGAGCCCGTTCAATCGCGAACCACCTCGGAAAGTCCGAGCGCGCAACCTTCCACCTGCTTGAGCGGGGCCATTTGGAGCCCGCCGCTCGCAAGGTCGGGAAGCAGTGGGTCTTAGACCCCGAAATCCTCAAAGCCTCCTTCAGGGGCGCGGCTATGGAGGCGGCATAAATGACCGACTCCCAAGTCTATTCCCACATGCTTCCTCCGCATGTTGACGAGGTGCTTCCGCCCAACTTCGGCAACGTCAACATCTCGCGAAATGAAGGTATCTATAACCGGGCTCGATCCGGGGCTCTCGCAGGTGTTGCGTGGCCTCTCGACATGCTTGAGGAGATTCATCGCGATGCTCTCGCCGAGCATCAGGGCGCTGTAGCCTATGCAATGGGACCGGCCACCGCCGATCTGGACGAAGCGCGACGCGCTGAGGGCTTCTTTCTTTCGCAGGCCCGAGCGGCCGGCATCGAGCCCGCCGAAGAGCAGGTCGCGCCCTATGCCAATGCGACCGCTGCTAAGAAGTCGCTCCGCGATGAGGCGCAACTCCGAACGAAGGAAACCAACGAAGCCCGAGGCGTGGCCGAGGACTATCTTTCTCTCGCCTACGATTACCTCGCGACGACGCCCGAAGGCGACATCAAGTCGCTGCCTGTCCGCCGCTCGGCGGACCCGGACAAGGACAGAGCGAAGGCTCAAAGTATTGCGCGGGAAGTGGACGCCGAAGAGCAGCGCATCACATCTCTCCAGCCTCCGCAATCCGAGACGCTCGCGACCGCCCACGCCAACCTCAAGGCCCTCGCTGTCGGGGGCGACGATTGGAGGGTCAATCTGGAGGGGCAGGTAACCCCGCCAATGTTGACGCTAGAGGCCAGTGGAAACGTCTCGGTCAAGTCGGTTCCGAATACGCTGGCTATCCTGCTCTCGGACAGTGCGGTCTTCGCTCGGGTCAAAGCTCAGGTGACCGAGGGGGTCAGGCAACTCTACGTCGGAGTCAAAGACACTGCGACGGTCGTCGAAAAGCAGAAGCGACTGGCTGAATGCCGGCTCAAGCGGCTGGAGGCGCATCGTATTGAGGTTGCCGCGGTCCTCGAATTGCGCCGTCGCGGCTATCGCATCGGCTTCCGCAAGGGACTCGACATCCGCGCGGTCCTCAACATCGACGGCCCGCCCTTCCGTCGCCGTCGCGCCTAGTCGCTTGTCACGCGCGGCGAGGGACGCCTCTCGCCGGCACCTCAATCCTTTAAATGGAGGCTGCACATGGCCCAAGTCACTGTGAATGCAAAGGCCGCCGAGATTGTTCTGTTCGGCGAAATCACTACCGAAACGGCGAAGGAGGTGGACGCCGGCCTCAAGGCGCTCCCGTCTACTGCCGCCACCACCATTCGGCTTAATTCTCCGGGAGGAGATGTCTTCGCCGGGGCGGCGATTCATTCCATGCTCTCTCGACGATCAAACGTGACGGTCCTTGTTGACGGCCTCGCCGCGTCCGCTGCTTCGTTCCTCGCGATGGCCGCCGCTCGTATCGTCATGGCCCCGGCCGCAATGCTCATGATTCATGATCCTGTCGCATTGAGCCAAGGTGGTGCGGGTCAGATGGCCAACATGGCGCGCCTCCTAGAATCGGTCCGCGACCAGATGGCGAGGGCCTACGCAAATCGATCAGGTCAGTCGATTGAGACCATTATCGAGATGATGGCCTTGGAGACGTGGATGACTTCGGAGGAGGCCGTCAACTTCGGCTTTGCCGACTCGGTTGAAGGCAAGGCATCCATCGCGGCTCTTAAGGCGGCTGCTCACTTCAATCTCCGACGCTATCTCCATCCTCCGGAGCGGACCATTGCGGACCTCGCGGCGGCCTACTGGGGATCGCGTGGCAAGCCCGCATCCGTCCCGTTGCCCGAGGCGGAAGCCGAGCTCTCGGTTGTCATTCGCTGACATAGCCGACTCTCCGTCTCTCCCGGTGACTTACATAGAATGTCATTCTTCTCCAGGATGGACTCTCGACAGTCAGCGGGCGCATAGTTCTAGCAACGCCGCTTTTCTCTTCGAGGGGCACTCGGGGCGCGGCAGTGACAGTTCAACAGTTTTCCGGCCCGCCCCTTGCCGGATACGCGGTGGCAAGGCGTTCTCTAGCGCCGAACCGTCGCAACGGCGCGCCGCTCGGTCCGGTCTCCATCCCGGCCGGGCGGCCCGCCCCAACGATGGAGAAATAAATGACCAATCGCGAGCACACCGCCCTTTCCTTTCAGCCGGGACATCCCCGTCACAACGTTGATGTGTTCCGCACTTTGTGGGGGCACGACGCCTTATGGATAAACGATGATGGCACCCTCTTCGAGACAGGGGAGTCGTCCGGAGGGAACGTCACGTTCGCCGACCTTGTGGAGGACCTCCGAGCCTTGGACAAGCACAAGCTCCTCTCGCGCGAGGACGCCATCGTGACCATCGCCATGCTCTATCACATGTTGCCATCTCAGGAGCCTTCCAAAGGACGCGATGAGGTTTTTCGGCTCGTGCGTGAGCTGACTGACCGACTCGGCCGTGAGCCAGTGAAGAGCGTCGTCGATCGCTATGCCGAGACGTTCGGCAAGGTCCGAGATAATCAGCTTGCCGCCCTATGGGAGGACCTCAAGGACCTTGAAAAGGGCCGCCTATGAAGACGGCCGTATTTGAAGCCGCGCTCGAAGCCGGCTTCGACCCCATTCCGCTGCACCGATGGGACAGCGCCAAGGGCTCGAAGAAGCTTGGCAAGGCTCCGAGGGACGATGGATGGACGACCGCTGATTATTCGCACTTCGATGCGGCCGGTCACCTTGCCAAGGGCTTCAATGTCGGGCTACGGCCTCGCCCCGGCCGCATCGCTCTTGACGTTGATCCACGTCACGGCGGCGGCGATAGCCTATATGCGCTGGAGTTGTTCTTCCCCGAGCTTCGAGATGCTCCCCGAACGAAGACAGGCGGGGGAGGCGAGCACATCTTCCTGTCCGTTCCGGAGGGACTTCCGCTCTCGCCGCTGCTTAAGGGCAACCCCGGCATCGAAGTGAAGGGATTCACGCGCCAAGTGGTCGCGCCGGGCTCGAAGCATCCCGAAACCGGAAAGCTCTATCGGGTTGCGGTCCCGTTCAACGGACCGCCGCCGATGGCTCCCGAGGGTTTGCTGTCTTTGCTGACTCTCACTCCTCGTGAGCGCGGCGAGGACGTGGAGCCCGGCAAGCTCAGCGCCGAGCAATTGCGCGACGGCTTGTCGCTTCTTGACCCCGCGAAATTCTCCGAGGAGGCGCGCTTCTTTGAAGTCATGGCAGCGTCCCACCACGCGACCAATGGGAGCGCGGACGCGATGGGCGTCTTCTGCCAATGGGCGGCCGGCGATCCCGAATACGCCGATTGCATTGCCGAAAACGAGTCGCGATGGCTTCGCATGAACCTGGAGCGCGGCGGGGGAAGCCTCATCACGTATCGGACGCTGCTCAACCTGATAGCGGCGGCGGGACCGAAGGGGCGACGATTTGTGGCAACGTGCGACCGGCCGGATGCAGCCGAGGACTTTGCCGACGATCCCTTAGAGGATGATCCGGAGGCCCCAAAAGGCGAGCGAATCAAGGGCCTCTCGCTTACGCGCGCCTCGGACATTGAAGAGAAGCCGATCTTTTGGCTCTGGCCGAACCACATCGCGTTGGGAAAGCTTACTGGCCTCGCCGGGGAGCCCGATCAAGGCAAGTCGCAGGTCACCTTGGCGATAGCCGCCGCGGTCACCACTGGCGGGGCGTGGCCAGACGATTCCGGAACCGCGCCCCTTGGAGAGGTGCTCATTCTCTCCGCCGAGGACGATGCCGAGGATACGATCAAGCCGCGCCTGATGGCAGCGGGCGCGGACACATCAAAGGTGCTCATCCTCAACATGCTCGTCCGAATGAAGGGCGAGCAGCACACGTTCTCCCTCGCCGACGATCTTCCACGCCTCCGAGAGGTGTTAAGGCTGCACCCGGAGATAAGGCTCGTGGTGATTGATCCCGTCTCCGCTTACATGGGAACGGGCAAGGTGGACACGTTCAAGAACAGTGATGTTCGAGCGGTGCTTGCGCCTCTAGCCGATCTTGCCGGCAAGGCCGGAGTGGCCGTGCTCTTCGTAACGCACTTCAACAAGCGCGAAAATGGCTCGGCGCTGAGTCGCGTCATGGACTCGCTGGCGTTCACTGCCCTCGCTCGGAGCTTTTGGGCGGTGCTGCCCGAGAGGGAGGCGGGCGAGTTGACCGGCCGCAAGCTCCTCCTTCGCGTAAAGCAGAACATCGCCGCGAGCGATGCCAAGGGCCATGCATACCGGCTCGAAGGCTTCACGCTGCCCGGAGGCATCAACACCTCGCGCGTGGCATGGGAGGAAGCCATCTCCATGACGGCCAATGAGGCGCTCGCCGAGCAGGACGGCAAGCATGAGTCTCCAAAGCTATTGGACGGCATCACTTTCCTCATGAGCGCGCTCAAGGACGGTCCCGTGGAGTCGTCGCGGCTCAACGACAGAGGCGCAACGGTCGGACTCTCGCTCGCGACCCTGAGGCGAGCCAAGCAGCACCTTCATGTGCATTCGTATCAAGAAGCTGGCCAATGGTGGTGCGAGTTGCCGTCGCTCGAAGAGGAGGAAGATTACTGAGTGCCCCTCACGCGCGCGCGGGGAGTCATAAGCATATGAGCATCTGACAAAATTGAGTGTGGTATCGCATGGAAAACAAAGGGCATTTTGCAATCGGTCAGATGCTCAAAGCCCTTGAGCATCTGAGGGTGATTGAGCACCTGAAACCGTGGGAGGATGGTGGGATGAGCAGCACTTATGAAACGAGGTTCAAGTCAGATGCTCAACAGGGCTCAGATGCTCATGGCGTTGAGCATCTGACGGATTGGAAAAGATGCAGAGGCAACGCGTGTTAGCAGATGCAATTTTCCCAGATGCTCAGATGCTCATGACCCCCGCGCGCGCGTGAGGGACAGCGGGTCCTCAAAAACGGACAGTTGCTATGAGGGGCGTCTGACGCGCCGAGCGTCTGTAGCTGGAGCCTTTTGAACAGGGTCGCCGCAGGGAGTGGATGGATGGGAGTCATGCGGGCTAGGCCCGCGAACTAGTGGAGGCGTTGATGCCAAGAGGAATTAGCCGGCGAGAGTTGGCCCGTAGAGCGGGCGTATCGGAAACGTCGATCAGAAAGCGCATTGACGATGGAACGCTCAAGCCGGCGCTCTTGCCGGATGGGCGATTGGACCCCGAGCTATCCGAGAGGTTGCTCTCGGCCGTCATCACGCGAGGACGCTTCACAACGCCGGCCCTCGGGAAAGCTCAGGACCGATTCCTTCGCTCGCAAGTCGCAACGCTTGCGGACGACGTGGATGACCTGCAACTTCGTTACCTCCCGCGTGAGAGCGGCGACCGGATAGTGGCTAGAGTGTTGAAGCTACTGCGCGCCCATCTGCTGAAGCTCCCGGACACCATCGCCTCCGCGGCCGGACTCCCCGCGAGGCAAGTGCTCGATCACGCGAAAGCATGCGTCCACAGCGCGCTCACTGAAATCAGCGATGAATTCCTCGCGCCGCGGGCATGGTGGGACGAGCCTCTTCGCAAGGCCGCCGCGCCCCTTCCCCTTGAGCCCAACAGAGTGAAGGCCGCGAAGCTCAACCTCGCCGCCACCAAGTCGGACATTGAGCGCCTAGTTGCTCGCGGCGACGTGCGGTCGCGACGCGACATCGTTCGTGAGGTTGGCGAGCGCGTCGCCACCGCGAAGTCGCTGCTCCTCGCCCTTCCCGGTCGCATTGACCAAAGTGTTTCCGTTGCTAGTCCGCATGAAGCGCGCGCGCTGATTGCCGCCGAAGTGGATGGCGTCCTCGCCGAGTTGCTTCCCTCTTGATTCTGCGACTCTCACCACGGGATAACCGTCCCAACTATTACCGAAGCCGCGCGAAGCGAACGCTATTCCAATAGCGGAGCGCTCCGCCTTTTTCGCGGAGGTGCTCTATGCTCGACAAGCCGACCTCTCTGAATCCGGACGGCGTTGATGCGCTCATCCACAGATGGCAATCCAACAAGGACGAGCGCGCGCGGGACCAATTGGTCCGTCGCTATCTTCCCTTCATTCGCGCCGAAGCGCGCGCCCTTGCCCGTCGATGGCACTTGAACATGGATGACGCGGAGCAGGATGCGAGCATCGGTTTCCTCCGCGCGTTGGACAAGTATGACCCCCTCGCGTCGAAGATTGAGACTTACGCTGGGTGGTGGATCAAGGCCAAAGTTGTTCGCGGACGCGGGGCCGAGGTGACGGTCTCCGTTCCCATTGGCGCTTTCAATGATGTGGGCCGCGTGGCCCGAGCATGGAAGCAATTGAAGGCCGAGGGACACTCGCCCTCGGACGTGGAGATTGGGAAGCGCGCCGGGATTGGACCCGTCCGAGCGGGAAGCGTTCTCTTTGCACTGACTGGTAGTGGCCGAATGGCATCTATGTCCGACCCGGTTGCGGACGCCGAAGACATGACGATGGAGGACACGATTGCCGACGATGACGAGCGCCGGCCGGACAAGAGGGTTGCCGTCAAGCTCGACTCCGCCTCGGCGCGCAATGCCATTATTAAGGTCGCCGCCACTTTGAATCCGCGATATCGCGAGGTGCTGCGACTTCGGCTCGTGAAAGGGATGCTTCTCGAAGAGGTGGCTCAGGTTATGGGCGTCACTCGCGAGCGAATCCGCCAGATAGAGTCCGTCGTCATTTCGACTCTGCGCGAGGCGCTGCAATATGACCCGGCCGCGATGGAGCTTATCGGCCGAGCGCCCGTGGAGCGCGTCAAGCTCCCGCCGATGGACCGTCGCGCGAGCCTGTCCTCGTTATCGCAACTGACAGGCATCACCTCTGCCCTGGTCTTCAGGCACATTGAACAGGGCAGAATTCCGCGCCCGGTGGGCAAGGATCAGCGGGGCCGTTTCGTATGGGACGTAAACGATATTCGGGACTGGAGCGCATCCTCCCCGCTATGCGCGAGGAAAGAGCGGACCGGGACCGAGGGGACAATTCGGGCGCGCGAGTTGCTGAAGACATTCGGGTGGACCACGGCCGGCCTAGACCGTCGCATTGCCGCGGGCACCTTCCCTCCTCCAATCGGCAAGGCGCAGAATGTTCGGTATTGGGACCGCGGCGACATCGAAGCATGGCGTGCCGAGCATCCGGAGCCTGCACCTCTCGGGATGGTCGCCCCCTTCTCGTCCGGGATGTAGCGGCGTACTTGGGCATATCCGGACAGACGTTGCGAAGCATGGTCGCTAGAGGAGACTCCCGCAACCGGGTCTTCGCGGGGCGAGACAGGCGATGGGAGCGCGCGACCGTCGACTCATTGCTCGAAGCAGCCACAGCAAGCCACAGCGGGCCCGAGGCGGCCGAGGACGGAGCGGGTGGGAGGATACCTTCAACGGCGAGGAAGCCGCTCGTGGGGCTTCTGTGGCGTCATTGGTCCCCGAGCTTTACCGTTCGCCATAACTGAGTGGTCTTCACCCTCCCCGGTCGCCGAATGACGAGCGAGCCATAGTCGCCGAGCGCGGGAGTCCGAATGGTGACACGCATGTAGTCCTTCGTTCCGCACTTCGAGCATGGAAAGGGGGGATCATCCGCGGGCCGGCGCGGGTCAAGAAGTCTCTCCAAATCGGCCGCTAGATAGGTGACGCTCCGTTTACACCCATTGCAGCGAACGATGACGAGCTGCCCGGACTCGGCCGCATGGTGCAGCGTGTAGACGGTCCCCGGATACGGGCGCGCGGATGGGTGGCGCTCCGGCAATTTCGCTTGACTCCGGCTTAGAACAGAACGAGAACAAGTAACAAGCGGTTGCCCAAAAGCAAGGTGGAAACTCCAAGGGGTGCTTTGGGGTTGAATCTGCGTCACTAGGCAACTTGTGGGAAAATGTCTGGAAGACGGGACGCCAGAGAACCTTGGAGCTGTCGGTAACCCGAATCAGACTATCGAACTGAGCGGGGTTCGCTTGATCGCCGGCATAGGGAATGAGGGAAGGACGACTTGATGACACAAGGTCGCTTCACTGAGCCGAGGCGGTAAGATGCTGCTCTATCGTCGAACGAGCATTCTCGAGTCCACTGCGCAGACGGTGGTCAACACGGTCAACTGCGTTGGAGTGATGGGGAAGGGCCTCGCGCAAGCTTTCAAGGCTCGCGAGCCCAGCATGTTCATTGCATACAAGTCTATCTGCGAGCGCGGGCTCCTAGAGCCCGGCAAGCTCTGGCTGTGGCAGGGTTCTGATCAATGGATTCTAAACTTCCCCACCAAGAAGCATTGGCGACATCCCTCTCGACTGGAGTGGGTAGAAGCGGGCCTTCAAAAGTTCGTTGCTGAATATGCCTCGCGAGGAATTACGGAGATTTCGTTTCCCCGCCTAGGTTGCGGGAACGGTAATCTCGACTGGAACGATGTTCGTCCATTAATGGCGCGCTATCTGGAACCTTTGGACATTCCCGTTTATGTGCACGACTACGAGGTTGATATCGGCTTGCCCGAGCACCTCGAAGCGATCGCAGACCAGCTTCAGTCCGAAGGTACTGCAATCGGAACGTTTGACGGGTTCCTCAAAGCTATCCGGCGTATCGCCAAAATTGCGAACGGTTCGCTGCAGGAAATCGACACCAGAACTCCGTTCAAGTTTGCGATTGATAAGGACGGCATTCTCCGCGTGAGTTCTGGCGACTTTGAAGTGCTTTTCGAGCCTGACGACTTGAGGGGTGTTTGGGTAAGCCTGGGATCAGGGCTCGTTACTTTGGACGAGGCAGGCTGGTCGGATCGAGAAGGTGCAAGCGCAATACTAGCGATATTGAGCGTCTTACCAAACGTGAGGCCAATTCAGGTCCAGACTTCCGAGGGGCAACCTGAAATTGCTGTCGAACTGACACCAGAGGGGCGGAAGAACGAGTCTACACCTCGGCCTGCGGAGCCGTCTTTGCTGACATGGGCTTAACGCCTGCGTATATCGATGCGTACGTCGCTTCATGGTCAGCCCGGCTGACCTCTCCAGCTTACCCATATCGAGCGAAGTGGCCCGGTCGGCTATTTCACCACGGCCCTATCGAAAACATTGTTCAAATCTTGCAGTCCGGCGAGCTTCTGTCTCGCAATGACTCCGAAGCGCGGCGCGCCAGAGACGTGGCTGGAGCGGACGTCATAAATGCACACCAGGAGGCTCACGCCTACGGGCGCCTCTACTTTCGTCCTCGTACACCCACTCAGTATCATATTGAAGGTATCCGCCGACCTGCCGATTGTCATTACGGAGCAAACGCGCACGCACCCGTCCTCGTGATGCTGATTTTCGATGCGCGTCCTATTCTACAGATGCAAGGTGTTCGGTTTTCGCATGGGAACATGCAAGCCGGTCCGGCGACGGGTGAGAACGATGCTTTCTTCGCCACCATTCCCTTTGACAAAGTCTATCATGAAGGCGGAATCTCGGGCGATCACAGCATCATATTTCATCGCTGCGCGGAGGTCCTCGTGCCTTCGCCGATGCTGATCGCTCCAAGCCTTCAATGGATATACTGCAGGTCAGAGGCAGAACGAGGAATGTTGCTCTACCTACTAGGAGCGCAGGCAGGGACATGGGAGCCTCGAACCATTGTCTCCGACGATCTAAAGGTATTTGAAAAAAGCTATCCGTTCGCCGAAAGCATCAGACTGTCAAACGAAGGTCTTTTGTTTCGTTTGCATCCTCGCACTGACCTCCTGCCGCTCGCGGTCCGTATTTCGGCCTGGACACTCGATGGGGCAGCCGTAATCAATTCCTTCTATCCCAGTTTAGCCGCGAGACCGCCAAGCAATGGTTCTTGGCTCACTCGAACCACGCTTCATCCGGGGTCTTATAGGGTCGAGGTCGAACTGGACGGACATTTGGCATACGCCGGCATCCAGATACTCGGCGGCGATCCGTTCTAATATGCCACTCTAGGCTCGATCCTTCGGAACGAATTCGAGAACCGGCCGGACCGACTGTTCAATTCGGGTCACCGCATCATCTAGTGTGCTTTCAATCTCATCGCTGTCGCGCTTGCCCCACCGAAGCGCCGCCCTCAAACGCTTCATAGTCTCGGGCTCTGTCTCTTCGCCGTCTCGGTCCAGCATCTTTGCTCCCCTCCGATAAGCCGCTCAGGGCGACTACGGCGCAACCACAAGCCGGTCAACAATTCGAAGCAGGTGGTTCGCGAGGTGGATCATGTCGATCACCTCCCGCGGATCATCAAACTGCACCTCATGATGACTTGAAGGATTTTTGCAGGCCGAGATCGCTCCGGCGAATAACTCGCGTATCGCGGCCTGATCATCCTTGTTGCCGCTCGCTACTTTTAGGCGGCCGGTCGGCCCGAGCGCCGTGTTCATGAGGGCACGACCAATGTCTTCGTCACCGTAGCCGCCTTTTTTGCGGACTCGGACTTCAACCTCCTTAAAGGCTCGAAAGACTGCCGTGTCATAGTCGCCGCTGCGGAAGAGCGGTCGCACCGCTCCGGCTAGAACCTCATCCAAGTCACGCGGAAACCTAGTGGCCGTAATGTGCGCAGCAAAATCCTCCGCTTTTGCTGCCTCCATGCCCCGTCTAGTCAAGAAAACCCATTGACCGGAATCGCCGGGCTTAGGTGCGACAAAGCCTTCGCGTTCGAGCCAGACCCACGCCTCCATAAAACGATTGGCCACGAGCCCCTGAGCAAGGAGGGAGAAGTTGTAGCGATTGAGTCTCCCGTCGTTCGATGGCTCCGCTAGAAAGCGTAGAACGAAGGGAGCAAGCTCCTCCGGCTGCATGTCAAGAATGTCTTCGTCTGGCGGAAAGGTCGGCAACCAACTCTCTCCCTCTTTGAGCGACGCCTACTTCTTACGAAACAATCCAAGTAGTCCGGTCCGTTTTGGTGGCGACGGCGGAGCGGGCTCAATAGCGTCCGGTCCACCGATGGCCAGCGTCCGCAACTCGTCATCGGGCGACATGCGGCCGGCCGCAACTTCCCGCTCAGTGACTATTCTGAGGGCCTCGGGCGAGACGTTCCCGTCCGGCATCACGCACACGCTAATTAGCAGGAGATTGTATTCCTCTCGCCGGCTCTTGCGGAATGACTCAAGGTCCTCGGAGCCAAGGTTCCCACTTTGCTCAACGGCATCCATCACAATTTTGTAGAGTTGCAGCAGTGTTGCCCGGTCTAGATCGGCCCCCCCTTTCCGATACTCGGCGACAATTTCGGAGCGGATGCCGTTCCAATCAAAATTGCTGCCAAGCTCCATGTTTCGGAGCCGCTCCGCTAGCTCTCGAACACTCACCTACGCCCTCCCCCGCCCATCTCGAAGCTGGAGCCTAGTCGTTAACCTCTCCCGGCGCGAGGGGTGGATGATGGACGGAATCCACGCGACAAGCTGCGACATGCATTGAGCACGGAGGCCCACAATGTCTGTTCGCAAGCGGAATTGGACCAGCCCGAGCGGCGAGGCACGCGAGGCTTGGGTGGTCAACTACACGGACGGGAACCGAACTCGCCGACTAAAGACATTCAAGAAGAAGAAGGATGCCGATGGCTTCGCCGCTACCACCTCGGTGGAGGTTCGCTCGGGAACGCATATTGCGGATAGCGCTTCACCTACCGTTCGCGAGGCTGGCAAGCTGTGGCTCGCCGCGGGCGAAGAGGCCGGACTTGAGCGCACTACTTTGGACCAGCGCCGGCAACATCTGGACCTTCATCTCAACCCGTTCCTTGGCGACACAAAGCTCACAAAGCTAACCGCTCCGAGCATCCGCGACTTTCAACGCGACTTGCGCGCGGCCGGCCGGACCGAAGCGATGGTCAAGCGTGTGACCACCTCGCTGGGGAGCATCCTCGCCGAGATGCTCGAAGACGGAAAGGCAATGCGCAACCCGGTCCACGAGTTGTCCCGCTCGCGCCGCTCGAAGGCCGCCAAGGTAGAAGCTCGCAAGGAGCCGCTCCGGGTCGGAGTCGACATTCCGACGAATGACGAGATTCGCCTCATCATCAACGCGGCCTCGGGCCGCTTCCGTCCCCTCCTCGTTACGGCCATCTTCACTGGCATGCGGGCCTCAGAGCTTCGCGGGCTCACTTGGGACGCTGTGGACTTGAACAAAGGGCAGGTCACGGTCCGCCAGCGCGCGGACCGCTACAATGAAATCGGCTCGCCGAAGTCAAAGGCCGGCTTCCGCGTCATCCCGCTCCCTCCCCTCGTCGTCAACACGCTCAAGGGATGGCGGAAGGACTGCCCAAAAAGCGAGTTGGGGCTCGTTTTCCCGAACGGAGCCGGCAACGTTGAGGCGCATCCGAACATCGTCACGCGCGGGCTTTGGCCTGCCCTGCTCAAGGCGGGCGTCTCGGTCCGAGTGAAGGGCAAGATGGACGAAGACGGCAACCCGCTCCTCGCGGCAAAGTATCCCGGACTCCACGCGCTCCGCCATTGGTTCGCCTCGTGGTGTATCAACCGCAAGGCAGATGGAGGGCTGGAGCTAACTGCTAAGGCCGTGCAAGAGCGGATGGGTCATTCGTCTATCACGGTGACGATGGACGTTTACGGGCACCTCTTCCCCGCCGTGGACGAGGCCGAAGCGCTTGCCGAGGCCGAGCGCGCCCTCATGGTCGCGAATTCCTGACCCCCTCGCCCGTAGCATGGGTGTGGGGGAAACCATTCTGTGCTACGTAGCGAAGATGGCGAGCATCACTTGGATTGCGGACGGGGCGGACGTGGTCAGGACTTGGCTCCCAGGAACTCAAAAGGATACCGACGAGGTGCTCGCTGGAGGGTCGTTGCATTGCTTCGCGCCCCACAAGCAAGCTCGCCGCAATTTCACATCGACGAAGATCGCGGAATTTCGCAGGTCGTTATGGTTCCCAAAGACGGCATCCACTACTTCGTCGGGGTGCTTGATGCCGCCGGGCTTGATTGATCCCCACCAAATGATGATGGGGCGTGGGGGTGAACGCGACAAGGATGCGACATGGCCGCTGAAAGCCCCGGATTCCGGGAGTTGAAATAACACTCTGACTCCGTCAATCTTGGTTCGAATCCAGGTTCCCCAGCCAGCCCTTCATTAACCGACCCTTGCTGCCCTGCGTCGGGCCGACAAGCTACGCAGCGCTTTTTGCGATGCCCTCAAGGCCAGCGCGGGAAGCATCGTTCCAGAGGTGAACGCACGCGCGGACCGCGTGCCGAACAGGCGCTGGCCGAGCACGCCGCCATGCCTCAGTACCTCGCGTGGGTAGTCGACAAAGGCCCTGCGCGGCGAGTGCAGCAGCAGTCCTGCCTGATGCCTTGCAACAATGCCGCGCACTTCGGCCTCGGCACGCTGCATGAAGGTCTCATCGTCCTTCCAGCGGTCAAGCAGTCCAAGCCAGCGGGCGAAGCGTTCAGCGTCGCTGCTGCTCTGCCAGCGGGTCGGAAGTGCCCGGATATTGGTCAGTAGCCGTGGCACGGCGACGAAGCCCGACAGGGCCGCCAATCGAACCCACATGTCCCAGTCTTCCGCAAAGGCCGCTTCGTCCGAAAACGGGCCGGCGCGCTCCAGCAAGCTCCGCCGCGTGAGCACTGCGGAAGAGGATCCGGTGACCGAATACCGACCCAGCCGGATCTCATCAAAGATCTGGCTGGGCGGCGGCGGCGGAGGCGGATAGAGTTCGGCCACGCAACGCCCGTCACTCGTCACGACACGTGCTCCGCAATGCACGGTTCCTATGGCGGGGTCGGCCATCACTGGGAGTTGAGCAGCAAGCTTTTCGGCATTCCAGAAGTCGTCGGCGTCGAGAAAGGCGACGAATTCTGCAACCGTCTCCCGCACCGCGCGATTGCGCGCGGAGCCAGCGCCGCGTGGCATTGCCGCATCGCTCACCAACAATCGCACGCGCTGGTCGTCTGCCGCGATTGCGGCCACGGCCTCGCGCCCGCCATCCGTGCTGGCGTCGTCTGCGACGATCACAGAGCGAGGCGCGTGGCTCTGCCCGAGTGCCGAGCGCACTGCCTGCGCGATGTATGGTCCCTTGTTGTAGAGGGGGATCACCACATCAACATCGAGATGAGCCACGCAAACTCCGCGAGTTCTATTTGCCGGCTGCCGGTTCTGCCTCACCTTGCAAAGCATAACTCGACTGTGCGCGCGAGGTTCAAAATATAGCCGGCGATTTCACAGGTGGCGCGTGTTCGACGGGAGCCTATCGGCCGGCTTGATTGCGCCAATGCCGGATCCGATCCTTCACGCGGCGCGGTACGACGACACGGATGAGGCTCACGATTGCCGACGTGACATTACCCGGGAATTTCTGGGGGCGCGGGCGAAGCTTTTTCAGCGTAGTCCGCCGCCTCGCTGCCGGGTAAGCTCCGAATGCGTTCACCTCCCGCGCGATGAAGAAGAGGGTATTGTATTTGGTAAGGCAGAGCTGCCGCGCTTCCTCGAGCGCCGACAGGTTTCGTTCGTGAAAATGCGAGGCGATCGCGTCCCGTATCCGTTCAAATGCGTATGGATCGTCCAGATCAATAGGCAAGTAGGAGCCCTGCGGGAAGTAGCGGTCGATTCTCGACGCCCCGTAGTAGAACGGCGTGCAATAGGACAGAAAGCAGTCGGCCAGCTTTTCGGTCCAGTAGTCGCTTCCACGATAGTTCTCGAAGGCCACCGCATAGCGCGATCGCGACAGCACGTCCCACTTGTCGGGCAGCGGACGGAACCCCCTGCCCCAGAGCTCAAACGGGATGCCGGATGCTTTCAGGCCATCGAGAAATGCCAATCGTTTGCGATGACCCTCGAGCAGCGTCTCGTTGCTTGTAATAAAGGACAGGTCCGTGGTCTTGATGGGGTAAGGCACTGCGGTCAATTCGTCGTAGGACTTTCCAACCCACCAGTTGAGGGCCCCCCAATAGGTTCGCCAGCGCGGATCGGGATGTACTTGGTCCGGCGCATAGATGCGGCGGAAGGCGTGCTGGGCGCGATAAATGTTCCGCGTTTCCGGAACCGGCGGTTCCTGGATCAGCAGCCAGACCCGTTCGGGATCGACATCCACTATCGTCCTCGCCGCGACGCCGTTAAGCGCGATCACGTGGTCGGCACCCTCCGCGATGCCGAACTGGAACTCGATATCGGCGAACTCGGCGGGCGGGCGGGCGGGCCATTGCCGCCTGAGGTCGGCGTCATAGGCCTGGACGATCGCGATCTTCATGCGTCCGGCGACAGTCTGATTGCGGGATCCGCATAGGGAGCGCGCATCAGCCTGCAGCGCGCGTTGCGCCATACTGCACGCACAAGCCGCTGCGGCAGCGTATGGAGGGGCAACAGCCGGTTGCGATTCGGTGCGACCGTCGCTTGAAGCGGCGCGGTCTCATGGCTTCGCGCGATCTCGCGCTCCGCTTCGATCGTGCTTCCCAGGCCGGCGGAGCGGCGCGCGGCCGGCAGGATGACGTCCTGGACCGCAAGGGCCGGGATCACCTGATAGCTGCGAAGCTGGCGCCCGACGGGATGGCCGGGGCTGAAGACCGCGTCGTCCATTGGCAGGTCGAACAGGCCCGCCATGGTGAGCAGGCGTTTCGCCGCCGAACGGCCGATCACATACGCCCCGCCGCCATAGTGGTTGGACCTGAGGCGTGCAAAGCGGACTCCGGCGGGTCCTTGGATCGCGCCGCGGGCCACCCATACCGGGATGTTGACCGTTTCGAGTTTGATGATGTCGGCGGTGGCGGGAAGTTCCTCGGGCGCTGCAAGGACCTCGTGCAGCCGGGGATCGATATGCAGATCGTCCTCGAACACCGCGGCGAACGGCTCCGCGCGCGCGACGATCCGTGACCACGCCTCGAAGTGGGACAGCAGGCAGGCGAGTTCAGCGTTCGCCCAAGGCCTGCCGACTGCCAGTGGTGGGATGCGCTCAAAACCCGGATGCCTGACGACATCCACCGCCTTCACTGCCTCGATGCGCTCGAAGGGAATTCCCGCCGCCGCCAATACCCGCGTCATATGAGCCAGCCGCCCGCGGGCATCTGCAAGATTGATGACGAAACAGGGTATCGGCGTGGATTCCGTCATGGCCGGAACAATCTCGGGCGCGCCTTTCATACGCGGGAACCGCAACGCCCTAGCATCGGACATCAGGCAGCGCCAGTACGCGCAGGCTCGCCACGCGTTTGACGCAAAAGCGCCACCGCGGCTTTACCGAAATCCGCCACAAACCTAGTGTGGCTGTCCCGCAAGGGGTGGTTTGAGGGAGTCATAACAAATGCTGGGACTCATCCGGTCCGTGGCGTCGCTCGGCGCGGCGCTGTTGATGCTGCTCACCCCTGTGCTGGCGGCCGACCGCGCGATGACGGTGCTGCCCAGTACCGACCTTCCCGGCTTCGACTACGAAACCCTCAAAGGTACGACGCTGGACCAGTGCCAGCAGACCTGTCTCGACGACAATATCTGCCACGCCTTCACCTTCAACACCAAAGCCAAATGGTGCTTCCTCAAGAGCGAAGCGGCCCCTGCCGTTGAGGCAAGAGGCGCGACCTCCGGCACCATCACGCTGACGCCTTCGCCTTCGGCGATCGCCGCCGATCGCGAGAAGGAAATTCCCTTCCCCGCCGACTATCTCGTCGAAACCGCGCGCGGCTTCGCCAACGACCTCAAGACCACCGACACGCCGCCAGAGGGGCTCGCCTATCCGGACCTTATCGCTTCGGGCGATTCCTCGGTGGCCCAGACCAATTACGCCGGCGCGATGGTGTCGTACCGCCAGGCGCTGGCGATCAATCCCAATGACCGCGCACTGTGGATGAAGCTCGCCGATGCCGCGCTCGCCGATGGCGACGCCTATATGCGCGACAACAGCGCCTCGGCCGCCTATGACCAGGCCTATCTCGCGACCTCGGCCGCCATCAATGCCTTCCTCCGCAGCGAATCCGTTCCGGATCGCGCCGAGGGTCTTGCCGCGCTCGCCCATGCGCTCGAGCTGCGCCAGATGTATCGCGAATCCATCGTCACCTATCGCGCCAGCGTCGCGCTGGCGGACAATGCCGATGTGCAGAAGCGGCTGGAGGATGTCGTCGCCCAGCACGGCTTCCGCATCACCTCGAACGATGTCGATGCTGAGGCCGTCTCGCCGCGCATCTGCCTGCAATTCTCCGATCCCCTGCCCGCCGGCAACACGGACCTCTCGAGCTACATCGTCGTCGAGAATGCGCAGCAGGTGGCGATCGAAACGCAGCAGAGCCAGATCTGCATCACCGGCGTCGAACACGGCAAGCGCTACCATGTGAAGGTGCGCGCGGGGCTGCCTTCCGCCGATGGCGAGGCACTGCGCAACGATGTCGAGCTCGACCTCTATGTCGCCGACCGCTCGCCCTTCGTCGCCTTCGCCAACAATGCCTATGTGCTGCCCGCCGGGCTCGGCGGCGGCCTGCCGATCACGTCGGTCAATGCAACGTCGGCGGATGTTTCGATCTATCGCATCGGCGACCGCTCGATCGCGACTGCGGTGCGCAACGGCATCTTCCAGGGCAGCCTCGACGGATATTCGGCGCAGGATGTCGCCGACCGCTATGGCGAGCAGGTCTTCGAGGGCAGTGTCGATCTCGCCCAGGCCGCGCCCAACGCCAACGCCACCACGGCGATCCCGGTGCAGGACGCCATCGGCGCCATGCCGCCGGGCGCCTATGTCATCACCGCCAAGGTCACCGGCTCGCGCCAGGAATATTGGCAGGCGCTGGCCACGCAATGGTTCATCGTCACCGATCTCGGGCTGACGACGATTTCGGGCGAGGACGGCGAGCATGTCTTCGTGCGCTCGCTGACCAGTGCGCAACCAGTTGCGAACGCCAAGGTCCGGCTCGTCGCGATGAACAACGAGATCCTCGGCCAGGCCGTGACCGATGCCGACGGCCGTGCCGTCTTTGCCCCGGGCCTCGCTCGCGGCGAAGGCGGACGCGCGCCACAGCTGCTCGTCGCCGAGACCGATACCGGCGACTATGCCTTCCTCGATGTGTCGAAGCCGGGCTTCGATCTCACCGACCGCGGCGTCGAGGGCCGTCCCTCGCCGGGACCGCTCGACGTCTACGCCGTCACCGAGCGCGGAGTCTATCGGCCGGGCGAGACGGTGTTCCTCACCGCCCTCCTCCGCGACAGCCACGCCGAGGCCGTGGAGAAGCTGCCGCTGACCATGGAACTGCAGCGCCCCGACGGCGTCACGCAGTCGACCGAACTCATCAGCGACCAGCGAGCCGGCGGCTATTTTGCCGCGATCCCGCTCAATGCGGAAGCGATGCGCGGTTCGTGGCGCATCCAGCTCTTCGCCGATACCAAGGAAGCCCCGCTCGCCAATGTCACCTTCCTCGTCGAGGATTTCGAGCCCGAGCGGCTGGCCTTCGACATCACGGCGCCGGAAGGGCCGGTGAGCGTGGGGGAGCCGAATGAAATCAATGTCGTAGCCAAATATCTGTATGGCGCCACTGCGCCCGGACTGGCGCTCGAGGCGGACGCGATCCTGTCACCGACGAGCACGCTGGACGGTTACCCCGGCTACACCTTCGGCCGCACCGACGACACGATGCAGACCTATCGCGAGCCTCTTGGCGTCGTCGGCACGACCGACGAGGGGGGCAACGCCGCCGTTGAGGTGACGCTGCCGCAACCGCAACCGACGACGCGGCCGCTGCAGGCGCAGATTGTCATGCGCCTCGTCGATACCAATGGCCGCGCGATCGAGCGCAGCCTGACGCGGCCGGTCCTTGCCGAGAGCGACCGCATCGGCATCAAGCCGACTTTCAGCAGCATCGATGGCTTGCCGGAAGGCACGGAAGCGAGCTTCGACATCATCGCGGTCGCTCCGACCGGCGAGACCGTCGATAAGGCCGGCCTCGACTGGCGCATCTCGCGCATCGAGACCAACTACCAATGGTACCGCGATAACGGCGTGTGGAAGTGGGAAGCCATCACCACCAGCCGCGAGATCGCCAATGGCAATGTCGATGCCACGGCAAGCGGACCGGTCACGGTCGGCGCGCAGGTCGATTGGGGCCTGTACGAGATCGAGGTGACGAGCGGCGGCGATAACCCGACCTCGTCGAGCTATCAGTTCTATGCCGGCTATTATTACGCCGAGGCAGGTTCGGACACGCCCGACACGCTCAAGGTCGGCCTCGACAAATCGGCCTATCGTGCCGGCGAGACCGCCATCCTCAAGCTCGAGCCGCAATTCGCGGGCACCGCGCTGGTGATGGTGGTCGACGACCGCATCATCGACATGAAGGCCGTCGAGGTTCCCGAGGGCGGCACCTCCGTCGAACTGCCGGTTACGGACGCGTGGGGACCGGGCGCCTATGTCACGGCCCTGCTCTATCGTCCTGCCAGCGCAGCCGAGAAGCGGATGCCGGCGCGCGCTCTCGGACTCGCCTTCGCCGATGTCGATCCTGGTGAGCGCAAGCTCGACGTGACGCTCGACGTCGCCAAGGAGGTGCGTCCGCGCCAGCCCGTCAGCGTGACGGTGAAGCTCGGCAATGCTGCCGCTGGCGAGGAAGCCTATGTCGCCGTCGCAGCGGTCGATGTCGGCATCCTCAATCTCACCAACTACAAGGCGCCGGATCCCGACGGCTGGTATTTCGGCCAGCGTCAGCTCGGCGTCGATATCCGCGATCTCTACGGCCGGCTGATCGACCCGACCCAGGGCGAGCCGGGCGCTCTCCGCGCCGGCGGTGACGAAGGTGCGACTTCGCGTCTCGGCACGCCGCCGGCGACCTCGGTGCTCGTCGCGATGCATTCGGGCATCGTGAAGGTCGGCGCCGACGGCACGGCCACGGTGACGTTCGACATGCCCGACTTCTCCGGTACCGCGCGCCTGATGGCGATGGCCTGGACCAAGAAGGGCGTCGGTCATGCACAGGCTGATGTCATCGTCCGCGACCCGGTGGTCGTGACGATGAGCCCGCCACGGTTCCTGCGCCTCGATGACCAGTCGCGGCTGCTCGTCGAGATCAACAATGTCGGCGGCCCCGCCGGCACCTATCGCGTGCAACTGGTCACGGAAGAAGGGCTCGCGACCGATGCCAACGACCAGACTGTCGATCTCGCGGCGGGTGGTCGCACGGCGCTTAGCCTTGGCCTCACCGGCACGGCTATCGGCGACAATGATCTTACGCTCATCGTCACGGACCCCTCAGGCAATGCCTATGTCAAGCAATTGACCCTGGGCGTGCGCGCCACGAGCGGGCCGCGAACGACGAGCCGCCTCATTCCGATAGAGCCCGGCGAGACCGTCACGGTGGACAAGAGCTACTTCAAGGATCTCGTGCCGCATTCGTCGGCCCTGACCCTGGCGCTCGGTCCGATCGCGCGTCTCGACGTTCCGGGTCTCCTCGATCAGCTCGACCGCTACCCCTATGGCTGCGCCGAACAGGTGGCGAGCCGCGCGACGCCGCTGCTCTATCTCAACGAAGTCGCGTCCATGCTCGGACTCGCCTCCGATGACGAACTCAGGCAGCGCATAGTCGATGCCATCGCCGATGAACTCGCCAAGCAGAATTCGGCGGGCGGCTTTGGCCTCTGGGGACCATTCTCAGCCTCGGACCTCTGGCTCGACTCCTATGTCACGGACTTCCTGCTCCGCGCCAAGGCCGAGGGCTATGACGTGCCGGAGCTCGCGCTCAATCGCGCGCTCGACAATTTGGGCAACCAGGTGTCTTACGCTTCGGATTTCGATGGCGCGGGACAGGACATCGCCTACGCTCTCTATGATCTGGCACGCGCAGGCCGGGCAGCCATCGGCGATCTGCGCTACTATCTCGAGGCGCGGCTTGACCGCTTCGGCTCGCCGCTCGCCAAGGCCCAGCTCGGTGCCGCCCTTGCCCTCTATGGTGATCGCGCACGCGCAGCGATGGCCTTCACAGCGGCGGTCGCGGACCTGCAGGTGCCCGAGCCGCAGGACGGCCGCTATGTCTACCGGCCCGACTATGGCAGCCGCCTGCGCGATGCTACCGCTGTGCTTGCGCTGGCCGCCGAGTTCACGCCCTCGGGCGTCGATCTCGGGGCGCTGACAACGCTGGTCGCCGACCTTCGCGATCATGAGCGCTGGACCTCGACGCAGGAAGATGCGTGGACGCTGCTCGCGGCCTCCGCCCTCTCCCGGCAGAGCGGCGGCGGCACAATCACGATCGACGGCGAAACGCTGACCGGCGCGGTCTATCGGCGCTACATGCAGGAGGAGTTCGACTCGGCGCCGCTGACCATCGTCAACACCGGCAACCAGAAGACCGAGATGAAGGTGACGATCACTGGCATTCCCGCCACGCCGCCGCCGGCCGTCGAGCAGGGCTTCACGATCTCGCGGAATTTCTACACGCCCGATGGCTCGGAAGCCGATCTCAGCGACGTCCATCAGAACGATCGCTTCGTGGTCGTGCTGTCGATGAAGCCGGACCAGCTCGGCTCGGGCAACTATGTCGTCTCCGATCCGCTACCCGCCGGCTTCGAGATCGAGAATCCCGATCTCGTGAATTCGGCGGGTGCGGGGAGCTTCGGCTGGCTCAGCCTCGATGCGCCGACGCATAGCGAGTCGCGGACCGACCAGTATGTTGCGGCCTTCCGCTTCTATTCGGAAACCACGGGCTTCTCGACGGCCTATCTCGTGCGCGCTGTGTCTCCCGGACAGTTCACGCTGCCCGGCGCCACGGTCGAGGACATGTACCGTCCCGAGTTCCGGGCCAATACCGAGGCCAGCAAGATCGAGGTCAGCGCAACCGGGCCGTGAGTATGCGCACCAATCAAGCGGGACGGCGTCCGCGCCGTCTCGAAACCTGGATTGCCGGAACCCTTTACGCGGCCGGCGGTGTCGCCATCGTGGGGCTGCTGACGCTGCACGTGATGGTGCGCGACATCACGGGGGCCCTGCCACCGACGCCCGACCTAGCGACCTTGCCGGTATCGGCGGCGGTGGTCGATCGGGCGGGCCTCCTGCTCCGTCCCTTCACGACGTCCGACGGGAAGTGGCGCCTGCCGGTGACCGCCGACCAGGTGGACCGTCATTTCGTGTCGATGCTTCTCGCTTATGAAGACCATCGCTTCATGGACCATAGCGGTATCGACTGGAGCTCGATGCTGCGCGCTGGCCTGCAGTTCGCAGGCGCAGGCGGACACATCGTTTCCGGCGGTTCGACGCTGACCATGCAGGTGGCGCGGCTGATCGAGAACGAGAAAACCCGCAGCCTCTCGGCCAAGCTCAAGCAGATGGTCCATGCCGACGTGCTGGAGCGGCAGCTCTCGAAAGCCGACATCCTCGATCTCTATCTGACGCTCGCGCCCTATGGCGGCAATATCGAAGGCATTCGCGCGGCGTCTCTCGCCTATTTCGGCAAAGAGCCGACGCGGCTGACGACAGCGGAGTCCGCGCTGCTCGTCGCCCTGCCGCAGTCGCCCGAAGCGCGGCGTCCCGACCGCTTCCCTGAGATTGCGCTCGCGGCGCGCAACATGGTGCTCGACCGCATGGTTGCTGCCGGCGTGATCGCGGAAGAAGAGTCTCAGGCCGCGAAGCTCGAACCGATGCCAACGGCGCGGCGCGAGTTTCCGATGCTTGCCGCGCATCTCGCCGAGGAGGCGGTTGCCGCGCATCCATCTGTGCGGCAGATCGGCGTGACCGTGGACAAGCGCATCCAGGACGCGCTCGAACAACTCGGAGGCATCCGCGCCGCGCAGATCGGGCCCAAAGTCTCCGTCGCGATCGTGGTCGCCGATCAGGCGAGCGGCGACATTCTCGCCTCGGTCGGCTCCGCCGGCTATCTCGCCGAGCAGAGCGACGGCTTCATCGACATGACCGAAGCCGTGCGCTCGCCGGGCTCGACACTCAAGCCGCTGATCTATGGTCTCGGCTTCGAGCTTGGCCTCGCCCATCCCGAAAGCCTCATCGAAGACCGGCCGACTGCCTTTGGCGGCTATGTGCCGGTCAATTTCGACGGCCTGAGTCACGGCACCGTCACGATCCGGCAAGCGCTGACCGAGTCCCTCAACATTCCGGCCATTGTGGTACTCGACGCCGTGGGCACGGCGCGGCTGGTCTCACGCATCAAGCGCGCCAACGCCAACCCGCTGCTGCCCGACAACACCGCGCCGAGCCTTGCCGTCGGTCTCGGCGGCGTCGGCGTCACGCTGCGCGATCTCGTCTCGATCTATGCGGCGATCGCGCGCGGCGGCTCGCCTGTGCTGTTGCATGACGGCGTCAAGGATGCGGTTCCGGCGACCGATGGCGCACCCGTGCTCGATCCGGTCGCGGCGTGGTATGTCACCGACATCCTCCGCGATGTG
>DASZPY010000041.1:0-2691 GCA_035549855.1 Devosia sp. | reverse complement strand
CCGATTCCGGCAAGGGCAGTGAGGCCGCGCCGCGCCGCCGGCTGATGGGCGGGCTCCGGCGATACCGGCGCCCGCTGCTCCTCGTGGTGCTGCCGGTCGTAGCGGTGATCGGAGGCATCGCCTTTTATCTCAGTGGCGGCCGCTATGTCGGCACCGACGACGCCTATGTCGGCGCGCAGAAGGTTTTGATCACGCCTGATATCTCCGCCAAGTTCGAGAAGATCGTGGTCAAGGAAGGCCAGTTCGTCAAACAGGGCGACGTGTTGTTCGAGTTCGATCCGGTGCCGTTCCGGCTCGCCGTGGATCAGGCCAAGGCTACGCTCGACCAGGCCAGGACCAGCTACAACAACCTCAAGGCCAACATCAAAATCTATCAGGACATGGCCGACCTGATGCAGCAGGCCATCGAGCTGAAGCAGCGCGATGTCGATCGCAAATCGACGCTCGCCAAGAGCAATTTCGGCTCGCAGCTCGACCTCGACAATGCTTCGACCGCACTGGTTACGGCACGGGCGGAATATGCCTTCGTGCAGCAGCAGCTTTCCAATGCGAGGACCCAGCTGCTCGGTAAGGCCGATCTGCCGCTGGATGATTTCCCGCCCTATTTTCAGGCTCAGGCGGCGCTGGCGCAGGCCCAGCGCAATCTCGATCACACCGAGATGCGCGCGCCGATGGACGGCATCGCGACCCAGGTCGATCAGATCCAGCTCGGCCGCTTCATCCCCGCCGGCACGCCGGTGTTCAGCATCATCGACATCGACAAGCCCTGGGTCGATGCCAATTTGAAGGAGTCCGACTTCACCCATGTCGCCGAGGGCCAGCCGGTTGACATCGAGGTCGATGCGTTTCCCGATCATGATTTCAAGGGCACCGTCGGCTCGCTGAGCCCAGGCACCGGCGCACAATTCTCGATCCTGCCGCCGCAGAATGCGACCGGCAATTTCGTCAAGGTGGTGCAGCGGATCCCGGTGCGCATCTACTTCGACAGCCACGACAAATTCGTCCGCAAGTTGAAGGCCGGCATGAGCGCCTACACCACGATCGACACCGGTCATCACCGTTCGCTGGCCGAACTGCTCGGTTTCGCCAAGGCTTCCCCGAGCCAGGACTAGGCGATGAACGCACCGTCGACTGCCGTTCCCGGCCTGCGCCGCAACATGGTGACGATCTGCGCCATGACGGCGACGATCATGCAGGCGCTCGACACCACCATCGCCAATGTGGCGCTGCCCTATATGCAGGGCAGCCTTTCGGCTTCGCGCGACCAGATCACCTGGGTGCTCACCTCCTATATCGTGGCCGCCGCGATCATGACCGCGCCCGTCGGCTGGATCTCCGCGCGCTTCGGCAAGAAGAAATTCCTCATCGTCAGCCTGACCGGCTTCACGCTCACCTCGATGATGTGCGGCGCGGCGCAGACGCTGGATCAAATGGTGATGTTCCGCCTTCTGCAGGGCGCCTTCGGCGCGGCGCTGAGCCCGCTCTCGCAGGCGGTGATGCTCGACCTCTACCCCCCGCACAAGCGCGGCAACATCATGGCGATTTGGGGGATGGGCGTGATGCTCGGACCCATTCTGGGCCCAACGCTCGGCGGCGTGCTGACCGACACCTACAATTGGCGCTGGGTGTTCTACGTCAACGTGCCGTTCGGCGTCGCGGCGGTGAGCGCCATCCTGATCTTCTTCAAGGACACGCCGCGCGACCGCACGCTGCGCTTCGACTGGTTCGGTTTCGGCGCCGTCGCCGTCTGCCTCGCCGCGCTCCAGCTCATGCTCGACCGCGGCACCGACAAGGACTGGTTCTCCTCGTCGGAAATTATCGCCGAGGCGGTCATCGGCGGAGTGGCCTTCTACCTCTTTGTCGTGCACATGCTCACAGCGCCCAAGCCGTTCATACCGCCCAAGATCTTCAGGGACCGCAACTTTCTTGGCGGCCTCGTGCTCATGTTCGTCGTGGGCGCGGTGCTGCTGGCCAGTTCGGCGCTGTTGCCGCCCTTTCTGCAGGGCCTCGGCGGCTACACCGTCACCGACACCGGCCTGCTCATGGTGCCGCGCGGCATCGGCACCATGATCGCCATGATGTTCGCGGGGCGCATGGCGCTCAAATTCGATCAACGGCTGCTGATGACCTTCGGCGGCATGCTGATGAGCTGGTCGCTGTGGGAAATGTCCAAATGGACCCCGGACGTGAGCGTCCAAACGCTGGTGACGGTCGGGGTGGTGCAGGGCTTCGGCATGGGCTTCGTCTTCGTGCCGATGAATCTTGTGGCCTTCGCGACGCTCGCGCCCCAATTCCGCACGGACGGCACAGGCCTGACCAATCTGATGCGCAACATCGGCAGCGCCATCGGCGTATCGATCACGACGACGGTGCTGGCCTACAGCGTGCAGATGATTCACGCCCAGTTGACGCGCTTCGGAACCCCGTTCAACAGGGCATTGGGCGTCAATGCGCCCTCGCTGATGATGAACCCGCAGCTCCCCTTCGGGCTTCAGAATCTGAACGGGCTGATCGAACTGCGCGCGCAGATCGAGGCCTACGCCAACGATTTTCTCTTCATGTTCTATATCTCGCTTGCGGCCTTCCCGATCATCTGGATGATGAAGCGGCCGAATTTCATGCCGGGCGCCCGGGTCGAGGTAGAGGTCGTGGAGTGATGCGCGTCGCCTTTCTGGGTCTTGGCGTCATGGG
>DASZPY010000040.1:0-15074 GCA_035549855.1 Devosia sp. | reverse complement strand
TCCTTCACCGGCGCCGGCGGAGGAGGCGATGCCGGCGGCAGACGCCGCAGTGCAGCCGGAGGAAGCGCCGCAGCGCGTGACGCACAAGGCAACGGCACTCTATTCGGCGGATATCCTCAACGAGCCGGCAATGGCGCGCATCCGCCAGACCCTGACCCAGTTCGCCGACAGCGAACGCATGGTCCAGCTCTGCAATATCGAGGCACTGGAGCAGATCAAACGCGCCGAGACGGACTATGCACCGGACGCATTGGTCGCCTATGCGATGAGTGATCCGGTAACGCGCGGCTTCACGCTGACCGCGACCGGGGCCGCGTTCCGGTCGCGGCGCAAATGGTATGGCGTGTCGCTGACCTGCACGGTCGCGCCCGATCTTCAGGGCGTCAGCGCGTTCGAGTTCACGCTGGGCGAGCCGATCCCCGAGGATCAGTGGGAGGCGCACAATCTCAATGCCGAGGACGCCGACGAATAGGTGTCAGCGACGCCGCTTCTCGATCGCGTCCCAGATCATCGGCGCGATATCAGGACCACCGAAGCGCTTGATCTCGCGGATACCGGTAGGCGAGGTGACATTGATCTCGGTGAGATAGTCGCCGATGACGTCGATGCCCACGAAGATCATGTCGAGGTCCTTGAGCTTGGGGCCGATGGCGGCGCAGATCTCGCGGTCACGGGCGGTGAGCTCCGACAGCTCCGGCCTGCCGCCCACATGCATGTTGGAGCGCGCCTCGCCCTCCGAGGGCACGCGGTTGATGGCGCCCACCGGCTCGCCGTCGACCAGGATGATGCGCTTGTCGCCCTTCCTGACCTCGGGAAGGTAGCGCTGGATCATGAAGGGCTCGCGGAAGGCGCTCTCGAACAGCTCGAGCAGCGAGACGAGGTTGTGGCTGCCTTCCTCGATGAAGAACACGCCGGCGCCGCCATTGCCGTAGAGCGGCTTCACGATGATGTTGCCGTGCTCCTTGCGGAAGGCCTGGATGAGCGCACGGTCGCGCGTCACCAGTGTCGGCGGCATCAGCTCGGGAAATTCGGTGACGAGGATTTTTTCGGGCGCATTGCGCACGGTGAAGGGCGGATTGACCACATAGGTTTTGGGATGGATGCGCTCCAGCATATGCGTGAGCGTGATGTAGTTCATGTCGAAGGGCGGATCCTGCCGCATCAGGACCACGTCATACGTCGAAAGATCGGCGCGCGATGCCGCGCCGAGCCGGTAATGCTCGCCGCGCGGCTTGTCGAAGACCTCGATGGGCGCGATGTCGGCGCTGACCTTGTTGTCGCGCAGGGCGAGTGACGCCGGCACATAGTAGTCCACGCGATGGCCGCGCGCCTGTGCCTCGAGCATCATGGCAAAGGTCGAATCCCCCGCCGGGTTGATCATAGCGATGGGGTCCATCTGCACGGCGACGCGTAGCGGCATCAGACTAATCCAGTGGCATCGAAAGCGCCCGTGATGTGACGCGGCCAGGCGAAGGGCGCAAGGAAAATTACGTCGTAGCGCATGGCGCATTCGGCATAGCGCGGGTGGCGTGACACCCAGGCCTCGGACGCGCGGACAATGCGGCGGCGGTTGACCGCCATCAGCGCATCGGTCTCGCCGGACGAGAAGCTGCGTGCCTTGACCTCGACGAAAGCGATCTGGTTGCCGCGCCGCACCACGAGATCAATCTCGCCGACCGGCGTTTTCACGCGCCGCGCGAGGATGCGGTAGAGCTTCAACTGCAGGAACAGCGCGGCCCACATCTCGCCGCGGCGGCCAGCGCCTTCGGCAAAGATGCGGGCGTTATTCTTCGGCTTTGAGGGCGAGGGCGGCATCGTAGACCTGCTTGCGCTTGAGGCCGTAGCGGGCGGCGATCTCGTCCACGGCGGCGCGCAGCGGCTGTTCGATCATCGCCTCCTCAAGCGCCGCCTGCCAGTCGGCTTCGGCGGGCGCGGCATCGGCCGCGGCGGCAACGAGGATCACGGCTTCGCCCTTGGTGTCCTCGCCGAATTGCGGGGCAAGCTCGCTGAGCCGGCCGCGCAGCACGCGCTCGAACTTCTTGGTCAGCTCCAGCGCCACCGCCGCGTCGCGGTCGCCGAGACCTTCCGCCAAGGCAGCCAGCGTTTCGCCGAGCCGGCGCGGCGACTCGTAGAACACCAGCGTGCCGGGCAGTGGCTTCAGCGCTGCGATGGCATTGGCGCGGGCGCCAGCCTTTGCCGGCAGGAATCCCACGAAGCTGAACGCATCCGTCGGCAGACCGGCGACCGCGAGAGCACCGAGCAATGCCGAGGCGCCGGGGATGGCGAACACCGGCAGCCCCGCCTCGCGCGCGGCGCGGACCAGCGGAAAGCCCGGATCCGACAGCAGCGGCGTGCCCGCATCCGAGATCAGCGCGACGCGGCCACCGCGCCCGAGATCGGCGAGGATGGCCTCGATCAGCTCGCGCTCATTGTGCTCGTGCAGCGCCTTGCGCGGCGTCCTGATGCCGTAATGGGTGAGCAGCGTCGCCGAGGTCCGCGTGTCCTCGCAATAGATCACATCGGCGGCGGCCAGCGTCTCGAGCGCCCGCAGCGTGATGTCGCGGAGGTTGCCGATCGGGGTCGCGACGACATAGAGGCCGGGCGCGAGGGGCGGGGCATCGAAGGGCGATCCGGCGATGAAATAGCGGTGCGCGTCCAACGCTTTCCCCAGTCGTTCCCTGCCAAAGTCTTTTAGCTGCCCCATTGTTTTTGTATAGGACGCCAAGGTTTCGGGGCGTTTCGCCCACCAGGGATATTGCAATTGCGGCTTAGCGCCTTATCGACTCTTCCCCGCCTGCTGTTTGGCGGGCTCGCGGCGCTGGCACTCACCGCCTGTTCGGGCGGCGGCTTCGATCTCGGCACCTTCGGCGGCAATGCGCCACCCACCACGCCGGACAATTCCATCAATCTGCCGCTGGCCGAGGGCCAGACCTTCGGCACCGGCCCGGTGCGCGTGGCGCTGCTGCTGCCGCTGACGGGCGATCCCGCGCTCGCGACCGTCGGCACCTCGATGGCGCATGGCGCGGAGCTCGCGATGGACTACATCGCCTCCAGCGGCGCGATCGCCGACAACATCACGCTGGTGCTCAAGGACACGGGACCCTCGGTGCCGGGCGCGACCGCCGCGACCGCGCAGGCAGTGGCGGAAGGCGCGAGCCTCATCCTCGGGCCGCTCAAGGCCGACCAGGTGATGGCCGCGGGCGCGACGGCGCGGTCGAGCGGCATTCCGATGATCGGCTTCTCCAACAATTCGGGCGCCGCCGGTCCCGGCGTGTTCCTGCTCAACGTCCTGCCCGAGACCGAAGTGAAGCGCTCGATGAGCTATGTGAAGAAGCTCGGCAAGAAGGCCTATGCCGGCATCTTCTCCACCAATGATTACGGCCGCATCCAGCAGGGCGCCTTCACGCAGGCGGCGAGCGAGCTCGGGCTCAATGTGCGCGCCGTCTACAATTTCTCCTCGGAGGACGAGGCGCGGGGCGTCGTCGCCCAGCTTGCCCCGCTGCTGCAGCAGGGCCAGATCGACGCGCTCTTCATCCCCGACCGCGCGACCGCGCCGAGCTTTGCGACGCTGTTCGAGCAGGCCGGCGTGCCGCAGGGGCAGATCCAGTTCATCGGCTCGGCGGACTGGAACGCCGACCAGAACATCCTCAACTCGCCCTATCTCGCAGGCGCCGTGTTCCCCGCCGTGGACGATGCCGGCTACAATGCGCTCCTGCCGCAATACACCGCCAAGTTCGGCGGCACGATGCACGCGCTCGCGACCATCGCCTACACCGCGACCATTCTCGCCAATTCGAGCTCGCTGGCGCTCGGCACGCCGAAATACGACCGCGCGCAACTGACCATCCCCGGCGGCTTCAAGGGCCGCGACGGCGTGTTCCGGTTCCTGAGCGATGGCCGCGCAGAATATGCGCTGGTGATCAAGCAGGTGACGATCGGCGGGAGCGCGGTGGCCGAGGGCGCGAAGCTTTAGTAGAGTCTGCCAGTCTAGTGTTGGCCTAAAGGGCTTCTTACTATGCAAACTTTGTTTCCGGCTTCGATCCTTGTGCTGGCGCTGACCTCGACTCCCATACTCGCCCGGGACTGCACACCTGCGGAACTCGGAACCGTCGTTGCGCTACTGGATGAATCAGATGAAAGCTACGTCGAGGAGAACTTTGCCGGGGGCACAAGTATAGTTTCAGCGGTCCTTGATTGCACTTTCAATGAGTTTGATCGTGCTTACGTCGCACAGGGTCAGATAGACTGGCATGGAGCGGTAGTTTGGTGGAATGAATACCAAATCAAAGGCACTCTGAGATACTCAGCAGACCAGCCTCCTACGTTCACAGCGACGTGGGCCTCTGATGCTGTTCAACGACTAAAGTTCTGGAAGAACGTGGCGGGAGCGGCCGTCCAACTTGCCGCGCAGGTTCGCTAGCCGAATGTGCTAGTGTTTGTGAGCTAAGTCGCCAGAATCGCCACCATCGCGCCCAATACCCGCTGCCCCTTCCATCGCGAGTTGCCTTTTCGCAGCGACTCCTGAAAGCCGATCTTCCATCCATCACGCTGCGCGGGTGTGCTCTATGGAACCATCGCGGCTGCCGCTCTTCTTGACCCTCACTGTGCCGGTATTCTCGCGGCTCGGCGCAAATTTGATTTCGACATTCCAGCCCAGCGCGAGCAACAGCTTCATCAGCCGCTCGACGCTGAAGCCGGCGATGCGGCCCCTTGTGATAGCTGATACCTTTGCCTGATCGACGCCGGCCAGCGCGCTGACCTGCTGCTGCGTCAGCTTGCGCGAAACGATCGCCTCGGTGATCTGCCGGGCCAGAGCGAGCTTCAGGGCTTCGTCGGGCGACAACGCAATGTCCAGATCGGCGAAGACGTCGCCCGATCCGTGGGTGATGGCGATATCGCTGCTCGTCTTATGCCTTCCCATGCCGTGTCTCCTTTGACTGCTCGCTATGCCGCTGCGCTGCCGCGAGCCGTTCCCTGATCAAGTCCAGTTCGTGCTTCGGCGTCGCGATGCCGCGCTTCGATTTCTTCTTGAAGCAGTGGAGCACATAGACCGTCTCCGCGAACTTCACGGTGTAGACACTTCGATAAGTTCCGCTCTCGTCGACGGACCTGATCTCGAGCACCGAGGCGCTCCCAAATCCTGCCATCGGCTTTGCATGCGGCGACTTGAGGCCGTTCTGCGCAAGATCGAGGGCAAAGCCGATTTCCATTCGGACGGTCTTGGGAAAGCCGCGCAGATCATCCTTCGATGAGCCGACCCAAACGACGTCCTTCACGGCATCTCCGCTTCATGCCTGCAAACTATGCCATTTCTGGCATATCCTTTCAAGAGCTAGGCCGCTAGATCCGCCACCACCGCGTCCAGCACCGGCCAGCCCTTGTCGGTCACGCGCAGATTGCCGTTCGGCAGGCTCTCCACGAAGCCGATCTTCTTGAGCTCCGCGATCTGGCCCGGATCGATCCGCCGCCCGCTCAGCGTCGCGAACCGGTCGGGGTCGATGCCCTCGCGGAGCCGCAGCCCCATGACCAGCAGTTCGTCGCCCTCCTCCTCCCACGTCAGGATGTCGTCGGTGACGAGGCCGTGGCCGCGGGCGGCAACCTTCTTCTGCCAGTCGAAGGGCAGCTTTTCGGCGGCGGTGGCGTGGCGCTTGCCGTCGATCAGCAGCCGCCCATGCGCGCCCGGTCCGACGCCGGCATATTCGCCATAGCGCCAGTAGATGAGGTTGTGGATCGATTCCTGGCCGGGCCGCGCGTGGTTAGAGATCTCGTAGGCGGGGAGGCCCGCCTTCGCCGTCATCTCCTGCGTCAGCTCGTAGAAATCGGCGCTCAGATCCTCGTTGGGCATCTTGAGCTTGCCGGCGCTCCACAAATCGAAATAACGCGTCCCCATCTCGATGGTGAGCTGGTAGAGCGAGATATGGCCCTCGGCCATCCACAGCGCCTCGGTCAGCTCGTCCTGCCAGTCCTCGAGCGTCTGCTTGGGCCGCGCATAGATCAGATCGAAGCTTGAGCGCGGGAAGATCGATTGCGCGAGCCGCACGGCGCGGATGGCTTCATCGACCGTATGCCGGCGGCCGAGTTCGGCCAGCGGGCCTTCGCGCAAGGACTGCACGCCGAGCGAGACGCGGTTGACGCCCGCCGCGCGATAGCCACGGAAGCGATCGGCCTCGACCGAGGTGGGGTTGGCTTCGAGCGTAATCTCGGCATTTGGAACGATGTTCCAATGCTTGCCGATTTCGTTGAGGATCGCTTCGACCGAGCGCGGGTTCATCAGCGAGGGCGTGCCGCCGCCGAAGAAGATCGATTGCACCTTACGGCCCGGCGTCAGCGCCGCGTAATGCGCGATCTCGCGGGCATAGGCCGTGACATAGTCCGCCTCGTCGAAGGCGCCGCGATGAACATGCGAATTGAAGTCGCAATAAGGGCATTTGGCGGCGCAGAAGGGCCAATGCACATAGACGCCGAACAGGCCGTTGGAGCGTGAATCAGAATTCAATCGCGCCCTCCACGAATTTGGCGAAGGCGCGGGCACGGTGGGAAAGGCCGGTCTGGCCGGGCGCCCAGCTATGCTTGGCCGAGGAGGGCATTTCGCCGAAGGTGATGTCGAAGCCGTCGGGCATGAACATGGGGTCGAAGCCGAAGCCCATTTCGCCGCGATAGGGCCAGACCATGGTGCCCGTGACCTTGCCGACATAGAGGTCGTCGCGCCCATCCGGGTGGGCGAGGCAGAGCGTCGCGTTGAAGGCGCCCTTGCGCAGTGCCGGCGAGTTGGCGCCCACGGCTTGCAGGCGGTCTTCGACGCGGCGCATGGCGAGATGGTAGTCGCGGCCATTGGGTGTCGTCGCCCAGTCTGCGGTATAGACGCCGGGCTCGCCGCCCAGCGCATCGACCGAGAGGCCGGAATCGTCGGCCAGTGCGATGCGGCCCGAGGCATTGGCCGCCGCATGCGCCTTGAGCCGCGCATTCTCGGCGAAGGTTGTTCCGGTTTCCTCGGGCTCGGGCAGGCCGAGATCCTTGGCCGAGATCAGCACAAGGCCGAGCGGGGTGAAGAGCTCGCGGAATTCGGCGAGCTTGCCGGCATTGTGCGTGGCAATGAGCAGGGTGTCGCCGCGCTTCAGCCGGGGAATGCTACCCATCGGAGAGCGCCAGCTTCTGCATCTCGGTCAATTGCGAGATACCGCTTTCCGCCAGCGCCATCAGGCTCGCGAGTTCGTCGCGCGAAAACGGCTCCTGCTCGGCCGTCCCCTGAATCTCGACGAACTTTCCGGACCCTGTCAGCACGAAATTGGCGTCGGTATGGGCCTCGACATCTTCGAGATAATCGAGATCGAGCACCGGGGTGCCCCGATAGATGCCGCATGAGACGGCCGCGACCGAATCCTTCAGCGGCTCGCCCTTGGTGAGGCTGCGCGCCTTCAGCCATTGCACGGCATCGTAGAGCGCGACATAGGCCCCGGTGATCGAGGCGGTGCGGGTGCCGCCATCGGCTTCGAGCACGTCGCAATCGATGGTGATCTGGTTCTCGCCCAGCGCCGTCATGTCCACCACGGCGCGCAGCGACCGGCCGATCAGGCGCTGGATTTCCTGCGTCCGGCCCGACTGCTTGCCGGCGGCGGCCTCGCGGCGGGTGCGGGTGCCGGTCGAGCGCGGCAGCATGCCGTATTCCGCCGTGACCCAGCCCTGGCCCGATCCCCGGCGCCAGCTCGGCAGTGTGGTCTCGACGCTCGCCGTCACGAAGATTCGGGTCTTGCCGAAGGCCACGAGGCAGCTGCCCTCGGCATGGCCGGCGACATTGCGCTCGATGGTGACGGCGCGCATTTCGCTGGGTTCACGGCCGGACGGGCGCATTGGCACTCCTTGAGGGTTTGTTAATCGCCTCTTAACCCTGCCCCCACGGCCCGGCAACCCACGCGCGCCTTTCTTCGGCGGGCGTTTTTGCCTAGATGGTTACACATGCAATTTGACGGATCAGTCGCGCTGGCATGAGCAAAGGCCCCGAAGACTTCCTCGCGGTGCTCAATACCCGCAGCCAGGACATCTTTCGCAAGATCGTCGAGCGCTATCTCGAGACAGGCACGCCGGTCGGCTCGCGCGATCTATCGCGCATGCTCTCGGTCGGGCTGTCGCCGGCCTCGGTGCGCAATGTCATGTCCGATCTCGAGGATCTTGGGCTGATCGCGGCGCCGCATACCAGCGCCGGCCGGCAGCCGACGCAGCAGGGGCTGCGCTTCTTCGTCGATGCCATGCTCGAGATGGGCGCGGTCGACGAGCGCGAGAAGAGCCAGATCGCGCGGCAGATCGAAGAGCAGGCACAGGGCGGCAAGGTCGAGGATCTGCTGACCCAGGCCTCCACGCTGCTTTCGGGCCTCAGCCATGGCGCGGGCGTCGTGATCGCGGCCAAGTCGCCGGACATGGTGCTGCGCCATCTCGAATTCGTGCGGCTCGACGCCAACCAAGCGATGGCGATCCTGGTCGGGCAGGATGGCACGGTCGAGAACCGCGTGGTGCCGCTCCCGGCGGGACTGACCGCCAGCGCCCTGACGCAGGCGGGCAATTATCTCGCCAACCTCGTCACGGGCAAAACCATCGCCGAAGCGCGCGCCCTGATCCGCGAGCAGCACAAGCAGTCGCTGGCCGAGCTCGACGAACTCACCCGCTCGCTGGTCGAGACTGGACTCGCCACGCTCTCCGACGCTTCATCGCCACAGGCGCCGACCGTCATCGTTCGCGGCCGTGCCAATCTTCTCAACGATGCTATGGAATCGGAAGAGCTGGGCCGCATGCGCCGCCTCTTTGACGAGCTCGAGCGGCAGGAGGGTTTGATCGAACTCCTCGGCGATGCCGACAAGGCGGAGGGCGTCCGCATCTTCATCGGCAGCGAGAACAAGCTCTTTTCCCTCTCGGGCTCCTCGGTGATCCTCTCTCCCTACAAGGACGCCAATGAAAAGGTCATCGGCGTGCTGGGCGTCATCGGGCCGACGCGGCTCAACTATTCCCGCATTGTTCCGGTGGTGGACTACACCGCGCAGGTCATCAGCCAGATGATGGGGCGGAAGAAAACTTGAAATTGGCTAAGGCTTGGCCGATATGGCGGGCAACGAAGCCGGAACGTCCGGTAAATCCAACCGTTTTCTGGTCGCGCGGTCGAACCGGAAAGGTCTGCAACCTTTCCTGACCACGCTCCAAGCTTGTGAGTGATGATGAGCGACGACACCATGGCGCAGGACGGATTCGAGCCGCGCGCGGAAGCCGAAAAGACCGCTGAAGAGGCCAAGGTCGAGAACGAGGTGGTCGAGGCGCTGGCGGCCGAGAATGCCGATCTCAAAGACCGGCTGCTGCGGCTTGCCGCCGAGATGGAGAATCTGCGCAAGCGCATGGCGCGCGAGATCGACGATACGCGCCAATATGCGATCACCAAATTCGCCCGCGACATGCTGACCGCGACGGATTCGCTGAGCCGCGCCATGATGGTGCTGCCGCCCGAGGCGCGCGAGCATGCCGACGGGCCGCTCAAATCGCTGATCGAAGGCATCGAGCTGACCGAGCGCGAGATGCAGCGGCTGCTCGCCGTGCATGGCGTCAAGCCGATCGAGGCCGAGGGTCAGAAGTTCGACCCGCACAAGCACCAGGCGATGTTCGAAGTGCCCGATCCGTCGCGGCCCGAGGGCACGGTGGTGACAGTGGTGCAGGCCGGCTACGCGATCGGCGATCGCGTGCTGCGTCCGGCCATGGTGGGTGTCGCCAAGGGCGGCACTGCCGCGCCGCCGCCCAATGGCGAAGTCCATGTCGACAAGAACGCCTGAGGCCGCCGGCTTCTACAGCACGTCGGCGATTTTCGCTTTCGTGACGCCCGCCTCGTCCATCTTTTCCCAGGCGGCGGCCAGCGAACCATTGGCGTCGATGGCGCGGGTCGCGTCCTCGATCACCACGCAATCGAATCCCGCCGCCACGCCGTCCAGTGCCGACCAGGCCACGCAGAAATCGGTGGCGAGACCGCACAGGAACAGCCGCCTGAAGCCGCGCTCGTTGAGATAGCCGGCAAAGCCGGTGGGCGTGGTGTGGTCGTTCTCGCGGAAGGCGGAATAGGAATCTATGGTGTCGCGATAGCCCTTGCGGATGATGGTCTGCACATGCGGGATATCGAGCAGCGCCGAGAACTCGGCGCCCTTGGTGCCGATGACGCAATGGTCGGGCCAGAGCACCTGCGGGCCATAGGGCAGCTCGATCATATCGAAGGGCTTCGCCCCGGCATGGGTCGAGGCGAAGGAGATGTGACCTGAAGGGTGCCAGTCCTGCGTCAGAACGACATTGCGGAAACGCCGCGATATGGCATTGATCGGCTCGACGATCTCATCGCCGCCGGCGACGGCGAGCCTTCCGCCGGGAAGGAAGTCATACTGCACGTCGACGACGACCAGCATGTCGGTGGAATGCAGTTGAACCGGCATGGGGACGACCTACTGGGCGGCCGGGGCCGAGCTTTCGGCCGGTGCGCTGGAATCGGCCGGGGCAGGCGGCAGGAACTCTTCGATCAGCAGGCTGCACTCGTCCGGCGTGAACTCTGCTTCCTCTGCACCGCTCACCTGGCGGCCGACCGGCTCGAGCAGATCGGTCTTGGCCTTGTCCACCGCGTCCTGGGCGAAGCCGGCCGCAAGCATGGCGGCCTCGGCGCGGGCGATGAGCTTGTCGGCGCCCTCGAGATAGAGCGCGATGGCCGATTTCTGCTCCTCGGTGGCGTCCGAGGGCACTTCGAGGAAGATGTTAAAGGCGGTGCCGCACCAGAGATCCTGATGGGTCCCCTCCGGCATGGCCTGGGCGAAGGCGCTGGTGGCAAACACGAGCGCCGGAAGCAGGGGAAGAAAGCGATACATGAGCGTTTCCTGTGAAGGGGCCATAAAGCACGAGCGCGGTGGCTAAGCCAATGGTGCGGCGAAAGCGCGATGGGCCGAAAAGCCGTCATATTTCATCGCTGAGCGCGCTTGCGGCCCCCAAACCCCGCCCCTATATACCGGCCAAGGCCCGGAAACGGGTCAAATCCACCAAATTCAACGAGGCTCCCGGACCCCCAAAGGGCAAAACGAGCGGCCGAAGGTTTGAGGCGTTCGAGACCGGGTTCGCTTAGGAAAGAGGCAAGAGTAAATGGCTAAAGTCATCGGTATCGATCTCGGCACGACCAATAGCTGCGTCGCCGTGATGGAAGGCTCCAACTACAAGGTCATCGAGAATTCCGAGGGCGCGCGCACAACCCCCTCGATGGTCGGTTTCACCAAGGATGGCGAGCGGCTCGTGGGCCAGCCGGCGAAGCGCCAGGCGGTCACCAATCCAGAAGGCACGCTATTCGCGGTCAAGCGCCTGATCGGGCGGCGCTACGACGATCCGATGGTCACCAAGGACAAGGGGCTGGTCCCCTTCAAGATCGTCAAGGCGGACAATGGCGACGCCTGGGTCGAGGTCGAGGGCAAGAAGTATTCGCCGTCGGAAGTGTCGGCGATGATCCTCACCAAGATGAAGGAAACCGCCGAATCCTATCTCGGCGAGAAGGTGACGCAGGCCGTCATCACGGTCCCCGCCTATTTCAACGATTCCCAGCGCCAGGCCACCAAGGATGCCGGCAAGATCGCCGGCCTCGATGTGCTGCGCATCATCAACGAGCCGACGGCGGCGGCGCTCGCCTATGGGCTCGAAAAGAAGAACTCCGGCACCATCGCGGTCTATGACCTCGGCGGCGGAACGTTCGATATTTCCATTCTCGAAATCGGCGACGGCGTGTTCGAGGTGAAGTCGACCAATGGCGACACCTTCCTCGGCGGCGAGGATTTCGACATGCGGCTCGTCGACTATCTCGCCGACGAGTTCAAGAAGGACCAGGGCATTGACCTGCGCAAGGACAAGCTGGCGCTGCAGCGGCTGAAGGAAGCGGCCGAGAAGGCCAAGATCGAGCTGAGCTCGGCGACGCAGACCGAAATCAACCTGCCCTTCATCACCGCCGATGCGTCGGGCCCCAAGCACATGACGCTGAAGCTCACCCGCGCCAAGTTCGAGCAGCTGGTCGACGATCTGATCCAGCGCACGGTCGAGCCGGTGAAGCAGGCGATCAAGGATGCGGGCGTCTCGCTCGGCCAGATCGACGAGGTGGTTCTCGTGGGCGGCATGACGCGCATGCCCAAGGTGATCGAGACGGTGAAGGCCTATTTCGGCAAGGAGCCGCATAAGGGCGTCAACCCCGACGAAGTCGTGGCCGCAGGCGCCGCCATTCAGGCGGGCGTGCTGCAGGGCGACGTCAAGGACGTGCTGCTGCTCGACGTGACCCCGCTGTCGCTCGGCATCGAGACGCTGGGCGGCGTGTTCACGCGGCTCATCGACCGCAATACCACCATCCCGACCAAGAAGAGCCAGACCTTCTCGACTGCCGAAGACAATCAGAGCGCGGTGACGATCCGCGTGTTCCAGGGCGAGCGCGAGATGGCGGCCAACAACAAGCTGCTCGGCAATTTCGATCTTGCCGGCATCCCCCCGGCGCCGCGCGGCGTGCCGCAGATCGAGGTCACGTTCGACATCGACGCCAACGGCATCGTCAATGTGTCGGCCAAGGACAAGGGCACGGGCAAGGAGCAGCAGATCCGCATCCAGGCCTCGGGTGGTCTCTCGGACGCCGATATCGACCGCATGGTGAAGGAAGCCGAGGCCAATGCCGAAGCCGACAAGAAGCAGCGCGAGGCGGTGGAAGCCAAGAACCAGGCCGAGAGCCTGATCCATTCCACCGAAAAGTCGCTCAAGGATTATGGCGACAAGGTCGGCGTGGACGAAAAGACCGCCATCGAGACCGCACTCGCGGATCTGAAGGGCGTGATCGAAGGCGACGACGCCGAGGCGATCAAGGACAAGACCAACGCACTGGCGGAAGCGTCGATGAAGCTGGGCGAGGCCATGTACAAGGCGTCGCAGGCGGAAGCCGAGGCCAAAGCCGCCGGCGGCGACAAGCCGGAAGACGACGATGTCGTCGATGCGGAGTTCGAAGAGGTCAAGGACGACGACAAGAAGTCGGCCTAGCTCATGGTCCTGTCAGTTTCCCCTGACATCGGTGAAGCGCTGCGGCTCAACCCCGCGGCGCTTTCCCGTTTCGAGACCCTTCCACCCTCGCACAAAGCCGAATATCTGAAATGGATCGACGAGGCCAAGCGCGCCGAGACGCGCGCACGCCGGATTGCGGGCATGATCGACAGACTTGAAGGCCGCGATGGCCAAGCGTGATTTCTACGATGTGCTAGGGGTGCAGAAGGGCGCTGACGAGGCGGCCCTCAAGGGCGCTTATCGCAAGCTCGCCATGCAGTTCCATCCGGACCGCAATCCGGGCAACAGCGATGCCGAGCACAAATTCAAAGAGATCAACGAAGCCTATGACACGCTGAAGGATCCGCAGAAGCGCGCGGCCTATGACCGGTTCGGGCATGCAGCGTTCGAGAACGGCGGCATGGGCGGTGGACGGGCCAATGGCTTCGGTCCGGAATTCGCATCCTCGATGTCCGACATCTTCGAGGACATCTTCGGCGACTTCATGGGTGGCCAGCGGAGCCGCGGGCAGCAATCGCGGTTGCGCGGTTCCGACCTCCGCTACAATCTTGAGATCACGCTCGAGGAAGCGTTCCTCGGCCGCACGGTCGAGATCGACGTGCCCACGCTCGTTTCATGCAAGACCTGCGACGGCACGGGCGCCAAGCCCGGTACCGGCATGTCGACCTGCAAGCATTGCAACGGCCACGGCAAGGTGCGCGCGGCGCAGGGCTTCTTCACCATCGAGCGCACCTGCCCGGTGTGTCAGGGGCGCGGGCAGATCATGGAGAACCCCTGCACCGATTGCGGCGGGCAGGGCCGCCGGCAGGAGAACCGCAAGCTTTCGGTCGACGTGCCCAAGGGCATCGAAGATGGCACACGCATCCGCCTCGCCAATGAGGGCGAAGCCGGCCTGCGTGGCGGACCGCCGGGCGATCTCTACATCTTCATTTCGGTGAAGCCGCATGATCTCTTCCATCGCGACGGCGCCGACCTCTATGCGCGCGTCCCCATCGCGATGACCACCGCTGCGCTGGGCGGCGAATTCGAAGTACCCACGCTCGACGGCGCGCGCGCCAAGGTGAAGGTTTCCGCCGGCACGCAGCCGGGACAACGTGTGAGGCTCAAGAGCAAAGGCATGCCGGTGCTGCGCAGCAAGGACACGGGCGATCTCTATGTGCAGCTCGATGTCGAGACGCCGCAGAATTTGACCCGCCGCCAGCGCGAGCTGCTCGAGGAATTTCACAAGGTGACGACCAAAGAGACGTCGCCGACGAGCGAGGGGTTCTTCGCGAAGCTCAAGAATCTGTTCGAGAGCTAGGGATGATGGCATTCTCCGCTTTTGAGTTGTCGGTGCTTGCCGAGTTTGCCGACATCTACGGCGAGCAGGTTCCGGATCTCGTCGCACAGCTCGACGCTGCCACGTTCACCAGACGTGAGAACACCGGTGGCGGGTTCTTCACCGAATTCACGGTCGATCATTCTATCGCTCCGGTAAGCTGCTTGTCGCCCATTGGCGGTCTGATGGTGATGCTAGACGGCATTGACGAGGGGATCGACCTCCTGCTGTTCGTCAACGATGGATATGCGAGCAGGCTCGAAGGCCATTCAGCAGCCGGCGAGGATACTTCCTCGATCGATTTCGCTATCCTGCCGAGGCTGCCGATCACTCTTCGTCAGAGTCCTCTGGATGACCAGACCGCCGCCTTTCTCGCAGCGCTGCGCATGACCCCATTCCGTCGACGCCAATGACTGAAACGCCGCTCCAGAAAACCGCCATCACCCTTTGCGGCTCGCTCCGCACCGGCTCGATCAACGAGGTGTTGCGCAAGCATCTCTCGCGCAAGCTCACGGAGGCGGGCGTCGCCGTCACCGATCTCGACCTCCGCGATTTCGAGATGCCGATCTTCAACCAGGACATCGAGGATGCCGGCAAATCCCCTAGCGCCGCGGCGCGGCTCGCCGATCTGTTTCGTTCGACCGACATCGTGCTGGTGGTGACGCCCGAGTATAATGGCGGCGTG
>DASZPY010000039.1:0-6403 GCA_035549855.1 Devosia sp. | reverse complement strand
GCTCTTCCAGACCATCGGTGTCGATCTCGACAAGGTTCAGTCCGGACCCCTGAAGGCCGAACCGGACCTCGATGAAGCCATGTCGCCTGAGGTGCGTGCATCGCTGCAGGCCATCGTCGACGACAGCTTCAACTGGTTCGTCGATATCGTCGCCGAACGCCGCGGCCTCGCACGGGAGACCGTGCTGCCTCTCGCCGACGGCCGCATCCTCACCGGCAATCAGGCACTCGAGTCCAAATTGATCGACGCCGTTGGCGGCGAGCGCGAAGCGATCACTTGGCTCGAGAGCGACAAGGGCATCAAGGCTGGCCTCGACGTGGTCGACTGGGCACCCCGCCGCGACGAAGGCTGGATCGGCTATTTGCGATGGTTGGGCGGGGCTGCCCGCGGTGCGCTGGGCCTTCCAACGGACGGTCCGATCGCGCTTGACGGGCTAGTGTCCCTTTGGCAGGTTGACCCCGCTCATTGAGCCGGACGCAAGTCCGGTGCGTGACGTCCGGGGGCGGCGATGATCAAGTCTGAACTGGTCGAAAAGCTTGCAGGCGAAAATCCGCATCTGTTCCAACGTGACATCGAGAACATCGTCAATGCCATTCTCGACGAGGTCGGCAACGCCATGGCGCGTGGCGACCGTGTCGAGCTGCGCGGCTTCGGCGCCTTCTCGGTCAAGAACCGCCCCGCGCGCGTCGGACGCAATCCGCGGACGGGCGAGCAGGTCGATGTCGGCGAGAAATACGTTCCGCAATTCAAGGCTGGCAAGGAGATCCGCGAACGACTTAATCGCTAGCGCGATTAGAGTCCTCGCCAAAGGCATGATCCAATGCTGAGACGTATCGTCGGTTGGATCGTGCTGGTGCCGCTCTGCGCGGTGCTGATCGTCTTTGCGCTCGCCAACCGGCAATTGGTGGTCGTCAACTTCAATCCCTTCGTGCCCTCCGATGCGCTGGCTTCGCCCGGCGTCGGCGTGCCGTTCTTCCTTGTCCTTTTCGGTGTCCTGCTGTTGGGGGTGGTGCTAGGGGGCATCGCCACCTGGTTCGCACAGGCATCGCACCGGCGCGATGAACGCGCCTACCGCCGCGAGACAGAGCGGCTTAACCGCGAGATCGAAGCGATACGGCGAGCGCCCGGTCTGCAGCCAAACGTGGATGATTTGGTAAAGCCCTGAGCAAGACCCGCCCTGATGCCTGACCCCCTCATTATCAAGATCTGCGGTATCAAGACCGAAGCGATCCTCGACGCTGCCATCGACGCCGGCGCCGACATGGTCGGCTTCATGCATTTCGCACGTTCGCCGCGTCATCTCGAGCTCGACCCGATCGGCGAAATGATCTCGCTCGCGCGCGGGCGCGCCGAGACGTGCGTGGTGCTGGTCAATCCCGACAACACGCTCGTCGCGCAAGTCGCGGCTCTTGGCCCCGACTGGATCCAGCTCCACGGCCCCGAGACGCCGCACCGCGTCGAAGCGATCCGCGAGGAAGCCGGTATAGCGATCCTCAAGGCCTGCCCGATCGGCACCGCCGAGGACGTCGCTCACGTTGCGGCGTTTGCCGAAATCGCCGACCGCATCCTGCTCGATGCCAAACCGCCCAAAGGCGCTGACCGGCCGGGCGGGCTGGGGGAGACCTTCGACTGGTCGCTGCTCAAGGCGCTTGACCCGGCTCTGCCCTTCATGCTTTCCGGGGGCCTCACGCCCAAGACGGTTGCCGCGGCCATCGCCGCGACGCGGCCGATGGGCGTGGATGTATCCTCGGGCGTCGAGACATCGCCCGGCGTCAAGGATGCGGCGCTCGTTCGCGAATTCATCGCGAATGTTCGAGGCGCCGCAGGCTAGGGAGTTCAGCGTGCCGATCAGCGGGGCCAATTCGCTCAGGACCGGTCCCGACGAGGACGGGCGCTTCGGCATATTCGGCGGGCGCTTCGTCGCCGAGACCCTCATGCCGCTGATCCGCGACCTCGAGACGGCCTACTTCACCGCCAAGGAAGACCCGGCTTTCATCGCCGAGATGGGCGATTTGCGCACGCACTATGCCGGCCGGCCGTCGCCGCTCTATTTCGCCGAGCGCCTCACAGCAGAGCTGGGCGGCGCCAAGGTGTATCTGAAGCGCGAAGACCTCAATCACACCGGCTCGCACAAGATCAACAACACGCTCGGCCAGATCCTGTTGGCGCGGCGCATGGGCAAGACCCGCATCATCGCCGAGACCGGCGCGGGTCAGCATGGCGTCGCAACCGCAACGGTCTGCGCGCGCTTCGGACTGCCCTGCGTCGTGTTCATGGGCGCGACCGACGTCGAGCGCCAGGCGCCGAACGTGCAGCGCATGAAGATGCTGGGCGCCGAAGTGCGCCCCGTCACTGCCGGCGCCGGCACGCTAAAGGACGCGATGAACGAGGCTCTGCGCGACTGGGTCACCAATGTCGACACGACTTACTATCTCATCGGCACCGCGGCAGGGCCGCATCCGTATCCGGTGATGGTGCGCGACTTCCAGTCGGTGATCGGCGACGAGATCAGGCTGCAGCATCATGAAGCCGAGGGTAAGCTTCCCGACGCTGTGGTCGCCTGTGTCGGCGGCGGCTCCAACGCGATTGGGACGTTCCATCCTTTCCTCGATGATCCGAGCGTGAAGATCTACGGCGCGGAGGCCGGCGGCCACGGCATCGACGTCGAGAACGGCCATGCCGCGTCGATGACCGGCGGGCGTCCCGGCGTGCTGCACGGCAACCGGACCTATCTGCTGCAGGACAGCGACGGCCAGATTCTGGAAGGCCATTCCATTTCGGCCGGTCTCGACTATCCCGGTGTCGGCCCCGAGCATGCCTGGCTGCACGACACTAAGCGTGTGACCTATATACCGATCACCGACGAGGAAGCACTGGACGCCTTCCAGCTCCTGACGCGTATCGAGGGCATCATCCCCGCGCTCGAAAGCGCGCATGGTCTCGCGCAGGTGATGAAGCTCGCGCCGAAGATGGGCAAGGACGAAACGATCGTCCTCTGCCTCTCGGGCCGCGGCGACAAAGACATCGACAGCGTCGCCAAATATCTCGCGGCAGGCAAGAATTGAGCACCCGTATCGCCGATCGTTTCGCGCTCTGCGCGGCTGAAGGCCGGCCCGCCCTCGGGATCTTCGTCATGGCGGGCGATCCCGATTTCGATACCGCCAGCGCCATCCTGAAGGCGCTGCCTGCGGCCGGCGCCGACATGGTCGAATTTGGAATGCCGTTCTCGGACCCGATGGCCGATGGACCGGGCGTGCAGGCGGCCGGACAGCGTGCGCTCAAGGCAGGCCAGACGCTCAACAAGACGCTCGACATCGTCGCCGATTTTCGGAAGACCGATACGGTCACACCCATCATACTGATGGGCTACTACAACCCGATCTACGTCCACGGCGTCGACGCGTTCATCGCCGATGCGCTGAAGGCCGGTGTCGATGGCCTCATCGTCGTCGACCTGCCTCCGGAGGAGGACGACGAGTTATGCCTGCCGGCCCTGCGGGCGGGGCTCAACTTCATTCGCCTCGCGACGCCGACGACGGACGACCATCGTTTGCCGGTCGTGCTCGAGAACACCTCAGGCTTTGTTTACTATGTGTCGATGACCGGCATTACGGGGGCCGCCATCAAGTCCCACGCGGCGGTGAGGGAGGCGGTCAAGCGGATCAAATCGCACACCGGCCTGCCTGTCGCCGTCGGGTTCGGCATCAAGACCGCCAACGATGCCGCGATTGTGGGCCGCGACGCCGATGGCGTCATCGTGGGCACTGCAGTCTGCAACGCCATCGCTACCTCGCTCGAAAACGGCAAGGCGACCGCCGGAACCGTAGCCGCCGTGACCACATTGGTCAGTGCCCTTGCCTCAGGTGTGCGCAGGGCGCGGAGCTAGTTTGCACCCGGCCCCGGGGCTGACTATATTCGCCACAATCGCCTCATAGAGCGCTCGCAATTGGCGGCACGAGAGACCCGATGAGCTGGATCGATAACGTACTTCCCCCGAAAATCCGGTCGTTTCTGAACAAACGCGAAACACCGGAAAACCTCTGGGTCAAAGACCCTGAGTCGGGCGAGATGGTGTTTTATCGCGATCTCGAGGCCAATCAGTGGGTGGTGCCGGGTTCCGGCCACCACATGAAGATCAAGGCCGCCGACCGCATGGCGGCCTTTTTCGACGGCGGCAAATACGACCTCGTCCCGTTGCCGCAGGTAGCCCAGGATCCGCTGAAGTTCCGCGACCAGAAGCGCTACGTCGACCGCCTCAAGGAACAGCGCGCTAAGACCGGCACACAGGATGCGGTGCTGGTTGCGACTGGCACGCTCTACAGCCAGCCGGTCACGGTAGCGGTGCAGGATTTCGATTTCATGGGTGGCTCGCTAGGCATGGCTGCCGGGTCTGCGGTGATCACCGGGCTCGAGACTGCCGTCGCGCGCAAAACGCCCTTCGTGCTGTTCGCCGCATCGGGCGGCGCGCGCATGCAGGAAGGCATCCTCTCGCTGATGCAGATGCCGCGCACGACCGTCGCCGTGCTGCGCCTGCGCGAAGCGGGGCTGCCCTTCATCGTCGTGTTCACCAACCCCACCACCGGCGGCGTTACCGCTTCCTATGCGATGCTGGGCGACGTGCATCTGGCCGAACCCGGTGCGCTGATCTGTTTTGCGGGTCCGCGTGTCATCGAGCAGACCATCCGCGAAAAGCTGCCCAAGGGCTTCCAGCGCTCCGAATATCTCTACGAGCACGGCATGGTCGATATGGTCGTCCATCGCCACCATATGCGCTCGACCATCGGCTCGCTGATCGCGATCCTCACCAAGTCGGAAATGCCGGCCGACCTGGCCTCGACACCGCCGGTCGCGGCGCTTCCAGCGCCCCCCGCCAATGACGATCTGAGCGAACTGCCAGTCGCGGCTTCCGAGTAGCCTTCCGCAATTGGACTCGCTAGAACCGCGGCATCCAACCGCGCGTGTCTTATGTCCCGCACCGACGCCATCCTGAAGCGCCTGACGGCGCTCTATCCCAGATTCATGGACCTCGATCTCGGACGCGAACTGCGTCTGCTTGATGCGCTGGGCCATCCCCAGGATCGCCTGCCGCCGGTGATCCATGTCGCGGGCACCAACGCCAAAGGCTCGACCATCGCCTATCTGCGCGCCATGCTAGAAGCGGCAGGCAAGCGCGTCCACGTCTATACGTCCCCGCATCTCGTCCGCTTCAATGAGCGCATCCGCCTTGCGGGCAAGCTGGTCGGCACGCGCCGCATCAATGATGCGCTGGAGGAGGTCGAACGCGTCAACGCTGGCCAGCCGATCACGCAGTTCGAGATCACCACCTCGGCGGCGCTGAAGCTCTTCGCCGAAACCCCCGCCGACTATCTGCTGCTCGAGGTGGGGCTCGGCGGCGACTTCGACTCCACCAACGTCATCGATCACCCCCTTGGCGTCATCATCACGCCGGTCGATTTCGATCACCAGAAATGGCTCGGCTATTCCATCGCCGAGATCGCATCGCACAAGGCCGGCATATTGAAGCGCGGCAGCCCGGCGGTGATCGGCCGCCAGCGCGACGAAGGTCTCACGGAAATCGAGCGCGCCGCGGCCAAGCTCAAGGTCGTGCCCTTCGTGCAAGGGCGCGACTATGATGGCTATGCGCAGGATGGCTGTCTCATCTATCAGGATGAGTCCGGCCTGCTCGACCTCCCGCCGCCGGCGCTATTCGGAGCCCACCAGTTCGACAATGCGGCACTGGCCATTGCCGCAGTGCGCCATTTCGGGCTGCCCATCAGCGAAGCGCAGATGGCGGAGGGACTGCGCACCGTCGAATGGCCGGCGCGCATCCAGCCGCTCAAGGGAACGCTCCGTGAACTTCTGCCAGGCAGCAGCGAGTTGTGGCTCGATGGCGCACACAACGCACACGGCGCGGCGGCGCTGGCGCGAGCACTCGAAGAAATGAACGCGGCTCGCCCAAAGCCGCTGGTGCTGGTCGTCGGCATGATGAATACGCGCGAGCCGGCGGACTTCCTGAAGCCCTTCGTGGGCATGTCACCGGAAGTCTTCGGCCTCACCATTCCGGGTGAGGAGAATGCGCACCCTGCCGAAGTCATCGCAGCCGCCGCGCGCGCCGCCGGACTCAAGGCCAACGCCAGCCGATCGATCGGAATGGCGCTGAGGGAGGCTGCGGTCATCAAGCGCGCGCGTGTCGTCATCTGCGGTTCGCTCTATCTCGGCGGGCACGTGCTCGCCAAGAACGGCACGCCGCCGGATTAGCGCATCAGGCGAACTGCTCCAGCCATTTGGTGAGCTGCACGCGCGACTGGCCGGCGCCCACTTTCATGTCCACGGGTTCACCATCCTTGAACACGATCAGCGTCGGCATGGCGCGGACATTGTAGGCGACCACGGTGGAGGGATT
>DASZPY010000038.1:0-10347 GCA_035549855.1 Devosia sp. | reverse complement strand
CGCGCTCGGGGTCGTTTACGGCGACATCGGGACGAGCCCGATCTACACCTTCCGCCAGGCCTTCGCTGATCGCGGCACGCCGGGCGATCTCACGGCGGACGTGCTCGGGCTGCTCTCCCTGATCGTGTGGACGCTGACGATCACCGTCTCGATCAAGTACGTGTTCTTCGTGACGCGGGCCGACAACAAGGGCGAGGGCGGAACGCTGGCGCTGATGTCGCTGGTGCGCTCGACGCTCACCAAGCGGACCGGGATCATCGTCGCCTTCGGCGTGATCGGGGCGGCGCTGTTCTTCGGCGACGCCATCATCACTCCGGCGATCTCGGTGCTGTCGGCCGTCGAAGGCCTCGAAGTGGTGCAGCCCTCGCTGGCGCGGTGGGTGGTGCCGATCACGGTGCTGGTCATCCTGCTGCTGTTCATGTTCCAGCGCTTCGGAACGGCGCGGGTGAGCTCGATCTTCGGGCCGGTGATGGTGCTGTGGTTCCTGACGCTGGGCGTTTCGGGCGCGGTTCACATCGTGGACAACCCGGCGGTGCTGTGGGCGGTGAATCCGGCGCACGGCATCCTGTTCCTGGCGCGCCATCTCGACACGGCCTTCATCGTCATCGGCGCCATCTTCCTGTGCGTGACGGGCGCCGAGGGGCTCTATGCCGATCTGGGGCATTTCGGACGCAGGCCGATCGTCATCGCCTGGTTCAGCCTGGTGTTTCCGGCGCTGCTGCTCAACTATTTCGGGCAGGGGGCGTATCTGATCGCCAATGGCGGCAGCGGAGCGGCGGCGGACAACCCGTTCTTCACCATGCAGCCGGAATGGTTCCAGCTGCCCTTCGTGATCCTCACCACCGCGGCCACGGTAATTGCCAGCCAGGCGGTGATCTCAGGCATGTTCAGCCTCGCCCAGCAGGCGGCGGCGCTCAACTTCCTGCCGCGCCTCACCGTCCGGCACACATCCGAGACGCAGAGCGGGCAGATCTATGTGCCGCAGATCAACGGCATCCTTTACGTGCTGGTGACGGTGGTGGTGATCGCCTTCGGCAGCTCGGCGGACCTGTCGGCGGCCTACGGCATCGCGGTGAGCGCGGTGATGCTCGGCACCGCCTCGTTTCTGTCGCTGGTGATGTGGCGGCTGTGGAAGTGGCACCCGGCGGCGGTGGCGCTGGTGATGACGCCGTTCCTCATCGTCGATGTCAGCTTCTTTGTCTCCAACGTGTTCAAGATCCTCGACGGCGGGTGGGTGCCGGTGCTGGTGGCCGGGTGCGCGGCGGCGATCATGACCATCTGGATCCAGGGACGCAAACGGCTCAGCGAAAAGACGCGGCGCGACGAGGTGCCACTCGAGTTCCTGGTCGAGAACCTCGCCAAGAAGAAGCCGACCATCGTGCCGGGCACGGCGATCTTCCTCACCTCCGACATCGAAGGCGCGCCAACAGCGCTGCTGCACAGCCTCAAGCACTACAAGGTGCTGCACGAGCACAATGTCATCCTGACCGTGCTCACGGCCGACACGCCGCGCGTTCCCGACGATGAGAAGGTGACGATCGACGCCTATAACGATCTCTTCTATCGCGTGGTGGTGCGCTTCGGCTTCATCGAAACGCCGAATATTCCGAAGGCGCTGGCGCTGGCGCGCAAGCTCGGTTGGAAGTTCGACATCATGTCGACCTCGTTCTTCCTGTCGCGGCGTTCGCTGAAGCCGTCCATCAAGGGCGGATTGCCCTATTGGGTGGACAAGCTCTTTATCGCGCTGGCCAAGAATGCCACGGACGCTACCGAATACTTCCACATTCCGACCGGCCGCGTGGTCGAGATCGGCACGCAGGTGATCCTGTAGCGAGTCTGTCGCGTTTCCGAACCGGAAAGACCGCTCGACACTTTTCCTGGAAACGCTCTGTCAGCTCTTGGGGATGTCCGGGCAGACATAGGGCAGGGTTGCCGGGGCGAAATGCTGCTCCTCGGTCTCGCCGCCCTTCAGCCTCAGGGTCAGCACCAATTCGTTGGGCGTCAGCGTTGTGATGTCGGCGGCGATTTCGACACCGTCCTCGTCCCACTTCACGGACGTGCCCGAGACCATTTCCCATGGCGAGAGACGGTGCGTTTCCCAGCACGAATCCTGCACCAGCGTTCCGTCCGAGAGGAAGATCAGCATGGAGCCGGGCAACTGGCCTTCTTCGCTTCGCACCCAGACGCGGTCGGTGAGCGAGGTCTCGTCCTCGCCGTCGCCGTCGGTATCGAGTTCCAGCGTGGTTTCCTGGGCATAGGCGGGCAGGCACGCCGTGGCGCCAACGCCCCACATGGCCAGCAATGCGAAGAGGGCGGCTTTGCTGGTCATGTCGATCTCCCGAGACAATTCAACCGCACGTGGTGTTCGCCGCGCGCGGTTGCAAGGTCAGGCGCCAAACAAGGCAGAAGTTTGCAGCGACGGGCCTATTCGGCAGGTCCGACTGTTACAAACCAGTAAGAATTGCCCTGCTCGACATAGCTCGAGGCCACGTCCGAGAATCTGATTTCCACCTCCGAGCGGCGGTCAAGGGAAATCGTGCCGCCGGTTTCGGGCAGTACCGGCTTGCCGTCGGCGAAAACCGTGTTGCCGGCGATCTCGACCGTGCCCGACGCATCATTATTGATGTGGACGATGAATTTGGCGGGGTCGAAATCGACCTGCATGCTGTCGTCGGATTTGAGCGCTTCGATCACTTCGCTGATTGGCTTCAGCATCTTGAAGGTGAGGTCGGTGCGGCCTTCGTCGGTCGTCGCGGCCTCGACGACGAAGAGGTTCACCGGATCGACGGTGCCGCCGGCGCCGACGATCTGCAACTTGGTCTCGATTTCGGCGAGCTGCGTGCCCTGACCCGAGGGATCGCTGCGCGAGATGCACTGCGCCTTGCCGGTCACCGGCGCGAATGCCGTGAGCTTTTCCTTGAGCGCGTCCAGGGCCTTCTTGCATTCGTCCTCGCCGGCCTGCGGAATCCGCAACAGGGCGGGGACAGCGATGGGCTCGCCCTTGTCGATCGCGTCCTGGATGTCGGCGAGATAGATGGTCGATTCTACTTCGGGCGCGCAGGCGGCAAGCAGCGGCAGCGCCAGAAGCGGCAGAAAGCGTTTCAGATTCATGATTGGACTCCCCAAGCGAATGGGCGAGCCTATGCCACCGGCAATGTGAACGGCAAATGACCGGCCGATGGCCGGCCACAGGCGGCTTCGTGTCAGTTCGGCTGGCGGATTCCCAACACCCTGTCCTTGCCGCGAATGCGTTCGCGCGCCTGGATCGGCCAAAGGCTGTATTCTGCCCCATCGAGCACGTGATGCGCGTGGATGGCCCAGTTGGGATCTTCGAGTGCGCCTCGTGCGAGGGCAACGAGATCGGCGTCGCCGTCCCTGAGGACTCTCTCGGCATCCGAGGGTTCGGAGATGAGCCCGACAGCGATGGTTTTCACGCCGGCTTCGCGCACAGCCTTGGCGAGTTCAACCTGATAGAGCGGCCCCGGCTTCAAGCCGTAGCCGTCGAACCCACCCGAGGACACGTGGATAATGTCGACGCCAAGAGCCTTGAGCTCTTGCGCCAGAATCTTGGAATCCTCGACGCTCCATCCGTCGGGGCTGCCATCGGTCGCGGAGATGCGGACGAAGAGCGGCTTGTCCTCTGGCCAGACGTCTCGCACGGCGCGTGTGACCTCCAGCGCGAAGCGCATGCGGTTTTCGCGAGTCCCGCCATAGACATCCGTGCGTTTGTTCGCGATCGGCGAGAGGAACTGGTTGATGAGGTAGCCATGCGCGGCGTGAATCTCGACCACGTCAAAGCCGGCCTTGTCGGCGCGCACCGCGGCATCGGCAAAGGCCTGCACATTTGCCTTGATCTCGGTTTCGGTGAGCGCATGGGGCAGGGTGTATCCGGGCTGCGTTTCGGAATGGATGATCGCGCTTGGCGCGACCGGGGTCCAGGACTCGAAGGCGACTGCTTCCTTCTCGTCTTCGGTTTCATCGAAGCCGTGACGCCAGGCGATCGGCGTCGAGGCCTTGCGTCCCGCATGCGCAAGCTGGATGCCCGCGGCCGCGCCTTCGGCATGGAGGAACTCGACGATATGGGCAAGGGGGGCGATCTGCGCGTCTTCCCATAATCCCAAGTCGCCATAGGAGATGCGACCTTCGGGCGTGACACCGGTCGCCTCGACGATCACCAATCCGAAGCCGCCGAGTGCGAAGCGTCCGAGATGGACGAAATGCCAATCATTGGCGAAGCCGTGCTGGGACGAATACTGGCACATCGGGGCGACGACGGTGCGGTTACGCAGGGTGAGGCCGCGCAGGATCAAAGGCGAAAACAGGAGGGACATGTCGTTCTGCTGAAACGAAGGAAGGAAAACCTCAGTCTTCTGCGCCTTTCCCCGTGCATCGGCAAGTGCCGATGGAGCAAAGCTGCTCCGTTCAGGCAGAAGAGCTGAGTTTGGATTTTCGGGCAGTCGCAGAAGACGCTACGGCCCAACCCAGCCTCCTACTTGCCGGCATAGGCCCTATCGAGATCGGCGATGACGATCTTGCGCATCTTGAGCATGGCCTGGTTGGCGCGTTCTGCCGCGGCCCGGTCTGGGCTGCCCTGGTACTCCATGAGCTTGCGCGGGATGATCTGCCAGCTCAGTCCGTATTTGTCCTTCAGCCAGCCGCACTTGGACTCCTCGCCGCCATTGGCGGTGAGCGCGTTCCAGTAACGGTCGACCTCTTCCTGTGTGTCGACGCTCACGAAGAAGGATACGGCTTCGGTGAACTTGAACTGCGGACCGCCATTGAGGCCATAAAAGCGCTGACCCTGCAGCTCGAAGATGCCGATGAAGTCGCTTTCCATCTCGACCTTCACGTCGGGGAATATGGACTTGTAGTAGGCGATGGGCTCCTTCACCGAGGTGCTGAACCACAGGAATGGGGTGATTGTGGTGGTGGTCATTGAAGTCTCCTTCCTTGCGAGAGTCTAGCGCGAAGCGCGGGTGAAAAGTCAGTCATGAGGGCGAGCTTGCCCGTTCGCTTCCCGCGCAGATCGCGGGCAGCGTCGTCGTTTCAGTGGTGTGGTTCGCTCAGTCCCCGGCCTGTTCCTCGGCCAGGACGGCGTCGAGCCGCTTGAAGCCGATCTCCATGCCTTCGGCCATGGGTGAGGCGGCCGCCGCCGCGCGGCCTTCCGGCGTTGCGTAGGTGACGGTGGTGGTTGTGACGGTGCGGCCATCCTTCTCGGTGAACACGATCAGATTGTCGCTGCCGCCCTTGGTCCAGTCGTCGTCGTAATACTCGGTCTGGCCGATGCGTTCGGGCGGCACGATCAGGGTGTAGAGGCCTTGGCTCGCCAGCACATAGCCGTTGGGCGAACGCTGGGCGATGCGGTACTTGCCGCCGACGCGGAAATCGATCTCGCATTCAGTGGTCGTCCAGTCCGGCAGGCCGTACCAGCGCCGCAGCAATTCGGGCTTCGAATAGCAGAGGAAGACGAGTTCGCGTGGCGCCTCGAACTCGCGGACGATGACGATGTCGCGGTCGCCGGGCGTGGTGATCGAAAGGGGCTTAGGCATCGTCCTTCCTTTGCTTTTTGGCTTTGGCCGGCTTGTCCGGCCCATTGAGGGGCGTCTGGAGGATTTCGAGGAGGGCATCGAGCCTTGCGTAGCTCTTCTCCCAGAACTCGCGGTACTTCTCGAGCCAGTCGGCGGCCTCGCGCATCGGACCCGCCTCGATCCTGACCGGGCGCGATGTGCCGACATTGGTCCGCGACACGAGCCCCGCGCGTTCGAGGATCTTGAGATGCTTGCTCACCGCCGGCTGGCTGATGGCGAATGGCGCCGCCAGCTCGTTCACCGTCGCGTCGCCCGTCTTGAGCCGCGCGAGGATGGCGCGCCTGGTCGGATTGGCGAGGGCGATGAATGTCGCGTCGAGGCGTTCGGAAGGGTCCATATCAATAACCGAAGTGTTATAGAATGATTTGGTTATGGATGATCCAGCCGAAGGAGTCAATGGCAAGTCGCAAGATCCTTTGTTTCCTCTTTGTTCTCGTGCTATCCTGCCGCATGTCCCATCGTTCCGGCAGCGCAGATCTTCCGCTTCATGGCGGCCGCGTGCCCGAATGGCTGGCGGGTCGTATGGGGAAACTTGGCGCGATCATCACCGAGGCCATCATCCAGGAGTATGGCCGCGACGAATTCCTGAGTCGCCTCGCGAGCCCCTTCTGGTTCCAGTCCTTTGGTGCCGTGATGGGAATGGACTGGCATTCTTCAGGCATCACAACCTCCGTCATCGGTGCGCTCAAGCGCGGTCTGCTGCCGCTCGAGAAGGAACTGGGCCTCCATGTCTGCGGCGGACGCGGCAAGCATTCGCGCAAGACGCCGGACGAGCTCGTCGCCATCGGCAACCGCGTCGGCTTCGATGGCGCTGCATTGGCGCGCGCGTCGCGCTTGGTCGCCAAGGTCGACAGCGCCGCGGTGCAGGACGGGTTCGAACTCTATCTCCACGGCTTCATCGTCGCCGATGACGCCAAATGGGTCGTGGTGCAGCAGGGGATGAAGGACGAGACCTCCACCGCACGTCGCTATCATTGGCGCAGCGAGGGCCTCGCCGATTTCGTCGATGCGCCGCATGCCGCCATCGAAGGCCAAGGGCAGGGGACCATCGTCAATCTCACCGACCATCGCGCAGCGCAGTCACGCGTCGCCAGCGTCGATATCCTCGGCGGCATCGGTCCTGACGGCATTGTCAGGGAGGTCGGCAAGCTCGAGGGCCGCGATAGTGCTCCCGAGCGTGAACCGGAAACCGACCAGCCCATGCTGCCGCACCTGGTGATGCCCGCCCATCACGATGTGCGGCCCAAGGATGTGATCCTCCGCCGCCTCCACGCCTCGCTCGCCGCCGCCGCCGATCGCGGTCCCGCCGATTTCACCGAGCTGCTGCTGACGCCAGGCGTTGGTGCACGCACCGTGCGCTCCCTCGCCATGGTGGCGGAAGTCATTCATGGCGCGCCGCACCGCTTCGCCGATCCAGCCCGCTTTTCCATGAGCAAGGGCGGCAAGGACGGCGCGCCGTTTCCGGTCCCGCTCAAGGTTTATGACGAGACCATCCGCGTGCTGAAATATGCCGTGGTGAAAGCGCGGCTGGGTCAGTCCGAGGAGCTCTCCGCGATGAAGCGGCTCGATGCGCAGGCGCGGACGCTTGAGGCCAATGCGACCGGCCCCTCATTCCACGAATATGTCGCCGAGGAATGGCGGCGGTCGAAGGAATATGGCGGGCGCACCGTGATGGATGATGCGCGCGAGAAGGGCCTGCCGCTGCCGGACTTCGCGCGCAAGAGGGCTTGATCCGGCGCCGTGAATATGGTCCTCGCAGCGGATGACCAATCCCACCAGTCTTCGCGACCGGAAGCTCGCTGCCGGGAAATTCCCGATGGACGTGGCGCTCGCGCAGCGTCTCGTCGCAGCGCAGTTCCCGCAATGGGCTGGGCTGCCCGTCCGGCCGGTAGCTGCCGATGGCTGGGACAATTGGTCGTTCCGGCTGGGGGACGACATGAAGCTCCGCTTTCCCAGCGCCGCAGGCTATGCGGAGCAGACGGCCAAGGAAGCCGAGTGGCTGCCGCGCCTCGCGCCGCACTTGCCGCTGCCCATCCCCGTCCCTGTTGCCACGGGTGAGCCCGGCGAGAGCTACCCCTTCCGCTGGTCGATCCAGCGCTGGCTCCGTGGCGACCCGGCCTCTCGCGCGAATGTCCCGGACAGGGTGCAAGTCGCGCGCGACGTCGCGGGTTTCATCACCGCGCTCCAGGCCATCGACATCGGCAACGGTCCGCCGCCGGGCCAGCATTCCTATCTTCGCGGCGCGCACCCGATCGATGCCTATGGCGAGGAGGCGCATCGTGCCGTGGAGGCCCTGACCGGAGAGATCGATATGCGAACCGCCCATGAGGTTCTTGCCGCGGCCACGGAGAGCCGCGTTGCATCGCCGGTCTGGGTGCATGGCGACGTCGCCATCGGCAATCTTCTCGTCCGCGACGGCCAGCTTGCCGCTGTCATTGATTTCGGTTGCATGGCAGTTGGGGATCCATCCTGCGATCTCGTTCTCGCCTGGGTATTTCTCGAGGGCCAGGCGCGGGACGCCTTCCGCGCGGCGCTACCCGCCGATGCCGGACTATGGGCCAGGGCTCGCGCCTGGGCCCTGTGGAAATCCGCGCTGGTCTATCGGGACGGACCGGGCAACCCCGCCGAGCACTCTCCGCCTGAAATCATCGCGGCGGTTCTCGCCGAGCATCGCGCGGGCTGAGTTACTGAGCCGCCTCGAGTGCCAATGGCGGCGCGGCCGCTGCCCGCGCCCGGGCCTCGTTCTGGAACAGCCGGCCCGCAATGAGCTTGAGCAGGTAAAAGCCGAACTTCGGGTTCTGGAAGTAGAGCTGCTTGAGGTCGAAATAGCTGACGGCGCCGACTTCGCCTTCCTCAAGGCAAACCAGTGTCGCCGTGCGCTTGTTGTCGGGCGAGAGGAAGCCGAGTTCGCCCATCATGTCACCGGGCCCGAACGTCACGTCGTTTCGTCCCTCCAGCCCGAAGCGGCCATTGTGGACGACGTAGAGTTCCTTGGCTTCGTCGCCGGCGTGGAACAGCACATGGCCCGCATTCATCGGCCGGATCTGCGCGAAAGACTCGAGCCAGGCGATGTCGAATTCGCCGCCCGACGCATTCTCCACCTGCTTCATGAGCCGCAGGATCTGCACCAGCCGCATCACGTTGAGCGGCAGGATAATGAGTTCGGTCGCGAGCATGGGAAGCGAGCCGATGAAGACGCCATAAACGATGAAGAAAGCCGAACTCGCGATGCCGGCCACGCGCAGGGGAACGATGGTGCGCATGGAATAGCTTAGCGCGGTGAGCACGGTTCCGCCGTACCCCACCAGCTCCACGGGGCTGAGTTCGAAGCCGCCCACCCGCAATCCCCCAAGTCCAACAAGCTATGTAAGAACAAACACGTATGGCTGTCACTGGAGAAAATGCTCCCAGTGCCTCGGGCTGGCCTCCACCGTTTGGTGGATGCCGCGATGGATGCCTCTGTTGCGGCACCGCTTCGGCCCCGCTAGCTTCCGCGCAAAATCAATACGGGAGAGGCATCATGGGCACCATCATCGTCACCGGCGGCAGCGGCAAGCTGGGGCGCGTCGCCGTTCGTCACCTGATGGATCACGGCTACAAGGTCGTTTCGATCGACCAGACGCGGCCGGCGGGCATTTCCAATCCGCCCAAGCCCACCGACCCGGTGTTCTCGCTGGTGGATATCACCAATTTCGGCGAGCTGATGGGTGCGTTCTCGGGCATCAACGACCGCGTCGAGGATGGCGTCGACGGCATCGTGCATCTGGGCGCCATCGCTGCGCCGGGGCAGGCGGCCGACAACCGCATCTTCGAGGTCAACACGCTCTCGACCTATTACGTCTTCGAGGCAGCCAAGCGGCTGAAGATCCGCAATGTCGTCTGGGCCTCGTCCGAAACGGTCTATGGCATCCCCTATCCGTCGGGCCCCGCCTATGTGCCGGTCGACGAGGAGATCGAGCTGCCGCAGTCGTCCTATTCGCTGAGCAAGCTGCTCGGCGAGAAGCTCGCCGAGCAATATGCCCTGTGGGACCCCGAGGCCAAGCTCATCGGCCTGCGCTTCTCCAACGTTCAGGAGGAGGGCGACTACGCCAATTTCGAAGGCTACCAGGCCGACGCGCGGACGCGCCGCTTCAATCTCTGGACCTATATCGACGCCCGCGACGCCTCGCAGGCCATCCGCCTGTCGCTCGAGAGCAAGCTCAAGGGCGCGCATGTGTTCGGCATCGCCAACTCCAATTCGCTGATGCGCCGTTCCAACGACGAGTTGCTCGATGAGGTGTTTCCGGGCACGAAGCGCAAACGTCCGCTGCAGAAGAACGAGAGTCTGATTTCGATCGAAAAGGCGCAGAAGGTGCTGGGGTATAAGCCGGAGCATGACTGGAAGGGATAGGGAGACTTGTCGTCAGGAGTGAGCGGGTGAAGCCGATAGACGAGGAACCCACAGTCGGGCATCTTCCCCCGTAGCGTGAGCGAACGGGGGAGGGGGCCAGCCGAAGGCTGGTGATTGGGCGGCCGCTTGCGCTGGACGTGTGTCTGCCCCCTTGTGTCTTCCCCTGCGAAAGCAGGGACCCAACTCTCCCCTCACGCGGTGCTGAATCAGGCCCCCAGCTTCCGCTGGGGTGACACTGAGGGGCTGCAGCGACCGGTGCCGATGATCTTCGCCAATTCGGCAGCCCATCGAATGGTTTGCCCCGATTTGAGGAATCTATCCCGGTTCGCTGCCGCATTATTCTCTCCGCATCCGCCTGCTGGGCGCGCG
>DASZPY010000037.1:0-10553 GCA_035549855.1 Devosia sp. | reverse complement strand
CTTCGGGAGAGATCAGATCCATGTCCATTCCGAAGCTGCGCGCGGTTGTCGCGAGGCGCTTGTATTCGGTCCAGCGGTCGGGCGTGGTGGCGAGGCGGAGGCAGCCGGTCATCTTCCAGCCGGTCGCGAGGCCGGTCTCGGCTTCGAGGGTCTTGTAGAGCTCGACGGAGTGCTTCAGCACCTGCGTGATGGAGGCAGAGGAGCGAAGCTGGCCGACGAGTCCGGCCGCATGCCAGGTGGAGCCGGAGGTCAGCTTGCCCTGCTCGAGCAGGACGACATCGGCCTTGTGCTCTTTGGCAAGATGATAGGCCGTGGAGCAGCCGATGATGCCGCCGCCGATGACGACGAACTGAGCGTGGGCCGGAAGGGTCATAGGGACTCGCGGGTGAGGCAGGAAATCATAGGAGGCCGAGCCGCTGGCGGGTGCGAGTTGCGCCGGCGGCGATCAGCCGGTCGGCGATGATGGCGATGAAGGCGACGGCGAGGCCGGCGACGATGCCGCGGCCGGTGTCGGCCTTGGCGAGCGCGATATAGACCTCCTGGCCGAGGTCACGCGTGCCCACGAGGGCAGTGATGACGAGCATCGACAGCGCCAGCATGATGGTCTGGTTGAGGCCGAGCATGATCTCGGGGAGCGCGAGCTTGAGCTTGATCCTCGTGAGAATCTGCCAAGGGGTTGCGCCGAAGGCTTTGCCGGCTTCGACAAGCGCGGGATCGACGCGGGACACGCCGAACGCCGTGTAGCGGATCGCGGGCGCCACGGCATAGGCGATGATGGCGAGCATGGCGGTGAAGTCGCCGACGCGGAACAGCATCACGACGGGCATCAGGTAGACGAAGGAGGGCAAGGTCTGCAGCGTATCGACGATCGCCTGCACGACGGGCCAGAGGCGCCGCCGCTCGGCCGCGAGGATGCCGATGGGGATGCCGATGAGGCAGGCGAAGACAACGGAGATAGCGCAGAGATAGACGGTGATCATCGCCTTTTCCCACTGGCCTGTCGCGGCAATCAGCGTCGTCAGAGCGGCGACAAGGAGCGCGAGGCGCCAGCCCCCGAGACGCCAGCCGCCGAGGGCGAGCAGGAGCATCACGCCGGCCCAGGGCAGCTCGAGCAGGAAGCGCTTGAGAGGGACGAGAAGGTTGAGGACGATCAGATTCTTGAAGGCCTCAAGCTGGTCGAAGAAGTTGACGTTGATCCAGCCGATCAGCTGATCCCAGAAGGTGCCGCTCGAGAGCCTCCAGGAGTCAGGGTAGGTCTGCACCTCGGGCGTTGCGAGGCCGACAAGAAAGGTCGCGACGACAAGGAGCAGCGCACCGACGAGGTATGGATGGCGGCGGAGCCAAGGCTGATTTGTCTCCACCCTGTGGCGCGGGTCCTGCAGCTTGAGTGCGACGGCCTGGGACAGGCGGTCCAGCACGATGGCCAGGGCGACGATGCAGAAGCCGGCCTCGATGCCCGTGCCGAAATCGAGGCGACGCAATGCGGCGAGGACTTCAGCGCCGAGGCCGCCGGCGCCGATCATCGAGGAGATGATGACGATGTTGAGCGACAGCATGATGACCTGGTTGAGGCCGACCATCAGGCCCGGCATGGCGACGGGGACGAGCACCTTCCAGGTACGCTGGCGCGGCGTGGCGCCGACCATGCGGCCGAGCTCGCTGATCTCGGCCGGCACGGACCGGAAGGCCAGCAGCGTCAGGCGCGTCATGGGTGGCATGGCATAGATGATGGTGGCGACGATGGCGGCGGTGGGTCCGAAGCCGAAGAGGAAGAGGATCGGCACGAGGTACGCAAAGATCGGCACGGTCTGCATCAGATCGAGCAGGGGCGTGATGGCGCGTTCGACGAGCGGGACGCGAAAAGCGATGATGCCGACCAGCAATCCGCCGACAGCGGCGAGTGGGACGGCGATCGTGATCGAGGCCAGGGTGATCATCGAGGTCTGCCATTGGCCAAAGAGCGCAATGAAGAGCAGGCTCGCCGCGACGAGCAGGGCCAGGCGCCAGCCGCCGGACCAGAGGCCGAGCAGCGACAGGCCGCTGACCAGCGCGATCCAGCTCAGCGGCGGCACGATCTCAATGGCACCGGACCCCTGTCCCTGAAGGAAGCCGGTGGCGAAGAGGCTTAGCGCCAGCGTGTAGGGAACTTCGATGATGGCGGCGACGAAGCGGGTTGCCTGCTGGAAGGTGAAGAGGCCGAAGCTTGCGTCGCGGATCAGCCAGTTCATGAAGGCGCCGATCCAGCGCATGGCGGGAATCTCGGCGGGCTTGGGCCAGACCTGCGTCCAGGCCGGACCGTAGAACCAGAGCGCGACGAACACGAGGAGCGCCGCGCCCCACAGCATGGCCGTTCGCAGCGGCGCGGCGGGGCGGATCGACAAGTCGGAGGGGGCGGCGTGGAGAAGGGTCAACGATTGGCTCCCAAGGTCCAATCACCCTCCGGAGTCATCTCCGCGAAAGCGGGGATCGCTGTTAGCTGTCCGTGAGGTGGGCAGGGGGGGACGAGCCGGGCAAAGCCCGGCACAGTCGCTTTCGGCAAGAGCGGCGAGTCAAGAAAACCGAGATTCCCGCTTTCGCGGGAATGGCGCAGTGGCAGGGGGCGCTCTTGCATCAGCCCTCCATCAGCACTTTGACGACGGCGTCATGGGCGAGGACGCCGAGCACGGCGCCGTCGTCGCCGGTGATCTCCAGCGCGGAATCGGCGCCCTGCAAGCGCGGTACGGCGTCGGCGATGGTGGCAGTGTGCGAGAGACGCCCGACGATGCGGGCGCCATTGGCAGGCCCAATCAGCGAGGCGGCGCGCACGACCTTGGCGCGCGGCACGTTGCGCGTGAAGGCGGCGACATAGGCGTCGGCGGGATTGAGTACGAGGTCTTCGGGCGTGCCGGTCTGGACGACCCTGCCATCCTTCATGATGGCGATGCGATCGGCGAGACGGATGGCCTCGTCGAAATCGTGGGTGATGAAGATGATCGTTTTCTTCACCACGGATTGCAGGCGCAGAAACTCATCCTGCATCTCGCGACGGATGAGCGGATCGAGCGCGGAAAAGGGCTCGTCGAGGAACCAGAGCTCGGGCTCGACCGCGAGCGAGCGCGCGATGCCGACGCGCTGCTGCTGGCCGCCGCTCAACTCGCGCGGGAAGAAGTCTTCGCGGCCATCGAGACCGACGAGCTCGATCATGCGGCGGGCCCGTTCCTCGCGCGTGGCGCGAGCTATGCCCTGGATTTCGAGGGGAAAGGCGACGTTGCCGAGAACGGTCAGATGGGGGAGAAGCGCGAAGTGCTGGAACACCATTCCCATCTGGTGACGGCGAACCTCGATCATCCGGGCTTCGGACGCCTTCAGCAAATTCTCGCCGTTGAAGATGATCTCGCCGGCACTCGGCTCGATGAGGCGGGACATGCAGCGGACGAGGGTGGATTTGCCCGAGCCGGACAGGCCCATGATGACGAAGCTCTCGCCCTCGCGGACATCGAGGCTGACGTCGCGCACGCCGGCAACCAGCTTCTCACGCAGCACGAGTTCGTCGGTGGGCACGCCGCCATTGGCCGCGATCGCCTGCGCGGCGCGGTCGCCGAAGACCTTCCAGACCGAGCGGCACTCGAGCTTGATGGAGGATGGCGACACTTGCGGAACCGGGTGCGGAGGAATGGTCGCGCCGCGCCCAACCCCGAGGGATCGGACGCGGCGCTGCTCAGATTGCCGAGGCTATTTGATCCATTCGGACCAGCGGGCTTCGTTGGCCGCCATCCAGTCGGCGGCCGCCTGTTCCACCGTGCCGCCATTGAGATCGACGGCGGTGATCATCTGGCCCATCTCGTCATTGTTGAGCTCGAAGTTCTTGATGATCTGGTAGGCATGCGGCCACTTGTCCTTGATGCCGACCCAGCCGGCCTTCCAGATGGGACCGAAGGGCTTGCCGCAGTCGTAGGCCTCGTTAGGGTTGGAGCCCCATGCCGGGTCCTTGTAGCAATCGGGCGTGTAGGTGGGGAACTCGACCCATTCGCCCTTGTACTTGGCGGGCGCCCAATGCGGAGCGTAGATCCAGAGCATGATCGGCGCCTGGCGCTGATAGGCGGATTCGAGCTCGGCGAAGAGCGCGGCATCGGTGCCGGCGTGGACGACCTCGAAGGGTAGGCCGAGGGCGGAGACGCGCTCCTCATCGAAGCCGCCCCACGTCACGGGGCCGGAGAGGTAGCGGCCCTTGGGTGCGGTCTCCGCCGTGGAGAAGGCTTCGGCGCAGGCGGGCTCGAGCAGAGCCTTGTAGTCGGGCAGGCCCGGGCACTTCTCCTTCATGTATTCGGGGAACCACCACTCTTCCTTGGCGAGCATGCCGGTCTCGCCGAGGTTCTCGACATTGCCCGTGGCAACGGCGGCGTCGAGCGCTTCCTGGCCGGTGGTGGCCCAGATTTCCATGGCGAGGTCGAGGTCGCCGGTCTCGAGGCCGGCGAACTGGGCGAGATAATCGGCCTGCACATATTCGACGTTGTAGCCGGCCTTCTTCAGCACTTCGCCCATGATGTGGCTGGTGATGAACTGGCCGGTCCAGTCGTGCAGGGTGATCTTGATGGGGTCGGCGGATTCGGCCTGCGCCAGAGCGGGCAGGGGAGCGAGCGTCATAGTCGTCAGTAGGGCAGCCGAAGCTGCCAGACCTAGGAACCCAAGTTTGCGCATGATGGTCAACCTCCGAGCGAGCAGCTTTGCCGGCGACGAGAGGTCCCAGCATGTGCTTTTCGGAGAGTGGGGGATGGGTCGACCGCAAGTCAATCGGTTGCGCGGCCCGGAACGGCGGGAAGATCAGGCGCCGGCGGCCACTGCGCGGATATGGGCGGCGAATTCGGGGGTCGCCATCAGGGCCCGGCAGCGGGCAAAGCGGCGCTCGGCATAGGCCTTGAAGTCGTCGGCCGGGTTGGCGTTGGCGAGCTGGATGAGGCCCCAGAGGGTCCAGAGCAGGTCGCACATGGCCTTGTAGATCACCATTCGGCCGAGTTCCGATGGGGTGGGTGGGCGGCCGAAATAGCCGGCGACGAGCTCGGCGTCCTGGGCGGGGCCAAATTCGGCTTCCACGGACAGGTCGCCGAGGTCCCACATGGGATCGTTCATGCCGGAATATTCCCAGTCGACGATCCACATGCGGGTGCCGGTATCGAGGAAGTTCTCGGACAGCGGGTCGCAGTGGCAGGCGACGATGGGGAGGGGGTGAGCGGCGAGGGCGGCGCGGATGGTTTCTGCTTCGCTCAGGGTTGCGTGGTAGCCGTCGGGCAGGGCGACGGGCTTGCCGGCGAGGAATTTGAGGTAATCGTCGACCATGGCGAAGAGCTCGAAGCGGGAGTCGAAGCGGGCGCCGGACTCATGCAGCTTGCGGAAGACGGCGCCGGCGCGGGCGGGAGAACCGGGGCGCGATTTGAAGAAGGCGGGCGACATGGTCGTAGCGCCTTCGATGAAACGGGTGAGCATGATGCCGCTGCCGGGGGCGGCGTGGAGCACTTCGGGCGAGACGCCGGCGGCGGCGGCGGCGCGAGCGGCCTGCGCTTCGTTGGTGCGGTTGATATAGGCTTCGGTGCCGGCACCGGGCAGGCGGAGGCAGAGCGATTGATCGGCGAGGCCGATGCGGAAGACGCGGTTGGTGAGGCCGCCGAGCCGGGCGATCTCAGCCGACGCCGCCCGTGTGGCGAAGCCGGGGATCGCGGCGAGCGCTGCGCGGGCGTCTTCGAGGTCGCTGCTCACGATTTGAGACGCTCCATCTTCGCGTCGTAGAGGGTGCGCGGGCCTTTCGTCGCAGGATAGGATTTGCCGAAGGCTTCGATGGTGAAATCCTTGCGGTCGCTAATGGCGACTGGCGCGTAGCCGAAGGCGATGGTGCGGCCGAGATGGTGGCCGTAGCCGCCACTGGTCACCGAGCCGAGAACTTCACCGTCGAGCAGGATGGGCTCGCCGCCATGGAGCGGGACGAAGCCGTCCAGCGTGAAGGTCACAAGGCGACGGGTGGGACCGGCAGATTTGATGGCGGCGAGGGCGTCCCTGCCGGTGAAGGCGGGCTTACCGAGATCGACGGCAAAGCCGAGGCCGGCTTCGATGGGATTGGTGTCGGGCGTGATGTCGCCGGACCAATAGAGGTAACCCTTTTCGAGACGGCAGCTTTCGATGGCACGGTAGCCGACATTGGCGATGCCATGCGGTTCACCGGCGGCCCAGAGCGTGTCGTAGACGTGGAGAGCGAATTCGGTGGGAACGTAGAGCTCCCAGCCGAGCTCTCCGACATAGCCGATGCGGACGGCGAGGGCGCGGGCGAAGCCGATCTCGATCTCGCGGGCGGCGAGGAAGGGATGGGCATCGTTGCTGAGGTCGGAGTCGGAGACCGATTGCAGGACTTCGCGGGCTTTGGGTCCGCAGATATTGATGGTCGCCAGCGCGCCGGTGACTTCGCGCATGGCGACGCCTTCGGGGAGATGCGTGCGAATCCAGTTGCTGTCGCGGATGCCGAAGCCGGAGCCGGTGACGATGAGGAAGCGGTCGGGCGCGGCATGGACGATGGTAAGGTCGGCTTCTATGCCGCCGCGTTCGTTGCAGAGCTGGGTGTAGACGGCGGAGCCGGGTGTTTCGGGCACGCGGTTGGCGGCCATGGCGTCGAGCGCGGCGTGGGCGCCTTTGCCAACGATCTCAAACTTGGCGAAGGAGGTCTGGTCGATGAGGGCGACGCGATTGCGGATCGCATCGACTTCGCGTGCCACCGCGGCGAACCAATTGGGCCTGCCTTCGAAGCTCGGGATGTCGTGCGGGTCGTCGCCGGAGGCGGCGAACCAGTTGGGACGTTCCCAGCCGAATTTCTGGCCGTTGACAGCGCCGGCCGCGTTGAGCCGGTCGAAGAGAGGTGAGCGGCGCAGCGGGCGGGCGGAGTGCTGTTCTTCGTTGGGCCAGTGGATCTTGTAGTAGCTGCCATAGGCTTCGATGGCGCGCTCTTCGAGGTAGCGGCCCTGCGACTGAACGGCGCCGAAGCGGCGAACGTCGAACTGCCACAGGTCCATGCCGGGATCGCCTTCGACGATCCAGTTGGCGAGGGCGAGGCCGGCGCCGCCCGACGCCGCAATGCCGGCAGTGAAGCCGCAGGCGAGGTAGAAATTGTCGAGCTCGGGCGCCTTGCCCATTATCGGCTCGCCATCGGCGGAGACGGGGATAGGGCCGTTGATGATGGTCTGGATGCCGGTCTCGTTGAGGACCGGCAGACGCTCGGAGGCCGGGGTCGCAAAGAGGGAAAGGCGGTCGAGATTGGGGTCGAAGAGCTCGCGGCCGAAATCGAGGGGAGGCAGGCCGCGCCAGCACCCCTTGGTGCCGTCCTCCCAGCCGCCGATGGCGAAGCTGCCCGTATCGGGCTTGAGGTAGAAGTTCTTGTCGGGGTCGCGCAGCGTGGTGAGGTTGGGCGGCAGGTCGAGGGATTTCTCAGTGAGGAAATACTGGTGTTCGACGACACCGGCAGCGATCGCAACGCCGGCCATCTCGCCGACACGCCTGGCCCAGAGGCCGGCGCAATTGACGAGGATGTCGCAGCCGATGGTGCCGTGATCGGTGACGACAGCCGTGGCGCGGCGGCCTTGGGTGACGATGCCGGTGACAGTGACGCCTTCTTCAATCGTGATGCCATTGGCGCGCGCGGATTTGGCATAGGCCATGGTGAGGGCATAGGGATCGACATAGCCATCACCGGCAATATAGGCCGCGCCCTCCACGCCATCGGTGGTGATGAAGGGGAACATCGCTTTTGCCTCGGCGGCCGAGAGGCTGTCGCAGTCGACGCCGAAGCTTTTGGCCTGGGTCATCGAGCGGCGGATTTCGCTCCAGCGTTCGGGCGAGGAGGCGAGACGGAGCGATCCGACTTTGTGCCAGTCGATCTTGGCGCCGCTCTCCTGCTCGAGGCGGTCGAACACGGCCACGGAGGCCTGCATCAGACGGGTGAGGTTGCGCTTGCCGCGCAACTGGCCGACAAGGCCGGCGGCGTGCCATGTGCTGCCATTGGTGAGCTTCTGCTTTTCGAGAAGCAGGACATCGCGCTCACCGGCGAGACCGAGATGGTACGCAACCGAGCAGCCGACAGCGCCGCCGCCGATAATGATGATCCGCGCATGGCGGGTCGCCGGGGTGTTCACATCGTCACCGTGGAAGGGCTGGAATTTGCCTCGTGACTTCGTAGCCGAGGCTATGGGGCTTTGCCAATGGCGGGCGCATCGTCAGTGATCGAAACGATCGTGCCAGGCAGAAAGCGAGGCTTCGAGGCGGGCGAAGTTCTCGGCAGCATAGGCGGCGTAGTCGGCGCCGGCGGCTTCCAGATGGGCGAGGCTGATGAGCGACCATAGGGCCTCGCGGAGCAGTGAGGCGCATTCCATAGCGGCGTGGGCGCGCAGAGTGGCCTCATCGGGCTCGCTGCCGAAATAGGCTGCGAGCAAAGCTTGCGACTGACCCGTGTCGAAAGCGGAGTTGGAAGAGAGGTTGGCGAGATCGAACATGGCAGTACCGAAGCCGGCATACTCATAGTCGATCAGCCAGAGGCGAGTGCCGTCGTCGATGAAGTTGGCGGGGAGCAAATCGTGGTGACCGGCGACGATGGGCAGAGGGATTTGCGCAGCTTCGAGCTGGGCGTTGATCGCGTGCCAGCGTGCGAGGGCGGTCTCGTCGGCGCTGCCGAGTTCGCGGAGCTGGCGCATGTAGTCGCGGTTGACGTGGAAGGCCCAGAAGATGAAGCCGGCGCCGGCGAGGCGATCCGGCATGTCGCGGTGAAAGCGGCGGATCAGATCGGCGATACGCGGAATGGCGGCGCGGATGTCTTCGGCCGACAGCACGCGGCCGTCGACAAAGCGCGACACCATCAGACCGGGTTCGGCGTGGACCACCTCGGGGGCGAAGCCTGCAGCATGTGCGGCGCGGGCGGACATGACTTCGCGGTCGCGGAAGACGTGATGGAATGGGAAATCGCGCGTGACGCGGACGACGTATTTGCTGGAATCGTCGGTGACGGTGAAGCTCAGATTCGAGAGTCCGCCCACCAGCGGCGCGAGCCGGGTGTTGCCGTGCCAGATCGGCAGGGCCTTGATGCGGGTTTCGATATCCGTCATTGAGCGCTTCCCTCGTGGGCCCTTGTTAGCCGATGGCGGCGGGCGGCTCAAATGGCTGTAGCGCAAATGCAATTTGGAAATGGCGTAATCCATCTCCAGCTTGCCATTGTCGGGCCGCTATGGTCGCCTAGCGGGCGAAAAACCGGAATTCTGGCCTGTATGCGGGTGCTCCTGCCCATTGCGATGCTGATCCTGCTGCTCGCGGCTTTGCCGGTGCGGGCCGAGGAGGCCTTGCGCGGCGTGGCGCTGGTGATCGGCGAGAGCAAGTATGAGGCGCTGACGCCGCTGACCAATCCGAACCAGGATGCAAGGGACATCGACGATCTGCTCGGCGATCTCGGCTTCGACGTGGATCGCGTGCTCAATGCCGATGCGGAGGAGCTGCGCGAAGCGATCGACGACTTCATCGCGAGCGCCGCCGATGCCGATGTGGCGCTGGTCTATTATTCGGGGCACGGCATCGAGGTCGGCGGGCAGAACTACCTCGTTCCGGTCGATACGGATTTTTCGAGCGCTGAAACTGCGGGCGAAGCGGTGGTGGCCGTTGCGCCTTTGCTCGATGCGCTGGCCAAAGCCACGCCCGTTACCATCATGCTGCTCGATGCGTGCCGGTCGGATCCGTTTCCAGAAGGCACGGTGATCAAGCTGCCCGGCAGCGACAAGGAAGAGGCCGTATCGGAGCAGGGGCTTGCGGCGGCGCGTGGGCCGACGCCGGTCGCACGCAAGGATGTGAGTCCGGAGAGCCTCGGCGCGGTGATCGGCTTTGCCGCGGAGCCGGGAAGGCCCGCACTCGACGGCGCACCGGGCGAGAACTCGCCCTATGCGGCGGCGCTGCTGAAACATCTGAGCGCCGGAGGGTTTTCGTTCGGCGACATCATGACGATGGTGACGGAAGAGGTCTATCTCAAGACCAAGACCCAGCAATTGCCGTGGACGAATTCATCGCTGCGGCGGGTGCTGAGCTTTGGCGAGCCGATCGAGGCGGTGGAGGGCGACGAGGCCGCGATCAAGAGCGAGCGGCGGAAGCTGCTGCTATCCATTGCCGACACACCGCCGACGACGCGAGGCTATGTCGAAGCGCTTGCCGGTCAGGAGCAGGTGCCGCTCGATGCGCTGTACGGCATGCTCGGGGTGCTTGGGGTCAAGACCGACGATGGCGGCGATATCGAGAGCCAGTTGAAGACCGGGGCCGAGCGGCTGAAGGAGCTGCTGTCGGAACGGGCAGGGTCGGCGAAATCGGATCCCGAACTAGAGCGGCTGTCGACGCTGGCGGCGGAGGCCGAGGCGGAGGGCGCGATTGCGCTGGCGCTCAAATATCGCGACGAGGCGTCGGCGCGGGCCGACCAGTTGCTCGCATCGCGGCAGGACGAAGCGGCGCGGCTCAAGCAGGACATGATCGACATAGCGCAGACCTATGCCGACAACGCGGCGACGGCGCAGCTCAAT
>DASZPY010000036.1:0-8533 GCA_035549855.1 Devosia sp. | reverse complement strand
GAAGGCCCGCGCCGCCCCGGCGATCCGGCGGCCATCACCGCGACGGGCGAGAAGGTCCGGCAATTGCTGGGCTGGCAGCCGCAGCATGACGATCTGCGCGAGATCGTCACCCACGCGCTCAATTGGGAGCGCTATCTGATGACGCGCAACCGGTGAGGTGCGAGCAGAACCGCCGCACAGAGGCGCGCGCAGGTCGCCTCAGCGGCAACACAAACAGATGTCATCCCTGCGAAAGCAGGGACCCAACTCGCCTAGAGCGCGGAGGATAGTTGGACCCCTGCCTTCGCAGGGGCGACACCGGAGGAAGCATGCGGTCAACCGTCATCGGCATTGTCGTGCTGCTCCTGCTCCTGCTCTCATCACCTTCTCGCGCTGAAACCTTCGATGAATTCCTGCGCGCCTTCGAGCCCAAGGCCATCGCGGGCGGCGTCACCGCCAACACCTATCGCAGCGCGACCGCCGGGCTTACGCCCGACCCGACGATCAAGACACTGGTCGAGACGCAGCCCGAATTCACCACGCCGATGTGGGACTATATCGACACGCGCGTGAACGAGCGGCGCGTGTCGCGCGGCCAGAAGGCTCTCGGCGCCAACACGGCTCTGTTCGAGCGCATCGGCAAGCGTTTCGGCGTCGATCCGGCGATCCTCGCCGCCATCTGGGGCATCGAGACCGACTATGGCGAAGTGCTCGGCAATACCCGCCTCATCAAGCCGGTGATCCGGTCGCTCGCGACGCTGGTCTATCAGAAGCGCGGGCGGCTCAAGCTCGACGAGGCCGATTTCATCGCGGCGCTGCTGCTGGTGCAGCGGGGACCGGAGGACGCGCAGCATCTTGTCGGTTCATGGGCCGGCGCTATCGGGCATCTGCAGGTCAACCCGAGCAATGTCGTCGCGCATGGCACCGACGGCAATGGCGATGGCGTGATCGATCTTCATGTTTCGCTCGCCGATGCGCTGGCGACGAGCGCGAAGTTCCTGCTCGATCTCGGCTATGCGCCCGGTGTTGACTGGGGCTTCGAGGTCAATGTCCCCGAGGGGTTCGACTGGCTGCTGGCGACGCGCGAAACGTTGCGGCCGATTTCCTTCTTCGCCGAGCGCGGGATCACCCGGGTGCGCGGCCGCGATTTTGCCGACACATCGATTCCTGTATTCCTCTATGCACCGGCCGGGGCAGGGGGGCCGAAGTTCCTGATGACGGGCAATTACCTCGTCCTCAAGGGCTACAATTTCTCCGACAGCTATGCCTTGGCGGTTGCCCATCTCGCGGACCGGCTCAAGGGCAGCGGCGGTTTCGCCGATGACTGGCCGCGCGACACGCAGTTTCCAAGTCTTGCCCAACGCAAAGCCATCCAGGAGGCGCTTATCCAGCTGGGCCTCTATGACGGCGTGGTCGACGGGCGGATCGGGCCCGTCAGCCAGGCGGCCTATGCCCGGTTCCAGGCCAGCCGGGGCGAGGTCGCCGATGGCTTCATCACGCTCAGGAGCTACAAGGAGCTTGCGGCCGCGGCGCGGTAGTTCCCCAGCCTTCTTTTGGGCCGAAAATCACGGCATAGTCCGGTCATGTTTCGCCGTCTGGCCCTTATCGTCGTCCTGATGCTTTTCGCTGGCGGCGAGCTGGCGCCGGTGCTGTTCGTCAGCCCTGCGATCGCTCAGGAACAGCCGCAGAAGAAGCGCCGCACTCTGTTCGACATGCTGTTCGGCGGTGGCCAGCAGCAGGCGCAGGAAGCGCCCGCCCCGAAAGCCGAGAAAGCTCCCAAGGCCGCGGCGCTGCCGCCGCCCAAGCCCGAAGTCGAGAAGGCGCCGGGCGCGACGCGGCTGGCGGTGTTCGGCGATTCTCTTGCAGTCGATCTCGCCAAGGCGCTGGACCGCTTTTATGCCGAGGATCCCAACATCGTCATTATCAACCAGGGCGTCGGCTCCTCCGGCTTCGTGCGCGACGATTTCTTCGATTGGGACAAGACCGCCAAAGAGCAGGTCGAGGCCAACAGTTTCGACATCGCGGTCATGATCATCGGCATCAATGACCGCCAGACGCTCAAGGTCGATGGCAAGAATCTGAAGCCGCTGACCGACGAATGGGTCGCGGCCTACCAGCCGCGCGTACGCGCCGTGGTCGATGCCATCCACAATGCGGGCAAGCCGCTGATCTGGATCGGTCTGCCGGCCATGTCGAAAGCGGATTTCTCGACCGCCATGGGCCAGATCAGCGCCATCCAGCGGCTCGCCGTGTTCGCCGGCGGGGCGGAGTTCCTCGACATCTATGAGCGCTTCGTCGACGACGAGGGCAAGTACACGAGCTATGGACCGGACCTCAACGGTGCGCGCGTCAAGATGCGCAAGGATGACGGCATCCACTTCTCGGCCGCCGGCGCCGACAAGCTCGCCTTCTATCTCAGCCAGTCGATCAAGCTGTTCTATCGCGGCGGCGGGGCCGTCGGCATCGAGGTCGCCGATGCGCTGGCTGGCACCGATGCGGCGCTGATGGTGCGGCCGCCCTATCAAGGGCTAGGCCAGATCCGGCTGCTCGAAGTCGCGGGTGCGGTGATCCCGCTGAGCGCGACGCCCAAGCGGGCCAGCGATCTCGTCGTCTCGGGAGCGGTGCCTGTCGCCGCGACGCCGTCGGAGGCGTTCGACATGACGATGCTGGTCGAAGCGCCGGCCGGCCGAGCGGACGCGTTCGGTGTCGGCACGGTGCGCGAAGCGGAAACCGCGGGGCCGTGACGCCGGCGCGAGAGGCCCTGTTCGAGACGCTCGCGGAGCGCATTGCCGAATATGAAGGGCCGGGGCTTACCATGGTCGCCATCGACGGGGTGGACGGCGCCGGCAAGACCATGTTCGCGGACGCGCTCGCCGCCCATCTCGAAAAGCAGGGCCAGATCGTGGTGCGCACGGGCATCGACAGCTTCCACAATCCCCGCGCCATCCGCCATGCGCGCGGCAAGGATTCGCCCGAGGGCTTCTTCCGCGATTCCTTCGACCTCGACGCGCTCCGTACCTGGCTCCTGTTTCCGGCACGCATCGGCATGCCGTTCAAGACCGCAGTGTTCGACCATCGCACCGACCGCAAGGTCGCCGTCAATCCGCTGATCGTGCCGCTGCCGGCGGTACTGATCTTCGACGGGGTATTTCTCAACCGTCCCGAACTGCGCGACGAATGGGACCTCTCGATCTATCTCGACGTGCCATTCGAAGTGAGCTTCGCGCGCATGGCGGCGCGCGACGGCACCGATCCCAATCCCAATGCCGAGAGCAACAAGCGCTATCGGGAAGGGCAGGAGCTCTACTTCAGGGAGTGCCGCCCGCAACGCGCCGCCGACATCGTCATCGATTATGCCGATTGGGACGCGCCGCGCATCATCCGAGGCTAGCCGCGCCAGCGCGCGCTGAGTTCAGCCGTCAAATCCGGATCGGACTCGCGGAGATATTTGCGCGCGAAGAAGCGCCCGGAGGCGTCGATTGCCGGAAGGTCGGAGCGGTCCAGCATCTTGGGATGCGCCGCCGCGGCATCGGTCCAGTCGGCATAGGTGAGGCTCGGCGCGATGCGGTCCGCGAAAGGGGAGAGGCCAAGCGCGGTCTGGAAGTAGGCTTCGTCGGAAAACTGCGTCATCCGGAAGCGCTGGTCGAAGCCCGGATTGGTCTTGCGGAAGGCCAGCAGCCAGTCGACGAAATCGCGCGACAGAGCCCACCAGGTTCCACCAAACCGCGCCTCGCCGAAATCTTCGGCGAAGGGCCGGCGCGGCACGTGACGGAGCAGCTTGTTGATCTCGATGCCGATGAAGCGCGGGATGCGCTTGCGCATCAGGTAGTAGCGGTCGAGCCGGCGGATCCTGTTGTCGGCCTTTGCCCGTTCGCGCGTGAACTGATCGATGAATTCGCGGTCCGAGCCGGCCAGCAGCGCGCTGAGCTCGGCATAGGGCCGGACAGGCACGCAGGCATTGGAGAGCAGCATGAAGTAGCGCGCCGCCGATTGCGCATGCGCTGCCTCGAGCAGGGCGAGGATCGCCTGCAGCTGCGAATAACCGCCCCAGATAACCTTGCGCCGCGGCAGGCAGACGGCGCGGTCCGCGAAGCGCGACATCGGTGCGTCGAATCTGCGGGCGGTGCGGTCGACATGGAGGAACACCGGCTGGCCCGTGCCCGCAAGATCGTCCAGCAGCGCGCTCAGCGCCTCCGGCCGGTCATGCGCCATGATGAGAAAGGCGATGTCCGCGGCCACCGAATTATCTCGGCAGCGTCGTCTGCCCCATCAGGGCCACATCGATCGCCCGCGCGCATTGCCGGCCCTCACGGATCGCCCACACCACCAGCGACTGGCCGCGGCGCATGTCGCCGCAGGAGAACACCTTCGGCTTCGACGTCTGATACTTGAACGTATCCGCGAACACATTGCCGCGCTTGTCGAGCTCGACGCCAAGCTCCTGGATCATCCCCTCCTGCACCGGGCCGAGGAAGCCCATGGCGAGCAGCACGAGGTCCGCCTGCAATTCGAACTCCGTTCCAGGGATAGGCTGGAACTTCTCATCGGCGCGCGCGCAGACAAGCTTCTTGACCACGCCGTTCTCGCCCTCGAAGCGCACGGTCGCGACCGCGAAGTCGCGCGTCACGCCCTCTTCCTGCGACGAGGACGTGCGCATCTTCATCGGCCAGAGCGGCCAGACGAGCGGCTTGTTTTCCTTCTCGGGCGGCGCCGGCATGATCTCGATCTGCGTCACCGAAAGCGCACCTTGACGGTTGCTGGTTCCGATGCAGTCGGAGCCCGTATCGCCGCCGCCGATCACCACGACATGCTTCCCCCCGGCGAGGATGGGCTTCACGTTATTGAGCGGCTCGTCGCTGACGCGCCGGTTCTGCTGCGGCAGGAAGTCCATGGCGAAATGAATGCCGTCGAGTTCGCGGCCGGGGATCGGCAGATCGCGCGGCTTCTCGGCGCCGCCCGCCAGCGCAATCGCGTCGTACTGAGCCTCAAGCTCGCCCACCGACACATCGCGCCCCACATGCACGCCATAGTGGAAGGTCACGCCCTCGGCTTCCATCTGGCTCACGCGCCGGTCGAGGTGGCGCTTCTCCATCTTGAAATCGGGGATGCCGTAGCGCATCAGCCCGCCGGCCTTTGCGTTCTTCTCATAGAGATGCACGTCGTGTCCGGCGCGCGCCAGCTGCTGCGCGCAGGCGAGGCCCGACGGACCCGAGCCGATGACGGCGACCTTCTTGCCTGTCTTGTTCGGGTTGACGTCCGGCTTGATCCAGCCTTCTTCCCAGCCCTTGTCGACGATGGCGCATTCGATCGTCTTGATGCTCACCGGCTCGTCGCGGATGTTGAGCGTGCAGGCTGCCTCGCAGGGCGCGGGGCAGATGCGGCCGGTGAATTCGGGGAAGTTGTTGGTCGAGTGAAGGTTCTTGAGCGCCTTCAGCCAGTCGCCGCGATAGACGAGGTCGTTCCAGTCGGGGATCTGGTTGTTGACCGGGCAGCCATTGTGACAATAGGGCACGCCGCAATCCATGCAGCGCGCCGCCTGGTCGCGCGTGCCCTTGTCGCCAAGCGGTATGACGAATTCGGAATAGGTCTTGAGCCGTTCGGCGACCGGCGCGTAGTCGCGGTCGTCCTTCTCGATCTCGAGGAAGCCGGTGATCTTACCCATGACTCTTACTCCGCCGCGACCTGAAGCCGGGCCTGTTCCTTCTCGAGCTCGGCCAGCGCGCGGCGATACTCGACCGGCATCACCTTCTTGAACTTGGGCAGCCAATTCGCCCAGTCGTCGAGGATCTGCGCTGCAACTGACGACCCCGTGAACGCCTTGTGCCGCGCGATCAGCGCATGCAGGCGCTTGGCGTCGCCGTTGGCGAGGTTGCCGATGATCTCGACCAGGCCCGCCGTTTCGAGATCGCCGCTATGGCCGTATTCGCGCGCGGAAATCTCTTCTTCCTCGACCACGGGTTCCAGCTCGACCATCGACATGTTGCAGCGGCTTTCGAAGCTGCCGTCTTCATCGAGCACATAGGCGATGCCGCCCGACATGCCTGCCGCGAAGTTGCGTCCGGTCTTGCCGAGCACCACCACCACGCCGCCGGTCATGTATTCGCAGCCATGGTCGCCCGTGCCTTCGACGATAGCGACCGCGCCCGAGTTGCGCACGGCGAAGCGTTCGCCCGCGATACCGCGGAAGTAGCATTCGCCTTCGGTTGCGCCGTAGAGCGCCGTGTTGCCGATGACGATGGAGTCCTCGGGCTTGGCGCCCGACTTCTCGGACGGCCGCACCACGAGGCGCCCGCCGCTCAGGCCCTTGCCGACATAGTCGTTGGCTTCGCCGACGAGGTCGAAGGCCACGCCCCTCGCGAGGAAGGCGCCGAAGCTCTGCCCGCCCGTGCCGGTGAGCGATACGGCGATCGAGTCCTCGGGCAGGCCCGCCTGGCCGTAGCGCTTGGCCACTTCGCCCGAGATCATGGCGCCGGCCGTGCGGTCGGTCGAGTTGATGGTCTCGGTGATCTGCACCGGCGTGCGGCTGTCGAGCGCGGACTTTGCCTGTTCGATCAGGCGGCGGTCGAGCACCCTGGTGATGGGGTGGTTCTGCGTCTCCGAATGGAAGATCGCGACGCCCTCGTCGGCCACCGGCTTATGGAAGAGCTTCGAAAAGTCGAGTCCCTTGGCCTTCCAGTGCGTGACGGCCTCGGTCTTGTCGAGCATCTGCATCTGGCCAACCATCTCGTCGAAGTGACGATAGCCGAGCGATGCCATCAGCTCGCGCACTTCTTCGGCGACGAAGAAGAGATAGTTGATGACGTGCTCGGGCTTGCCGGTGAAGCGCGCGCGCAGCACCGGGTCCTGCGTCGCGATGCCGACGGGGCAGGTGTTGAGGTGGCACTTGCGCATCATCACGCAGCCCGCCGCGATCAGCGGCGCGGTGGCCATGCCGAATTCGTCGGCGCCGAGCAGGGCGCCGATCACGACGTCGCGGCCGGTGCGGATGCCGCCATCGACCTGCACCGCGATGCGGCCGCGCAGCTTGTTGGCCACCAGCGTCTGGTGCGTCTCGGCGAGGCCGATCTCCCAGGGCGAGCCGGCATGCTTGAGTGAGGTCAGCGGGCTCGCGCCCGTGCCACCCTCATAGCCCGAAATGGTCACATGGTCGGCGCGCGCCTTGGAGACGCCCGCGGCCACGGTGCCGACACCGACTTCGGAGACGAGCTTCACGCTCACCTGTCCCGCCGGGTTGACGTTCTTCAGATCGAAGATCAGCTGCGCCAGATCTTCGATCGAATAGATGTCGTGATGCGGTGGCGGCGAGATGAGGCCGACGCCCGGTGTCGAGTGGCGCACCTTGGCGATCACCTGGTCCACCTTGTGGCCGGGCAATTGTCCGCCTTCGCCGGGCTTGGCGCCCTGCGCCATCTTGATCTGCATCATGTCGGAGTTGACGAGATACTCCGCGGTGACGCCGAAGCGGCCCGACGCCACCTGCTTGATGGCCGAGCGCATGGAGTCGCCATTGGGGAGCGGGGTGAAGCGGTCCACTTCCTCGCCGCCTTCGCCGGTGTTCGACTTGCCGCCGATCCGGTTCATGGCGATGGCGAGGGTGGTGTGTGCCTCGCGGCTGATCGAGCCATAGGACATGGCGCCGGTCGAGAAGCGCTTGACGATCTCGGCCGCGGGTTCGACTTCGTCGAGCGCGACGGGCAGACGTCCGTCTTCATCCGCGCCCTTGAGGCGGAAGAGCGAGCGGATGGTGACGTAGCGGTCCTCGACGGTGTTCACCAGCCGCGAAAACTCGCGATACTTGTCGCGCGCATTGCCGCGCGCGGCGTGCTGGAGGTTGCTCACGGTCTCGGAGCGCCAGACATGCGCTTCGCCGCGGAAGCGGAAGGCATAGTCGCCGCCGACTTCGAGGCTGTCCTCGAGCACCGGCGACTCGCCGAATGCCTCATGGTGGCGGCGCACGGTCTCTTCGGCGATTTCCTTGAGGCCGGCGCCTTCGATCGTCGTCGCGGTGCCGGTGAAATAGGTGTCGACGAAGTCCGAGCTCAGCCCCACGGCGTCGAAGATCTGCGCGCCGCAATAGGACTGGTAGGTCGAAATGCCCATCTTGGCGGTGACCTTGAGGATGCCCTTACCGATCGCCTTGATGTAGCGATAGACGAGCTCGTGCTCGTCCACCTCCTCGGGGATGTCGTTGGTCTCGGCCCGCATCGCGCTCAGCGTCTCGAAGGCGAGATAGGGGTTGATCGCTTCGGCGCCATAACCGGCCAGCGCGCAGAAATGATGCACCTCGCGCGCTTCGCCGGTTTCGACGACGAGACCGACCGAAGTCCGCAGGCCCTTGCGGATCAAATGGTGATGGATGCCCGCTGTCGCCAGCAGCGCCGGGATCGCGATGCGGTCCGGTCCGATCATGCGATCCGACAGGATGATGATGTTGTCGCCCGCATGCACGGCCATCTCGGCATCCGAGAAGAGCTGGTCGAGCGCCGACCGCATCCCGTCCGCGCCTTCGCTGGCGGGATAGGTGATGTCGAGCGTCTTGGAGCGGAACGGATTG
>DASZPY010000035.1:0-25100 GCA_035549855.1 Devosia sp. | reverse complement strand
TTGAGGTCGGAAATGGCCCGCGTGAGCTGGTGCAGCAGGCCCGTGCGGTCGAGGCCCGAGACCTCGATCACGGTGAACTTCTCCGACAGCGTGTTGGAGACCTGCACCTCGGCCGGCAGCGTGAAGGGCTTGAGGCGCCGGTTGTGGCGGCTCTCCTTGCCGAGATCGATCAGCACCTGGCGCTTGCCCTGCAGCAATTGCTTGACGGTTTCGATGATGCGCGTGGCGCGCACTTTCTCGTCCTCGTCTGAGGTGAAGGCGCGGCGCAGGCGGAAGGTGTCGAGCGCACGTCCGTCGCGGGTCGAGAAAATCTGCGCGCCGATGATCGAGGCCTCGCACATGGTGCAGGCGCCGGCGATCAGCGACAGCAGCCGCGGATGGTCGGGCGTGTAGAACGACACTTCAGTGATGCCTTCGAAGGCCTGGACGCGAATGGCGCCGGCGAAGGGATTGCCCGCGGCGTCGGCGGCGCGGATCATGCGCGCATGTTCGATCTGCAGTTCGAGCTCGGCGCGCAGCCAGTAGTGGTTGTAGTGCCGGCCCATATAGGCCTCGAGCTGGTCCTTGGGCCAGGCGGCAAGCGCCTTCTCGAGATCGGCCTTGGCGGCCGCGATGCGGTCGGCCTGGGTGACGCGCGAATGGCCGCCCGAGAGCAGCGGTTCGGTGGCGTAATAGAGCGAGCGCAGCAGCGAGCCCTTCCAGCCGGTCCAGACGCCGGGACCGACGGCGCGGATGTCGCAGGCGGTGAGGATCATCAGCAGCGCGAGCCGCTGCGGCGATTGCACGATGTCGGCAAAGGCCTTGGCGGTCTCGGGGTCCTGCAGATCGCGGGCCTGCGCCACTTCGCTCATCAGCAGATGATGTTCGATCAGCCATGAGACAGTATCGGTCTCGGCCTCGTCGAGCCCGATGCGCGGGCAGAATTTGCGGGCGATGCGCGCGCCGGCGACCGAGTGGTCCTCGGGCCGGCCCTTGGCGATGTCGTGGAGGAACAGCGCGACATAGAGCAGGCGCGTGTCGTTGAGCGAGGGCAGCAGCTCATGGGTCAGCGGCAGCTGGTCGCGCAGGCCGCCATTGGCGATCTCGGCCATCACGCCCACGGCTCGGATCAGATGCTCGTCCACCGTGTAGTGATGGTACATGTTGAACTGCATCAGCGAGACGATCTTGCCGAACTCGGGCACGAATTTGCCGAGCACGCCGCTCTCGTTCATCTGGCGGAGTATGCGCTCGACGGTGCGCGGGCTGGTGAGGATTTCGAGGAACCACTCATTGGCGCCGTCGTCGTTGCGCACATCGGCATCGATCAGGCGCAGCGAGCGGCTGATTTCCTTGATCGCGTCCGGGTGGAACAGCAGATCGTTGCGGCCGGCGACGAGGAAGCTGCGGATCAGCGCCAGCGGGTTCTTCTCGAAGGTGTCGGCTCTGGCCGTGTTGAGACGGCCAGAATCGATGACGAAGTCGGGCTCGCCCTTGATCGCGACCTTGCCGCGCTTGAAGATGCCCTGCACGCGGCCCAGCATGTCGATGGGCTTGGCGTGGTTGAATTCGAGGCTGGTGCAGAAGATGCGGGTCAGGTCCCCGACATCCTTGGCCACGAGGAAATAGCGCTTCATCATGCGCTCGACGGCGAGCATGCCGGCACGGTCGGAATAGCCGAGGCGGCGGGCGAGATCGGGCTGCACCTCGAAGGTCAGCTTCTCGTCGGCGCGGCCGGTGAGGAAATGCAGGTGGCAGCGAATGGCCCAGAGGAAATCTTCGGCGCGCTGGAACAGGCGATACTCGCTGGCGGTGAGCACGCCTTTGTCGACCAGCTCGGCGCCGGTCCGCACCTTGTAGAAGTACTTTCCAATCCAGAACAGAGTGTTGAGGTCGCGCAGGCCGCCCTTGCCTTCCTTGATGTTGGGCTCGACCACATAGCGGGTATTGCCCATCTGGCGGTGGCGTTCCTCGCGTTCGGCCATCTTGGCGGCGATGAATTCTGGGCCGGTCTTGGGAATGATCTCGGTTTCGAAGCGCTTGACGAGGCTGTCGAAGAGCGACTTCTCGCCGGTGAGGAAGCGGGCTTCGAGCGTTGCGGTGCGAACGGTCATGTCGGCGCGCGCCATGCGGATGCAGTCGTCGACTGAGCGCACCGCGTGGCCGACCTTCTGGCCGAGGTCCCACAGCATATAGAGGATGTATTCGGTGACCTGCTCGCCCCAGGGCGTCTGCTTGTAGGGAAGGATGAAGAGCAGGTCGATGTCGGAGCCCGGCGCGAGCGTGCCGCGGCCATAACCGCCGACCGCGGCAAGCGCGATGGCTTCGGCGCCCGACGGATTGTCGACGGGATAGGCATAGCGCGTCGCGAACAGATGGATGGCGCGGATGATCTCGTCTTCGGCGTTGCAGATATTGGTGGCGCAGCGCGTGCCATGCCCCGTCGCCATCAGATCGGCCTCGGCAGATTTGCGCGCGGCATCGAGGGTCTTGCGCATGATGGCGAGGACGGTCGAGCGGGCGGCGGCCGATTTGGGGGAATTCTGTTCGAGCGCCGCCTCGATCTCGTCGAGGATGGCTTCGGCGGAGGTCAGATGGAAAAGCGGTTTTCGCGGGCGAAGTTCAGCTTCGGCGACCGGCATCGCGGGCTTTCTTGAGCTCATAGATCAGTTCGAGTGCGGCGCGTGGGGTCAATTCGTCGGCGCGGACCCGATCGAGCATGTCGTTGACAACGTTAATATCCGGCTTTTTGGGCGCGGGGGAGGCCGCGAAAAGCGGCAAATCGTCTAGCATGGGGGCTGCGGTGCCGGAAGAGCGCTGCTCCAGCACGGTCAACACCTGCCGGGCCCGGGCCAGCACGCTTTCGGGCAGGCCGGCGAGCCTGGCCACCTGGATGCCGTAGGAGCGATCGGCGGCGCCTGACTGAACTTCATGGAGGAACACCACCTCGCCCTCCCATTCCCGCACGGCCATGGTGACGTTGCGGACGCGGGCGAGGGTTTTGGCCAGTGCCGTTATTTCGTGGAAATGCGTGGCAAAGAGCGCCCGGCAGCCGGTCTCGTTGTGGAGCGCTTCGGCGGCGGCCCAGGCGATGGACAGGCCGTCGAAGGTGGCGGTGCCGCGGCCGATTTCATCGAGGATTACCAATGATTTGGCGGTCGCCCGGTTGAGGATCGCGGCGGTCTCGACCATCTCGACCATGAAGGTCGAACGGCCATGGGCGATGTCGTCCGAGGCCCCGACGCGCGAAAAGACGCGGTCGATGACCCCGATATGGGCCGACGTCGCCGGCACATAGGACCCGATATGAGCGAGGATCGCGATCAGCGCGTTCTGGCGGAGGAAGGTCGACTTGCCGCCCATGTTCGGGCCGGTGACCAGCCACAGGGCTCCCCCCGACAGGTCCGTATCGTTGGCTACGAAGATCTGGTGCTCCGCCTTGACCGTGGTCTCGACAACGGGGTGGCGGCCGCCTTCGATCACGAAAGCAAGGCTCGAATCGACCACCGGCCGGCAGAAGGCGCGGGTCGCGGCGAGGTGGGCAAGGCCGGCGGTGACGTCGAGCGCCGCCAGCGTATCGGCGAGGGTGCGCAGAGCGTCGGTCTGGGCGAGCGTTGCTTCGAGCAGTTTGGCGAAGATCGCGAGTTCGATCTCGAGCGCCTTCTCATGCGCCCGCGCGATGCGGCCTTCGAGCTCGGCGAGCTCGGGGGTGGTGAAGCGCATGGCGTTCGACATGGTCTGGCGATGGATGAAGGTCGCGCGGTAGGGCTCCTCCACCAGCTTCATGCCATGCGCGGCAGGCACCTCGATGAAATAGCCGAGCTGGCCGTTGTGGCGGATCTTCAGCGATTTGACGTCGGTCTCGCCGACCAGCCGCGCCTGTAGCGCCGCGACCACGGCGCGGGTCTCGGAGGCCAGCGCCCGCTCGGCATCAAGCGCCTCGTCGTAGCCGCGCCGGACGAATCCCCCATCGCGCGCCAGCAGCGGCGGCTCCTCGTCGAGGGCGCGGAGCAGTTCGGCGGCAAGCGGCTGCGGCGCGGCGGCGAGCGCCGTGGCAATGTCCGCGAGTTCGGCGGGCGGCCGCTCCAGTCTCGCCATCGCCTCCGCCAGTTCCACCGCACCGGCAATGGCGCGCGCCACCGCCAGCAAATCGCGCGGACCGCCGCGATCGAGCGCGAGGCGGGTCAGCGCGCGGCTGAGATCGGGGATGGATTTGAGGCTCTGCCGCAAGCGCGCCGCAAGGATCGGCGCATCGAGCAGCGCCGTGACCGCATCGAGCCGGTCATTGACGGGCCCCGGCTCCGCCAGCGGCGCGGCGAGCCTCCGCGCCAGAAGCCGCGATCCCGCGGGCGTCACGCAGCAGTCGATTTCGCTCAGCAGCGTGCCCCTTTTGTCGCCGCGCGCCGTCTCGAACAGTTCGAGCGAGGCGCGTGTGGCAGCGTCGATCGCCATATGCGTCGCGACGGCTTCGGCGGCGGGCGGGCGCAGCGCCAGCGCCACGCCCTTCTGGCTCTCGGTGATGTAGCCGAGCAGCGCGCCCAGCGCACTCCGTTCCGCGCGCGAGAACGCGGTCGGATCCACCTCCGCCGCCGTGAACTGGGCCGCGATGCGCTTGCCGCCGCGACTGGAATCGAATTCTTCTGCGCTGAGCCGCACCAGAGCCGGCCCGTCCAGCGCGAGCTTCATCTCTTTCAGCGCCGCTTCCGTCGTCGCGCTCAGCAGCAGCTCGGCCGGGGCGATGCGCGCCAGCTCGTCGCCGATGGCGTCGGGCGCGAGCGCCACCACGGCGAGATCGCCGGTCGACACATCCGCATAGGCCAGCGCAAAATCCGCCTCGCCATGGCGTAGCATCGCGAGCGCTGCAAGAAAATTGGAGCCACGCGCGGGCAGCAGATCGTCCTCGGTGATGGTTCCAGCCGTCACCAGCCGCACCACGTCGCGCTTCACCGGCGACTTGCCGCCGCGCTTTTTGGCTTCAGCGGGATCCTCCACCTGCTCGCAGATGGCGACGCGGTGGCCCTGGGCAATGAGCTTCTTCAAATAATCCTGCGCCGCATGCACCGGCACGCCGCACATCGGAATGTCGCGACCCTGGTGCTTGCCGCGCTTGGTGAGCACGATGCCCAGCGCCGCCGAGGCGATCTCGGCGTCCTCGAAGAACATCTCGTAGAAATCGCCCATCCGGTAGAAGAGCAGATAGCCCGGATTGACCGATTTGATCTCGAGATACTGCCCCATCATCGGGGTGATGGGCTGCGCGGCGGCAGGTTCGGGGGGCGCTTGCTCCATGGCCGGCGGAAATTAGGGGACGGCAGGCAGAATGCCAACCGCCTTCACTGGATTCCCAGCACCCGCCGCCAGGTCCATTGCGGGTCATAGCCGATCAGCTTTCGCGCCTTGTCAATCGAGATCAGCGTGTCGTGCGGGCCGGTGCCGGGCCGCAGCGTGCAGCCGGGGAAGGCGGCAGCCACCAGCTCCGCATTGGTCTGGCGCATGATGGTGTCGGGCGCCGCGATGGTCATCACTTCCGCGCCGGTGATCCTGCTTTCGAGCGCCAGCACGCAGGCATCGGCCGTGTCGCGGCTGTCGACATAGCCCCAGAGGTTGAACATGCGCGATTTCGGATCGTCCCAATAGCGCGGGATTGTCTCGTAAGACGTCACGTGGCCCTTGGTGTCGTAGAAGATGTTGGAGAAGCGCAAGCCGACGAAGGGCACGCCGTGGCGCCGGTTCATGTGCCGCGCCAGATCTTCGCTGTTGGCCTTGCTGATGCCGTAGGAGCCGGTCGGGATCGGCGGATCATCGTCGCTCGTGGGCAGCACCTTGGGCTGCACCTTGTCGAAGGGAAAGCCGAGCACCGTCTCCGACGAGGCCCACACCACCTTTTGCATGCCCAGCGCACAGGCCGCCTGGAACACGTTGTAGGCGATCAGCGAATTGGTGTGGAAGCGCGCGGCGCCCGAGACATGGTCCCAGTCGGGCTCGCCATGCGCCGCGAGCTGAATCACGGCGTCATGGCCGTGCATCGCCGCAAAGGTCTGGCCGTAATCGGTGAGATCGACGCGGATGAATCCCGCCCGCTCGATGCCCCCCGGCACGGCGCGGTCGAGATTGGTGACCGTGTGGCCTTTAGCCTGGAGGGCCGCGATGACCACGGGCCCCAGCCCCCGATCCCATGAACCGGTGCCGCCGGTGACGATGACTTTCATTTCCGAACTCTCATTCTCTCGGCTCTACCCACGGTGTCATTCCCGCGAAAGCGGGAATGACACCGTGGAGGGATGTCCTTCTCAATACCTGTCGCTCGCATGATGCACAGGACGATACACAAAGTCCGAGAAATCGGCATGGAGCGCCGTGCCGTTGAGGTCGCTCGCCGCCATGCCGACGAAGGCGCCGGTGAAATTGCCGTGTTCGCCGTGCGGGCCGCGCTCGTCGCTCAGGGTCGAGGCGTCGAGGACGGGGCCGATCTTCTGCCAGGGTCCCTGCCCCAGCGCATAGAAGAACTGCAGCGCCGGCTGGCGGATTTCGAGCTTCAGCCGCACAGAGCCTTCATTCGGGATCGAGACCGGTGGAACACGCAGGCCGAGATTGCCGTCGGGGTGCGAGGCGGCCGACGACATGATCAGCAATTCGCGCTTGCCGTCGGAATGCGCGGTCACCGTGAGATAGTGGAAGTTGTAGCGGCCATAATAGGCGGTGAGCCCTGCGAACTGCCGCTCGTCCGTCGGCGCGAAGTCGAGCGTCACCTCGGCATCGTAGGAGAAATGCGTCTGGCGCCGCGCCACCAGCGCCTGCTCGAACCATGAGCCGATGGATTCCCGCCCGATGAGCCTCAGCCTGTTGCTCGATGTCGTGAAGATGCGTTCGGGCTCGGGCGTGCGCAGCCACTGGAAGTCCATCGGCAGGCCGTTGGTGAAATCATAGCGCCGCTCGGCCCAGTAGACCGCGTCGTTGCGCACGCCTGGCACCTCCACCTCGAGCGCCGGGACTTGCCCGTGCTTCAGCCAGAGCCAGCCATCGTCGCGCCATTCCGCCTCCTGGATCGAGGTCTCGCGGCCGAGCACGCAGCGCCGGTACTGGCCCGTGGGCCGACCCATCAGATGGACGAAGTAAGTTTTGCCGTCCGGCGTATCGACGATGTCGCCATGGCCCGCGCGCTGGATGGCGTTGAAGGGCGCATCCTTGGCGGTGACGAGATATTGCTCGGGATGGACTTCGTAGGGCCCGTCGATCTTGCGCGAGCGTGCAAAGGTCGAGACGTGGTCGTAGCCGGTACCGCCTTCGGCGGTCAGCAGATAGTACCAGCCATTGCGCTTATAGAGATGCGGGCCCTCGACCAGCTTCTGCGCCGTGCCCTGAAAGATGTTCTTGCGCGCGCCGATCAGCCTGCCCTGTTTCGGGTCATATTCCTGCAGCGCGATGCCCTCGAAGAGCAGCGGACGCACGCGATGGTCCCACATCATATTGAGGAACCATTTGCGTCCGTCGTCGTCGTGGAACAGCGAAGGATCGAAGCCCGAGGAATTGACATAGACCGGATCGCTCCACGGCCCTTCGATCGTGGGCGCGGTGACGATGTAGTTGTGCGCGTCCTTGAACGAACCTTCCTTGCGCTTCACGTCGGTATAAACGAGCCAGAATTTCTCGCCGTCATGGCTGAGGCAGGGTGCCCAGACGCCGCAGCTGTCGGGGTCGCCGCGCATGTCGAGCTGCGCCTTGCGGGTCAAGGGGCGCGTCACGACCTGCCAGTTCGCAAGGTCGCGCGAATGGTGGATCTGCACGCCCGGGAACCATTCGAAGGTCGAGGTTGCGATGTAATAGTCGTCGCCGACGCGCAGGATCGACGGATCCGGATTGAATCCGGGCAGGATGGGATTGCGGAGGATCGGCACCGTCAGGGCGCTCCGTTGACTTCGATGATGTTGCGGTCCGGATCGAGCAGATAGACCTGCGGGAAGCCGGCCATGCCTTGCCGCTTGACGATCATGCGCATGGGATCGTCCGCCGCTCCTTCTTCGACGAAACCCATGGATTTGGCGCGTGTCACGAAACCTTCGAAATCGTCGGTGCGGAAGGCGAAATGGATGTCGTCATTGTCGACAGGCTTGCTGCGGAAGTTGCCCGCTGCGTAGACCGTCAGATGCACCTGCAGGCTGCCCACCCCCAGCCACTGGCCGGGAATGGGAAAAGGCGGGCGCTGGATCGGCTCAAGCTGAAACAGGCTGCGATAGAAGGCCGAGGACCGCTCGAGATCCGTCACGATGATCGCGACGTGATGAAGGCTGACCCCGGCCATGCTTCACTCACACGAACCGATTGACGAGGTTCTCGAGATATTCCTGCTGGCCCGAGCGCGGCTCTGGAACGATGTTCTCGCGCTCGACGCGTGCAGCGATGTCGGCGAGCGAACGTTCGCCCTTGAGCATCGCCTGGGCCTCGGCGGTCTTCCAGCCGGCGTAGCGGGCCTCGCGGACCTTGTCGAAGGTGCCGTCGCCGATCAGCGCCACGGCGCCCTTCAGCCCGCGGGCCAGCGTATCGAGGCCGCCGATATGGCCGTGGAGGAGATCCGCCGGATCGATCGACTGGCGGCGGATTTTGGCGTCGAAGTTGAAGCCACCATTGCCGAGACCGCCATTCTTCAGGATTTCGTAGAAGGCCAGCGTCATCTCGCCGGGATTGTTGGGGAACTGATCGGTATCCCAGCCCGATTGCAGATCGTTGCGGTTGGCGTCGACCGAGCCGAGGATTCCGAGCGAACGGGCGAGGTGGAGCTCGTGTTCGAAGGTGTGGCCGGCGAGGAAGGCGTGGCCCACCTCAATATTGACCTTCACCTCCTTTTCGAGGCCGTAGGTCTTCAGGAACCCGTACACCGTCGCAACGTCGTAGTCGTATTGATGCTTGCTCGGCTCCTGCGGCTTGGGCTCGATGAGGATCGTGCCCTTAAAGCCGATCTTTTTGGCATGCTCGATGACCAGCGTCAGGAAGCGCGCAGCCTGGTCGAGCTCCTGCTTCACATTGGTGTTGAGCAGCGTCTCATAGCCCTCGCGACCGCCCCAGAGCACGTAGTTGGAGCCGCCAAGCTGATGGGTGATCTCGAGCACGTTCTTCACCTGCCCAGCAGCATAGGCGAACACGTCCGGATCGGGATTGGTCGCGGCGCCCGCCATGTAGCGGCGGTTGGTGAAGAGATTGGCCGTGCCCCAGAGCAGCTTGGTGCGCGATTTCTCCATCTTCTTTGCGAAGATGTCGGCGATGGCGCGGACATTCTTGTTGCTCTCGGCGAGAGTGTCGCCCTCGGGCGCAATGTCGGCGTCGTGGAAGCAGAAGAAGGGCATATCGAGCAGGTCGAACAGCTCGAAGGCGACATCGGCCTTGATCTTTGCGCCGTCCATGCCTTTGTCGTGCCAGGGGCGCGAGAAGGTACGGCCACCGAACGGGTCGCCGCCTTCCCAGGCGAAGCTGTGCCAATAGGCGATGGCGGGACGGATGTGATCCTCCATCCGCTTGCCGGCAATCATCTCGTCCTTGTTGTAATGGTGATAGGCGAGCGGATTGCTCGAATTGGGTCCTTCATATTTGACCTGGGTGAGACCCTTGAAGAAATCGGTCACTGTCGTGCCTCCTCGATGGCGGGGTAGAGCGCGCGGTAGCGCGCATATTGGAGTTCATAGGCGCCGCGCAGCGACGCATCGGGCGCAATGACCTTGCTGATTTTCGGCATGGTCATCACTTCGGCCGGATCGGCCTTTTCGGCGGCACAGAGGCCGAGGCGAGCCGCGCCCAGCGCGCCGCCATAGTCGCCGTCCTCCGGCAGCGCGACTTCGATATCGAGCGTCGTGGCGATGAGCTTCAGCCAGAGCGCCGATTTGCTGCCGCCACCGACGGCGAGCAGCCGGTGGAACGATGTTCCGGCATCGCCGAGTACCCGCTGGCAATCCTTGAAGGCGAAGGCGACGCCTTCCATCACGGCCTGTGCAAGGCGGGCCTGGTCGCTCAGATGGCTGAGACCGACAAAGGAGCCGCGGGCGCCGGCATTGTTGTGCGGGGTGCGCTCGCCGGAAAGATAGGGCAGGAAGATTTCCTCGCCCGGTCCCTTGAAGCTTGCCTCCGCCGCGGCGCTCAATTCGGCCTGCTTCTTGCCGGTGACGCCCGAGAGCCAGTTGAGATTGTCGGTGGCGCTGAGGATCACGCCCATCTGGTGCCAGGTATCGGGAATGGCGTGGCAGAAGGCATGGACCGCGCCCGCCGTATTCGGGCTGAAGCGCGCATTGGAGACGAAGATCACGCCCGAAGTGCCGAGCGAGACGAAGCCCTCGCCGGGCCGGATGGCGCCGATGCCGCAGGCGGCCGCGGCATTGTCCCCTGCCCCGCCGGCGACGACCGCAGTTCCGGTGATGCCCCAGCGCTTCGCCAGCTCGGGCTTCAGACTGCCCGAGGGCGCGGAGCCTTCGACGAGGCGCGGCATGTGCGCACGGGTGAGGCCGGTGACGCCGAGCAGCGCATCGGACCAGTCGCGCTTTTTGACGTCGAGCCAGAGCGTGCCGGAGGCATCCGACATTTCCTCGACATGCTCGCCGGTCAGCAGCAGGCGCACATAGGCCTTGGGCAGCAGAACCTTGGCGATCTTCTCATAGATCTGCGGTTCGTGCTTCCTGACCCAGGCGATCTTGGGGGCGGTGAAGCCGGGCATGGCGATGTTACCGGCAATGTCGCGCAGGCTGGGCAGCGCGGCTTCCATCTCGCGGCATTCCTCGGCCGAGCGGCCATCGTTCCAGAGGATGCAGGGCCGCAGGACTTCGCCGCCCTTCCCCAGCAGCACCGCGCCATGCATGTGGCCGGAGAGGCCGATGCCTCGCACTTCCGACATCTCCCTGGGGTGCGATTTGGCGAGAGCATCGACCGCCTTGAGGCAGGCGTCCCACCAGTCGGCGGGGTTCTGTTCGGACCAGCCCGGATGCGGGCGCACCGGCTCGACGGCTTTGGCGGTTTCCTCGCCCAGCGACTTGCCGGCGCGGTCGATCAGGATCGCCTTGACGCCGGACGTGCCGATATCGAGCCCGAGATAGCTCATGAGGCACGTGCCTCAGAGGGCAATACTCGCATGGCCGGATATCCTCCCCGACGGCTCTTATGGCCGCTCACCGCAGATTGTCGCGCAGAAATATGCCGATTTCAATGGGATCGGAGTGGATCTCGGCGTCCGGCGACAGGGCCACCTGGCGTGCCGCGGCGATGGCGGCGCGGATCTCGCCGTCGGGGTTCTGGTCGAGCACGACATCGATCGCTCCCGAGCGCAGCCCGGCCCGGGTGGCATCGGACAATTCATGGACGATGACGCGCAGCGTGCCCGCCCGCTTGCGCTTTTCGAGGGCCGCCAGCAGTCCGGCATTGCCGGCACCGAGATTGTAGATGCCCGCCAGGCCGGGGTGGTTGTCGAAGAGGTGCAACGCTGCCGCTTCGGTTGCAGCGTCCTCGTCATAGCCCTCGAGCGGGCCGACGATTTCGAGCTCTGGGAACTCGGCGGAGAGGACTCGGGCAAAGCCTTCATAGCGCTCGCGGTGGTCGCGAAGGCCCAGCGAGCCCGCGATCAGGCCGATCTGGCCGGCGGCGCAGAAGCGGCCGAGCAGAGAGGCCGCGGTGCGGCCCGCGGCTGCATTGTCGATGCCGATGAAATGCAGACGCGACGAGCCCGGCAGGTCGGACACCAGCGTCATGATGGCGATGCCGCGCCGGGTAGCATTGTCGACGGCACGGCTCACCGCCGCATCGTCGGTCGCGACGATCAGCGCGCAATCGACCTGGCCCGGGTCGAGCCGGTCCAGCGCAGTGATCAGCGCGGCGGAATCGAGGGCGTGGTAGGGCGTCGTCGTCAGCGTCACGCGGTCGTTGCGGGTGGCGCGGACGCGCCGCGTGATGGCGGCGGTCAGATTTTCCATGAAGGCGTTGCCGCCATCGGGAATGAGGAAGACCACGCGCAGATCGCGGGCGCGGGCCAGCAGCGAGGCGAACAAATCGCGCCGGAAATCGAGCGAACGGATCGCGGCGTCGACCTTTTCCGCGGTTTCCGGGCGGACGCCGGGGCGGCCATTGAGCACGCGGTCGACGGTCGCCAGCGATACGCCCGCGATCCGCGCCACATCGTGCACGGTCGCCCGCTTGCTGCCGTTGCTGTCGTCCAAGCGCAATCCTCCCGGGACCAGACTGGTGGGCGCGACCCGATGGCGTCAACTGGAATCGCATTGTCCGCTTGGCCGCGATGGGCAAAGCGCGCTATCACCCGCGCCTGTCTGCGAGGGGGAAGCAATGGGTGTTTCGGTCCGGCCGTTCGGCACGCATGAGGGCAAGGCGGTCGAGGAGTTCACCCTCACCTCCGACAGCGGCGTCGAAATCAAGTTCATCTCCTATGGCGGTGCGCTGCGAAGCTGGAAGGTGCCGGTTGCCGGCAAGATGCGGCAGGTCGCGCTGGGTTTCGAGGAGTTCGACTCCTATCCCAAACACTCGCCGCATTTCGGCGCGCTGACAGGACGAGTCGCCAACCGCATTGCCGGTGCCAGCTTCGAGATCGACGGCAAAAGCTACAAAACGCCGGCCAATGAGGGGCCGAACACACTGCATGGCGGGCCGCAGGGGCTGGGCATGCAGATATGGGACGCGACGGCGGACGAGGCGCGCAATGCGGTAAAGTTCACCCATGTCTCGCCCGACGGCGCCATGGGCTTTCCCGGTGAGGCGAAAATCAGCGCGACCTATCGGCTCTGGGGCAACAGGCTGCGGCTCGATTTCGCCGCCACGCTGGACAAGGTGTCGCCGCTCAGCCTCGTCCAGCACCATTATTTCAATCTTGGCACGGGCGACGACGTGCTCGACCATCTCTATCAGGTGGAGAGCAGCGCCTATACCGAGGTCGACGCCGATCTCATCACCACAGGCAATATCCTCGAGATCGCGCCGGGCGCGGAGCGTGATTTGCGCAAGCCCCGCACCATGCGCCGCGCCGATGGGTCACCGGTCGAACATGACGGCAATTACGTGCTGGATTCGGGCCGCGATACGTCCAGGCCCGTTGCGATAGTAGTCTCGCCCGATAAGGCGCTGACGCTGCGCCTCTGGACCGACCGGCCGGGTCTGCAGGTCTATAATGGCGTGATGACCGACGTGCCGGTGCCCGGGCTCGACGGGAAGCGCTATGGCAAGTTCTCGGGCTTCTGCCTCGAGGACCAATCCTATCCGGACTCGGTGCATCATCCGCATTTCCCCTCGATCTGGCACGGCCCGCTCCGGCCCTACGCGCATTGGTGCGAGATCGAGATCGGATGATCCGCTATGTCGCGCTGCTGCGGGGCATCGGTCCGGTCACGCATGCAAAGATGCGGCTCAAAGACCTCGCCGAAGCCATCGGCGGCGACGCGGTGAGCATCGGCAATACGGGGAACATCGTGCTCTCATCCGATGCGGGCGAGCACGCCGTCGCGGCGCAGGTAAGCGCGGCGGTCAAAGGCTACGGACTCGAGATCGACACCTTCATCCGCACGCGGCGCCAGATGCAGATGCTCATCAATGCGTCGCCCTTCCCCGACGCGCAGCACAAGCATCCCGCCGCGCTCGGCGTCTGCTTCTTCCACAAGCCGCCGAAATGGCCGGAGGCCTATCTTGCCTATGCGGGACCGGAGCGACTCTGCATGTTCTCCAACCATCTGATCGTCGACTATCGTGGCCAGATCACCGGCAGCCGTCTCACCATCGAGAAGACAATCGGCGCGCGCATGACACAGCGCAATTGGAGCAGCGTACTTCGTATCGCCAAGGCGCTCGATCTCGCGACGCCCTAGAACATGTTGCGATAGGCTCGCGGCGTCATGCCTTTCGCAGCTTTGAACTGCCGGTTGAAGTTGGCGAGGGACTCGTAGCCGACATCTGCGGCGATGTGGGCGATGGGCCGAGACGTGCCCGAAAGCAATGCACAGGCTTCGCCGATCCTGAGTGCCGTCACATAGGCGGTGATGGTCTGGCGCGTATGGCGCAGGAACAGCCGGTGCAGCCCCGAAGGTGAGAGCGCCGCGACTTCCGCGAGTTCCGGTATCGAGATCGCGCCCGCATAGTTGAGATGGATATAGTCGAGCACGCGGTCGATGCGGCCGCGATCGCCGCTGAGGTGCGGCGCGGATTGCGGGCTCGCGAGTGGAACGGCGTTCTCGTCGGTCGCAAGCAGCCGAAGCAGATCGAGCAGTGGCAGGACGCGTTCCTCGGCCGGACGCGCGAACAGCGCGAGGATCAGCGGCCGGGCCGCCTCGGCCATCTCGCGCGAGAAGGCGAGGCCGACCCCCGCTCGTTTCAGCAGCGCCGTCACCTTGTGCAGCTCGACCAGCGTCGCGCCCAGCGCCGCCATCCAATCCGGATGGAACCACATGACCTGCGCCACATGCGGACCAAGTGCGATCGCCTCGCGGCTGACCCAGGTATGCGGCAGGTTCGGCCCGATCAGCACGAGGTCGCCGTCGCCATAGGCGCCAATATGGTCGCCGATGAAGCGTTGGCCACGCGAGTTGAGCGTCAGCGTCAGCTCGAATTCGGGGTGATGGTGCCACTGGAAGGGAATGCCGCCCTCGAGACGGCGGTCCAGCCACGCCCAGGACGCCCCCGGTGCGGGCGTGACCTTCTCAAGAAATGGCTTCATCCGGCAATCCTGACCAGCAAGACGCCAAAATAGTATCAGAATTGGCCAGAGGCCGGCAACATTGATGGCTGCGGCTGCCCTAGGGTCATTACATCGCAATGTCCCCGAGGGGAGGACGCAATGGAGGGTTTGTTCGATGTCGATGGCTCAGGGTATTTCGCAGCCCAAGGGCATGGCGCAGGGCATGGGGCCGGCGATCAAGCGGGATTCGCACCAGACCTCGACCCGCGTTTCGACCCAGCTCAAGGACATCAAGAAGACCTTGCCGCTCAGGGTGCTGTCGAAGGCGGACTTCGAGCACTGGCAGACGAAGGGCTATGTAATTGTGCGCAATGCGGTCGAGGCGGCGCATGTCGAGCGGCTCAAGGCCTTGCTCTGGGATTTTGAGGAGAAGGACCCGAACGATCCTTCGACCTGGTACACGCCGCAGCGGCGCGATCACATCATGAAGGAGCTCAACGGCACCGGCATGGTGGAGATCTACAACCACCAGTACCTCTGGGACAACCGCATGACGCAGCGCGTCTATGACGCCTTCGTCGACATCTGGGACATGGAAGAGCTGTGGGTGTCGATCGACCGCGCCAATCTCAACCCGCCCAAGAAAGTGAAAGGTCCCAACCAGAACGGCTTCATCCATTGGGACAGCGACACCTCGCTCGATCCGCTGCCGATCGGCGTGCAGGGTGTACTCTCCCTGGTCAAGCAGGATGGCGACATCGGCGGCTTCCAGTGCATCCCCGAGCTCTTCTACGATTTCGAGAACTGGGTGACGACGCAGCCGGCCGACCGCGACCCCATGCATCCGGATACCACCGGGCTCACGATCACCAATATCGAGATGGAGCCGGGCGATTTGATGATCTTCAACACCCTGCTCGCGCACGGCGTGCGCCCCAACCACTCGGACAACCGCGTGCGCATGGCGCAGTACATCTCGATGTTCCCGGCCGAAGAGGATGACGAGGTCCAGAAGGCCGAGCGCATCAATATGTGGAAGAACCTCGAGCATCCCAAGCGCGACGCCTTTCCGGGCGACCCGCGCGATTGGGAGAAGAAGCATGCGAAGACCGCCGTGCTGACCGAGCTCGGCGAGAAGCTCCTCGGCTCGCGGAGCTGGCGCGACTAACATTGCAACCGGGGCGGTTGAAACCGCCGCCCCGGTGCTGCTAACCAAGCCGCATGGAAGGCGACGAAGGCGGCGAGAGCCCCAATACGCGACTGTTGGCATTCTCCGACGGCGTCATCGCCGTGGCGATCACGCTCCTCATCCTCGAGATCCGGCTACCCGAAGAGTTCGGCGCGTTCACCGACACTCAATTGTGGGCGTCGCTGCTGGAGCTCTGGCCGCGCTTCATGGCCTTCCTCATCAGCTTTGCGGTGATCGGCGTCTATTGGCTCAACCATCACCGCAAGTTCGATCTGATCGTCAAATCCGACAGCGGCCTCAAATGGCTGAACCTGCTGTTCCTGCTCACCATCTGCGTCATCCCCTTCGTCACCGCCGTGATCGCGCAGAATTCGGGCTTCGTCGGCACCGCCATTTATGCCACCGTGATGATGAGCTGCGGGCTCTCGCTGGCGCTGCTGTGGTTCTATGCCGACCGCAAGCAGATGCTCGATCCTGAATGCTCGCTCGACGAGCGCCGCCGGGTTCTGATCGGCACGCTTGTCGTGCCGGCGATCTTCGCCATCTCCGTGCCGCTGAGCCTTGCGCATCCCGACGGCGCGAAATTCTTCTGGCTGCTCATCATCCCCGCCAATTTCGGGCTGCGGCTGGTGATGGTGCTGATCTGGAAGTTACGCCATCCGGGCCAGCCGTTCCCGGCGCGCCGGGACGACCATACGCACAGGGCAGAATGAAGCCCGATCTGGTTCGCGTCGTGTTGCTCACCGCCGGCTGGGCCGCGGTGACGCTGGGCAGTTATTTCATTATCCTCGCCGTTCTGCCCGGCACGGAGCCCATGGCGGTGTCGCTATGGGTGATCGCGCTGATGGCGCTGCTCGTCGCGGGCGGCGTTTCGGCTCTGGGCTGGTGGGGCGTGGTGGGGTTCACGCCGCCGCACGCCTGGCGCGACAGTGCGTGGCTGGCGGTGCCCGCGGTGCTGACGCTGCTGCCGCTGGTCGCGGGCGTTAAGCCGCTCGCGGCCAACATGTATGTGCTGCTGATTGCCGGCTATGCTCTCACCGGCTTTGCGGAGGAGACGATGTTCCGCGGGATCCTGGTGCGCTTGCTGGAACGCCATTCTCCCATGGTGATCGCTGCCATCACCGCGATCCTTTTCGGGCTGGTGCATCTGAGCAATATCTTCATCCGCGGCGAACCGGCCATCATCGCAGCACAGGCGGTGGGCGCCGCGGCCTTCGGCTTCGGCTATGCGGCGCTGCGGATGAGAACCAATGCACTGGTGCCGCTGATCGTCACGCATATGCTGACCGACCTGTTCCTGCAGATGGGCAGCCTCCCGCTGATCCCGGTGGCGGTGGTGCAGGATGTGGTGCTGTTCGCGCTGGGACTCTACCTGCTGCGGCGGCCCGCGGCTTCCTAGGCTGCCCCCGACGCCCGGTCGCGAGAAATCGCGATTTCGCTCGCTTTCCTGAGCCGCGGCCAGACCTGGTTGCGGCCGGCATTCTTGGCGGCATAGAGCGCCGCGTCGGCGGAGCGGATCAGCTCGTCGGCGCCCACGCCGTGCTGCAGCCGCCCCGCGGCAAAGCCGAGGCTCGCAGTCACCACGGCATGAAAGGGCCGGCCGGGATTGGGCATTGCCGCGGCCTCGATCGCCGCGCGGATGCGCTCGGCGATGGCGATCGCGGTCCAGAGGTCCGCATCGGGCAGCAATACGAGGAATTCCTCGCCGCCGAAGCGCACGGCGCGGTCGGCGGGGCCGCGCAGCTCGGAGGCGATGATGCCCGCGACACGCTTCAGGCACTGGTCGCCGGCGAGATGGCCGAGCGCGTCATTGTAGGACTTGAAGTGGTCGATGTCGGCGACGATGACGGCGAGATCCTTGGTGGCGTCGCCGGAGGCAAGGCCGGCCAGCATCTCGTCGAGGGCGCGGCGGTTGCCGAGCCCGGTCAACGGATCGTGCCGGCTCAGAGTCTCGAGCCGGCTGGTGCGCATGCGCTGGCTGTGACCGAAGAGATAGGCCATGCGCATGTTGCGCTCGAAATTCTGCGCCGCGGCCAGCGACAGCGCGCTCGAGGCGGCGAAGACCGCAAGGCCCGATACGGCGGCGCCGGGTGCGATTTCGGGCATGAGCACGAGGCCGAGCACATACATGAGGCCGAGCGCGACGATGGCCATGGCCGCGATCGCGATCCGCAGGTTCAGCGTCACCGCGATGAAGATCGCCATCAGCACATAGGAGTGCAGTTGCAGCTGGCGGAGCGGATCGGCGCTGGCCACCACGATGACCAACGTCGCGGCAGCGCCCACCAGACAGACAATGGCCGCGAGGCCGTCGCGGGCCGGTGGCGTCGGATTGCGGGCGACGATGGCGAGGGTGATGACGGTGAGCGGCACCACGAGACCGGCCCGCAGCACCAGCGCCATGATGAAGGCGTCGGGCGTCAGAAGATAATCGACCGCGAGATAGGCGAGATAGAGCATCAGCCCGATCACGCCGCGGGAAATGATCCGGCGCGAACGTTCGGGCCCGGTCTTGGCCTCGAACTGCCGTTCCTGCTCGGGTTCGAAGCGCATGTTGCGCGCTTCGGCGAGGAGCCGGTCGAACTCGGCTCTGTCGACGATCTCTTCGGCCAAGATGCTGAACTCAGGGCTGGTTTCGCCTTTCGTTCAGTGTCCCGCCCGCGTCCTTAACAAAGCCTAGCGGCGCGCAACTGGACTTTCACGCATTTCCGGTCTTTCGTTGCGGCGGAGGCACGATGGAAAAGGCCCTGTTCACAACACTCGGACCGCTCAGGCGCGAGCAGCTCGGGATGATCCTGCCGCATGAGCATGTCTTCGTAGATTTGCGGACACCGGACCAGCCCGGCTATGCGCAGGCGGACCCCGCCGAGGTGGTGGCGCTGATGGCGCCCGAGATCGAGCGCATCAAGGCGCTCGGCATCACCGCGCTGGTCGAGTGCACCACAGGCGGCGTCGGGCGGCGGGCCGATCTCGACCTCGCGGTGTCGCGGGCGACCGGCTTTCCCATCGTGGTGCCGACCGGCAATTACCGCGAGCCCTGGATCCCCGAATGGGTCAGGACCGCCAGCGAGGCCGAGCTCGAGGCTTGGATGCTGCGCGAGCTGACGCAGCGCTTCGACGAGGCCGACTACAAAGCCGGCTGGATCAAGCTCAGCGCCGGGGATGACGGCATCACGCCGCTCGAAGCCAGGATCCTGCGCGCCGCGGCGCGGGCCGCGATCGCCACCGGCGCGGTGATCGGCAGTCATACGATCAAGGGAAGCGTGGTGATGGATCAGCTCGACATCATCGAGGCGGAGGGCGGCAGCGCGAGCCGCTTCATCTCGATCCACACGCAGGCGGAAAAAGACTTCGGACTCAATCTCGCGGTGGCCGAACGCGGCGCGTGGATCGAGTACGACAATATCGGCTGGGTCGACGACAGCGAGCTCGAACCGCTGATCCTCAAGGTCCTCGCCGCAGGGCGCGGCGGGAAGCTGCTGCTCAGCCACGACATGGGCTGGTACGATCCGGCACTGCCGGGCGGTGGGACGCCGAAGCCGTACACGCATCTCTCCACGATATTGTTGCCCAAGCTACGGGCGGCCGGAGTGGATGAGGCGACGATCATCCGCCTCACGCATGACAATCCGTTCGAGGCCTTCGCGCGGCCGATGTGATTTCCGGCGCGGGATTAGCGCGGCCCTATCGGTGTTGTTGGACTCGCAGCCGCCCGACACATCCCGCGCGGCACCAGGAGAAACACCATGCGGAAGATCATCGCCGTCGCAGGCACGCTTGTGCTCGCGCTCACACTCAGCCTGCCCAGCCTGCCCACGCTCGCGGTCGACACCGGCGGCAATGGCGGCAGCAATGACAGCAGCAGCGTCAACGTTCCCTCGATGAGCGAAGCGCGCGCCGACATCAATGCCGCACGGTGGAAGAGTGCCATCGCCAAGCTGAAGCTGATCATCGCCGACAATGGCAGCAACGCCGATGCCTACAATCTGCTGGGCTACGCCTATCGCAATCTCGAGGATTACAAGCGCGCCGGCCAGTATTATGCGCGCGCGCTCAAGCTCGATCCCAACCATACCGGTGCGCTCGAATATCAGGGCATATTGTTCGTCAAGCTGGGCGAACTCGACAATGCCAAGGCAAATCTCGCCAAGCTCGGGACGATCTGCGGCACGAGCTGCGAAGAATATGAGGACCTCGCCAAGGCGATCAGCGGCTAGGCCGTGCCCAGATTAATGCGGTAGCTCAGCGCTTCCGCGATATGGGGGCGGGAAACTTTCTCCGCCCCCGCGAGATCGGCGAGCGTGCGCGCGACCTTGAGCACCCGGTGATAGGCGCGCGCCGAGAGCGAGAAACGCTCGGCCGCCTGCAGCAGCAGGTTCCGGCTTTCCTTGTCGGGATCGACGATCTGCTCGATCAGCGTCGCGCCGGCGGCGGCATTGGTCATCACCTCCGGATGGCCGGCTTCGAGGTAGCGCTCGCGCTGGATATTGCGCGCGGCGCGCACGCGCTCGGCGACCACCGATGACGGCTCGGCGCTTGACGTGCCGATCATGTCGGCGGCGCCGACCGCGGGCACATCGACACGCAGATCGATGCGATCGAGGAAGGGACCGGAGACGCGGGACTGATAGTCCGAAGCGCAGGCGTCGCCGCGCTTGCAAGTGTGGCCGGGCGTGCCGGCCAGGCCGCATTTGCAGGGGTTCATCGCCGCGATCAGCTGGAAGCGGGCGGGGAAGGTGACGCGGGTATTGGCGCGGGCGATGACGGTCTCGCCGCTCTCGAGCGGCTGGCGCAGGCTGTCGAGCACGGCGGGCGCGAATTCCGGCAGTTCGTCCAGGAATAGAACGCCATTATGGGCCATCGAGACCTCGCCCGGACGCACCTTCAGGCCGCCGCCGACCAGTGCCGCCATCGAGGCGGAATGATGCGGCGCACGGAAGGGCCGGTGGTCCGACAGCGCGCCGCCTTCGAGCTCACCGGCGATCGACTGGATCATCGAGACATCGAGCAGCTCGCGCGGATTGAGCGGCGGCAGGATCGAGGGCAGGCGCTGGGCCAGCATGGATTTGCCGGCGCCGGGCGGGCCGACCATCAGCAAATTGTGGCCGCCCGCGGCGGCGATCTCGAGGGCGCGCCGCGCCACCTCCTGTCCACGGACTTCTGCCAGGTCGGGCAGGCCGACCTGGACCTCGTAGCGCTTGGGCGAGGGGCGCGGGCAGAGCTGGTAGCCGCCCAGATGGTTGACCAGGGCCAGGAGGCTCTCGGGCGCCACCACGTCGACATCGTCGCCGGCCCAGGCCGCCTCGGGGCCGGACGGGGCGGGGCAGATGATCCGAAGGTCGCGCGCATGGGCCGCCATCGCCGCCGGCAGCACGCCCGAGGTTGGTGCCAGCCTGCCGTCGAGGCCGAGCTCGCCCAGCGCCACATAGCCGTCCAGCGCGTCGGCGGGGAAAGCGCCGATCGCGCCCATCAGCGCCAGCGCGATGGGCAGGTCGTAATGGCTGCCTTCCTTGGGCAGATCGGCGGGGGCGAGATTCACCACGATGCGCTTGGGCGGCAGGCTGAGGCCTGACGAGATCAGCGCGGCGCGGACGCGTTCGGTGGCTTCCTTGATGGCCTTGTCGGGCAGGCCGACAATGGTGACGGTGACCGGCAGGCCGCCGGTGATCTGCGCCTGCACATCGACAGGCACCGCCTCGATGCCCTGAAACGCCACGGTCTGTACGCGGGCAACCATCGCCAAGCCCCCAAAGCCAAGCCGTATGGGAAAACCCTAACAGCGGCCGTGGAAACTGGCAAGAACGTTTCGTGAACGCACCTAGTAGGTCCGCTCCTTGATCCACTGCATGTAAAGCGGGTTGATGCGCAGGGCATAGTTCACCGAGACGCTGACGCCGACGAAGATGCCGCGCAAATAGCGGCGCCCTTCGGGATCGACCCAGTACACGCCGGCGCCGCTCATGCCGGGCCAGGCGTCGCATTCGTGCATGAGGTAATTGGGGAATTTGCGCGAGAGCGGAATCGTGCAGTCGGCGCGCCAGAGCGTCATGGAGGGCTTGTCGCCGGGATAGCCGAGGATGTGCGCGTCGAAATCGTCGTCCATGTCGATGCGGTAGCCGAAGGTGCCGTTGGCGCCGCCGGCGGGCGCGGACAGGGTGATGATCGCCATGTCCGTCTGCATCGCGGTATTGTTGTAGTAGGCTTGGTTGTAGGTCTCGATGAAGCCCGAGAACACGTCGAACGAAGCGTAGTGATAGACGCCATAGGGCATCTTGTTGGGGGCGTTGGCCCCCGGGTAGAAGTCGACGAGGACCGGGCGGCCACCCCAGTCAGGAGCCCACAGACAATGGCCCGCGGTGAGCACGGTCGACTTGCCGATCAGCGTGCCGGAGCAGGCGCTGCGCTTGCCGCTCGCCCATTCGGCGAAAATGTAACCCACGGCCCGGAAGGGATAGCGCGTCGCATCCTCGATGCGCACGCGGCTATCGGCGCCGATGATGTTGCGGTCGATGGCCTCGGGCAGGTCCGATATTTCGGCGCGCGTGTCGTGGATTTCCGCCAGCAGCTCGTCGGAGGGCGTGAAGGTTTCGACCCGGCCGTCGGCATAATAGCGCGTGGTTCCGAAGATCGAGGGGTCGGGGCCGCCGATGGAGCGGGCCGCCTCGGGATCGTCCGCGACCTCTAGGAGCGGCATCGGTTCAGCATAGGGAATGTCCGCGGCAGCGCTGGTCGGACGGGTCTGTTCGGCACCGGTGGTCGGCTCGACGGCGTCCTGCGCGAAGGCCGGCAGAGCCAGCAGGCACAGGACAATGGACGATACGGCAATATGAACGCGCATGAAGTCGTTTTCCCCCGAGGCCCGACGGCCGATCCGGCATGCAGTTAAGCATCGGCACAGGGCCGGTGACCACCTAAAGACGCGGCGGGGCGCGGAATCCTTGGCGCCGGGCGAAAAAGCCGTGCCGGCCCGTCCCGCGCCGCCGTTAACCATGCTGCGATATCAACGGCTTAGCCATGGCGTGGGCAAGGTTTCATTAAAGGGCACATGTTGAATCAAAGGCTTCGCTGATTGCCGCGGACGCCTTGAATTGCCGACAATTGCCCTCGCCTCTTTGCCGATCCTGCGTGTCTTCAAGGGTCTCGCCCTGGGGCTGGCGCTGCTCGCGCTGGCCTCCTGCGCGCGCAGCCCCTACGAGTTCGCCGCCGCTCCGTCGCGGGTCGGCCCGGCGATAGACGGCGACAACCGTCCGCATCCGGGCGTCGACCGGGCGCGGTCGCTGCCCATCCAGGGCATGGATGTGGCGCGCTACCAGGGCGCGATCGACTATTCCAAGGTCCGCGCCGCCGGCATCCACTTCGTCTATATGAAGGGCACCGAGGGCAAGGACTATGTCGACCCCGCCTTCAGGACCAATTGGGCGCGCGCCCGCGCCTCGGGCATGGCGCATGGCGTCTATCACTTCATGACGTGGTGCTCGACCGCCGCCGAACAGGCGCGCTGGTTCAAGAAGAACGTGCCGGTGGACCCGACCGCCCTGCCGCCGGTGCTCGATCTCGAATGGAACCACGATTCGAGCTGCAAGAAGAAATGGAGCAAGGCCGACATGCTCGAAAAGATCCGGGTCATGCTCAGGGCCATGGAAGAGCATACCGGCAAGCTCCCGATCATCTATACCGACATTCCCTTCCATCACGACATCCTCGAGGGTGAGCATTTCGACAATCCGTTCTGGCTGCGCTCGACCGCCGCCGAACCGCCGCAGCGCTATCGCGGCCGCAACTGGATGCTGTGGCAATGGACGCAGACGGGCACGCTCAACGGCGTGGTCGGCGAGGTCGACCGCAACGCCTTTTATGGCGACGAGAACGACTGGACGGTGTTCCTGTTGACCGGATGCGATCCGCGCATGGTCGATGCGCTCGGCCCCGGCGGACGCTGCAGCCTCGCAAAATAGTGGTTGAGCCTCCTTGCCAGCGGCAATGGCAGCGCTAGATTTCCCGCCGTCAGTGCCGGGCAGCGGGCCCGGCGGCGAGATTGGGGAGACCGGTCATGGCCAAAGGTCAGTTGCGCAAGAACAAGGAAGCCAAAAAGCCCAAGAAGGAAAAGCCGAAGGTGCTGGCGACGGCGGGGATGAACAACCCGGCGAATGTCGCCAAGAAGAAATAGGGCTTGTAGAACGAAGTTTCAGAAGGGCCGTCCGCAAGGGCGGCCCTTCTGCTATCCGGCCAGGCCAGGGATCAGACCGGACGTCTTCATGCCGTCGATGAGGAACTGGATGGCGAGCGCGGCGAGCAGCACGCCGACGACGCGGCTCACCACCGCAAGGCCGGTGATGCCGAGCAGGCGCTGCAGCGGAATGGCAACCAGCATCGCCGCATAGCAGAGCAAGAGGATCAGCAGCATCGCGGCGATGACCAGCACCCAGCCGGCGGTGAAGGCGCCCTGCGCGGTCGAGAGGAGGATCACCGCCGAGATGGCGCCCGGCCCGGCGATCAGCGGCGTCGCCAGCGGGAATACTGAAATATCGGGGCGGGTGCGCGCCTCGTTTTCCTCCTCGGGCGTGGTGCCGGTACCGCCCGAATGGCGCGCGAAGACCATGTCGATCGAGATCAGCAGCAGCAGCACACCGCCGGCGATCCTGAGCGCCGGCAGGCCGATGCCGAAGAGCCTCAGCAGCGCTTCGCCGAAGATCGCGAAGAACAGCAATATGCCGGTCGCGATCAGCGTGCCGCGCAAGGCAATGCCGCGCCGCTCGGTCGCCGTCGTCCGCTCGGTCAGCGCGGCAAAGACCAGCACCAGATCGGCCGGGCCGATGGTGGCGAAGAAGGTCGAGAGCGCGAGCAGGAAACTGTCGAGACGCATTGGCCGGGAGACTGCACGAGACGGAGCGGAAAGGCGAGGGGGAACGCAATTGGGCCGCAAAAGCGGATAGTGTCTTCCGCCATGCACGATGCCCTGCTCTTGCCGATGCCACCGCCCGCGCGGCGCGGTATTTCGCTCGGCACCGGCGCGTCTGTCGCCCTGCATCTGATACTGGCCCTGCTGGCCATCTGGCTCTCGCCGCTGAGGACACTGGTGGCGCCGCCGCCCGAGGCGGTGAGCGTCGAGATCGTGACGCCGGCAGAGTTCGCGGCATTGCAGGCGTCGTCCGTTCCTTCACCGGCGCCGGCGGAGGAGGCGATGCCGGCGGCAGACGCCGCAGTGCAGCCGGAGGAAGCGCCGCAGCGCGTGACGCACAAGGCAACGGCACTCTATTCGGCGGATATCCTCAACGAGCCGGCAATGGCGCGCAT
>DASZPY010000034.1:0-29264 GCA_035549855.1 Devosia sp. | reverse complement strand
AGGCTGTTGCCGCCCGTGATCAGGGCCAGCCAGAGGCTTCCCCCTTCCCAGAACACCACTCTGCCGATGCCCGCGAGCTGCATAGGGTGAGGATAAGCCAATATCGCCTGCAACGGGAGCCATTCAGCCGGCCATTTCCGTGCTAGGCCTGCTCGGCGCGGCGTCACGCGCAAGGGGGACAAAATGGCAGACAGTTCCAACTATCCGGCCCGGCTGGATATCGACTATCCCGACCGCCCGCTCGAACGGCTTTCGAGCGTCTTCCGCTTCATCTGGGCCATCCCGATTCTGGTGATCCTCGGCCTGCTGAACAATGGCGGTTCCACCACTTACATGGACGAAGCCGGCAAGATGGTTACACGGACTGGCGGCGGCGCCGCCGCGGGATTGTTCCTCGCCGTCCTGCTGATGATCCTCTTTCGACAGAAGTATCCGAGATGGTGGTTCGACTTCTCGCTCGAGCTCGCCCGTTTCGGTGCCCGGGTGGGATCGTATCTCGCGCTGCTCACAGATCGATATCCCTCGACCGACGAACTGCAGGACGTGCATCTGGATGTCGACTATCCGGACGCGATGAAACTCAATCGATGGCTGCCGCTGGTGAAATGGCTGCTCGCCATCCCGCACTACATCGTTCTGGCCGTGCTCGTAGTGATTGCAGTTTTCGCCGTCATCATTGCCTGGTTCGCAATCCTCTTCACCGGTCGCTATCCGCGCGGATTGTTCGACTACGTTGTCGGCGTCGGCCGTTGGAGCCTCAGGGTCTCGGCCTACGCCTTCCTGCTTGTGACCGACGAGTATCCGCCCTTCAGCCTGCGCTAGCCTCGGACGCTAGAACACATACTCGTCGACGAACCCGTTGCGGAACTTGCCCTCGGGGTCAAGCCTCTGCGCGAGTGCCCGGAAGTCGGCGAGACGGGGGAAAGTCGCCTGCACGTCGCGGGCCGGCATCGTAAACATCTTCCCCCAGTGCGGACGAGGGGCGAACGGCGCGAGCGCGGCTTCGATAGCGGGAAGGATCTTGCGCACGGCGGGCCAATCGGGATGCCAGGCGAAATGAAGAGCAACGCTGTCACGTTCGTAGAAGCCGCTGAGCCACAGCCTGTCGGCAGCAATCGTGCGGATCTCGGATATCTGCAATAGCGGTGCAAATCGCTCCTGCATGGCGTGAAGCGCGGCGAGCGCGGCCGGAGCATCGGATCGCGCGATGAAATATTCTGTCTGGAGTTCCGCGCCGGACGCAAGGTCGGCATCGATCCGGTGATGCGGGACGCGCTGATACCAAGGCTCGTTGCCACCGAGCGGTTCCGATGCCGTCGCCCCGGGCTTTGGCACAAGCTCGACCGTGTGTTCCGACCATCTCGCGCCGAAGAAGTCGCGCGGCCGCAACGGCGTATCTCCAACGCTCTTGAGCCAGACCTGGTCGACGCTCTCGCCGCGCCAGCTTGAAAACACGCTGACGCTGTAGGCGCTCGACGTCACCGCATCGAAGTTTTCGACGAGTGCCATGAACGGAAAGTCGAGCCACATCTCCTGCCGCGCGTCGAAGCGCGGTACGGCATCGAGCGTGACGGCACTGACGATGCCCAACGCGCCAAGATTGACCGGCGCGCCGTCGAACTGCCGATCACCGCGCGACAGCGTGATCGTCTCGCCACTGGCCGTAACGATCTCCAGCGCACGAATGCTGGAGGCGAGTCCAGGATTGGCATCGCCTGAGCCATGCGTCGACGTCGCGCAGGCGCCAACGATGGTGATGTGCGGCAGCGATGCCAGATTGGACAGCGCCAAACCCGCCGCGTCGAGCGCCGGCGCCAGGTCGCGATAGGTGGCGCCGCCCTCGACCCTGACGCTGCGTGCCGCGCTGTCGATCTCAAGTACGCGGTTGAGATGCCTCAGAGACACGAGGTCTCCGGGCGTATCGGCGATGGCGTTGAATGAGTGGCGCGAACCGACGGCGCGCACCTTGCGCGCGTTCCGGACAATAGATTGAAGTTCATCTACGCTGCCTGGCGTGCGGATCGCCTGTGCCGCGTAGGTGAGGTTGCCTGCCCAGTTGCGAAGCCGTTCTGCCATCATGGCGCTCTAGAAAATGTAGTCGTCCACGAAGGCGTTGCGGAACTTGCCCGCGGGATCGTGTTGCCCCAGCAGCGCGCGGAAATCGCCGAGCCGCGCATAGCGCGACTTCACCGCATGCGGCTCCATCGTGAACAGCTTGCCCCAGTGCGGCCGTGGGTTGAACGGCGCCAGCGCCGCTTCGATCTGCGGCAGCACCTTGCTCACCGCCGGCCAGTCCTGCTTCCAGGTGAAATGAATGCCGACGCTGTCCCGCTGGTGGTTCATGCTCATCCAGTGATCGTCGGCGGCGACCATGCGGATTTCCGAGATCAGCAGATGGGGTGCGATCCTCTCCTGAATCCGGTGAATCGCTTTGAGCGCGGGAACGGCATCGGCGCGTCCGACAAAATATTCGCTCTGCAGCTCGGCTCCCGCGCTGGGCGTAAACTCCATGCGGAAATGCGGCATGCGCAGATGCCAGGGCCCGGCAACTCCCATCTGCTCCGTGCAGGGCGTCGCATCGATCGCGGCGATCGGATGATACGGGCGCTCCGCGGGCCGCGCGCCAAACAGTTCGCCCGAGCGTAGCGGCGCGTCCGCAAGCGCCTTGAGCCAGACCTGATCGACACTGTCGCCGTTCCACCCGGTAAAGAAGCTCACGCTGTAGGCGCTACCCACCAGCGCATCGAAATTCTCGATCATCATCGCGAAGGGCAGGTCGAGATAGACGTTTTGTCGCATCTCGAAGCGCGGCTGCACGTCCAGCGTCACTTCGCTGACGATTCCCAATGCGCCGAGGCTGACCACGGCCCCATCGAATCTGGCATCGCCGCGGCTGAGCGACAGGATCTCGCCGGACGCTGTGACAATCTTCAGCCCGGCGACCGCCGCGGCAAGGTTCCGGTTCTTCTCGCCCGATCCATGCGTGGCGGTCGTTATCGCGCCGACAACGGAAATATGCGGCAGCGACGCGAGATTGTGAAGCGCGAACCCCGCGGCATCGAGCACCGGACAGAGCTCGCCATAGGTGATGCCGCCCTCCACCACGACCTGGCGCTTCGCCTTGTCGATCGCAATGACCCGGTTCAGGCCTCTGAGCGAAATCAGCTCCGCATCCGTGTCAGCGATGCGGTTGAACGAATGGCGCGACCCCAGTGCCCGCACCTTCGCCGCGCCGCGGACAATTGCCTGCACCTCGGCGACGCTGCCGGGGCTATGCACCGCCCGTGCGCCATACGCGATGTTCCCCGCCCAGTTGTGGAGTATCTCGCTCATGCCCAATCCCGCTCGCTCCCCGCGCGATGGCTTACGCGACCGGGCCCAGGCTGCACAAGGTCTATTGCAGCCGGGGCTTGCTGAGCAGCTGGTTGCGGTCGGTGGACTTGATCCTGAGCCAGCTTTCGCGCCCGTCGCGCACGATGCGCAGCGGAATTTCCGCGCCCGCCGGCCCAATCTCCCACAGCTTGCGGTAGAAATCCGCAAGCCCGCCGACTTCGCTGTCCCGAACGTCCGAAATGATGTCGCCGCGCCTGATGCCCGCCTCTGCCGCCGGCCCGCCATCGGCGACATTCATCACCACTACCTCGCCATTGGTTTCCGCGGAGAATACACCCAGCCACGGTCGCGGCGTGCGCGCGGGCTCGCCGCGCGTCAGCATGTCGTCGAGGATCGGCCGCAGCAGATTGATCGGCACCACCATATTGATGTCCGTCACCTGCCCGGACTGGATCATCTGCAGCCTGAGCGAGCCGACGCCCAGCAGATTGCCATCGGCGCCGATCAGCGCCGCGCCGCCCCAGGATGGATGCGCCGGCGCGATGAACAGCGCCTCATCGAGCAGATATTCCCAATAGCCGGCGAATTCCTGCCGCGCGATGATGCTGCCGGTGATCGACTGGCCCTGTCCGTCGGCGAACACGACCGGGTCGCCGACCCGCGCCGCATCGGAATCGCCGAGTTCCAAGGCCGGCAAATCGAGCGCGCCGAGCGCCTGTACGAGCCCGAAGCCGGTCACCTGGTCATAGGCGAAGGGATGCGCGGGCACCACCCGACCGTCGGGCGTGGTGAGCCAGACTTCGTTGGCCTCGGTGATGAGATAGCCGATGGTGAGCACAAGCCCGCTCTCGCGGATCACGACACCGCTGCCTTCGCGCAGCGTGCCGAGCGTGCGGGCTGTGAAGGCATCGTCCGGAATATGCGCGCGTAGCGCCACGACGGAGCGCAGACTGGGTGCAAGCTTCATGACCCGAACGTAGGAGCCTCGGCCGCCCGCCACAAGCCCGCGGGAAACACGATGCCGGCAACTCGCGTGCCAGTTTGTGCGTTCATCTGCAATGCGGCTGACATTCACCCTGGTTGTCCTGCTCGCGGCTTTGCCAGTGCTGGCGCAGGACGTGCCGCTGCCACATCCAAGGCCGGACGGCCCATCGAGTGCGGAGCCCTCCGCGACCCCGCCCTTTCCACTGCCGCGGCCCGCGCCGCTGGCGACGCCTTCGAGCGAGCCGCCCTCATCCAGTGAGCCGCCGCTCGTGTCGTCGAGTGAACCCCCTGCGTCGTCCAGCGAGCCGCCGCCGCCGCCCATTGGCCCACCCGAGGCCGTGATCTATCAGGTGAGTTGTCCGGCCGTGATGACCGGCATGGCGGTCGCGACGGCGCTGCCGCCCATCGACGATGGCCAATGCCATGTGCAGTCACCGCTCTCGCTCGAAGCGGTCAACGCCAATGGCCGCAATGTGCCGCTCAACGCCCCGGTGACGACCGATTGCGGCATTGCCACCGCGCTGCCCGGCTGGATTGCCGATGTCGATTCCTACCTCATCTCCCACGACAATACGCGGATCGCGACGGTGATCGTCGGCACCAATTATGCCTGCCGCAATGTCGACAATGCCGCGACCGGCAAGCTCAGCTTCCACGCCTTCGCCGATGCGCTCGATGTCGTCGGCTTCAAGCTCGAAGACGGGCGCACCATCACGGTGGAGCAGGGCTGGACGGGAACGGAAGAACAGGGAAGTCGCATCATCCGCTTCGCCCATGATGCCGCCTGCACGCATTTCACTGCCGTGCTCGGGCCTGAGGCCAACGCCCTGCACCACGATCATCTGCATGTCGATCTCGGCTGTCACGGCAGCCGGTGCGTCGCGCGCCTATGCGAGTGACGTGCTCGGCCGCTCGCTCAGCGCCCCGACGAGGATGAGCACCGCGCCGCCCATGCTGAGGGCCACCCGCACCAGATGCCACGTCCACCAGCCGGCGCGAATAGCCTCCCAATCTGGCGGCAGGGCATTCGCCGACCATTCCATCACGTGCGCATTGATGGGTTGGTTGAAGAGGCGCGTGACCAGCGCGGCGGCGATGAGCAGGACCGACCGGCGCTAAATCCGATCCGTCCTGGCCGGGCTCTACCGCAGCCTGCATGAGGGCAGGCGTGAGAATCTGTAAACGGTCACCGAGGCCCTGTTGCTCAAAGGGCCGCTCAAAACCGGTATCGGCCGCAAGGCGGCCACGGCGACGATTTGGCGCCTCGCCAGTCCCGAACTGTTCCTGCTGATGACCGGCGTCGAGGGCATGAGCACGGTGCAATACGCGCGCCGGCTCGAGGCAACACTCGCCGCGCTTCTGCTACCGGGCGATTAGTCTTTTCTTGGGTGGTGGGTCGGCAGATCCGCCCACTCGCGGGTGGACATTTCGCTGGGATTTGGCCCTCCGGACCGCATCGTCACGCGCGGACGGAAGCGCCCAAGAAACTGTGGCAGCTTCATTTTCGTACTCGATTTCATCATTTCATCTGTCATCGCTGATAATATCGTCATTTGGCGATGAACTGGCAGTGAATGGTGCCGGCGCGAGGCGCAGACCAGCCATGCGCAACCGCACATGGGCTGCCGGACCTATTTCGGTCACCGAAGGACCGATATGGTGCGGCCTTCGAAGGAGACGATCCCTGGATAAAGATGCCGCATTGCTGGATCGTGGAACGCGGGTAGAACGACGGTTCACCACCGATGACGGGATCGACCTGTTCTACGCCGAATACGGTCCCCGCGATGGCACGCCGGTCGTCATCTGCCACGGTATCGCAGTGAACTCGACGCAGTTCACCGAGGACGCGGAATATTTCGCGGCGCGCGGCTATCGCGTGCTGACACCCGATCTGCGCGGCCATGGCCGCTCCGGCATCGCGTCTCCCCATCGCGCAAACTACCTGCTGGAGCGGCTCGCATTGGACCAGACGCAGATGCTCGACCATGCCGGCATCGGCAAGGCACATTGGGTCGGCAATTCGCTGGGCGGCATGGTGGGGCTGACGCTCGTTGCCCGCCACGCCGACCGGCTGCTCAGCCTCGCAACCTTCGGCACGCCCTATCGCATGCATCTTCCCGCGCCGGGCATCCGCCCCTTCGTGTCGCTCAATTTCGCGGTCTGGCGGCCGCTGATCGTCAAGACGGCAGCGGCGCTGTGCTCGCCCGATCCCGCGGTCCGCCAGCGTATCGAGGCCATGGCAATCAATGCCGATGCCGGCGTGATGGGCGCGGTGGCGACGGCGCTGACTTCATACGATCATATCGAGACCATCGCCTCGGCGCCGGTCCCGGTGCTGCTCCTCCACTGCCACCGCGATCATCTTCTGGGCTGGGGCATGAGCCGCACGCTCAGCCGCGCCCGGGGCATGCCCAATCTGCGCTTTGTCGATCTTCCCGAAGGCGGCCACTGTGCCAATCTCGACGTGCCAGAACAGGTGCGTTCGGCGCTGCTCGCGTTCTGGCAGGCGCACTAAATCCAGCGTGCAATTACTTCGGCGTTGCGGAAGGCGAGCGCCATGATGGTGAGTACCGGATTGAACCCGCCATTGGTCGGGTGGAGGCTGCCATCCGTCACGAACAGATTGTCGTGGCCCCACACGCGGCCCTCTTTGTCGGTGACCGAATTGGCCGGGTCGGTGCCCATCCGCGCCGTGCCGGCCTGATGCTGCCCACCCGACAGCCGCGGGCGCGGCGCCTGGCCCCAGACCTTTCGAGCGCCCGAGGCCCGCACCCAGTCCTGCGCACGTTCGAACATGAAGGCCGCCGTGCGCATCGTCTCGTCATGCGTGCTGCCCGAGAGCCGGGCGACCGGCAGGCCGAAGCGGTCCCGGACGTCGCGCGAAACCGTAACCCGCGAGTCCGGATCGGGGATTTCCTGCACCGGACCTTTCACCTGGAGGATGTGGTGGAAATGCGCGCGCATGAAATCCTTGGCGGATCGGCCCCAGCGCTTCTGGTCCGGAGGCAGCGCACTCTTCCAGAAGATGATCGGTAGCATGTTGAAATCGTCGGCCAGCATGGCACCGCCGATGACGCCGGGATTGCCGTGACTGAACTTCGTGGTCGCGATGGAGACGCCGGGTCCGCGCGAGCCGTGTACCTCCTCGTCGAACAGCCCCCACGCCGTCGGATAGACATGGCCCTGCAGATGCCGGCCGACATGGTCAGAATTGTTGCCCAGCCCGTTGGGCTCCCGCGCATTGGCGGAGTTGAGCAACAGCCGGGCCGTTTCGATGGCGCCACCCGCGAGCACGACGGCACGGGCGCGCACCTGATGGGTGCGCCCGTCCGCATCGGTGAAGCTGACGCCCGTCACCCTGCCGTCATCGCCGGTTTCGACTTTGCGTACCATGGCGCCGGTGACCAGCGTGATCCTTCCGCTCGCCATGGCGCGACTCAGCACGGAATTCTGTGAGCCGTTCTTCGCATCGACCGGGCAGGGGAAACCGATGCAGGAGCCACAGGCAATGCAGGCGGACCGTCCGCCATAGGGCGTGGTGTTGAGCAGAAGCGGCACCCGGAAGGTGTCGATGCCCATCGCTGCCGCTCCCCGGCGCAACACAGCAGTTGCGGCTGTGTCAGGCGTGCCCGGCATCGGGTATGCCCTGGCCCGCGCGCCGCTGTTGCGGTCCGCGCCGCTATCGCCGGCAACGCCGATCTCCCATTCGGCACGCTCGTAATAGGGTGCGAGCTCGTCATAGCCGATCGGCCAGTCGGCGAGTGAAGAGCCTTCCGGCACGCCATAGGTCGAGGCCATTGCGAAATCCGTCGGATGGAAGCGCCACGCCTGCATGCCATAGACCAGCGTTCCACCGCCCACCGCGGCGGCGATGTTCTGGTAGAGGCTCTCATGCGGCGGCATGGAGCGCTCGGTCCCGTCGGCCATCATGGCGACGCGCGGTTGGCCATCGTCCGGCCCGGTGTTTTGTCCATATTGCGACAGCCGGTGATTGCGCAGATGGTCGCGCCGGCCGCTGTCGGCGTAGTCGCGCTCGACGCCGCGTTCGACGAGTAGCACCGTCTTGCCCGCCTCGGCGAGCACGGACGCCGTGATGCCGCCCCCCGCACCGGCGCCCACTACGATCGCATCGAATTCGGTGAGCCCCGGCGTGAAGGCACGCGGTTTCTGTCCGTCGCGCCCCGGCGCGCCCTGCGGCCCATCGGGCAGGCGATGCTCGTAACCGACCATCGGCCATGACGCGAAGCCGCGATTGCCGCCATTGCCGGCGTCGGCATAGACGCCTTCGGCCGTGAGTTCGCACAGACGCTTGAACCAGGCCTCGTCGGTATTCTCTTCGAGTAGAGCGTCCTGCTCGCCGGGGGGTAGTTCTGCGAAGAGTCTGCCATGGCGCCGCCGGCTCTCTTCATCCAGGGCGCCGAGCCCGACAAGGCTCATGGCCGCGCCCTGCACCTCGCCCGACAGCAGCCGTTCCAGGACATAGGCGTCGGCGCCGAACCCAGTCGCCGAGGGGTCGCGGTCCCCCGGTACGATGCGGTCCAGCACCGCCCGCAGAAGGGCCATATCGATGGCTGGTGTCATTTCGCGTCTCCCCGCAGGAAATCTGCATGAGAGTGTAGATAAGCGGAAGGGGCTGAACCAATTGAGGTTCCTGAGCGTATCATCGGTGAACTCAAGGAGACGCCGGATGGCGAGGAAGCGGGCTTGGATAACCGGCGCTGGAAGCGGCATCGGGAGGGCGCTGGCAAAACGGCTGGCGGATCAGGGCTGGGACGTGGCAGTCAGCGCCCGCACGGCCTCGGACCTCGACAGCCTCGTGGCCGAGGCCCCGGGGCGGATCTGGGCTTTTGTCCTCGATGTCACCGACAGCGCCGCCAACCGGAGTGTCGTTGACGACGTCGAGAGGACGCTTGGGCCGCTCGATCTCGTTGTGCTGAATGCCGGCGGATATTTCCCCGTCACGGCGGCCAACTTCTCCGCCGAGAAGTTCAGAAAGACCGTCGAGCTCAATCTCAACGGCACAGCCAACGGGCTCGAACCGGTGCTGCAGCGCATGGTGGCGCGGGGCCGGGGACATGTTGCGGTCATGGCATCGGTCGCCGGCTTTGTCGGCCTGCCGACCGGATCGACCTATTCGGCGACCAAGGCCGCGCTCAATGCCATGTGCGAGGCGCTGAAGGTCGAGTTGGAGCCGCTCGGGGTGACGCTGACGGTGATCAACCCCGGCTTCGTCAAGACGCCCGCGACCGACAAGAACAAATTTCCGATGCCCTTCCGCATCCCCGTCGAGCAGGCGGCCGAGGCGATCATGCGCGGACTGGAGCGTAAGAAATACGAGATTATCTTTCCCTGGCAGATGGCCATCGCCATGAAGCTGTTCGGCGTGCTGCCCCACTGGCTGCAGTTCACCATCACGCGCCGCATGCTGCCCTGACGCCATAAACCCTGCCACCAGAACGCCTTTTCGCGGGATTTATGTTGTCCGCACGTCATGCCATTCTGGCGCGCGATTTGGGGACTGCCTCTGCCGTGAATATCCGCCGTCTGCTGATCTACGGGACGCTGCTCGTGCTGCTGGCAGTGGCAGGCTTCCTGCTCACATTGTGGGCGCTCTACGCTTGCGCCCCCGCGCCGCTGCCAGGCGACGAGGGCTGGGCTTTTCGCCGTAACGTCGCCGAGACCATGAGTCTGATGACGCGCCTCGGCAGCAAGGATTGCTTCACAGGCGATCCGACTGCGAGCTTCGCGCTCTGGCTGGGCACCCGCGCGCTTGGCGTGCTGCTGGTCGCACTCGCCGTGATTGTGCTGTGGGAGACGCTCGGCCGCGAGGCGCGCCGCCGCTTCTACCGAAGCCGTGGCGGCCATGTGATCCTCGCCGGCTCCCCCGACGAATTACAGTCTCTCGTCGATGCCTTCGGTGGGCCGCTCGGCACTTTCTACATCGCACCGGACAGGCAGGCGGCCCGCGATCTTGCTTGGCGCCGGCCCTTCGCCGAAATCGTGGTGGCAGCGGCGCGAACTCTGGGCAAGCAGCTTGTCGAACTCGGCGCCGGTAAGACCCGCTTCATTGCGGCGGCGACCAGCAGCGACCTCACCAATGTGGCTATTGCGGAGGCTGCGCTCGATCAGACCGGCACGGGCGAGGTGCTGGTGCGCCTGGAGCAGGGCGCCGTGCGCGCGCTGTCGTCATTCCGGCTGACGCAGCGGGCAGAGCGGCTCGACCGCCCCTTCGCAGTGGTTTCGCTCAGCCAGTTGCAGGCACGCCGCGGCATGCTCGCGGCCATGCTCGGCCGCTATACGCTCGACGACAATCCACGCATGCACGTCGCCATCTGCGGCACCGGACCGGGCCTGCAGCATGCGGCGACGGAATTCGTGCGGCAGGGCATCGGCCTAGAGGCCGAACGGCCACTGCTCTCGATCCTCAGGACCGGCACGACGGACTTCTCCGCGGGCATGCTCGAGCGGCTATTGGCCAGTCCCGTGGTCGAGACACAGGTGACGTACATCGGCGCACTCGATGGCTTCGATCGCGCCATCGCGGCGATCGCGGCGGATCCCGTCCCGTTGCGCGCCGTCTATTGCATCGGGGCCGATCCTGCCGAAAGCGAAGCGATGGCCTTGCGCTGGGAGGAACTACTGCTCGGCCTGCATCTGCCGGTGCCGCCGATCGTGACCTACACCACCCAAGACCGCCCGCTCGGCACCACCGGCATGATCCGTGTCGCAGCCGCATCCGATCTCGCTGAGGCACGCGAACTGGCGCACCTGACCGAAGCGCGCGCCAGGGCCGTACATGAGCGCTTCCTTGAGGCACAACGGAGTCGGCGTGGCGCGGCCTTCGGCACCGCGCCGGCCGAAGTGCCTTGGTCGGAGCTGTCCGAATCCTATCGCGACGACAACCGCGCCGTGACCACGCAGATGGACGATTTCCGTCTCGCGCGACTGTTCATGCTGTCCAGGGAGGGCGGCGAGAGTGCGCCGTTCACGGCGGAGGAGATCGAGGATCTCGCGCTGATCGCGCATGCCCGCTGGATGGCGGCGCGTACCCTCGCTGGCTGGACCTACGGGCCGGTGCGCGACAATGCGCGGCTGCTCCATCCTGACCTCGTGCCCTATGCGGAACTCGACGAGGCGGGCAAGCAGAAGGACCGCGACGAAGTGATGACCCTGCCGCGCCTCGCCGAACTCGGCGGGCATGCGTTGGTGCGGGAGCGGCGCATCGCTGTGACCGAAGCTGCCGATGCGGATCGTCTTGTCGCCGCCTTTGCGAAAGCGGCCAAGGATCGCGTGCCGGTTGCCGTCCTAGCCTTGGATGATGCTGGGATGGTGAAGCTGGGAAAGCATTTGCTCGATACGGATGTGCATGTGGAGGCCGTGCTCGGAAGCGGCGTCGATGCGTTGCGTAGCGACGCTGAACTTGCGCCGGCGCTTGCGGACGTGCTGCACCGTGCATGGCGCATCCACATTGCGGAAGGCAAAACACGCGAGGCCGCGCGCCGGCGTTCGGACGAGACATTGGATGCCGGAGGGATAATTCATGCCCGCGCGTAGTCTTCGCCTCACGATCGCAGCACTGGCGCTGGTCCTGCTCACCGGGGCAGCGCTCGCCATCCAGCCGGTAGTCATCAAAACCACCGAACAGGAACGCCAGGACACTGTGGACAGGATCGAAGCGCAGATGCAGAAGAGCTTTGCGCTCCTGATCGGCGTCTCCGAGTTCGACAGCCGCTCATGGCCGTCGCTGCCCGGCGTCGCCACCGAGATCGCGGGCATGCAGGCTCTGTTCGAAGCCAAGGGCTTTGAGATTGCGCCCGAGAGTCACATCTCCGGCCGCCTCGGCATCGAGGATATGCGCAAGCGGATCAATGCGTTCATCGCCGCACATGCAGGCCACGCCGACCACCGGCTGGTGATCTATATCGCCACCCACGGCTATGCCGATCCGGATTATCCGCAGCCCAACGGCAAGCCCGATGGCTTTCTCATCGCGTCGGACGCGGGCATTCCCGACAAGGGGGAGGTGCCGAACGGCTTCTCCGTGCGCGACTTCTCCTCGGCGCTCTACGATGTCGATCCGCAGCATATCTTCGTCTTCCTCGATTCCTGCTTCTCGGGCTCGATGTTGCCCGCGCCGACCCGCGCCGGCGCCGAAGCACTGGCGAACAAGCCTGCCGAAGCGCTGAGCAAGGAGACCGCGGACTGGACGCTGCATCTGTTGAGCCAGAGCGCACGCATGATCCTCACAGCGGGCGGCTCGGACCAGACGGTGCTCGATCGCGACAATCCCTTTCCGAAGGCGATCGCCGATGGACTCGCCGGCGCCGCCGATGGCGACGGCGACGGCCTGATCCTTGGCAGCGAGCTTGCGCAATTCGTGCGCGGGCGCGTGGCGCGCGAGACACGCCTGCTCAACCATCCCAACGATCCCGTGTTCGCGGTGATTCCGCGCGTCATTCCGCCGGCCAATCCACGGCCCGACGCGCCGCCCGATGTCGATTATGCGCAGCTCGGGGACTTCATCTTCCTCAATCCGGGCGGCGCTGCGCCCCTGGCTCAGGCCGGCATCGACGAGCGTTCCGCATTGCTGGCCGAGCGTCAGGCGCGACTGGGCGGCAATGAGTTCACCGAATGCGTCGATTGCCCGACCATGACGCGGCTGCCCGGCCCGGCCGGCGGTATCGCACTCGCCAAGACCGAGACGACTTACGCCGAGTGGGACGCCTGTTTCCGCGCGCTGACCTGCCGACGCTATCTGCCGGATGACGGCTATGGCCGCGGTGACCGTCCCGCCGCGAACATGACCTGGCTCGATGCACAGGACTACGTCGCTTGGCTCAACCGCAGCCGGGTCGCCGACGCCGAATGCGGTGATTATCGCCTGCCAAGCGTGAATGAATGGCTCGCCGCAGCGACCTGGTCCAATGCAGGTCCAGTGACTTGGCAGGCGGCCGTTGCCGACAGCGAGCCGGTCTGCCTCGGCTGCGGAGCTGGGATGGACGGCGTCGCTGCCGCGCGCACGGGCTCGACTCCGCCCGACGATGCCGGCCTCTACGACATGATCGGCAATCTGTGGGAATGGGTTGATGGCGATCCGGCGCGGATGAGCCTTGCTTCACCCGATGGAGTCGGCGCCGCGGTGGTGGAAGCTGCTGCATCAGAAAGCTGCGACACCGACGCGCTGGGCGTAACGGACCGCTGCGGCGACGGCATCGTCATGGGAGGCTCCTATGCCACCGATGCGAGCGCGCTGCCGCTGCACGCCTGGGGCCTGATGCCACGTACCGGCATCAGGCGGCCCTACGCGCTGCCGACCGTCGGCCTGCGCGTAGCCTGCACGCTGAACTAGCCCAGTCGCTTTGCCGCTTCGACTGGCCCCATTTCCTTCAGCGCGCGATACTGCCGCGTGACGGCCTCCCGGAAATGCATCGACTCCGCAACCTCGGCGCTGAACACGCGGCGCAGGGCTAGGAAATTGGACACCGCATCGCCTCTGCCGGCGCGCTTCAGTTCGTCGGTCATCGGATCCTGAACGACGATCGGCTTGCCCTCAAGATCGGTGCCGGCGGCAAAGACCATCCATGCGGCGATGCCGAGTGCAAGACGCTCTACCGGCTGTCCCTTGGCAAGCCGATCGGCAACAGTTCCGACAAGCCGCTGCGGCAGCTTCTGGCTGCCATCCATGGCGATCTGATAGGTCCGGTGCTTCAAGGCAGGATTGGAAAAGCGTTCCAGCAAAGCTCGGGCGTAGTCGGATGAGACATTTGAAGGCATCGTGAGGGTCGGGGCGATTTCCTCGCGCCATGCCGCCTGGATGAAATCCCGGAAAGCCGGGTCGCCGATGACCTGTGAGACGAATTCATACCCGGCAAGGTAACCGAGATAGGCCATCATCGAATGGCTGCCATTGAGCATGCGAAGCTTCATCGTCTCGTAAGGGGCGACATCGCCTACGAATTGCGCGCCGCCTAGGTCAAAGGGCGGACGCGGACCGACGAAGCGGTCCTCGATCACCCATTGCAGGAACGGCTCGCCCACAACTGGCCAGGCATCCTCGAGACCGGTGAGGGCCAGCGCCTCGGCGCGATCCGCGTCGGTGGTCGCGGGAACGATGCGATCGATCATCGTCGCGGGAAAAGCCACGTTGGCGGCGATCCACTTGCCGAGCGCGGTATCGACGGCTTCCGCGAAATCCGTCACTACCTGCGCCGTGACGCGGCCATTGTGCGGCAGGTTATCGCAACTCAATACGGTGACAGGCGCCGCACCTGCTTCGCACCTCCGACGCAGCGCTTCCACGATGAGCCCCGCCGCGGTCGCCGGAGTGCGGGGAGAAACGAGATCGCTCGCAATATCGGGATTGGCCTCGTCGAGATGGCCGGTTGCGGCATTGTAGCCATAGCCCTTCTCCGTCACCGTCAGCGAGACGATCCGCGTCATGGGATCGGCCATGCGAGCGAGCAGCGCCTCCTTGCGCTGCGGTGCGTCGATGATTTCGAGCACGGAGCCGATGATGCGCGCTTGCGTGCCCGCTCCGCTGCGGGTGAGGAGCGTGTAAAGTCCATCCTGCGGTGTCAGGGCGGCGCTTGTATCGGGGCGCCGAAGGCTTGCCCCGACGACGCCCCAGCTCGGATCGGCGGACAGCAGATCATCGACGACAACCGCCTGATGCGCGCGGTGGAATGCGCCGATCCCCAGATGCACGATGCCGGGTGTCACCTTCGCGCGGTCATAAGTCGGCCGCTGCGCCTTCGCGGCGGAAAGCGAAGCCAGCGAGAGCCGCGTCACAGTCGATAGGCCTTCTTGGCGAGATTGTAGGCGAGGTCTTTGACCACCTCGAACGCCTCGTCTTCGCGCAGACGGTGTTCGGCCACCAGACGTGCGATGAAGGCGCAGTCGATACGTCGGGCCATGTCATGTCGCGCCGGGATCGAGCAGAAGGCGCGCGTGTCGTCGTTGAAACCGACCGTATTGTAGAAGCCGGCCGTCTCCGTCGCGAGTTCGCGGAAGCGAAACATGCCTTCGGGACTGTCGAAGAACCACCAGGGCGGCCCCAGCCGCAGCGCCGGGTAGACTCCTGCGAGCGGCGCGAGTTCGCGCGAATAGACAGTCTCATCGAGCGTGAAGAGAATGATGGTCAGCTGCTTGTTGAGTCCAAAGCGGTCGAGCAGCGGCTTGAGCGCGGCGACATAATCGGTGGGTCGTGGGATGTCGAAGCCCTTGTCGGCACCGAAGGCCGTGAACATTCCGGGCGAGTGGTTGCGCCAGGCACCGGGATGAATCTGCAACACCAGCCCATCATCGGCGCTCATTGCCGCCATCTCGGTGAGCATCTGGCCGCGGAACAATTCGCGATCACCCGCGTCTGCCTTGCCGCTCCTGATCCTGGCGAAAAGCGCCGCGGCCTCGGCCGGTGGAAGATCGGCGGTCAGGGCGCTGGGATGGCCATGATCCGAAGCCGTCGCGCCCATCGACTTGAAAAATTCGCGGCGCTTGCGGTGCGCATCGAGATAGCCCTGCCAGCTCTGCGTATCGCAACCCGTGATCTCGCCGAGCCGGTCGAGGTCGGACTGGAAGGCCGGCTTGTCCGGATCGACGATGGTATCGGGCCGGTAGGTGGGAACGACGCGGCCCGTCCAGCCGGACTCGCGGATTTGCCGGTGCCAGTCGAGCGGATCGATGACGCTGTCGGTGGTGGCGATGACCTCGATGTTGAATTGCTCGAACAGCGTCCGAGGGAGGAATTGCGGCGCCGCAAGCTGTGCGGCGATGCGGTCATAGGCGGCGTCGGCCGTGACTTCAGTGAGCGGCTCGGTGAGCCCGAACACCGTCTCCAGCGTCGTATCGAGCCAGAGCCGCGAGGGTGTCCCGCGAAAGAGATGATAGTTTGCGGCAAAGCGCCGCCAGATCGTGCGGCCGTCGGTCTCGACCGGAGCGCCGTCGCGGCGCGGCACGCCGAGGTCGGCGAGGTCCATACCCTGGCTCACTAGCATGCGCGTCACATAGTGATCCGGCACGATCAGCAACTGCGCGGGATCGGGAAACGGCAGGTTCTCGGCAAACCACCGCGGTTCGGTATGCCCGTGAGGACTGATGATCGGCAGTTTTTCAATTGACGCGAAGAGCTCGCGCGCAATGGCGCGTGTTGCGGGATCGGCTGGAAACAGGCGGTCGGCGTTGAGCATGGGCTTACTCGAAATCGGCAAAGCCGCGGGCGACGGGAGCGCTCGCGGCGCCGGACTTCTCTAGCCGCCGCGCAATGCGCATGGCAATGTCCTCACGCCAGGGCGGGGCGATGATCTGGACGCCGATGGGCAGATCGTACTCTCCGATCCATACCGGGACTGCGACCACGGGCAGGCCGATAAATGAAATTGGTTGCGTATAGATACCGATATTGGGCCTGAGCGGCATTTCGATGCCGGCGACCGAGGCGACCTTCTGCCCGATCAGCGGCGCCCGCATCGGGGTCACGGGAGCGAGGATGGCATCCACGTCCTGGAACAGGCGTAGCACTTTCTCGCGGTAGGCGCGGCGGAACTTCTGCGCGCGGTCGATCCACGCCGCCGGCAGCATCGCCCCTGCGATCAGCCGGTCGCGCGTATCGGGATCGAAGTCCGCGGCGCGTTCCCGCAGGCGTTCGAGATGCAGCGCGCCGCCTTCGGACATGGTGATGAGGAACGCCGCAGCGCGGGCCACGGCGGCATCGGGGATGGTGACCGTGCGGGCAACTTCGAGCGCCTTGGCGACATGCGCCACGGCTTCGCGTGCTTCGGGCTCGCCCGTGAAATAGCCGTCGGCGACCGCGACCCGATAGCCGGAGCCGCCATGTTCGAGCCGTCCGGCCAATAGCTCCATCGGACGCTTGGTCATGGCGGGATCCGCCTCGTCGAACCCCTGCATCGCATCGTAGCTGAGCGCGAGGTCGGTTACCGACCGCGCCACCGGACCGAGATGATCGAGACTGGGGACGAAGGGGAACGTTCCGTGGCGGCTTAGCCGGCCATAGGTCGGCTTGAGGCCGAACAGGCCGCAAAAGGAGGCGGGGATGCGGATCGAACCGTTCGTATCCGAGCAGAGCGCAAGCGGCACCAGGCCCGACGCGACCGCTGTAGCCGAGCCGCCTGACGAGCCGCCTGACATGTGGTTCAAATCGTGCGGATTGCGCGACGGCCCATCATGGGCGTTCTCTCCGGTGAAGTCATAGGCATACTCGCCCATGTTGAGTGCGCCCACGCAGATGGCCCCCGCGGCCTCGAGCTTGGCAACCAGATGGGCATCGGTCTTGGCCGGTGGGTTGTCGCGGTTGACCTTGCTGCCGGCGCGCGTTGTGATGTCCCGGAGATCGAACAGATTCTTGGCGCCGAATGGCACCCCGGCAAGCGCACCGGCCTTGCCGGCCCTCACATCCGCATCGACCCGATCAGCCTGCGCCATGGCGCGGGCGGCGGTGACGTCGGTGAACGCTCCCAGTCGCCCATTATTGGCTTCGATGCGGCCGAGCGTGGCGGCGATGACGGCGCGGGCGGAGGTCTCGCCCGACTTCACGGCCTGGGCGATCTCCGCCGCGCTGGCAGTCGACTTCATGCCCGAAAGACCGGCGCCGGCTCGGCATCGTCACTGACTGCGGCCTTCTCGAGCAGGGCCGCCATCTTGCCCGCCGTCTTGAGGTTCGCCTTGACGCCTGGCCTGTGCGCCTCAACCACGGGCAGCCGCAGCACGTCCGACATGGTGTCGATCCATTTGTCGAGATCTGCCGGTTTCGGACTCATCACTGCCCCGTCGCGCTATTGGGCCGGCAGACTAGCGCCCAGAGCGCGTTTTCGCCAAGCCCTGCGGCCAAAAGCCTGCCCGCCCCACCTTGGGCAAAAGGTGGAGCGGGTTCAGGAAACATCGTCTGTTGGGAACGGGACAAAAACGGTCGCTTCGGCATTGAGTTCCCGCGCCGCCAAAAAAATCAGCTAATCTAATCAGTGACAGGCGCCCAGATCACATCGTCGATCCGCGGTGCGCCGAGGACCAGCATGACCAGCCGGTCGAACCCCAGTGCCACGCCGCTCGCCTGCGGCATCGTGGCGAGCGCTGCCAGGAAATCCTCGTCGACCGGGTAGCGCTCGCCATAGAGGCGCTGCTTCTCGTCCATTTCCGCTGCGAGCCGACGGCGCTGTTCTCCGGCGTCGGTCAGCTCGCCGAAGCCGTTGGAAAGCTCGACGCCAGCCGCGTATATCTCGAAGCGCTCCGCGACGCGAGAATCGTCGGCACTGCGCCGGGCCAGCGCGGCCTCGCTGGAGGGATAACGGTCGAGGATGGTGACGCGCTCCATGCCCAGGTGCGGTTCGATTCGTTCCACCAGTACCCGGGTGAAAAGATAGGACCAGTTGTATTCGACCGGAACCGCGATGCCGCTCGCTCGCATCTGGGCCGCAAGCGCATCGGCATCACCGATGGTCGCAAGCAGGTCTATGCCCGCAAAGCCAAAGAAGGCATCGGCGGTGGTCAGCCGCTCCGGTTCCGCGAAGGGATCGCAGCTTCGATCGCGATAGCGCAATGCTGTGGCTCCGGCCGTCGTGGCCGCGAGACGTATTAGCGCGATGCAATCATCCATCACCGCTGTGTACGGCTCGCCCGCGCGATACCATTCGAGCATGGTGAATTCCGGATGATGCAACGGCCCGCGCTCCCGGTTGCGCCACACATGGCCGAGGCTCGCGATCCGCGTCTCGCCCGCCGCGAGCAGCTTCTTCATCGTGAACTCTGGCGAGGTGTGGAGGTAGCGGGTTTGCGCAACTCCGTCATTGCCGATCGCCTCAGTGGCGAAGGCATGCAGGTGCGCCTCATTGCCCGGCGAGCGCTGCAGTCCCGGCGGATCCACCATCACGAAGTCGCGTTGTGCGAACCAGTCGCGCGCTGCCGCTTCGATCCGGTTGCGGGCCATGAGCGCGGGCCGGCGATCCGCATGGATTGAGGGCGTCCACCATGGTGACATGGGCATTGGCGGGCCGTACGGGGACAAAGGGCTCACATGGGGCGCGGGACTGGCGGAAGCGCGGGATTTGCGCTATCGGGCGCGCCGAAACAAGCTAATTGTGTGCCGGCCCGGCGGGGCAAGGCGCTGGATCGAGCAAGGATAGTCGAATGGTCAAGGTTATTGCCTCCTCCCTGCGCAAGGGCCAGGTCGTCGAGCAGGACGGCAGGCTCTACGTCGTCCTGACGGCCGAGAACATCCATCCCGGCAAGGGTGCCTCCGTGACCCAGGTTGACATGCGGCGCATCGGCGACGGCGTGAAGGTGTCGGAGCGCTGGCGCACCACCGAGATGGTCGAGAAGGCCGATGTCGACGAGCGCGAATACCAGTTCCTATACAACGATGCCGAGGGTTACCACTTCATGGAGCCCACGACCTACGAGCAGATCGCGGTGCGCGAGGATGTGATTGGCGACCAGAAGGCATTCCTGCAGGACGGCATGAAAGTGTTCATGAAGACGTTCGAAGGCAACGCTCTCTCGCTCGAACTGCCGCAGCGCGTCACGCTCGAGATCGCCGAGACGGAACCGGTGGTGAAAGGCCAGACCGCATCGTCGTCGTTCAAGACGGCGATCCTCTCCAACGGCGTCAAGACCATGGTCCCGCCTCATATCGGCGTCGGCACCCGCGTCGTGGTGATGACGGAGGACGGATCCTATGTCGAGCGCGCCAAGGACTGAGCGCGCATCGCCGGCATCAGCGCCATAGCCGCAACAACGGGCCTTCATTGCCCTTGACCGGATCAGTCTTCGGCATGGCGACGTGGTCGATCCGGTCCTGCGCCTCGGCGTCGCCCTTCTTGAGCAGGTCGGGCCGCTCCTGTCCGCGTGGATAGCCGCCGATCACCGAAAGGTTGCGGCTGGCACTGATGCGCCTGTGGCCCGTGCCGGCTGGCAGGATGAGCACATCTCCGGCCTCGACATCTACGGCGACGCCGCTGTCACCGCCCAGCTGCACGCTCGCGCGGCCCGCCTCGATGCCCAGCACCTCATGGCTGTTCGAATGGAAATGGTCGAAATCGTAGATGCCGTTGCGCCACACGCCATGCCAGTCATTGGCATGGAACAGATCCTCGAAGCCACTCGCATTGCCGTGCTGGTCCGGCGATAGTTCACGCCTGTAAACCAGAACCGGCAGCCGGCTGTTGGGGATCACGGCATCGGGCTTGAGGAGCAGCGTTTCAGGGTCGGCCATGCCGCTCAACGCAACCGCCTGCCCTGCGGTTGCCTCAGGCGCTCTCGCGCAGCAATTCCGTCGCCGGCATGGCGGCCGGGCGGTTGGCAGTGCTCACCGGCGCAGCATCGAGCCGTCCTGATACCAGTTCGTCGCAGAAGCGCTGCAGCATGGCATTGAAGATCTCGGGCTTCTCGCTGAAGGCCGCATGCCCGGCGTCGGGAATGACGTGGCAATAGCCATCCCAGAGTCGCGCATAGCGAAGGCCAGCCACATAGCGGTGGCGGAAGAACGGATCGTCGGCCCCATTGACCATGGCCACCGGCACGGGAGACGTCTGCACGAACTTCTTTTCGTCCGCGCAGCGGCCGCTCATCATCGAGCCGAACATGATCTTGCGCATCCGGCCATCGGCACGGCGGATCGCGCGCAGGTGATCATCGTTAACATTTTCGCCGAAACAAAGCCGGGCGAAGCGGAGGACATCCGCGTCCGTGAAATTCTCCTTCGAGGCGAGCATCGAGTCGAAAGTAATGCGGAACGCAAGCAGAGTTCCGATCGGTCCATGGCCGATCGGCGGTGCACCCGAAATCATCATGCCGGCAACAACCGGATTGGTGCTTGCGATCTCGATCGCGATATGCCCGCCGAGCGACCAGCCGAAGAAAGCAGCACGACGGATATCAAGCGCCGCCAGCACATCGGCCACGCCTGCAGCGAGGCCGGGAAGCGTGTAGTCGGCGGCCGGGTTCGCCGCATCGCCTGATTCGCCGTGACCGGGGAGGTCCATCGCGACAAGCCGGAAGCGATCCGCTAGTGAACTGTGCAGCTGCTTGTCGAAGATCTGGCGGTTGCTGCCTGAGCCGTGGATCATCACGACTGGCAGGCCGCTTCCATTGCTTTCGGTCAGCCTGATATCGGTGTCGCGAACGCGAACGGTGCGATGGATCAGCGTCATGGCGCAGTAACCCTTCTGGTTTTCTGCATGCCATTGTGCCGTCAGGACGTATACGAGGCGTCTAGACCTGTGGTGAATAAATGCATAGCAAACTAGCCGCAGAGAGCATCTGAAGGGGCAGCGATGAGCGAGAATGGGGGCCAATCGGGCTATGTCCTGGGACATTCCGAGCGCGAGCTCAAGCGGCTCGAGGCGCAGGCCGGGTTTTACGCTGAAGCGACGCGGGACGGCCTGCTGAAGGCCGGAATTGCCCCCGGAATGAGAGTTCTCGACCTTGGTACCGGCGTCGGTGACGTGGCGCTGATCGCCGCGGAAATCGTGGGTTCGGCAGGCGCCGTGACCGGCATCGACATCTCCGATGGAGCCGTTGCGATCGCCGGCGCAAGGGCCGCCCAGAAGGGGCTCAAAGCGACGTTCCAGAAAGCTGCGATCGACAGTTTCGAGAGCTTTGCCGACTACGATGCCGTGGTCGGCCGCTTCATCCTCGTCCATTTTCCTGACCCGGTCGGTGTCGTCCGTGCCGTTGCCGGCAGGATGAAGAAGGGCGCACCTTTCGTCTCGATGGAAATGGACATGAGCACTGGCGCCGCCTCGGCGGCGTTCCCGCTGTTCGACCTGCATCTGGGCAATATCCGCAAGATGTACGCAACCATGGGCTTGTCGCCCGACATGGGCATGAAGCTGCATGGCACATTCCGCGCCGCCGGCCTCACGCCAACCATCAAGGGCTTCACCCGGGTGGGCAACCGCGAGGAGGCGGCGGGCTTTGACTTCCTCACCGAGTCCGTACGCAGCCTGATGCCCGCCCTGGAGAAGCTCGGCATCGCGACGCCCGCCGATATCGACATCGACACGCTGAGCACGCGGCTTGCGGCAGAGGCGATGGCCAGCGATCCCGCGATCTTCTATCCGCGCTTCGTCGTCGCCTGGGCACACGCCTGAGCGACCGCCTCCCCATCGAAGACGTCCTGCCGCAACTGCAGGCGGCCCTGGAGCGGGGAACCCGCGCGGTCCTGATCGCTCCGCCCGGCGCCGGCAAGACCACGCGCGTACCACTCGCGCTGCTCGATTCGCCGTGGCGCAAGGATGGACGCATCATCATGCTCGAGCCGCGCCGGCTCGCCGCCCGCGCCGCCGCGCGGCGCATGGCGCAGACGCTCGGTGAGGCTGTCGGCCAGCGTGTCGGCTATCGCGTGCGGCTCGAGAGCAAGGTAGGCAAGGCGACGCGGATCGAGATCGTCACCGAGGGCGTGTTCACGCGCATGATCCTCGATGACCCCGAACTCAAGGGCGTTGCCGCACTGATCTTCGACGAATTCCATGAGCGCAGCCTCGATGCCGATCTCGGCCTCGCACTCGCGCTCGACGCCACCGCCTTGCGCGAGGATTTGCGCATCATCGTGATGAGCGCGACGATCGATGGTGCCAAGGTCGCGAACCTGCTCGGCGACGCGGCGACCGTTGTCAGCGAGGGCCGCACCTTCCCGGTGGAAACGCGTTACGCGTCACCCGATCCGCTCGCGCGCCTCGAAGACCAGATTGCGAGCACGGCGCTGGCAGCCTTGCAAACAGATGAGGGATCGGTGCTCGTTTTCCTGCCGGGACAAAGGGAGATCGCGCGTACGGCGGAGCGCCTTGCATCGCGCATGCCGGCCGATGTCGATATCGCGCCGCTTTATGGCCAGCTTTCCCCCGAGGAGCAGGATCGCGCCATCGCACCGGCTCCGTCCGGCCGTCGAAAAATCGTGCTCGCAACGTCCATCGCCGAGACTTCGCTGACCATCGAAGGCATCCGGATCGTTATCGACTCCGGTTTCCGCCGAATCCCGGTCTATGATCCTGGCACGGGGCTGACCACGCTGGAAATGCGCCGTGTCTCGCGCGCCGGTGCGGATCAGCGGCGCGGTCGTGCTGGACGTACGGCGCCCGGCATCTGCTATCGCCTGTGGCACGAGGGCCAGACCGGTGCGCTCGATCCCTTCGACACGCCCGAGATCCTCACCGTCGACCTCGCGCCGCTCGCGCTCGATCTGGCAAGCTGGGGTATCGGCGATCCGGCGAGACTGAGCTTCCTTGATCCACCACCCCGGCCCGCTTGGAACGAGGCGGTCGTCCTGCTTAAGCAACTGGACGCGCTGGACGGTCCGGGCCACATCACGGACGAGGGCCGGGCGCTAGCGAGACTGCCCCTGCATCCTCGCCTTGCGCACATGGTACACAAGAGTGCCGATCGGGGCACCGCTGCCGAGCTTGCGGCGCTGCTCACCGAGCGTGGCCTCGGGGGCAGCGACACCGACCTAACCCATCGCCTCGCTGATTTCCGCCATGACCGTTCGCGCCGTGCCGACGATGCACGCGCGTTGGCGCGGCGGTGGGGCGGAGAGCCGGGCAACGGTTCCGCTATCGGGTCTATGCTCGCGATGGCCTTTCCGGATCGCGTCGCGCAACGGAGTGGTCCCATTGGTCGCTACCGCCTCGCCAACGGTCGCGCGGCCACGCTGGACGATTCCAACAGCCTTGCGCGTGAAGACTTCCTGGTCGTAACCGAGATCACCGGCAGCGCTGCCGCAGGCCGCATCCGTGGCGCTGCAAGCATTGCCCGGGAGGAAATCGAGGCGCTGTTCCTAGACCGGATAAATGACGAGACCGTAACCCATTGGAACACGGCCGGGGATGCTGTGCAGTCACGCCGCCGCAGAAGCTATGGCGCGGTGGTTCTCGCGGATGACCCGGTGCCGATCCCCGATCCGGCACTGGCTGCTAACCTCCTCGCCATACTCGCCGTCGAGAAGGGCCTGCAGTGGTCCGCGGAACAGAAATCGTTGCTCGCACGCGTCGCTCTGCTGCGTGCGGCCGGCGACGATCGCCTTCCCGATCTCTCATCCGTTCAGCCGGATGACCTTGCGCCGCAACTCCTCGGAGCAACGTCACTGGCCGGGATTACCGTCGGCGATCTCAATGACTTCCTCGACACCAAGATGCCCTACGTGCTTCGCGCCGAAATCGACCGTCTGCTGCCGTCGCACTTCACGGCACCCACCGGCAATCGCATTCCAATTGACTACGAAGCTGAGAACGGTCCCGCGCTCGAAATCCGTGTGCAGGAGCTATTCGGGCTGAAGACACATCCGACCATTGCCGGCGGGAAACTGCCGCTGCTCCTAATCCTGCTCTCGCCGGCGCATCGGCCCATCCAGACGACGCGCGATCTGCCTGGCTTCTGGCGGGGCTCGTGGAAGGACGTGGTCAAGGACATGCGCGGCCGCTATCCGCGCCATTTCTGGCCCGACGACCCGGCTAATGCCGTGCCGACCGCCCGTGCCAAGCCGCGTGGAACCTAAGGGGCAAGCAGGCGGAACTTGAGGAAGCGATGACCGTCATAGTCCAACTCGCCATCGGGCAGGAAACCGAGGCGGGCAAGCCCCTTCATTCGCGTTCTGCTTGGCGGCAACAGGATCGAAATGGGACGCGATCCCAAGGATGCGCGGTCGCGGTCGAATAGGTCGCGCGCAATCGCGAATCCACGGCCCCAGAACTCCGGCAGCAGCACGAGCCCGAAGTCGGCATCTTCGCCTTCTTTCTGGAAGCCGCCCCAGCCGGCGAACACGCCGTCGACCCTGAGTGCCCAGGGCCCGAAGCCGTTGTCGGTCCATTGCGCGTCCTTTCCTGCCGCCCACTCCATCGCCAGGACGTCGGTCCAGACCGTGTCGCCCGCCAGCGGCATGTGCCGGCGGACCTCCGGATGGTTGAGCAGCGGCAGCCATGTCTCGGCGGGAATGTCTTTTAACCGATGGACAGTCAGGTTCATGCCCATTCGATTGCCTTTTTTCGAGCGGCAGTCCAGTTTTGACCAAACGGTCCAAAGTGCCGCCGAGGAAGCATGCAGAACATTATCGAGGCGCTGGAAGCGCGGCGTGCCGCAGCCCGGCTGGGCGGCGGCCAGAAGCGGATCGACGCCCAGCACGGCAAGGGCAAGCTGACCGCGCGGGAGCGGCTCGACGTCTTGCTCGATCCGGGCTCCTTTGAAGAATACGACATGTTCGTCACGCATCGGGCCACCGATTTCGGCATGGACGGAACGGTGATCCCTGGCGATGGCGTCGTCACCGGCTGGGGCACCATCAATGGCCGGCTGGTCTATGTCTTCAGCCAGGACTTCACCGTCTTTGGCGGCTCGCTCTCGGAGACGCATGCGCAGAAGATCTGCAAGATCATGGACCTCGCCGTTCAGAACGGCGCGCCGGTGATCGGGCTGAACGATTCTGGCGGGGCGCGCATCCAGGAGGGCGTGGCGGCGCTGGGCGGCTATGCCGAAGTGTTCTGGCGCAATGTCCAGGCGAGCGGCGCCGTGCCGCAGATCAGCGTCATCATGGGGCCGACCGCCGGCGGTGCCGTCTATTCGCCCGCCATGACCGACTTCATCTACATGGTGAAGGACACGAGCTTCATGTACGTCACCGGTCCCGATGTCGTGAAGACTGTCACCTCCGAGATCGTGACGCATGAGGAACTCGGCGGGGCAGGGACCCATACCAAAGTCTCCTCTGTCGCCGACGCCGCCTTCGACAACGACATCGACGCGCTGCTCGAAGTGCGGCGCCTGTTCGATTTCCTCCCGCTCAACGCCAATGCGAAGCCGCCCCGCGTCACGCCCTTCGATACGATCGACCGGCGCGAGGACGCGCTCGACACCATCATCCCCGATAGCGCCAACAAGCCCTACGACATGCGCGAGGTCGTGCTGCGCATCGCCGACGAGGGCGATTTCCTCGAGCTGCAGAAGGAGCACGCCGGCAACATCCTCACCGGCTTCATCCGGCTCAATGGCGAGACGGTGGGCGTCGTCGCCAACCAGCCGCTGGTGCTGGCGGGCTGCCTCGACATCAATTCCTCCAAGAAGGCCGCGCGCTTCATCCGCTTCTGCGACTGCTTCGGCATTCCCATTCTGACGCTGGTCGACGTGCCCGGCTTCCTCCCGGGCACGGCGCAGGAATATGGCGGCATCATCAAGCATGGCGCCAAGCTTTTGTTCGCCTATGCCGAAGCCACCGTGCCCAAGGTGACGGTCATCACGCGCAAGGCCTATGGCGGCGCCTATGACGTGATGGCCTCAAAGCATATCCGCGCTGACGTGAATTATGCCTGGCCCAGCGCCGAGATCGCCGTGATGGGTGCGAAAGGGGCGACCGAGATTCTGTATCGCGCCGAGCTCAGCGACAAGGACAAGATCAAGAAGCGTACCGCCGACTACGAAGCCCGCTTCGCCAACCCTTTTGTGGCGGCCGAACGCGGCTTTATTGATGATGTGATCCTGCCTCATTCGACACGGCGGCGCGTGGCGCGTGCGTTCGAGACGCTGCGGCACAAGAAGGCGAGCGTGCCGGCTAAGAAGCACGACAATATTCCACTGTGATGAACACCCTGACGCTCGCCAATCCCGTCTTTTCGACCTACGCGATTTGCGCCGCGCTGGCCGTGCTCAAGCTCATGGCGCAGGGTTGGGTGACGGTGTACCGGCTGATGCGAGCAGGGGGCGGCTATGCGTCGCCTGAAGATGCCAACAAGGGTATTCTCAATCCAAACCCACACCCGGGCCAACTCGACGTTGACGACTATGTCGACCGATCGCGGCGCATGCACCGCAACGACCTGGAAAACATCCCCGGCTTCCTTGCCGCGGGCCTGCTTTTTGTTCTGGTCTCTCCACCGTTGCTTCTGGCGCAGGTGATGATGTACGGCTTCGTGCTGGCGCGCGCGTTTCACACTTGGGCTTACGCGACCGCCCAAAGCCACGAGGTTCGGTCCGTCTTCTATACCATCGGCTCGCTCGCCGTGATCTACATGGCCGGCCACGTTCTTGTGGTCGTTCTGCTGAGGGGGACATTGGGCTGATGTTCTCCTCTCTCCTCATCGCCAATCGCGGCGAGATCGCCTGCCGGGTCATTCGCACCGCAAAACGCATGGGCATTCGTACCATAGCGGTTCACTCCGAGGCCGATCGCGAGGCGCTGCATGTGAAGCTTGCTGATGTGGCCGTGCCTATCGGCGGCAGTGCGGCGCGAGAAAGCTACCTGTCGATCGACAAGATCGTCGCTGCCTGCAAGCTGACCCAGGCCGAGGCGGTGCATCCCGGTTATGGCTTCCTCAGCGAAAACCCGGCCTTCGCCGCTGCGCTCGAAAAGAACGGCATCGTCTTTGTCGGCCCACCGGTCAAAGCCATCGAGGCGATGGGCGACAAGATCACATCCAAGAAGCTCGCGGCCGAGGCGGGTGTCTCGACCGTGCCGGGCCATATGGGCCTGATCGCCGATGCCGATGAGGCGATTCGCATCGCCCGGCAGGTCGGCTATCCCGTGATGATCAAGGCCTCGGCCGGCGGCGGCGGCAAAGGTATGCGCATCGCCTTCGACGACGCCGATGCGCGCGAGGGCTTCGAGCGCTCGAAGTCGGAAGCCGCATCCTCCTTCGGTGACGACCGCATCTTCATCGAGAAATTCGTCACCGAACCGCGCCACATCGAGATCCAGCTCATCGGTGACCAGCACGGCAATGTGCTCTGGCTCAACGAGCGCGAATGCTCGATCCAGCGCCGCAACCAGAAGGTGATCGAGGAGGCGCCCTCGCCCTTCCTCGACGCCGCGACGCGCAAGGCCATGGGCGAACAGGCCGTCGCGCTGGCCAAGGCCGTCGGCTATCTCTCCGCCGGCACCGTCGAGTTCATCGTCGACGGCAAGCGCAATTTCTACTTCCTCGAGATGAACACGCGGCTGCAGGTCGAGCATCCGGTGACCGAGCTGACCACCGGCCTCGACCTCGTCGAACTGATGCTGCGCGTCGCCGCCGGCGAGCCGCTGCCGCTCACGCAAGCCGACGTGAAGCTCAATGGCTGGGCCATCGAAAGCCGGCTTTATGCTGAGGACCCGTACCGCAACTTCCTGCCCTCGACCGGGCGGCTGACCCGCTACCGCCCGCCGCGCGAGCTCGCGAGCCGCACCGGCACGCACAGCGTGCGTAATGACGCGGGCGTCTATGAGGGTGGCGAGATCTCGACCTTCTATGACCCGATGATTTCGAAGCTCTGCACCTGGGCGCCCACCCGTCAAGCCGCGATCGATGCCATGCAGATGGCGCTCGATGAGTTCGAGGTAGAAGGCGTCGGCAACAACATCCCGTTTCTCTCGGCCGTCATGACGCAGGCCCGCTTCCGCGAAGGCCGGCTGACCACCGGCTATATCGCCGAGGAGTTCGCTGAGGGCTTCACCGGCATCGCCCACGACGCCGCCACCATGCGCCGTCTCGCCGCGCTCGCCTGCTGCTCGGCCTATGCGCTCGAAACACGCGGTTTCGCCGGTGATGAAAGCCTCATCCCCGACGGCAGGGTTGCGGCGCGCGCCGTCCTGATCGGCGCGCAGCGCTGGGATTTCTCCGTCCATGCGGACGGCATCGAATACTGGCTCACGGAGCCGGATGGCACCAAGCTCCTGGTCGAGACCGGCTGGAAACCGGGCATGACGCTTGCCAGCGCGCGTCTCGACGGACAGTTGCATCACGTCCGCATCGACCGCGTCACCGGCGGCTTCCGCTTGCGCTGGCGTGGCGCGGACCTCATAGCGCACGTCGTGCTGCCGCGCGTCGCTGATCTGATGCCGCTGATGCCGGTAAAGGCCCCCCCCGATCTCAGCCGCTTCCTGCTCTGCCCCATGCCCGGCCAGGTGGTGCGCATCGACGTGGCCGAAGGCGAGGTCGTGGAAGCCGGCCAGCCCCTCGCCATCATCGAAGCCATGAAGA
>DASZPY010000033.1:0-29948 GCA_035549855.1 Devosia sp. | reverse complement strand
CTGGGAATAGCCGCTTCCTGCCGCTCATGGGCAGGGGTTGGCTGAGCCGGTGCGCATCCGCGGTCAAGAGGCCGGCTTATCCTTTGTTCCTGCCCAAAACCCCGGCCGCGAGGCGGGACGAGGAGTCCCTTACCTTGCCGGTCTCCCGGCAGGCCGCGTCGTCCCGCCTCGCACGCGCCCACCCCATGGGCGCGACTGGACCACCCTATCGCCGGCACCGGCCGGTGGGCGCTTCCGCTCGTCCGCGCAAGGAGTAGAATAATGTTTTATACAAATCGCCGGCGCCGTAAACGAAAACCTCGCGCCGTTTCCGGCACGAGGTTTCCAGGCCCGCCGCAGTTGTGGGCTGAAATAACGCTAGGCGACGCTCGATTCCGCGAAGACTTCGCCCTCATCGGGCTCGCGCAGCACGTAGCCGCGGCCCCAGACGGTCTCGATGTAGTTTTTGCCGCCGGTGGCTACGCTCAGCTTCTTGCGCAGCTTGCAGATGAAGACGTCGATGATCTTGAGTTCGGGCTCGTCCATGCCGCCGTAGAGATGGTTGAGGAACATCTCCTTGGTGAGCGTCGTCCCCTTGCGCAGGGAGAGCAGCTCGAGCATCTGGTATTCCTTGCCGGTGAGATGCACCCGGGCGGACTGCACTTCGACGGTCTTGGTGTCGAGATTGACGGTGAGGTCGCCCGTGGTGATGACCGACTGCGCATGCCCCTTGGAGCGGCGTACGATCGCGTGGATGCGGGCGACCAGCTCATCTTTGTGGAAGGGTTTGGTCATGTAGTCGTCGGCGCCGAAGCCGAGCCCGCGGACCTTGTCCTCGATGCCGGCCAGGCCGGACAGGATCAGGATTGGAGTCTGTACCTTGGCGACGCGAAGCGTGCGGAGCACTTCGTAGCCGCTCATGTCAGGCAGGTTCAAATCGAGCAGGATGATGTCGTAGTCGTAGAGCTTGCCAAGATCCACGCCCTCTTCGCCGAGGTCTGTGGTGTACACGTTGAAACTCTCGGATTTGAGCATCAGCTCGATGCTCTGCGCCGTCGCGCTATCATCCTCAATCAGCAGCACACGCATGCCATTCCCCTTGCAGTCGTTCCTCGCTGGAACCGGGCAAAAAGCGTGAAACGCCCCAACCCTTTACCGATCCCTACTGGATATGACTCAAACCTAAGCCGAATTAGTTAACAAAGTTTAATTCTGATCCGCAAGATGCAACGCATCTACGACGTCAACTATGTTAAGTTGTTGATATTTATGTCTGAATCTGGAGCAGCAAACTTAAGAAATTAGGTTAAGAAAACCCTACAATCGACTCTGTCGACTCAGTGAAACGGGCTCGCGGGCTGTGGAAAAATGGGGCCCACCTTCGCCGGGCGAGAAGCAGGCCAAGGAGCATGGTTAACGCTTTTTGCTTAACGTTCGGTTACCGTCATTAGAACGGCGATTCGGGACCCAGATGCGCGCACTGACTGCAGATATTGAGGCCATTGATGAAGTTGAGGTCTTTGGCCGCGTGCGCACCGTTCAGGGCCTGCTGATGGAAATCGTGGGCCCGGTGCGCGAGCTTCGCGTCGGCGGCCGTGTGCTGATCGAAACGACCAATGGCGGCACGCTGCAATCGGAGATCATCGGCTTTCGTGACGGCCATGCACTGTGCCTGCCCTTCGGACCGCTCACAGGAGTGCGTCTCGGCTGCCGCGCGGTGTTCCAGAGTCACGATGGTGCGGTCTATCCAGCCGAAAGCTGGCTTGGCCGCGTGATCGACGCCAATGCGCAGCCGATCGACGGGAAGGGACCGCTTGCGCGTGGCGCGGAGTCTTATCCGCTGCGCCAGGTGCCGTTGCCGGCCCATGAGCGTGCCCGTGTCGGCGCGCCGCTCGATCTAGGTGTGCGTGCGCTCAACACCTTCACGACGATCTGCGAAGGGCAGCGCATGGGCATCTTCTCGGCCTCGGGCGTCGGCAAGTCCGTGCTCATGTCGATGATGGCGCGCAACGCCACCGTCGATGTCGCGATCATCGGGCTTATCGGCGAGCGCGGCCGCGAGGTGCAGGAGTTCATCGCCGACTATCTGGGCGAGGTCGGCATCAAGCAGGCCATTGTCGTTGTGGCGACGTCCGATGAGGCGGCGCTGATGCGGAGGCAGGCGGCATATCTGACGTTGACGCTTTCCGAGTATTTCCGCGATCAGGGCAAGCGCGTGCTCGTAATGATGGACAGTCTTACGCGCTTTGCGATGGCGCAGCGCGAGATCGGATTGGCGATCGGCGAGCCCCCGACCGCTAAGGGATATCCCCCTACGGCATTCACGGAACTGCCGCGATTGCTCGAAAGAGCAGGGCCAGGGCTACAAAACTCGGGCTCCATTACCGGTCTATTTACCGTTTTGGTTGAAGGTGATGACCACAACGAGCCCATCGCCGACGCCGTACGCGGCATCCTCGATGGGCACATTGTGATGGAGCGGCAGATTGCCGAGCGGGGGCGTTATCCCGCCGTCAATGTGCTGCGGTCCATCTCGCGAACGATGCCCGGATGCGTGCCGACGAATGTCCGCCCCGTCCTGCAGAAGGCGCGGGAACTCATGTCGGTGTTTGCCGACATGGAGGAACTGATCCGGCTCGGTGCGTACCGCAGGGGATCGGATTCGAAAGTGGACCGTGCCATCGCCGTCTATCCCGCGCTGGAGGCGTTCCTGAGCCAGCAGCGGGAAGAGCGGACCTCGATTGCCGACGGCTATACGATGCTGGAAGCGATCGTGGAGAAGGCGGGCGCGGAGTGAGTTTGTGGCCTGGCTTGGTGTGTAAGGAGTACAAGTCATGAAGTCGCGCAGCGAGAGCCTCATCCGGCTCAAGAAATTCCAGGCGGACGAGAAGCGTCGCCAGGTTGCGCAGATCGAGATGATGATCGCCGATTTCGAGCGCATGGCCGCCGAACTCGACCAGCAGATCGAAATCGAGCAGCAGAAGACGGGCATCTCCGATGTTGCCCATTTCGCCTATTCCACCTTCGCCAAGGCGGCGATGGTGCGGCGCGACAATCTGCTGGCCAGCGCCAATGACATGAAGAGCCAGCTCGAGGCAGCGCAGGATGCGCTGGCCGAGGCGGTCGAGGACCTCAAGAAGGTCGAGCTTCTTGACCAGCGCGAGCATGGCCGCGAGGTTCAGGCCGAAAACAAGGCCGAGCAGGCCGAGTATGACGATCTGGCGCGCATGCGCCACGTCCGGCATTAGCAGCAGCGGCTAGTAAGTCTTCATCGCCAGGTGCGGCATGCCGCCATCCTGGAACTGATCGCCAAAGGCGGTGAAGCCGAGTTTCTCGTAGAGTGCGAGCTTGTCGATCTGCGCGGTGAGATAGAACCGCTTGTGCCCGCGGCCGCGCGCGAAATCCATGGCGTAGCGCATCATCGCCGTCGCAATACCCTTGCCCCGCGCCGCGTGCGCCACCGCGACGCGGCCGATCTTCACATGCTCGGGCAGCTCGATGATGCGTAGCGCGCCGACGACGCTACCCTCCAGCAGTGCCACCACATGTGTGCAGCTGAGGTCGTACTCGTCGAACTCTTCGTGGGCAGGCACATGCTGCTCCCCCACAAAGACGTCGCGGCGCAGCGCTAAGGCCAGATTACCCAGGTCGGAGAAGACGGGGACGGTGAGGATGAGCGGGTCGGACATGCTGTGATAAAGCACATCCGCCTGACGTGAGGGAAGGCCCGCCGAAGCGGGCCCTTGAAATAGCGAGTCACTGCGTCGAACTCATCGAGGAATCGACCATCGACGAACCCTCGGCGGGGTTGTCGTCGACCACCTGGAAGTCGGGCGCCGAAGTGAGCTGTTCGACGGTGGTGTCGAGGACGTATCGCTCGGTGTTGTCTTCAGCGACGGTAAACTGCAGCGCCGAGTAGTCCACGGCCACCTGCTTTTCGCCCAGACCCAGGAAGCCGCCGACGCCGACAACTACCGCGGCCACCTCGCCAGTTCCGCTAAGGATCAAGTCATTGATCGTTCCGACCTGTTGCGCGTCATTGCCGGTACCATTGTAGACCGGCATGTTGAGAATCCGGGAGACGAGCATGTCGCTGTCGACGAGCGAGTAGCCGGCGAGAATATCGACCGGAGTGCGGACCGGAGGCGTGGCGGCCTGTTCACTGGACATCATGGACGTGTCCATGGCGGAGGATTCCGACATCATCGAAGAGTCCGCGGAACTCGAAGGCATCGCAGAAGAGGGCATTTCCGAAGACGACATCATCGAAGATTCCATCGATGACGAACTGGAATCCTGGGCAAGCGCGGCCCCGCCGACGATCAGCGCGGCTAGCGCCGTCGTGGTCAAAAACATTCGCTTCATTGTTGGTCTCCTTGGGTTTCACCCTGTTTGTGCGCCCGCGCTGACGCCGCGCGGTTCGAAGCGACAACGTGGACATGCTAGGAGTGTTCCGCAGATCGACGCAACGTGAGCAAAATGACGCTACAGCGATGGCTGCAGAAATTGCGCCCGGCTGCGCAGTTCTTAATCACCTTGATCAACGGGCGAGCAAAGCCCACATTCGCGCGAGGAGGACGCTTGTTCCTGTCGCTCTTCGATATTTTCAAAATCGGAGTCGGCCCGTCATCGTCGCACACGATGGGGCCGATGCTCGCCGCCGCGCGATTCAGAGATCAGTTGGGCAAGGCCGAGCTGCCGAGGGAAAGGCTGGTCCTTTCCTGCCGGCTCTACGGGTCGCTGGCTTATACGGGAGACGGCCACGGCACGCATCGCGCAGTGCTCTGCGGTTTGCTGGGCATGGTTCCCGATAGCTACGATCGGGCTGCGGCGGACCGGTCGCTGTCTGAGCTTTCAACAGTAAAGAGCGTCAGACTCGGCAATGGTCGCGTGCTTGCGCTTGACCCCCAGACGGCAATCATTCCCGAGCGTGGGCAGCGGCTGCCGGCGCACCCCAATGGAATGCGCTTCGAAGTGACGGACGAAGTCGGCCGAGCTGTCATGTCGGAGACCTATTACTCGATTGGTGGGGGCTTCGTGCTCACTGAAGCCGAGATGGCGGCGGGGCCAGCGAAGCTTTCAAAGCAGGATGTGCCCTATCCCTTCGGTACGGCCCTCGAAATGCTGGAGATGGGACAGAGCTCGGGTCTGACGATTGCGCAGATGAAGCGCGCCAACGAGGATGTGATCGGCGGCAACGGGCTGGACGATCGGATCTTCAGGATCTGGGATGCGATGAATCGCTGTATCGACAGTGGACTTGGCGGTGAGGGCACCCTGCCGGGCGGTCTGAACGTCAAGCGACGGGCCCATGGTCTGGTCGAAAAGCTGAATGCACGGGCAGGGGCGAACGATGCGCCGCTGCATTCGGCAGTCGACTGGCTTCAGGCCTACGCCATGGCAGTTAATGAGGAGAATGCGGCGGGTGGGCAGGTGGTCACGGCACCCACGAACGGGGCAGCCGGCGTCATCCCGGCGGTGATCCGCTATTATCTGGATTTGGTGCCGGGTGCATCACGGGACAAGGTGCCCGACATGCTGCTGACTGCTGCCGCGATCGGCGGGCTGATAAAATCCAATGCTTCGATATCGGGTGCGGAAGTGGGCTGCCAGGGTGAAGTCGGGTCAGCATCGGCGATGGCCGCGGCGGCACTCTGCGCGGCGCTGGGCGGAACCAATGCGCAGATCGAGAATGCAGCGGAGATTGCGCTCGAGCATCACCTCGGCATGACGTGCGATCCTATTCGTGGACTTGTGCAAGTGCCCTGCATCGAGCGCAACGGAATGGGGGCGGTGAAGGCCGTTGCAGCGGCGTCGCTCGCTGCGCTCGGCGACGGACAGCATATCGTGCCGCTGGATGCGTGCATTGAGACGATGCGGCAGACGGGCCGTGACATGGACGAGCGCTACAAGGAAACTTCGCTCGGCGGTCTGAGCGTCAGCCTGCCGGAGTGTTGATGGCGATCGGGCCATTGGGCCCCGGGACGGTCCACTGCACCGCGCCAGCGTCGTGAACGACCTTGTGGATGAAGCCAAGCTTCTCGATCACTGCCGGAGTCAGCACGAAGGGATAGGCATCGTTCTGGCCGACGGCACGATTGAGATTGTTGATGAGCGAACTCAGTGGCACCCAATGATCGATGAGTTCCTCAATGCCGACGAGGCCGTAGGGATCGAAGTTGATCCGGGTTTTGAGATCCCCGGACAGGTCGACATCCGGATTAAGCCGCACGCCGAAGGCCGCTGCCATCTCAGTCGTATCGACAATGTGAAGGTAATGCGCCCAGGTTTCTGCCCAGTCCTCCCAGGGATGCGAGGTGGCATAAGCCGAGATATGGGTCTGCTGCCAACCCGCAGGGGCCCCTCGCTCGTAGTAGCGCTGTAGAGCCTGGCCGTAATCGGACCGCTCGTCTCCAAATAGCACACGGAAGGGCTCCAGGACCGGTGTATTGTCGACCAGGATGTCCCAGAAGTGGTGACCGACCTCGTGGCGGAAGTGGCCGAGCAATGTCCGGTAGGGTTCATTGAGCTGAGTCCGGCGATACTCGCGGGCAGCGTCATCCGCTTCCTTGAGGGCGAGGGTGATGGTGCCGCTCTCGTGGCCGGTAAGAACGGGCGACGGCGCGATATCTTCGTCGAGAAACCGGAAACTCAGCCCATGGACAGCATCCTGGCTCCTGGTGGCAAGCGGGAGACGGAGGCGAAGCAGTGAATAGAACAGCCGCTTCTTGGCGCGCTCGATGGTCTGCCAGCGCGTGAGATTGTCCGGGCCTGTCGGGGGTATGACCTCATTGTGCCGGCAGGCGCGGCAGAACGGGTCGCCGCCGGGCTCGAATGCAACCAGCCAGTTGCAGGCGCCATGCTCGGCATTGGCGCAATAGACGAAGGACAGGCCGGGCAGCGCCGGCGCGCGGAAGTGACCGTCCTCCATCTCCAGCGAAACCAGCATATTGGTTTCGTGCCAGTAGCCCAGCGCGTGGCCGCACTGCTCGCATATCGTGTTTTCGAAGTAGAGGATGTTGCCGCAATGATCGCAGCGGAACAGTTTCATCGCAGATACTCGGGAATAGCCAAGCCCAATGCGCCAGCAGGGCCTGCAGTTCCTAACAAGACCGATTGCATGCTGATAGCGCGTGCCGCCGAATGTTAAGCATTCTCCGCCATGATCGGCACGGCGTCTATTCTTGTCGGAATCGTCATGCAGCCTGTGAACTGGTGGTCGCGCACCCGAGAGAAGATCTGGTCGGGCCTTCTGGCCGATCGGTCCATATACGTGGCAGCTCTGGCGTATTTCGTCGCCTGCGGCGGCTACGTGGTGGCCCGAGGAGCTTTCGACTCTGGGCAGTTGATCGACACGGTCAGGCTCTATGCCGATATGTGGTGGCGGGAATATGGAGTGCTCTTCCCCCTGTTCCTTGTTGAGATTGGGGTCATCCATGTCCTGCTGCGGCTTAAGGAGCGCCGGCGGCTCGGCTTTCGGATGATGCTCGGGCCCGAACGCTCGGGCCGATTGATAGCAGGCTCGGTATTGCTGCTGATCATGGTGCCGTTTCACACGAGCTTCAACCTGATCAAGAACATGATTCCGCTGGGGCAAGGATTTCCCTTCGATCATGTTTTTGCCGACTTCGACAAAGCACTATTCTTTGGGCACGACCCATTCACGCTGCTCTATGCCATCGGCAAGCAGGAGTGGCTGCTCAGAGTCATTGAACTCAACTACGGCAATGGCTGGATCATAGTGACCTTCGGCACGCTGTACTGGATGGCGGTGTCGCCCCGGCATGATTCGATCCGTTCCCGCTACTTCGTCAGTTTTATCCTGTCATGGGCCATCGTGGGCAATGTACTGGCAACGATCTTCAGCTCCGCTGGCCCGATCTACTATGGCTATGTGACGGGCGACTTTGCCCGCTTTGGCGATCAGGTTGCGTTCCTCGAAACCACGGTGGATGCGATGGGCTCCAGCGCGATGTATCAGCACTATCTATGGTCGCTGCACCTTGCGGGGCAGCCCGGACTTGCTTCCGGTATTTCGGCATTTCCGAGCATGCATCTCGCGCTGGTGACGCTCAATGCGCTATTCATAGGCGAGTTCAAGCCGAAATGGGCCAAGTGGGCTTGGATGTATGTAGCCATTATCGAAGTCAGCTCGGTGTATCTCGGGTGGCACTATGCAGTCGATGGCTTCGCCTCCATCGCCATTGTGTTCGGCATCTACTGGGCAGTGCGCAGGGTGATGACTTCGCGGCTCGTGTGGACTCGCCAGCGGACGGAGGCCGATACGGGCGTGGTGGCTGCGGATTAGACTGCGCCGATCGTTTTCAGCCGCACGCGCGGATGGACTTCATTCTGGCTCATAACGACCGTCTGCGGACGGAAGCGTTCGATGATGGCGCGGACGTGCGGCCGGATGCCGGGCGAAGTGATAAGGACCGGCAGCTCGCCGAGCTGGGCTGCGTTCTCGAAAGCCTGCTGAATCGACAGAATGAATTGCTGGAGACGGGACGGTGCCATTGCGAGATGGCGTTCAGGACCTTCGCCAACCATGGCTTCGGCGAAGTCCCGCTCCCAAACGGGAGACAGCGTGAGCAGCGGCAGATTGCCGTCCGGGCCGAGATTGGCGGCGCAGATCTGGCGGGCGAGGCGTGAGCGGACGTGTTCGGCAACGGTCTGCACCGAGCGGCCGGCGCCCGCGATTTCGGCAATGCCCTCGAGAATGGTCGGCAAGTCGCGGATGGAGATGCGTTCCGACAGCAGTGCCTGCAGGACGCGCTGGATGCCGGAGACCGATATCTGGCCTGGCACCATGTCTTCGAGAAGCTTCTGCTGGTCCTTGCTCAGGCCGTTGAGCAGCGACTGGACATTGGCGTAGCTCAGGAGGTCCGCGACATTGGCCTTGAGCACTTCTGTCAGATGCGTCGAGATGACGGTCGAAGGATCGATGATCGAGTAGCCCTTGAGCTCGGCTTCATCACGGAGCGCGGGCTCGATCCACGTTGCCGGCAGACCGAAAGTCGGCTCGATCGTGTGGTGGCCGGGTAGGGTGATTTCGCGGCCCATAGGATCCATGACCATGAGCTGGTTAGCGAAGATGCGGCCCTTGCCAGCTTCGACTTCCTTGATCTTGACGGTGTAGTCGTTGGGCTCGAGCTGCATGTTGTCGAGGATGCGGACGGCCGGCATGATGAAGCCGAGATCGCCGGCGAGCTGACGGCGCAGCGCTTTGATCTGCTCGGTGAGGCGGTCTGAGCCCGTCTCGTCTTCCTTCACCAGACTCAGAAGGCCGTAACCGAGTTCCAGCTTCAGTTCGTCGATCTTGAGGCTTTCGGTTATGGGAAGTTCTTCCGCGGGTTTGTCGGCCGGCGTCGCCGCGACTGCCTGGGTTGCGGCGCGCGCCAGTTTGGCGGCGTTGAGTCTCGTCGAGCGGAAGGCGAGGAAGCCGATACCACCGGCGAGGCCGAGGAAGGGCAGGACCGGCATGCCCGGCAGAAACGCCATGACGCCGATCACCGCCGCCGACATGCCGAGCGCCTTGGGATAGCTGGTGAACTGGGCGACCAGGGCCTTGTCGGCGGAGCCGGTTACGCCGGCCTTGGACACGAGGAGGCCAGCGGCGGTGGAAACGATCAATGCGGGGATCTGTGAGACCAGGCCATCGCCAACCGTCAGCAGCGTGTAGTTGTTCGCGGCTTCCTGAAAGCTCAGCCCCTCCTGCAGGATGCCGATCACCATGCCGGCGATGATGTTGATGAAGGTTATGAGGAGGCCGGCGATAGCGTCGCCGCGCACGAACTTGCTGGCGCCGTCCATGTTGCCGAAGAAGGCGCTTTCGGCCTCAAGCGTCTTGCGGCGTTCGCGTGCGGTTGCTTCATCGATCAGACCGGCGCTCAGATCGGCGTCGATCGCCATCTGCTTGCCGGGCATGGCGTCGAGGTTGAAGCGCGCCGCGACCTCAGCGATGCGGCCGGAGCCTTTGGTGATGACGATGAAGTTGACGATGATGAGGATGGCGAAGACGACCACGCCGATGACGAAGTTGCCGCGCATCACGAAGTTGCCGAAGGCCTCGATGACGTGACCGGCGGCGTCGGGGCCGTTGTGACCGTTGGCAAGGATCAGACGGGTGGACGCGAGGTTGAGCGCGAGCCGCATCATGGCGGCAATCAGCAGCACCGTCGGAAAGGACGAGAATTCGAGCGGTGTCTGGATGAAGAGGCCCGTCATCAGAACGAGCACAGAAAAGACGATCGAGACTGCCAGCAGCGCATCCAGCAGCATCGGCGGCAGCGGCAGGATGAGGACGACGATGATCGCCATCACGCCGATGGCGAGGCCGATGTCCGTCGAGCGGAACAGGCGGTTCAGATCACCGAGGCTCGGAAATCGAAAGCTCGAGGCGGATGGGCCGGTGATGTCAGCCATGGAAACCTATCACGCGCTCTTCCGAACTTCGCCGGGGCCGGGCACATGAGTGCCTTCGTCGGAATATTGGTTGAGCTTGTTGCGCAAGGTGCGGATGGAGATGCCTAGGATGTTCGCGGCGTGGGTACGATTGCCCAGCACATGGTCCAGCGTCTCGAGGATGAGGTCGCGTTCTACATCGGCGACAGTGCGGCCAACCATTGAGCGCGAGATCGTCTCGGCGACCTGTGCAGCCTGCGTGGCGATGGAGGCTGTCTTGACGACATCCGAAAGTCCAGCGCCGTCGGGCATCACGATGGCGTCCGGGCCAATCGACTCGCCCTGCGAAAGCAGGACGGCGCGGTGCAGTGTGTTTTCAAGCTCGCGCACATTGCCCGGCCAGGGAGCCCGCAGGAGCTGCTCGCGCGCCTCAGGGGAAAGGTGCCGCTGACCAAGCCCGTTGGCCTTGGCGTATTTGTCGACGAAGTGATCGGCGAGCGTGATAATGTCGCCCGGACGCTCGCGCAAGGGCGGCAGCTTCAGATTGACGACGTTGAGACGGAAGAGGAGGTCTTCGCGGAAGGTGCCGCTGCGGACGGCTTCGTTGAGGTTGCGGTTCGATGTCGCAATGATGCGCAGATCGACAGGTACCGGGCGCGTGCCACCAACGCGGTCGATCACCCGTTCCTGAATGGCGCGCAGGAGCTTGGCCTGAAGCCGCACATCCATTTCGGAGATTTCGTCGAGCAGGAGCGTGCCGCCGGAGGCTTCCTCGAACTTGCCGATCCGGCGCGCGACGGCGCCGGTGAATGCGCCCTTCTCGTGGCCGAAGAGTTCGCTTTCGAGAAGATTCTCGGGAATGGCAGCGCAGTTGATGGAGATGAAGGCACGCCCGGCGCGCTTTGACTTGGAGTGAAGGTATTTGGCCATCACCTCCTTGCCGGTGCCGCTTTCGCCGGTGATGAGCACGGAAGCGTCGGAGGGGGCAATCTGTTCGGCGAGCTGGACGACACGCGCCATACCGGGGTCGCGGAACAGGAAGTCCACACTTTCGCGGGCAACGGCGGCGATGACTGCGGCGATCAATTCCGCGTCGGGGGGCAGCGGAATGTATTCCTTCGCGCCGGCGCGGATGGCGTTGACCGCCGCGGCGGCATTGGTCTCGGTGCCGCAGGCCACGACGGGGACGTGAATTCGTTCGGCCTCAAGTGCTGCGATGAGGCCGGCAATGTCGGCCATCACATCGACGAGCAGGAGATCGGCGCCGCGTCCGGCGCGGAGCGATGACAGGGCGATTTCAGTGGTTGCGGCGTGCGCAACCTTGGCGCCGCCCTGCATTGCGAGCTTGGTGGCTTCGGAGAGTTGCCCTTCGAGAGCGCCGACGATCAGGAGTCGCATCGATATCTCCTCAGGCTGCCTTGACGATTTCGGTCATGGTGACCCCCAGCCGATTCTCGACGAGGACGATTTCCCCGCGCGCGACCAGCCGCTCGTTGACATAGATTTCCACCGCCTCGCCGACCTGGCGGTCGAGTTCGACCACGCTGCCGATATCCATCTTGAGTAGACTCGAGACAGGGATGCGGGCGCGGCCAAGGACGACAGAGATGCGCACCGGCACATCGAATACCGCTTCGAGGTCCGCGGCCGCACGCTCGCCGGTTGGCGCAGCGTCGCGCTGAGGCGCGTCCATCTCCTCGAGGCCAAGCGTGTCATTGGGGCTCATTGGTCATTCTCCCCGGCCGGCGGTGCGGCCACTGAAATTGGTCCGACGCCCTTGGCGGCAAGGAAGGCGCCAATGCGGTTGTCGATTTCGGCTTCGATGGCGGCGCGATCCCGTACCAGACCTCCGTCCACCCATTCGATGCGTCCGTCGCCCGGCTTCTGTTCCGGATCGCCAAGAACGACGAGACGTCCCACAAAACCGGAGACCTGCATTCGCGTAGTCGCGATCTCGCGTACGGCATCGGCGAGTTCGGGCGTGCAGCGGATGACGAGATGCGGGGCACCACCGATCGAAGCGAGGCATTCGGCGATCAGCGCTTCGAGCTCGCCCGCGGGTTCGCGAGAAAGGAGGTGCCCGGCAAGCTTCCGGCCGACCACGGTTGCGAGCTCGACCGCGTCAGCGAGGTTCTGGCGGCTGCGGTCATCGAGTGCAGCGCTCATCGACGCGGCGTGCGAGGCCAGTTGTTCGGCGGCAGCGGCAATCCGGAGCGCGGATTTGGTGGCGTCCGTTCGTTCGCCCTGTGCCTGCCCTTCCCGGAAGCCTTCATCGCGTGCCTTGCCGAGCAACGACGCCATGGCCGTATCGGTAACCACGGAATTGCGTTCGCGGCGCCCGCCGAGATCGAGATCGAAGGTGAACTTCTGAGGAGCGGCGACACTCATACGACCATCTCCTCATCCGCCTTGGACTTCTGGATGATGATCTCGCCCTTGGCGGCCAGGTCCTTGGCCATAGAGACCATGTGCCCCTGCGCTTCGTCGACGTCCTTCAGGCGTACCGGGCCCATAGCTTCCATGTCGTCCTTGAGCAGCTTGCCCGAGCGGGCCGACATGTTGGAGAAGAAGAACTCCTTGATCTGGTCGTTTGCACCCTTGAGGGACAGCGCCAGGTCCTTCTTGTCCATCTTGGAAAGAAGCGTCTGGATGGCCGAGCTTTCGAGGCGCGTCAGGTCCTCGAAGGTGAACATCAGGGCCTTGATGCGCTCGGACGCTTCGCGGTCCTGCTCCTCAAGGGCGGTGATGAAGCGGGCCTCGGTCTGACGGTCGAAGGCGTTGAAGATCTCGGCCATCTGCTCGTGGCTGTCGCGGCGCTTGCTGTGCGAGAGCGTCGACATGAACTCCGTGCGGAGGGTGTTCTCGATCTTTTCGAGGATGTCCTTCTGCACTTGGTCAAGGGCGAGCATGCGCTTGACCACATCCATGGCGAGGTCTTCGGGCAGGGCGGCCAGAACTTTGCTGGCATGATCGGTCGCGATCTTGCTCAACACGACAGCGATGGTCTGCGGATATTCGTTCTTGAGGTAGTTGGCGAGCACGTCTTCCTGCACGTTGCTCAGCTTCTCCCACATGTTGCGGCCGGCAGGTCCACGGATCTCTTCCATGATCGCATCGACCCGCTCAGCGGGGAGGAAAGAGAGGAGCAGTCGCTGGGTGGTGTCGGTATTGCCCGAGATGCTGCCGTTGGACGAAATCGTCGTCACGAACTCGGCGAAGAGGCTGTCGAGCATGTCCTGGGTGATCGGACCGAGCCGGACCATGGCGCGAGAGAGGATGCGGATTTCCATCTCGTCGAGCTCGGCGAGGATCGGCTTGCCGAAGTCCGGGCCCAGCGCAAGCAGCAGGACGGCGGCCTTCTCATCTCCGGTCAGGGCCCGGTGGTCAGCGCTGGCGCCTATCACCAGCTGCTTGGATGTCATCGTTTGGGCGATTGCGGGCTGGGCCATGGGTCAGCTCACGCCGCGCTCGACAGCCAGTCGCGGACGATGACCGCGGCCTGCTTCGGATTTTCGTCGACCAGGGCGCCGACGGTCTTGAGGGTCTGGGCCTGCGTCTCGCCCACTGCCTTGGCGTTATTCATCCAGGCCGGCGCGCGAGGAGGGGAGGCGGACGGAGCTTCCTCCTGGAGATCCATCTGGGGCTGGGGCATCGCCATGGCCATTGCCGGGGCGCCCGACATGCCGATCTCGGCGCTTACCGGCAAAGCGAGCGGTGCGGTCTCGGGGGTCAGGACCTTGCGCAGTAGCGGCCGCATGACGAAGAGGACGAGCGCCAGCGCGATAATGAGGGTAACGATCATCTGCGCGCCGTTGATTAGATCGTCACGGGTGAAGTCGAAGAGGCCGGGGCCGGTCGTGCCGAGAGCCGGCGGTGTCGGTCCCTGTGCAAACTGCATGTTGGCGACGGTGATCTGGTCGCCGCGCGTCTGATCGAAGCCGATCGCGGATTGCACCAGCGCCTTGATCTGATCGAGCTGTGCTTGATCGCGCGGTGCGTAGGTGGAGTTGCCGGCCGTGTCGGTGGTGTAGATGCCATCGACGACGACTGCGACGGAGAGCCGCTTGATGCCGCCGGGATCGGTCATTTGCGTCTCGGACGTCTTGGATATCTCGTAGTTGGTGGTCTCTTCGGTGGTCGAGCCGGTTTCCGCCGTGCCCGTTGTCGCAGATCCCACAGTGTCGGCGCCCGGAAGCTGGGTCGAGACCGAGGTCTGCCCGTCGGGCGACGGTGCGGTCGACGAGTTCTGGAGGTCGCGCGTCTGGGTGGAGCGGACGACCTGTCCATTCGGATCAAAAGTTTCGGCCGTGCGGGTCTGGCGCGTCATGTCGAGTTCGGCGCTGACCTGCACGCGAGCGCGTCCATCGCCGACGACATTGGCGAGGAGTTCCTCGATGCGCGTGCGGAGGCGGGTCTCGACACCGACGGTGCGTTCTTCTGCTTCGCCTGCGAGGACGCCGGCCTCGTCATCGCCGACACCAGCGGCGAGAAGGTTGCCGGTATCGTCGACGATGGAGACCCGATTGGGGGTCAGGCCTTCGACCGCGGAAGCGACGAGATGCTGGATGGCGCGGATTTCACCAACGGACAGTTCGCCGCGGACGGAGAGGACGATCGAGGCGGTGGGGTCCTTTTTGTCGCGGGAGAACAGGGCGCGCTCGGGCAGGACGAGATGGACGCGGGTGGATTTGATGCGAGCCAGGGAAGCAATGGTACGGGCAAGCTCGCCCTCGAGGGCACGGACATTGTTGATGTTCTGGACGAAGGTGGTGGCGCCGAGCGAGTTCTGCTGGTCGAAGATTTCGTAGCCGACCTGGCCGCGGGTCGGCAGGCCGTCGCCGGCGAGCGACATGCGCAAGGTCGTGATCTGGTCGCGGGGCACGAGGATGGTATCGCCGTCCCCGCGGATTTCGTTGGGGACGTTCTGTTTCTGTAGTTCTTCGACGATCGCGGCCGAGTCCTCGAAGCTGAGGCCGGTGTAGAGCGGGGCCATCTGGGGGGAGGAGGCCCGCAAGATGAGGAAGGCGAAGAAGCCCAGCATCAGGGCGGCGACGACGCCCATGGCGGCGACACGCGCCAGGCCGAGGCGATTGAAGAATTGCAGCAGACCGTTCAAACCCGCACCCGACCTTGCCCCGGATGCCCGGCCAAATCACCGGACGTCCCCAATAGGCAAAGATTGCCTAGCGGATGGTAAAGAAGGTCTTAACGGGCTCTTGCAGAACGCGAAAAGCGGCAGAACATGCCTAAGGGAGTCCTTCTCCAGCTGTCACCGGAGGGAGTGTAATGCCTCCCGGACTCACCGGGATAGATTGGGCAAGTCCACCTAAGAAGACCGGCTCAGCCTTCGCGGTAATGCTGGATCCAGGTGGTCCTCAGACCGGCAAGGCCGTGCTTGTCGATGGCTGCCTGCCAATTGAGGAACTCGTCGACGCTGAGGGTGTAGCGTGCACAGGCCTCTTCGAGCGAGAGCAGGCCACCGCGAACGGCGGCGACGACCTCCGCCTTGCGGCGGATCACCCAGCGGCGGGTGTTCTTGGGCGGGAGGTCCGCGATGGTCAACGGACTGCCGTCCGGGCCGATCACGTACTTTACGCGGGGACGCATTGCGACGGTCATTTTACTCACTGACTCAAACCTGACCTTGGGTTGAGCCTAATGGATCGCGCTTAAAATTTGCCTAAGCCAAAGCTTACAATGCGTTAAAATTGCCGCCGATGTGACGGCGGATTCTCTTTGGAATCAGTTGCTTGCCAGAAATCGTCGAACGGCGTTCCAGCCGCAATTGTGGCGGCGGCGCGACATGGTTAACAAAGCGCTACGTCGTCGTGGTCGCCTTCACCGAGGTAACGCCGGACAGGTTCAGACGGGCGCTTCCAACGAGCAGGACCGGCTCGGAGCCGGTGAAATCGACGCCGGTGACGACGCCGGTCACTTCGGTCGAGATCGGTACGGCTTTGCCCTCGGCATTGAGGCCGACCATGGAGATGGAATAGCTGCCAGCGGGCGCCTTGGAGCCGGTGGAGGTCGTCCCGTCCCAGGTGAATTCGCCCTGGCCGGCCTGGAGCGGGCCGGTCTGGGTGTAGACCGTGCTGCCGTTGGCGTCCTTGATCGACACGGTAACATTGGCGGCGTCGGCGAGCTTGAAGTTCCACGTCGCCTTTCCGTTCACCAGCTCCGACCGGGTGCCGGCAGCGGTGACCGTCTTGCCGATGAAGCCGACGGCGTTGGTTTGGGTGGTATTGGTGTTGGCCTGGACGAGGGCGGACAGAAAGTCGTTGGTCTTGAGCTGCTGCTCGACGGAAGAGAACTGCACCAGCTGCTGGGTGAACTGGTTGGTGTCGAGTGGGTCGAGCGGGTTCTGGTTGCGGAGCTGGGTGGTCAGCAACTGGAGGAAGGTGTCGAAATTGTCCGCGATGCCCTGGCGGGAGCTTGCGAGGGAAACTGCCGAGGATGAACCGGAAACGCCGCTTACAGCCATTTGAGGCTCCTACACATAGAGGTTCACGCCGCCGGCCGAGACCGTGCCGCGATAGAGGGTGATGGCGGGGAGGGCGAGTTCGCTCTCCTCCGAGGCGAGGGGGCCGAGTGAGAAGCCGCTATTGCGGTAGGGCGATTGCTGGCCCTGCTGGCTGCCCATGCTGAAGGGGTTCTGCCTGAGGGCGAACTCGAGATTGGTCTTATTGGAATCGAGGCCGGCCTGGGTGAGCGCGCGCTCGAGTGTCTTCTGGTCGCGCTGGAACATGTCGAGGGTTTCGGAGCGCTCGACGGTAAGGCGCGCATTGACGTTGCCGGCGGCATCCACATGCATCCGCACATCGACACGGCCCAGTTCGGGTGGATCGAGGCGGACGGTGAAGCGCGACTGGCCCTGATGGAACTGGCGGACCATTTCGAATGCGAGTTGCGGCAAGGTCGATGCCTGGGCGGCGATCGGCTGATACGCGGCCTGGACCGTGCGAGCCAAGGGCGCCGTAGGCACGGGCGCAGCGTTGTTGGTGACGGGCGCCGGAGAATTGTCGGGCACATCCGAGGCGGGAGTGGCCGCGGCGGGTATCTTGATTTCGAGTTTGGCGTCGGTGCGCGCGCCGGCATCGGACGGGTCGGGCGCCTTGGTGGCAATTGCAAGCTTCACTGCCGCTGCGTCGGGATCGGGCGTGGCGGCGACAGCCTGCGCGATGACCGACGGCTGGAGCAGGGGTTCGGGCGTCTTGAGGATGGGCACGGCCGGCGCGGCTGTCTGCGTCGCGCGATCGAGCAGGGCCTGGACAAGCCGGTCGATATCGGCACCCGAGGAGTTGCCCGTGATGCTGAGCTTGGCGAGAAGGTCGGGCGAAGCCTGTGCCGCGGTGAGCGTGTTGCCGATTGCCGCCAGCTTCTGCGCCAGGTCGGGTGCTTCGGCCGCGACTAGCCTGGCTGCGTCGGACAGTTTGGCGGTCAGCGCTGCGAGTGCGGGGAGGGCGGGTGGTGCGGGCGCATCAGTGTCTGTGGGAGCAGGCTGTGTGAACGTTGTGGGCGCCGATGCAATTGCAGCCAGCGGATCGAGGACGGTTTCAGTGTCGCTCGTGGTGGGCGAAGCGATAGGGACCTGAACCTGCACTCCGAGCATGCCGGCAAGCGCATCGGCCGCGTCGCTCAGCTTCTTGAGCAGGTCCGGATCGATCGGTTCGCCTGACTTGAGGGCCGCGTCGAGGGCGCTCAAGGCGTCCGTGAGATCGGCGAGGAGGTTGAGGGCTTCGGGAACGGGGGGCGTGGCGGAGGGCGCGGCCGTCGTGTCGAGCAGGCCGGCGAGATCGACCGCGGAGTTGGGATCGAGGGTGGCAGCGGGTGTTGTGGGCGCGTCGGAGTTGCCGGCGAGAAGCTGGTCGATCAGGGCCGCGAGGAAGCCGAGCGGACTGTCCATTGCGACGGGCGCAGCAGTACTGGCCGCGGCAGCGGTGGTGCTCGCGGGGGTGGTCACATAGCTGACTGTCAAATGCGACAGGGTGGCCTCGCTGGACACAATAATCCACTGAAAGCGATGCAAGGGCCGGGCCAGATCGGAAATGGATGGATTTTCAAGGCGATGAGGTTGCTAGACCTCGCCGTGAACTGAGGGGAGTTTGCCGGATCGGCAGATTTTGCCGGGGTTCTCCGGTGCGGCCGCCCCATCACCATGCTCGCATGGTTTCCTTCCTCCCGTACGCTTAGCTACGGGAGAAGATGCCCGACTGCGGGCCTGTTTGGCGGGATTTGCATCGAGGCGGTCGTGGCCCTATAGAGCGGGCGAAATTCGCCGCGGCCTTGAACCGCAGATGGATGAGACGATGGAACTGAATTCGCTTGGATTGCCCAAGCGCCCGGAAGATACGCGCGTAGTTGTGGCGATGTCGGGGGGCGTGGATAGCTCGGTGGTGGCGGGGCTGCTGGCCCGGCAGGGCTATGATGTCGTGGGCGTTACCCTTCAGCTTTACGACCATGGCGAGGCGACGCACCGCAAGGGCGCGTGCTGCGCGGGGCAGGATATTCACGATGCTCGGCGGGTGGCGGCGGCGCTCAATATCCCGCATTACGTGCTCGACTATGAAGAGCGCTTCAAGAACAGCGTTATAGAGCCGTTCGCTAATGCGTATCGTCAGGGCGAGACGCCGGTGCCGTGCATTGCGTGCAACCAGAGCGTGAAGTTCGTCGATTTGATGGAGGTGGCGCAGGATCTCGGCGCAGATGTGCTCGCGACCGGGCACTATGTGCAGAGCAAGTTCGAGAATGGAAAGAGGCGCTTGTACCGGCCGGCGGATGCATCGCGCGACCAGAGCTATTTCCTGTTCGCGACGACGCCGGCGCAGCTCGACTTTCTGCGATTCCCGCTGGGCGGGATGACGAAGCCGGAGGTGCGCGAGCTGGCGCGCGATTTCGGACTCGAGATCGCCGACAAGCATGACAGCCAGGACATCTGCTTCGTGCCGCAGGGGAAGTATGCCGATGTGATCCGACGGATGCATCCCGAAGCGGTGGCGCAGGGCGAGATCGTGCATCTCGACGGGCGCGTGCTGGGCACGCATGAGGGGATCGTCCACTACACGGTGGGGCAGCGGAAGGGGCTGGGGATTGCGGCCGCCGAGGCGCTGTATGTGGTGAAGCTCGAGCACAAGACGGGCAGGGTGATCGTTGGGCCGCGCGAGGCGCTGATGACCAAGACTGTGCGGTTGCGCGACGTGAACTGGCTGGGCGACGAGGCCCTAACGACGCTTGCCGGCGGGAATGGCGCACCGGTCGAGGTGAAGGTGCGCTCGACGCGGCCGCCGCAGAACGGGGCTGTGCGGATGGTGGATGGCGCAGTGTATGTGACACTGTTCGCGGGGGAGTATGGGATCTCGCCGGGGCAGGCGTGTGTGTTTTATGCCGATGAGGGGGAGCAGGCCGAGGTGCTCGGGGGCGGGTTTATCGCGGAGGCGGTGCCGGAGATGATGGTGGCGTAATGAACTGCGCCTGCAGTCAGCGTTCCTCTCCCGCGAAGCGGGGGAGGATTCCCGACCGTCAGCTCGAGGGCCCTTCGCTCGAACTCAGCGCCGCATCCCGCGCTTCCCGCAACTGCTGGTAGTTGCCGACGCCGCCGGTGATAGCGCCGAGGATGAAGGTCACGGCGAGGGCGCCGAGGACCAGGATCAGGATCCGGGTCTGGTTGAGCTTGAAGGGGTTGGGCGGGGTTTCGGGCATGCCAAGGATTTAGGCGCTCGCGGCGTCTCAGGGAAGACGTGATTTGCCCCAAGGATACCTCAATGCCTGTGGCCGCCCCCTCCACCGCCTTCGGCGATCCCCCTACCCCGCTTCGCAGGGGAGGAGCCCGGCTGCAAAATATTGGACAAACCCGCCCAAGGACCACGCCGGGGTTGGCGTCTCATCTGCGAGATGCCACTTCAAGGGCACGGGGAATGGATGGGTCGCTTTCTTTGTCGCCAAATCTGGTCGAGTCCGACATCAAGGTCAGCCGCAGCATGGACGATGTGCTGGTGGAGCGCGCCAAGGCGGGGGACCGCGCCGCTTTCGGGCAATTGGTCGAGACCCATTACGATTTCATCTTCCGCACCGCCTGCAAGTGGACGGGCAAGAAGTCCGACGCCGAAGATATCGCGCAGGAAGTCTGCATCAAGCTCGCGACGGCGATCCAGCAGTTCGATGGGCGGTCGAAATTCACGAGCTGGCTCTATCGGGTGACGCTCAACATGGTGCGCGACATGCAGCGCTCGTCGAGCCGCAAATCGAAGACCGTGGATGCGTTCGCGCTGGTGCATCCGGAAGACGATCCGGGCGGGCAGGAGGAAGCGGCGACAGCACACGAAATCTGGGAACGGGTGGGCGCGCTGCCCGACAAACAGCGCGAAGCGATCATGCTGGTCTATGCGGAGGAGATGAACCACGCCGAGGCGGCAGAGATCATGGGTTGCAAGGAGGCCACCGTCTCCTGGCACATACACGAAGCGAAAAAGACCCTGAGGGGCCTTTTGTGATGAAGGACGAAAAGATGACCGACGAAGCTCTCTCCTCACTGAAGTCGCTGCGCGCCGCACAGCCTTCGACGGAAGCCAGGAAGCTCGCGCTCAATGCCGCCATGGTCGCGTTCGACGCGGCACAGGCGAAGACAAAAGTTTCGGACGAGGCCGGGTTCTTTACCCGCCTCGGCAAGCGCCTGCGCAATGGCTGGATCGCTGCCCCGGCGGGCGCGGCGGCGCTGGCAGTGCTGCTGCTGCCGGTGGGCTACCAGGCGCTCAACTCGACTTCGATGACGCAACTGAGCGCGCCGCCGGACTTTGTGACGGCGACGGATGAGGAAGGCAAGGAGCGCGATGTGACGGTGGTGACGTCGCAAGTTGTGCCGCTGAATGACACGCCGGTAAAGCCGGAGGCGGTGACGCCGCAGGATGCAGCGCGGGCGGACCAGCTTGCCGCCGGGGCGGCGACGATGACGACGGACGCGCAGCCTTTGGTGGGCATGCCATCGCCTGCGCCGTCGGTGACGGCGAATGCGAAGATGCGGGCACTGATGCCGGCGAGCGAGAGTTTTGGCGGGCTGGGCGTGGACAGCGGCATTCCGTTGCAACCGACAGGCGATGTGTTCCAGGCCTTCACCGAGAACAATGTGAAGGTGGTGGCGCAGGAGCCGGTTTCGACCTTCTCGATCGACGTGGATACCGCGTCCTATGCCTATGTGCGCTCGATGCTGGAGGACGGCTTCCTGCCCAGTCCCGATGCGGTGCGGCTCGAGGAGCTGATCAACTATTTCCCCTATGACTATCAGGGGCCGGCGAGCATGGATGTGCCGTTCAAGGCGAACATGGCTGTGATCCCGACGCCGTGGAACAGCAAGACGGAGCTGCTCGAGATCGGCATCAAGGGCTATGTGCCGCCGGCCGAGGATCGCAAGCCGCAGAATCTGACGTTCCTGATCGACACGTCGGGCTCGATGGATGAGCCGAACAAGTTGCCGCTGCTGCAGCGGAGCTTCGAGCTGCTGCTCGACCAGCTCGAGCCGGAGGACACGGTTGCGATCGTCACTTATGCCGGATCGGCGGGCCTCTTGCTCGAGCCGACCAAGGCGAAGGACCGGCCGAAGATCAAGCATGCGCTGATGAACCTCATGGCAGGCGGATCGACGGCGGGCGCCGAGGGCATCGCGCTGGCCTATGATGTGGCGGAAGAGGGCAAGGTGGCGGGCAGCGTCAACCGGGTGATCCTTGCGACTGACGGCGATTTCAATGTCGGCATCTCGGATCCGGAGGAGCTCAAGACCTATATCAAGCAGAAGCGCGACAGCGGCGTGTTCCTCAGCGTGCTGGGCTTCGGGCGCGGCAATCTCGACGATACGCTGATGCAGGCGCTGGCGCAGAACGGCAATGGCAATGCCAGCTATATCGACAGCTTCCGCGAAGCGAAGAAGGTGCTGGTGGAGGAGGGCGGGGCCAATCTCGTCACCATCGCCAAGGATGTGAAGATCCAGGTGGAGTTCAACCCGGCGGTGGTCAGCGAGTACCGGCTGATCGGCTACGAGACGCGCGCGCTCAACCGCGAGGACTTCAACAATGACGCGGTGGATGCCGGCGAGATTGGGGCAGGCCATACTGTAACGGCGCTCTACGAGATCACCCCGGTTGGCTCCGGGGCAGAGCTCAACGATCCGCTGCGCTACGGCGCTGCGGCGGGCGCTGCGGCCGAGGCTGCTGGAGTGAGTGACGAGATCGGCTTCCTCAAGATGCGCTACAAGGCGCCGGATGGGGATGTCAGCAAGCTCATCACCGCGCCGATCGGCAAGGATCTGGTGGTGGGCATGGACCAGGCTTCGACGGACCAGAAGTTCGCCGCTGCGGTTGCCGCCTTCGGGCAGAAGCTCAAGGGCTCGAACTATGGGAGCGGGATGAGCTGGCAGCAGATTGCCGACCTCGCCAATGCGGGGAAGGGCGTCGACATGGATGGGTATCGCGCCGAATTGGTGCAGCTGATCTCGATGGCGAGCCTGCTCAACCCGGACAAGAGTGCCGGCGGGCGCACGGTCTGCGACGATCCGAGCGGCGGCAAGGGTGACTGCCCGGCCACGGAATAGCGAATCCGGCCGGTCTCCCGCCTCCCTAACCGGCCGCACCTGAGCCTCAGTCCCACAAGGCCGGAGGCTCGACTTTTTCGTTGTGGAACATATAGTGAACAAATGGAACGGGTACGGATTCCCGATGGCCATGATTTCGAGCAGTGGCGGGCGCTGGCGCGCGGATTGCTGCTGCGCGGCGTGCGGCCGGACCAAGTGGTTTGGGAGGAGGGCGCCGCGGATTTGTTCGCGGACAATGTGGCGCAGCCGGCAGTGACGCGGCGGGCGGTCGGGACGGTGCCGCAGAGATTCGTCGATCTGGCCAAGGTGGCGCTGTTTCACAAGGCGTCTGACCGCTTCGCGCTGCTCTACCGGCTGCTGTTCCGGCTGCAGAAGGACTCCACGATTCTGGCGTCGCGATCCGATCCGGATGTGAGCCGGCTCTATACGCTGTGCGGGCAGCTTTGGAAGGAGAGGGAGGTCGAGCGCAACCTTCCGGCGCCTGCGGCAATTCCTCCAATGGATGTGGAGGACGACATGGCCGACGCCGAGGAAATCGTATCGCTCGCGGCGGCGCGCGCCGCAGTGCAGGGCTGCCGGCGTTGCCCGCTGTTCGAACACGCGACGCAGGCGGTGTTCGGCGAGGGGCCACAGAGCGCGGAAGTGATGTTCGTCGGCGAGCAGCCCGGAGACCAGGAAGATCTACAGGGTAAGCCGTTCGTGGGTCCTGCCGGTGAGGTACTGCAGGGGGCACTCGATGCGGTGGGGATCGACCGGCGGCGAGTTTATGTCACCAACGCGGTCAAGCATTTCAAGTTCGAACCGCGGGGCAAGCGGCGCATCCATCAGAAGCCGAATGCGGGCGAGATCCAGGCTTGCCGCTTCTGGCTCAATCTCGAGCGCGAATTCGTGCGGCCCAAATTGGTGGTGGCGCTGGGCGCGACGGCGGTGCAGAGCCTGATGGGCAAAGCGGCGTCGATCTCGTCGCTGCGCGGCAAGAAGCTCGAACTTGCCGATGGCGCGTCGCTGCTGGTGACGATCCATCCGTCCTACCTGCTGCGGATGCCGGACCGCGAGAAGGCCAAGGAGGAGTTGCAGCGGTTCGAGGACGATCTGCGGGCAGTCAAGGCCTTCATCGACCGGCGCGGAGAGGGCGCCCGCCATGGCGGGCCGCTGGCGGCCTGAGCCACGCTTGACACCTTGGGGGGTGAAACCTAAGAAGGCCGCGCCTTGGAGCCTGTCGGTCCGCCGATGCGTCGCGAGTGCGGCGGGGTAGCTCAGCTGGTTAGAGCACGGGAATCATAATCCTGGGGTCGGGGGTTCAAGTCCCTCCCCCGCTACCAAGGCTTTCCGCACTATCGGTGTTTTCGTCCTGAAGCCCGTTGGCGTGAGTCAGAGAGTTCCGTGACGAGCATGTTGAATGGTGCCCGGCGACCGATCAGCCGCTCAGGCTCTTGCGGCCCTTGGGTGGCTCCACAAGGATGACTTTGATGCGGTCGGGACCGATGCATACGGCGACCTTGAGGATCGCACCGTCGGGCAGCGACTGCTCGACGATACCGGAGAGCAGGTGATAGCCGGCGGCCTCAACGCGGGAAACGAGCGTCTCGACGCCAGTGACGCGAAGCGCGAGGGCGACGATGCCGGTGTCGTTCATCTCGAGATTGCCGGCACGGCCCTTTGGGTCGCGATATTCGGTCAGCTCGAACTCGCTGCGGTCGGCACATTCGAAGACGACAGAACGCACCTGCGGATTGCGGAAGCCGAACAGCGCGCCGATGGCGGCGGGGTCGTGCATGTCGTCGAATGTCTGCCGGAGGCCGAGGACGCCGCCGAAGAAGGCGACCGACTTGTCCATGTCGGAGACATTGATGACGGGATGAAAGATGCCTTCGACGGCTGCATCGGTCATTGGGACTCCTAGTCCTGGGCGCGGCCCGAGGTGACGCGGGCAAGCATCAATGCGGCGAGGATGATGGCGCCGTAGATGGCGCCGATCCACTCGCCGCGGACGCCCGCGAGGGTGAGGATGTTCTGGATGAGGCCGAGGACGATGACGCCGCACAGAGCGCCGAACAGGCCGCCCTTGCCGCCATCGAGGCTGATGCCGCCGATGACTGCGGCGGCGAAGACGGTGAAGATCATACCCTGGCCCTGAGCCGAAGCGATGGAGCCGAGGCGGCCGGCGAGAAGGATGCCGGCCAGCGCCGCGATGACGCTGGCGATGATGAAGACCATCCACATCACGCGGTCGGTGCGGATGCCGGCGGCCTTGGCCGCATCGACATTGCCGCCGATGGCGTAAAGCGCGCGGCCCTGGCGGAAGTAGCCGAGGAAAACGATGGCGGCGACATACACGACAAGGCAGATCCAGACGGAGGCAGGGACGCCGAACCACACGGCAATGCCGAGATCGTTCACCGAAGGCGGAAGTTCGAACAGGCTGCGGCCACCGGTAAAGGCCACCTGCAGGCCGCGCAGGACGATGAGCATGCCGAGGGTCACGATGAAGGCGCTGAGCCTGAACTTGAGAATGAGGAAGCCATTGAGGAAGCCGATCACCGCGCCGATGACGAGGATCAGCGGGATGGCGAGCTCCTGCGGCAGCGTGGTGCCTAGTGCGCCGGTAACGAGGAGCACGCCCGTGGCGGGGGCAAGGCCGACTGTAGATTCGAGCGAGAGGTCGAACTTGCCGCAAATCAGGATCATCGCCTCGGCGAGGACGACGAGCGACAATTCGGTTTGCTGCTGTAGCACGTTCATGAGGTTCTGTGGCGACAGGAACACCGGATCGACGAAGGCGCCGATGATCATCAGTAGAAGGATTACCGGGATCAGCGTCAGATCGCGCAGGCGCGCGAGCATCGGTGTGCGCGGTGCGGCGGCGACGAGCTGCGTCGCCTGGACATCAGTGTTGCCGCTCAATTCCCATTCCCTCCATTGCGCCGATCACATCGGCCTCCGCCCAGCCGGCGGCGAACTCCCGCGCGATCGTGCCGCGAAACATGACGACGACGCGATCGCAGCAGCGCAGATCGTCGAGATCGTCGGAAATCATCACCACGGCGCGGCCGTCGCGGGCGCTCTTGTCGACGGCGCCGAGCAGCGATTCCTTGGATTTGACATCGACGCCGGCGGTGGGGTCGATGAGAATGAGCACTTCGGGATCGTTCGAAAGCGCGCGGCCCATCACGATCTTTTGCTGGTTGCCGCCCGAAAGCGCTGAGGCGAGCTGCTGCGGGCCTTCGGTCTTGATGTCGAGCCGCTCGATCATGTTGCTGGTGAACCGGTCGCGGCGCGCCATATTGATGGCGCCAAAACGGCCGAGGCGATCGGTGATCGGCATGGTGACATTCTCGCCGACACTTAACAGCGGGACGATGCCCTCCTTCTGGCGATCCTTGGGGACGCAGCCGATGCCGGCATCCAGCGCGTCGGGAATGCTGCCGGATGGTATTGCCTTGCCGCGGATGCGGATGGTGCCGTTGTCGGCCCTGCGCATGCCGAACAGGGACTGGCCGAGGGCAGTAGAGCCGGAACTGCCCGAGCCGGCGATGCCGACGACTTCGCCGGGTCGGACCGCGAGATCGATGCCGATGTAGTGTCCGGTGAGGGACAGGTCTTCCACTTCGAGGATAGGCCGAACCTCTCCGGCGAGCGCCGGTCGCGACCAGACCGAGGCCGAACGGCGCGCTTCGCCGGTCATGGCTTCGACGAGCTCATCGCGCGACAGTTCGGAGGCGGGCCGCGTCGCGATGTGGCGCGCGTCGCGCAGCACGGTGACTGTTTCGCAGACCTCGTAAATCTCATGCAAATGATGAGAGATGAAGAGGAAGGTGACGCCGCCGGCCTGCAGGGTGCGCATGCGGCTGAACAAGCGCTCGGAGGCGGCGCCGTCGAGCTGTGCCGTGGGTTCGTCGAGAATGATGAAGCGGGCGCCCATGGAGAGGGCCCGCGCGATCTCCACCATCTGGCGCGACTCGACATCGAGCTCGCCGGCGGCGCGGGAAGCATCGATCGAGACCCCGTATTCCTCGAGCAGCGTCGAGGCCCGGCGATTCAGGGCCGGCCAGGAAATCAGCGAGCCTGTCGACTGCCGATTGATGAAGAGATTCTCCGCGACCGTGAGCGCCGGAATGATAGTCGAGCGCTGATAGACGCAGGCGACGTTCTGGCGCCAGGCGTCGCGATTGCTCAGCGATGGCGCTGGAATGCCGCCGAAGAGGATCTGGCCTTCGTCGGGCGGAGTCATGCCCGTCATGATGGCGACGAGCGTGGACTTGCCGGCGCCGTTGCGGCCGACAAGCGCATGCGACTGTCCAGCACGAACCGCGAGCGACACATTGTCGAGCGCGGTGGTCGGACCGAAGCGTTTGGAGACGGAACGCGCTTCGGCGACGGCGGGAGCCGCCGTCGCCGTGTCAGCGCTTTGCTGCGCTGCCTGCATTTGTCACCCTACTGGTTGGCCCAGAGCGACTTGTCATCCACATTGGCCTTGGTGACCAGCGGTCCGGGGAGCTGATCCTCAAGATTGCCGTTACCGATGTCGACGATGTTGCTGCCGTGGTCAGTCGGGCCCGCCGCGAAGGTCTTGCCCTGCAGCGCGGCCTGCGCATACCACAGGCCGTATTTGGCATAGAGGTCGCAGGGCTGCGAGACCGTCGCATCGACGAGACCGTCGCGGATGCCTTGCAATTCCTCGGGGACGCCGTCGGTGCTCACAATGGTGATGTGACCGGCCTCCCCTGCGGGATGCAGCATGTCCTTGGTCTTGAGGGTCTGCAGGACCGCTGAGAGGAACACGCCGCCGGCGGGCGTGTAGATGCCGGCCATGTCGGGGTTCTGGGTCAGCGCGGTCTGCACGCCCGAGGCCGCACGCGCGGCATCCCACTCGGTCGGAACCGGGAAGATCTGGATGTCGGGATAGTTGGCCGCCATGCACTGCGTGAAGCCTTCGTGGCGGTCACGCCCGTTGACGTTGGAGAGGCCGCCGATGATTTCAATGATCTTGCCCTTGCCACCGAGCAGATCGCCCATGGCCTTACAGGCCTTGAGGCCCAGATCGATGTTGTCGGCGCGCACGACCATGAACACCTTGCCCTTGTCGGGACGGGTGTCGATCGTGACGACCGGGACGTTCTGGCTGGCGAGGCGATCGAGAGTCGAGGCGATGGCGCCGGTGTCTTGCGGGGCCATGACGATGGCCTTCGCGCCTTGGCTGACGACAGCCTGCGCATTGGCGACGAGCTTCTGCACGTCGTTCTGCGAATTGGTGGTCATCAGATCGATGGCCAGCTCGGTCGCAAAGGTCGGCACGTATTTGGCGTAGGTCGTCCAGAAATCAGAGTCGTTGCGCGGAATGTCGACGGCGATCTTGCCTTCGCCGGCGGCGAGGGCGGCGGTGCCCGATGCCAGGGCGAGGAGCGTGCCGCTAACGGCCGCGATCGTTGTCAGTCTCTGTTTTAAGCTATGCCTATCCGTCATCTAGTCCTCCCGAATGGTCTGTTTCGATTGCCGGTGCGGCAGCTGATGTTGATGCTGGGATGTTGGGACAGGGCGTAGAGTGGCCCCCGTTCGACCCCGGCGAAATTCTGTGTTTCCCGCTGCCTGCCCGATGTCCCTCTGTTGAGACGACGCGACTATCAATCGATTGACCTCCTCTTGTCAATCGATTGACGAAATGATTTGTTCGTCACCGGGTGACGCGCGAGGGGAGGCAGCAGATGTCCGAAATGATGGGTTCGACGCATGGTTCGCGCGGTCTCGACGGGGAAGCGCTGGCCTTCCTGACGAGCGCCGAGGCGGCGATCGCCGATGCGGCGATGAGCCGGATCTTTCCCTCCAGCGAAGCATCGCCGGGGGCGCATGAGGCGAGGACGGTGATCTATCTCGATCGTGCGCTCGCGGGAGCCGAGATCGATCTGCAGGGCCGATGCCGCACCGGGCTCAGGCGCCTCGACAGGCTTGCGGGTGCGCGGTTCGGCACCGGCTTTGCCGCCTGCAACGCGGCGCAGCAGGATGAGCTGATTGGCGCGATCGCAGACGGGCATCTGGCAGGGTTCGGCGAGGGGCCGAGCGCGCTCGAGTTTTTCGAGATGCTGCGGGCACACACGATCGAGGGTCTTTTCGGCGATCCGGTGCATGGCGGCAATCGCGACTTCGTCGGCTGGAAGCTGTTAGGCTATCACGGGCCGCAACCGGCATACAGTCATGCAGAGCAGCAGCTCGATGCGCCCATCGTGCGCGAGCGCATCTACAGCGCCGCGGACTATCCGCTTCCCGCGCAGGGAGGCGCGAAATGAGCGTCCATCACGTGCAGCCGGACGTCATCGTCATCGGCCTCGGATTTGCGGGGGCAACGGCGGCCTATGCGATGACGCGCGCCGGCATGAAGGTTCTCGCATTCGAGGCAGGGCCAGAGCGCACCAAGGAAGAGTACAGGCTCGACGAGCTCTCGGAATCGGTGTTCCAGCGGGCGCGGCTCGGGCCGAAATTCAACCAGGAGCTGCAGACCTGGCGGACGGCCGAAGGACAGCCGACGCGCCCGGCGATCTATTCGCTGGGCAAGATGAACAATGGCGTCGGCGGCACGGTGGTGTATTCGGCGTGGCTTCGCCGCTACATGCCGGGTGACTTCAAGATTCGAACCAATACGATCGAGCGCTATGGCGAGGAGGCGATCCCAAAGGGTTCGTCGATGGTGGACTGGCCGATCAGCTATGACGATCTGGAACCATATTACACAGAGGTCGAGGAGATCACCGGAGTCGCCGGCATTGCCGGCAATATCCAGGGCAAGCCGGTAAAGGGCGGCAATCCGTTCGAGGGATATCGCAGCAAGGACTATCCGATACCGCCGCTGAGGACGGCCGGGCTGAGCGCGGCGTTCGGGCAAGCATGCGAGGAGCTGGGGTATCATCCTTATCCCGTCCCCGCGGGGATCAACTCGATTCCGCATGATGGGCGTCCGGCCTGCACCTATTGCGGATATAACGCGTTTTTCGGCTGCCAC
>DASZPY010000032.1:0-130746 GCA_035549855.1 Devosia sp. | reverse complement strand
AAGGCGCTGGCGGAGGCCGGGGCCAAGGTGGCGCTGAGCGGGACGCGCGTGGGCGCGCTGGAGGAAACGCGCGCGGGGCTGGCGCGGTCGGCGGAGCATCCGATCCTGCCGGCGAACCTCTCGGACCTCGATGCCGTCGATAAGCTCGTGCCGGATGCCGAGGCGGGGCTGGGGGGGCTCGATATCCTCGTCAACAATGCGGGGATGACGCGCGACAATCTCTTCATGCGCATGAAGAACGAGGAGTGGGACGAGGTGCTGGCGGTGAATCTCACGGCAGCCTTCCATCTCACCCGCGCCGTGCTGCGCGGCATGATGAAACAACGATTCGGCCGCATCATCTCGATCACCTCGGTGGTGGGCGTCGCGGGCAATCCGGGGCAGGGGAACTATGCGGCGTCCAAGGCCGGGCTCATCGGCATGAGCAAGTCGCTGGCGCAGGAGGTGGCGTCGCGCAACATCACGGTCAATACCATCGCGCCGGGCTTCATCGCCTCGGCGATGACCGACGAGCTCAACGACAAGCAGCGCGAGCAGATCCTCGTCAAGATTCCCGCCGGCCGCCTGGGGACGGCGGCGGAAGTGGCTGGTTGCGCGGTGTTTCTGGCGTCGGACGCGGCGGCCTATATCACCGGTCACACCTTGAACGTAAATGGCGGCATGCTGATGATCTGAGTCCGGCTGCGGGCTTCGGAAAAAGCCCGGTGCGCCGGGGCTTTGGCGATATGGTCAAAGCCAAACGGATATGTTAGTGGCCGCGCCTTGGCGATCCACGCCCCGGCTTGCAGGCCGGGAAAGGCCCGCCTAATGTCGGCTTGGACCGGAATGGCTGCACAACAGGCGCCGCTCCTTCAAGTAACGAAGCGAACCAGTTCTGGTAAAAGGGAAGTCCAAATTATGAGCGATATCGCTGACCGCGTCCGTAAGATCGTCGTCGAGCATCTCAACGTCGATGCGGAAAAGGTCGTCGACAAGGCCAGCTTCATCGACGATCTGGGGGCCGATTCCCTCGACCAGGTCGAACTGGTGATGGCGTTCGAGGAAGAATTCTCGGTCGAGATTCCCGACGACGCCGCCGAGTCGATCCAGACTTTCGGCGATGCGGTTTCCTACCTCACCAAGGCGGTCGGCTAAGCCCCAACCGCCGGAGCGGCCCCATCGATGGAACTGCGCCGCGTCGTCGTTACTGGAATGGGGGCAGTGACTCCGCTCGGATGTGGCGTCGAGACTATTTGGGCCAACATCCTCGCGAGCAAGAGCGGGGCCAAGCGCATCGACGATTTCGAAGTCGATGACATCGCCTGCCAGATCGCGCACCGCATCCCCCTCGGCAAGGCCAGCGAAGGCCGCTACGACGCCGAGGAGTGGATGGACTCCAAGGAACTGCGCAAGGTCGATCCGTTCATCGGCTTCGCGATGGCCGCGGCAACCATGGCCATCGCCGACGCGGGCGTCGAACCGAAGACGCAGGAAGAGCAGGAGCGGACCGGCACGCTGATCGGCTCGGGCATCGGCGGCATCGGCGGCATCTACGAGACCTCAATCACGCTGTACGAGAAGGGGCCGCGCCGGGTGAGCCCGTTCTTCATCCCCGGGCGGCTGATTAATCTCGCCTCCGGCTATGTCTCGATCCGCTTCGGGCTCAAGGGCCCGAACCACTCGGTCGTCACCGCCTGCTCGACCGGCGCGCATGCCATCGGCGATGCCGCGCGGTTGATCGCGCTCGGCGATGCCGATGTGATGGTGGCGGGCGGCACGGAATCGCCGGTGAACCGGATTTCGGTCGCGGGCTTCTCGGCCTTGCGGGCGCTCTCGACGAATTTCAACGACCGGCCCACAGAGGCGTCGCGCCCTTATGACAAGGACCGCGACGGCTTCGTGATGGGCGAGGGCGCGGCGGTGGTGGTGCTCGAGGATTACGAGCGGGCCAAGGCGCGGGGCGCCAAAATCTATGGCGAGCTGATTGGCTACGGGCTGAGTGGCGATGCCTATCACATCACGGCGCCCAGCCCGGATGGCGATGGCGGCTTTCGCTGCATGCAGGCGGCGGTGAAGCGCGCGGGGATCACGCCGGGCGACATCGACTATATCAATTCGCACGGCACCTCGACGCCGCTCGGCGACGAGATCGAGCTGAACGCGGTGACGCGGCTCCTCGGGGACGCCGCGGAGAATGCGGCGATGAGCTCGACCAAATCGGCCATCGGGCACCTGCTCGGCGCGGCCGGGTCGATCGAAGCGATCTTCTCGCTGCTGGCGATGCGCGATAGCGTTGCTCCGCCGACGCTGAACCTCGACAATCCGTCGGTGCAGTCGCCGATCAATCTGGTGCCGAAGGTGCCGTTGAAGAAAGAGATCAATACCGTGCTGTCGAACTCATTCGGCTTCGGTGGCACGAACGCGTCGCTGATTTTCCGGCGGGCGAACTAACGGGGCGGGCATCCCGAATTCCACACCTTTCGGATGCAGTGCCGTCCTGATATTGCCGGTTTCGCAATAAGAATGACGCCTGCACGAGGGCAGGGCGGGGAGCAGCATGGCAGCGCGGGCTGAGAACGATCGCAGGCAGAGGCGGAAGCGTCGCAATGGTCTCGTCGCGTTCGGCAACGCGCTGCTCAGCATCGTCGTGCTCGGCATCATCGCGGCGGCCGGCATCGCCTATTTCGGCTACCAGCAATATAGCGCGCCCGGTCCAGCGAAGGCGGATACCGCCTTCATCGTCGACAAGGATTCCGGCCTCGGCAGCGTTGCCATCCGGCTCGAAGACCAGGGGCTCATCAGCAACAACTTCATCTTCTCGATGGCCGGGAGGCTGCTCAAGAAGTCGGGAGATCTGAAACCGGGCCAATTTGTCATCCCGGCAAATGCCTCGATGGCGGATGTGATGGACGTGCTGACCGAGACCAAGCCGGTCGAGTTCTTCGTCACCGTGCCCGAAGGTGAAACATCGTTCCGGGCGGCGGAGCGGATTCGGCTCGCGAGCAACAGCCTGACCGGTGAGCTCACGGCCGATCCGCCCGAAGGCACGATCCTGCCCGGGCGCTATGACTGGACGCTGCCGACCGAGACGCGGCAATCGGTGCTCGATCAGATGCAGGCGCGCATGAAGGACGCGCTCGACAAGGCCTGGGCCGGACGCGACACCTCGATCGACGACGTGATTAAGACGCCGCATGATCTGTTGACGCTGGCCTCGCTCGTCGAGCGGGAGACGGCGGTTGCGAGCGAGCACGCGACGGTTGCCTCGGTCTTCATAAACCGGATGCGCAAGGGCATGCGGCTGCAGACCGACCCGAGCGTGCTTTACGGCATTACGCTGGGCAAAACGATGCTCAACCGCGGGCCGACGACCAAGGAGCTGCGCGCCGAGACGCCCTACAACACCTATGTCATTACGGGCCTGCCGCCGGGACCCATCGCCAATCCGAGCGCCGACACGCTGAACGCCACGGCGCATCCGGAGAAGACAAATTATCTCTATTTCGTGGCCAGGACCGCCGATCCGCAACAGGGCCATGCCTTTGCCGCGACTTATGCCGAGCATCGCAAGAACGTCGCGGCCTACCGCCAGGCAGTGAAGGCGCAGGAGGCGGCCGACGACGCGGAAGCGGCAGCGGCCAAGGAAGCGCTGGAAGCCGAGCAGGCCGAAGCGGCCGGCGACACGACGCAATAGGGATCGATCCGGTCATACCCGCCCCCCTCGCTAGCATGACCGGATATGCCCGCGCCAATGGCGGCGTGCCGGGCATCAGCTATTCGCTGGAACTGAAGAGCGTGAATGCGCGCGGACTCGATATCCGCGCGCGCATGACGCCGGGCTTCGATGCGCTCGAAGGCGAGATCCGGCGGCGGATCGGCGTTGCGCTGAGCCGCGGGGCGGTGATGCTGAACCTCAGTGTCGAGCGCGAAAGCGGCGGCGGCCGCGTCGTCATCAACCGGCAGGCGCTGGGCGCCGTGCTGGCGGCGATCCAGGAACTGGATGGCGCGATCGATGCGGGACGGCCGACGCTCGACGGCATCCTCGGATTGAAGGGCGTGCTCGACCAGCATGAGGGCCCGCTCGATGCCGAGACGGAGGAGGCGCTGCACAATGCTATCCTCGCCAGCCTCGACAGCGCGCTGGCGGGATTGCAACGAGCGCGGGCCGACGAGGGGGCGCGGCTCGGGCTCGTGCTGCTGGCGCAGGTGGAAGAGATCGCCCGGCTGCGCGAGCTGGCGGCCGCCCATCCGACCCGCAGCCGCGATGCCGTTCTGGCGCGGCTGAAGGAGCAGATCGCCGACCTGATGGGGCAGGGCGGGCTTTCCGAGGAGCGGCTGGCCCAGGAGGCCCTGCTGCTCGCCACCAAGGCCGATATCCGTGAGGAACTCGACCGGCTGGCGGCCCATATCGCCTCGGCCCGGCAGTTGATCGCGGCGGGCGGGCCGGTGGGGCGCAAGCTCGACTTCCTTTCACAGGAGTTTAACCGCGAGGCGAATACGCTGTGCTCCAAATCCAACGCCGTGGACCTCACGGCCATCGGGCTTGACCTCAAGGCGGTCATCGACCAGTTCCGGGAGCAGGTCCAGAACATCGAGTAGCGGAGCTCGCATGGCGGAACTGGCGCGCCGGGGCGTGATGATGGTGCTGGCCTCGCCCTCGGGCGCCGGCAAGTCATCGATCTCGCGCGCGATCTTTGCCGAGGATCCAAACATCTCGTTGTCGGTCTCGGTCACCACGCGAACCAAGCGGACAGACGAGATCGAAGGACGTGACTATCACTTCATCGATGTGGCGACTTTCAAGCGCATGCAGCAGCAGGGCGACCTGCTCGAGAGCGCCGAGGTCCATGGCAACTTCTACGGCACGCCGCGTGAACGCGTGGAAGAGAGGCTAAGCCAGGGCAAGGATATCCTCTTCGACATCGATTACCAGGGCACGCTGCAATTGCTGGAGAAGGTGCCCCTGGACATGGTGACGATTTTCATCTTGCCACCCTCGATCAAGGAGCTGCGCAAACGGCTCGAACGGCGTGCGCAAGACAGCAAAGGCACCATCGACAAGCGGCTGCGCAATGCGCGCATCGAGATGGACCATTATGCCGAATATGATTTCGTGATCATCAACCGCGATCTTGAGGAGTCGGTGCAGAAGGTACGCACGATCCTCGCCGCTGCTCGATTGGAGCGCGACCGCTACGCCGGGTTGCCAGCGTTTGTGAAGCGGCTGCAGAAGCAGATCGACGCGCTTTAGCCGCGCAGCACCTTCGCCATCGCGAGGAAGGCCGCGACCGGCAATTCCTCGGCGCGCTCGTCGCCCTTCAAATCCGCCGCTTCAAGCAACCGCTCCACCGGCGCGCCCGTCGCCTTAAGCGATTGCCGGATCATCTTGCGGCGCTGGCCGAAGGCCGCGCGGGTGACGGCTTCCAAGGCCCGAACAGGAACCTCGGTCGCATCTGGCTTCGGGACGAGATGGACCACGGAGGACGTTACCTTGGGCGGCGGGGTGAAGGCGTTGCGGTCGACGTTGAAGGCGATGCGCGCGTCGGTGCGCCAGCCGCAGAGGACGCCGAGGCGGCCATAGGCCTCGTCGCCGGGCCTGGCCACGATACGCTCCGCGACCTCGCGCTGGAACATCAGGGTGAGGCTTTCATAGAAGGGCGGCCACGGATCGGCGAGCCAGCCCGTGAGCAGTGGCGTAGCGATGTTGTAGGGGAGGTTGGCGACGATGCGGGTCGGGCCGTCCGCAAGAGCGGCGTAGTCCATTCCGAGCGCATCGCCTTCGACGATCTCAAGCTTGCCCGGATAGGCCGCCGCGATTTCGGCGAGGGCGGGGAGGGCACGCTCGTCGCGCTCGATGGCGATGACCTTGTGCGCGCCTGCGGCGAGCAAAGCGCGCGTCAGGCCGCCGGGACCGGGGCCGACCTCGATGACCGTGTGGCCGGCGAGGTCGCCTGCCGTGCGTGCGATGCGCGCCGTGAGATTGAGATCGAAGAGGAAGTTCTGCCCGAGCTGCTTCTTGGCATTGAGTCCGAACCGCGCGATGATTTCGCGCAGCGGAGGCAGGCGGTCGATCTGGCTCACGGCGCTCCGCCGGTAAGCCGGTCGGCGAGCCGGATGGCGGCGAGCATGCTCGCTGGTGAGGCCTTGCCGGTGCCAACAAGATCGAAGGCGGTACCGTGGTCCGGCGATGTGCGGACGATGGGCAGGCCCAGCGTAATATTCACCGCTTCGTCGAAGGCCAGCGTCTTGATCGGGATCAGCGCCTGGTCGTGATACATGGCGATGACCGCGTCGTACTTCTTCCAATTGGCGTGATGGAAGATTGTATCGGCGGAGATCGGCCCCTCGATATGGCTGCCATTGTGCTGCAAGTCGAGCACGGCGGGCCTGATGATGTCGGCCTCTTCGGTGCCGATCGCGCCGCTCTCGCCCGCGTGCGGATTGAGTCCGGTGACGCCGATGAAGGGATGGGCGATGCCGAACCGCGTGCGCAAATCGTGTTCGACTGCGAGCACGCTTTCACGGATCAGTGGCGGCTTGATCAGCGCTGGCACGTCGCGGAGCGGAACGTGGATCGTCAGCGGCACTACGCGCAGGTCGCCGTAAACGAGCATCATCACGGGGTGCAGCGGCTGGCCGCCATTGGCGCAGAGCTCGGCAAGGAACTCGGTGTGGCCGGGGTGTTTGAAGCCGGCGGTGTAAAGCGCCGCCTTGTGGATGGGCGCGGTGACCACTGCACGGCAATCGCCCTTGAGCGTGTCGTTCACGGCGCTGGCGATGGATTCGATCACCACCTTGCCCGAGAGCGCGCTGGTCTCGCCCGGTTTGTCGGGCACCAGCCCCTCGATGTGATGAACGGGCAGGGCCACGGGAAACTGCGCTGCCGCATCCCGCGGATGGGCCGAGGCGAAGTTGATGCTCAGCCCAAGCCGGCGCGCCCGGGCCGCGAGAAATGCCATGCTACCGTAGACGATGATTGGCGCCAGCCGTTGCGACTGCCGGTCGGCGTAAAGCTGAAGGATGAGATCCGGCCCAATCCCCGCGGGTTCGCCCATGCTGACCGCGATCGGGGGGAGTTCACTCATCGCGCCTCAACTGTAGATGATCTGTGCCTTCGCCTTAAGTTCGGCGAGATACTTGTCGGCTTCTTGCTTGAGCTTGGCATTGCCGGTTTGCTGCCGGAGTTTGCCAGCGAGGAATGTGGTGTCGTCGGATACCGATTTGGCGCAGACCGCGAGCATCGACACACCGGTCTCGACTACGCGCGGCTTGGTGATGCCGCCGACATTGAGTTTGGACAACTCGTCGGCAAGCGCGTCGGGGAACTGCGTGGCGTGGCGGCGTCCGACATCGCGGACAGCGGCGTCCGTGTAGTTCAGTGAGAGTTGCACAGCGCTGTCACAGCCTGCAAAAGCCTTGCGATAGGCATTGGCGTCCGCCGTTCGCTTGCTGGCGGACGCGCCGCCGGGCGCCATGATGAACAGCACTTCCTTGAGGATGTAGTCGTAGCTATTGGCGGCGGTGAGCTTGCTCTCGGCCTCTGCTTCGATATCAGCCTCGGAGACGTTCACCCTCTGCGATACAGCCGACCCGATCACCTTGTTCCAGGCGACGTTTGCCTTGAGACGGTCGCGCAGGGTCTGCGGATCGACGCCGCGCGTCGTCAGCACCTGTGTCAGATTGCTGGCCGAGACCTTAAGGTTGCGCGCGATCTGCAGATAGGCCGCGTCGATTTCATCGGCGGTGACGGTGAAGCCGAGGCGCGTCGCCTCCTGCACCATCAGCATCTCGTTGATGAGTTCGTCCTGCGCCGTTTTCTGCCCGCTCTTGCCCTCGAGCTTGAACAGCGCGAGCCGTCGGGCCACCTGCAGGTCGGTGATGCCCTCGCCATTGACGGTCACCGCAATCGAGGCGGCCAGGGCCGGCACAACAAGCAGAAACAGGGCGAATCCGGCAAAAAGCAAGCGCAGCGGGCGAAGCATGGTCGTAACTCTCTATGGAAGCCGGGTTTCTGTCTGGTTGAGAAATACGGCCAAAATCAGCGTTTAGAAGACGGACTCTCCGTCCGGTCCCTTGAGATTGAAGGTAATGCCGAAGGCAAAGGAACTGGGCTTAACGGTCGTCGACAGACCATAGACGAGATAGCCGTCGTCATAGGTCGCGCCGGCCCGCCACTCGGTCCAGGTGCCGGCGACGAGATCGAAATTGAGCCCTGCATTAGCGGTCCAGTAGTCGACGATCGGCACCGCGACGTCGCCGCTGACCTCATGCTCATCGCCGGCGATGCCCAGCGCGGGGTCCGCCGCAATGAACTGGTAGCCCAGGCTCGCCGAATAGCCGTCCTTGGCATAGGCAACGGCGGTGCCGGCGCGGCGGGCGTGGAAGGTCGTGTCGAGCTGAATCTTGGCGGCGCCCGTGACCGGGCCGATGCCACCCCGCGCGCCCGCCACGAAATAGGACGCGCCCGAGCCAAGGCCAGTGCTGGTTCCCACCTGAGCCGCGTCGCCGATGGCGAAAGCATTGGCGCCGGCCAAGTGGAAGGACTGGCCGGCGGCGGCGTCGATCCACCCGCCATTGCCGAAGTCGCCCTGGTAATGGAGGCCGAGATTGGCGCGAAGGCCAGTCTCTTGCCGGTCCGAGCCGCTGAAGCGGTTGTAGGAGAACAGATTCGTCTCGTCGAAGACGAAGCTCTGCGCGTTGTCGTTGGTGATGCCGACGTTGGTGACTGAACTGCCGCGGTAGACGAGCTGCGCGACGGGCTCGAGCAGATGCGTGTCGAGGCCATTCTGCGCGATCAGCGGCCAGCGGAAATCCATGGCCGCGATCGGCGTAAGGCTGAGCAGCGAGCTTGCGGGCGGCGCGGTGGGGTCGCTGCTGGCGCCGTCGTAGTTGGAGGCATCGAGCCGCCCGCCGAGATAGGGCGTGGCGGTGACGCCGCCCGGCAGGATGAACTGGTTCTCCCAGGCAGCTTCGGCTTTCAGATGAACCTTGTTGCCTTCATAGCCGAAAACATAGGGAACCGCGTTGAAGGTGCCGGTCTGGTCGGCAGCGCGATGGACACCAAGCAGGTCGACCGAAAGGTTTACGCGCCCGGCGCCGGTCGGCAGATCGTAAATGTCCTCGAGCCGGACCCAGGGCAGGGTCATGCCCTGCTGCGCATCGTCCGTTGCGTCGAAATTTCCGAGCTGGTGGAAGCTCTGGACGCGTGCGTCGAAATAGGTGTCGGCGGTGAGGTAGGTCGTCCAAGCCTGGTTCACGACACGGTCGTCGTCCGTGAAGTCGTAGTCCTTGAGATAGGCGTTGTCCGTGAAGGCGGTATAGGACCAGCCGGCGGTCCAGTTCTCCGCCGGGGTGAAGCGCGCCGAGGTCTGGATCGCACCGCGCCATGGCCGATCGCCGACAGTCCCGGCAAAGGCCGAGGGATCGAGCTGATAGAGTCCCGACGCACTGACGTCGATCTGGCCGAATTCGCCGAGACGCTGCGTGACTGTTGCGCCGAGCAAAAGGCCCTGCCGGCTCATCAGGCTTGGCGTGAGCAGGACATCGGTGTCCGGGCCGGCCGGGATGAAATAGGGAACTGTGAGGCTGGCGCCCCGCTCAGCGCCGTAGTCCAGCGAAGGCAGGCGGACGCCTTGCGCCCGCGGTTGCGACGGATCGGGGAACCAGAACCAAGGGAGCCAGGCGACCGGGGTGCCGAGCAGTTCGAGCGACGGTTGCTCGAGGATCACCGAGGCCGAATCCTGATCGTAGATCAGGCGCGCCGCGCGGACCTTCCAGCCGATGTGGCGGCCCTTTTCGTCGATGCACAGTCCGCAGGGCGAATAGGCGGCATCGGTAAGCATGGTCTGAAGCTCGCGCGAGTAGTCGATGTCCGAGGCCTCGACCGTCGCGCCGTCGATGGTGGTCAGCGTCAGCGATTTGATGAAGGCCTGCTTCATGCCGCCGCTGACCTCGAGGCTGTCCATGTCGAAGACATTGCCATCGGGATCGGTCAGGACCACGGAGCCGACCGCGCGCAACTCGCCGGTACGCTGGTTGTAGATGAGGCTGTCGGCGGCGAGCGTATAGGCGGCGTAGTGCATCACCACGCCGCCACGCGCCATGATGAGGTCGAGCCGGCTGTCATAGGTCAGAAGATCCGCCTCGATCTGCGCAGGACCGGCACCGGCCGACGGGATACGGGCAAGGAACCCGGCCGGCAGCAATGCGGCGGAGACGGGGGTCGCGACGAGGATTGCGGCGAGCAAGGCTGGAATAAGCGCCGCGAGGCGGACGCTCTTCCGCGCCGCCGTGCTTTTCCGATCCCCCGTAAGGCGCCGGACGCTCATGTCCGCCCGTCTTCCCTGAACAGCAATACCGTCAGCCCAATGACAATTGCCACGAGTGCCGGCCCTGCGGCGGCAAACGTGGGATCGAGAACGCCGGCGAACCCAGCCCGGCTCGCCAACTCGGTCACGACATAGACCACAAAACCCAAAACGACTCCATAAAGGACGGCCCCGCCATACCTATTTGTCCTGCGATATCCTGAAGTAAACGCAAACCCGATCAGGACCATGCCGCACAGCAGGCCCGGCAGGCTGAGCTGGCGGATGAAGCTGGTCACGGCCGAAGCCCGCGTGTCCGGATCGGCGATTCCCGCCGACATGGCCTGCCACAATTGGCCGAGGCTCAGGTCGCGGGGGACCGTGAAGCGGACGAGGAGGTCTCCGGCCGTGGTCGTGGTGGGGATTTCGAAGTCGCGAAGCGGCTCGGGCGGCGCGCTCGGCGTAAAGCGTCGGCCGCGATCGATGTGCCAGGCACCATCGACCAGACGGGCCGATGGAGCTTCTATCCGGGCGCGGCCAGGCAGGCCGGTCATGAAGAAGGTCACCCCGCCCTCGAGCCGGGCGCCGTCATTGGAGGCGCGCTCGGCCGAAATGACATAACTGCCCTCGGCATTCGTCTGTTCGAACCAAAGGACGCCGGAGCTGCCAGGTGCGGGGACGGACAGCGGCAGCATCCGGTTGATCTGCACCACCTGCGGCTCGATGAAGCCGACGACCGCGAACGCCCCGAGGATCGCGAGCAGCAAAGGCGCGCGGAGGACGCGCCAGATCGAATAGCCGGTAGCCTTGATGGCGACCAACTCGCGCCGGGACTGCAGGTCGAGGACGGCGACGATAGTTCCGATCAGGACCGATACCGGGAGCGTACCGAGCACGATCCGCGCAGAGACTGCGGCGAAGCCGCCGATGACCAGCGGCACCCCGCCGGCGGCGCCGAGCAGCCGGCTCTGCGAGGTATCGAGCGACTGTACCAGTCCGAACAGCCCGAACAGAAGCGCCATAACGAGCCCGATCCGGGCCAGCAGCCGCTTGAGGATGAGCCAGTCGATCCGTGTCATGCCGGCCTCGCCCTTGGCAGGCCTTGGAAGATTCGGAGGCGGAAGAGGAGCAGCACGAGCCCGAGCACCAGCAGGAACAGCCCGCCCGACGCCGTGCTGTAGATGCCCTTGATCGGCGCGTAAGCGGTGAAGCCGCGTTCGAGGAAGGCGACGCCCAGCACGATGAGTTCGATGGGAATACGCCCGTTGCGCCGCGAGCCCGAGGGGAAAGTGGCGAGGGCGGTGACGAGGACGCACATCGCGGCCACGCGCAGCGCCTCCCCGGAGCGGCGGACCAGCATCTGGAGGATATCCGGGCTCCAGCGCCTCGCGGACAGGGCTGACGCCACAAGGTCCAGAGAGGTCGACTGATCCAAAGTCTGCGTGTCGGCGGGGGTCGCATTCGTCAGCCGATCAAGGGCAAGGTCGTAGCGCGAGAAGGAGAATTCGGAGAATTCCTTCTCCTCCGACCTGTACTGCACGACGCCGTCGGCAAGCTTCAGCACATAGCCCTGCGCGTCCTCGCCGATAAGCGCCGAACTTGCGATATAGGTGCGTCGCGCCCCCTCGGTCCGGCGGTCGTCCGCGAAGAAGCCGCGCACCTCGCCTCCGAAACTGCGGGATGCGATGGAAATGGTCACGCCCGGCACGAGTTCGGTGAATTTGTGCGGGACGAGCGAGTGGCCCACGAGGTCCGCCGCGATGTTGGCCGACCAGCGGGCGGAAACGCGCTGGCTCAGCGGTTCGATCACATGTGCGATCAGCAGCAGGGCGAGGACGCCGAGCAGGATGTAGAGCCCGATGGCGCGCAACAGGGTCGGCAGCAGATGGCTCGAATGGATGACCGCCAGCTCGCTCGACCCTTGCAGGCTCCGCAGCGCCCGTCCCAGGCCGATGCCGAGGCAGATATAGAGGAAGGCCGTACCGAGGGTCGGAATACCCAGCAGCGACTGGCCGATCAGGGTCAGAATGCCCTGGCCGCGTGCCAGCACGGAATCGAGCAGCCTGAGGGTCTGAATCAGGAACAGCAGAAAGCTGGCGACGGCAAACAGCGCCATCGCCTCGATGGAAAACAACCTGAGCAGATAAAGGCTTAGGCGGGACATTTCCCACCGCTGGTCAGCCGCAAATTCCTGGCCCCTGTCCTTGGCACCCCCATTCAGGAGTCTGCGGTGCTTTGCCGGCCAAGGCAAGAAAGCCTGGCCCGCGGGGCGAGATGGATCCCTCCCTGTTGCGGGATTGACGCGGATGGCAAACACCTGTTGCCTTGCCGCGCTTCCTCCCGGAATTGACGATGTCACAGACTATCACGATCCGCGCCGCCGCGCTGCCTCCCGGTCCGGCGGGCGCCATTGTCATCTATGTTTCGGAGGACACGGAGCCGCGCGGCGTTGCCGCCGAAATCTGGCAGCAGACGGGGCTTGATTTCCCACGCATGGCCGCTGCTGCCGGGTTCAAGGGCAAGCAGGGGCAGTTGCTGGATATCGTCGCGCCCAACGGCTTGGAGGCGCAGCGCCTCTTTGTGCTGGGCTCGGGCAAAATGGACCCCGACAAGCCGGCCTCAATGACTGCTTGGAGCGATCGTGGCGGCTCGCTCGCCGCCAAGCTGTCGGCGGCCAAGATTTCGAGCGCGGCGGTGGCGCTGGACGGACCTGACTGCACGCCCGAAGGCGTCGCGGCGCTCGCCGCGGGGATCAAGCTGCGTCTGTGGCGCTTCGACCGCTATCGCAGCCGCCGGGACGAAGATGCGGCCGAGCAGAGTGTTTACATCTCGCTGCACGTCACTGACCCCGTCAAAACCCAGGCGGTCATCGACGACCGGCTCGCGGTGGCCGACGGCACGCTGCTCGCGCGCGAGCTTGTAACCGAGCCGCCCAACATCCTCGGAACGGACGAGTTCGCGGCCCGCGTCCATGCCCTCGCGTCTCTCGGACTTGAGATCGAAGTCCTGGATGAGCCCGAATTGCGGGCAAAGGGCATGAACGCAATGCTCGCGGTGGCCAAAGGCTCCGCCCGGCCACCGCATCTCGTCGTCATGCAGTGGAAGGGCGGCGGGGACGCGCCGCCGATCGCCTTTGTCGGCAAGGGCGTCGTCTTCGACAGCGGCGGCATCTCGATCAAGCCCGGCGCCGGCATGGAGGACATGAAGGGCGACATGGGCGGCGCGGCCGCCGTGACCGGCTTGATGCAGGCGCTCGCGACACGCAAGGCCAAGGTCAACGCCGTGGGCGTCATCGGCCTCGTCGAGAACATGCCCTCGGGCACGGCGTACCGGCCGGGCGATATCATTAGGGCGATGTCGGGAACGACCATCGAGATCGTCAACACCGACGCCGAGGGCCGCATGGTCCTCGCCGACGCGCTCTGGTACACGCAGGACCGCTTCAAGCCGCGCGCGATGGTCAACCTCGCAACGCTCACCGGCGCCATCGGCGTGGCGCTCGGGCATGACCACGCGGGCCTCTTCTCCAACGACGACGAGCTGGCGGGCCGACTGCTCAATGCGGGCTACGCGACCGGTGAGAAGCTCTGGCGCATGCCGATGGGGCCGGCCTATGACAAGATGATCGAGAGCCGCTTCGCCGACATCAAGAATTCCGGCGGCCGCGTGGCGGGGTCCATCACGGCGGCGATGTTCCTTGGACGTTTCGTCAACAGCACGCCCTGGGCGCATCTCGATATTGCCGGCACGGCATTCGGCGTTCCCGCGAGCGAGACCAGCCCCGCCTGGGCCTCCGGCTTCGGTGTCGCGCTGCTAGACCGGCTGGTGCGGGAACATTACGAAAGCCATGACTGAAATCCTGTTCTATCACCTCGAAAGCCAGCCGCTCGAAAGGGTGCTCCCGCAGTTGCTCGAAAAGACTCTTGAACGTGGCTGGCGCGCGGTGGTGGAGACCGCGAGTTCGGAACGGGCCACGGCGATCGACGCGCTGCTCTGGACCTGGCGCGATGATAGCTTCCTGCCGCATGGCATTGCCGGCGACGAGTCCGATCGCGACCAGCCCGTGCTCATCGCTACCGACGAGAGCAATGGCAATGACGCCAATGTGCGCTTCTTCGTCGATCGCGCGGTGCCGCGCTCGGGCGGAGGCTATGAGCGGCTGGTCTATCTCTTTTCAGGCCACGACCCCGACGCCGTGACCGAGGCGCGCACCGCTTGGAAGGCGCTGGGGGAGGGTAATGCGCTGACCTACTGGCAGCAGGACGCCTCGGGGCGTTGGCAGAAGCGCGGCTGACCCTTTCCGTTGCCGCCGAGTGCGGCTAGGCTCGCAAGGACGTCGATTGGGGGGATCGGATGCCACGCTGGCTGCGGCGGACACTCGCTGTCCTGGGGGTAATCATCATTGCCCTCGGCATCGGCTATTGGTGGTATGTCGGCGACGGCAATCCGCCCGCGACCCTTCCGGCCTATACGCTCGATATGGCTGCAGTGCGTGCCAAGGCCGAAGAATTGCCGGGTGGCAAGGCCACCGACATCCGCGTCGAGACCGTCGCGACCTTCACCTTCCCGGCAGTGGCGTCCATCGGGGGTGACGGCTGGAATGGCAAGGCCATGGGCGCATTCTCGTACCAGGTGATCCTGCCCACCGACACGATCATCATCGACACGGCATTCAATGCCGCGATCGGCGCCTCGCTCGGCGCCAAGATCGATGACGAAGCCTACGCGCGGATGGGCGTCGCCATGGCCGATGCGACGCAGATCGTCGTGACGCATGAGCATTCCGACCATATCGGCGGGATTGTCGCCTTTCCCGAACCACAGGCGATCGCCAAGCAGTTGCGGCTCAACAAGGAGCAGGCCGAGGGCGTCGCACGCTACGGGCTGACGCTGCCCCCGGCGCTCGCGGAAGTGGCGCCGATCGACTACGCCGACATGCTCGCCATCGCGCCGGGCGTGGTGCTGATCCGCGCGCCGGGCCACACGCCGGGCAGCCAGATGATCTATGTGAAGCGCGAGGATGGCGGGGAACTAATGTTCATCGGCGATATCGGCTGGAGCCTGCGCAATGTCGAGACCGGCAGGGGGCGGCCACGGCTCCTCAGCCAGTTCATGCTCAACGAGGACCGCGACGCGGTGTTCGCCGAACTCGAAACATTGAAGGCGTTGCACGCCGCTGAACCGAACCTTTTGATCGTGCCAGGGCACGATGTTGCCGCGATCGACGCGCTGATCGCTGCCGGCGCGATGGAAGCCGGCTTCAGCCGCTAGTAGCGGGGCGCCTGCCGAACGGCCACTGAAGCCGGCGGACGAAGCCGAGGGTGAACTGCTCGACGGGCAGCAGCAGTGGCGCAGCAGCGACGGAAGCGAGGATCGAGGCCAGTGCGATCAACCACGCGTCAATCTGGTCGAGCGGCCCGAGGCTGGCCGTCCACAGGATCAGCGCCGGAGCGAAGGACGCGGCGATGAGTCCATGCATGAGATAGAGCGGGAACGATAGCCGGCCCATCACCTGCGACGCGGGAGCCGTAAGGAGCCGCGACACCGGCACGCTGCGGATTGCTGCGAAGACGATGGCGACGCCGGTCAGCGCTGGCACGGTGAGATATTTGAAGTTCGAGAAATAGAACTCCTCAGAAGGCAGGTGCATCCATGCCGCGCCGAACACTCCCGCGATGAAGATCGCTGTCGCGATCTTGCTCTCAAGCGGCGTGGGCGGGTCGCGGAACAGCACGCCGTCGCGCTGCAGGAGCGCGACCAGGGCACCGAGAAAGAAGCAGGCCGCGAGCGGAAACAGAGAAAAGAAGAAGGCGATGCACAGGAGTACGGCCGTGTAAGGCTCGCGCAACCCCCGTTCGCCTTGCGAAATCGCGAAGACGATCAGCGAGCCCCACAGCTCGACGATCATCGTCCACAGGAACGGATGGTAGGCGTAGGCCAGATCGACCCAGTAGGCGCGGGCGAGTGCGTAAACGAGCATGCCCAGGAAGGACGGGTCGAAATAGGCGATGTGCCCGAGCCAGAAATCATTATCGACCAGCGGCGCGGCGGCCCGCGTCGGTGTCAGTCCCAACACCATCAGCAGGTAGATGCAGAACGATATGGTGAGGATAGGAATGGTGAGGCGCAGATAGCGCCGGAGGGCCGCCAGCAGGTAGGGCGGATTGTCCGCACGGCGCCATCGGCGGATCGTCAGGACATAGCCCGACAATGTGAAGAAGATCGCGACCGCGACTTGCGCGCTGCCCAGGGCGGCGGGAATGTAGGAGCGGAACGCGGGCGACCAGTGGCCGAACATCTCCCAGGTGAAATGGAAGATCACGACCGACAGGGCCGCCCAGCCGCGCAGGCCATCCATTGCCGAAACGCGCGTCGATGCCTCGGCCCCCGTCATCATCCCTCCCGATTCACGATGCGATTAGCTTGGCAGGGCAGGGCGAAGTCAACCGGGTTGCCAGCCGGGCGGGGCCAGTTCGAAGCGCGAGAACTCGAAGCCGGGTGCGACCGTACAGCCGACCAGGGTCCATTGCCCGCGGGAGCGCGCCGATTGCCATGCGCCGGGCGGAACCACGCCCTGCGGACGTTCGCCTCCGGGGAGATCGGCGCCGAGGGTCAGCGTTTCGCGCCGGCCCGCGGTCGCGATCGACAGCTCGAGCGGCGCGCCGGCATGCCAGTGCCAGAGCTCGGCAGCATCGACACGGTGCCAGTGGGAGATTTGTCCGGCTTCCAGCAGAAAATAGATCGCGGTGGAGCGGGCACGACCGCCGGGGATCGCGTCGACGAAGGTTTCCCGGTACCAGCCACCTTCTGGGTGGGGCTTCAGCTCGAGCAGCGCTATGATCTCGGCTGCGGTCATGCGCGCTCCGCCTCTTCGAGCTCTGTGCTCAAGGTCAGCCACCGCTCCTCGGCAGCGGCGATATCGGCAGTGAACCGCGCCTTGTCCTTGCCGATGACGATGAGACGCTCCGGGGCCCCGTCATAGAGCTTTGGATCGGCGAGAAGCGCGTCGAGCTTTTCGAGCTCGGTACGCAGCCGCGCCAGCTTCAGTTCAAGTTCCTTGATGGATTTGCGCAGGGGCGCGACCTCGGCCCGGCGCGCAGCGCCTTCCTGGCGCGCCGCCTTCTTGTCCTGCGCGGGCGGGACAGCCTTCTGCGCCTTCTCGCGACCGCCAGTCAGCATGCGCTGATAGGTGTCGAGGTCGTCATCATATTCTTCGATCGTGCCGTTCTGCGCGATCCAGATTTTGTCCATGGTGGAGTCGATCAGATGCCGGTCATGGCTGATGACGAGCACCGCACCCGTGTAGTCGTTGAGCGCCTCGACGAGGGCATCGCGGCTGTCGATGTCGAGATGGTTGGTCGGCTCGTCGAGGATCAGCATGCCCGGTCCGCCGAACGTGATGAGGCCGAGCAGCAGGCGTGCGCGCTCCCCGCCGCTCAGATTCTTGACCAGCGTATCCATGCGCGACGTAGTGAGGCCCATCTGCGCGATGCGCGAGCGGCGCCTGGCCTCGCTGTCATAAGGCATCAGGTCGATGACGTGCTCAAGCGGGGTCTGCTCGGGCTTGAGCTTGTCCATCTGGTGCTGCGCGAAATAGGCGATCTCGAGTCCGCGGCTCCTCCGCATCTCGCCGCCCATCGGCTTGAGGTCGCCGGCGAGAAGCTTGGCAAAGGTCGATTTGCCATTGCCGTTGACGCCGACCAGCGCGATGCGGTCGGCGGGATCGATGCGATTGGTGATGTGGCGGAGCACGACATGGTCGCCATAGCCCACCGATACATTGTCGAAGGTGAGCATGGGCGCTGCAGGAATCTTCTTGGGGTTCTGGAAGCTGAAGGGCGTTGCATATTCGTCGAACAGCGCGGCCGGCGGCTTCAGCTTCTGGATCATCTTGATGCGCGCCTGTGCCTGCTTGGCCTTGGTGGCCTTGTAGCGGAAGCGATCGACGAATTTCTGCATATGCGCGATCTGTTCGAGCGTGCGTTCGCGCGACTTGTTGTTGAGCTCCATCTGCATGCGGCGCGTCTCCTCGAAGGTGTCGTAGCCGCCGGAATAAAGTGTCAGCTTGCCGCGTTCGAGATGGACGACGGAACTCACAGCCTTGTTGAGCAGATCCCGGTCGTGGCTGATGAGGAAGACGGTGTAGGGGTAGGTCTGGAGGTATCTCTCCAGCCACAGCGTGCCTTCGAGATCGAGATAGTTGGTCGGCTCGTCGAGCAGCAGCAGGTCGGGTTGGCTGAACAGAACACCCGCCAGAGCGACGCGCATGCGCCAGCCGCCGGAGAGCTCGGAGGTCGGCCGGAGCTGCGCCTCCTTCTCGAAGCCGAGGCCCTTGAGGATGGTCGAAGCACGCGCTTCGGCGGTGTGTGCGTTGATATCGGCGAGCCGCATATGGATGTCCGAAATGCGGTGCGGATCGGTGGCGGTCTCGGACTCGGCCAGCAGCGCGGCTCGTTCGGCGTCTGCAGCCATCACCGTTTCGAGGACGGAGAGATCGGTGCCCGGCGCTTCCTGCGCCACGCCGCCGATGCGGGCACGCCGGTTGACCTCGATGTCGCCGGCGTCGATCGCCATCTCGCCCTGGATCAGCTTGAACAGCGTGGTCTTGCCGGAGCCGTTCTTGCCCACGAATCCAGCCTTCGCTCCGTCCGGCAGGGTGAGCGACGCGCCCTCGAACAGGGGCCGCCCCTGAATCCGATAGGTGAGGTTGGTGATGGAAAGCATGGCGCCGTGCAATATAGTCTGCCGCGCCCGCTGTCCAACTGCTGCCCGAATGCGCGCGCTAGCCTTTTCGCGTGCGAATTGGAGAGGACCAATGCCGTCGGATTTTGCTGTGCACGAAGCCTCTGGCTACGAGCAATTGATGGGACGGTGGAGCCGGGAACTCGCACGCGGGTTCATCAACTTCACCGGCGCCTCGGCGGGGGAGAGCATCCTTGATGTCGGGTGCGGGACCGGCAGCCTGACATTCGAGCTCGCCAAGGACAGCGGCCTGCGCGAGATACGGGCGATCGACTTTTCTCCCGTCTTCGTGAAGGCGGCCAAGGCGCAGAACACCGACTCCCGGGTCAGTATTCGGCAGGGCGATGCCATGGCGATTCCCTACGGCGATCGTAGCTTCGATCGGGCCCTGGCTTTGCTCGTTCTGCATTTTGTTCCAGATGGTGCGAAGGCTCTGGCCGAGATGCGCCGTGTCGTGCGTCCGGGCGGCGTGGTTGCGGCCGCGGTTTGGGATCATCTGGGGGGTCTCCCAAGCATGCGCATGCTCGTCGACACGGCGGCGGCCCTGTTCGATGCCGGCCGCAAGCTCCGTAGCCGCTACATGTTCCAACCAATGATGCGGCCCGGAGAAATGAAGCAGGCCTTTGTCGCGGCCGGACTGAATGGCGTGACTGAAACCGAGCTGGCCATCCGCATGGCCTACCGGAACTTCGAGGATTTCTGGGCGCCCATCGCAGCGGGGGAGGGGCCGCTCGGCCAGTTCGTCGCCAAGCTCAGCGAGACCGATCTCGAACGCCTTGCCGCCGCCACGCGCGACGCCTATGAGGCTGGGCAGCCCGATGGCCCCCGCTCCTTCGTCGCCGTCGCCTGGGCCTGCCGGGGCGTGGTGCCCTAGACCTGCCTTGCACCTGTCGCGGCCCTTGGCTACAACGCCGCACCTTTTCGCCAGATAACGGAAGTCTCATGGCCATCGAGCGTACCTTCTCCATCATCAAGCCGGACGCGACCCGCCGGAACATCACCGGCAAGATCATCGCCAAGATTGAGGAGGCGGGGCTGCGCGTCGTCGCCAGCAAGCGCATCCGCATGACCCGCGCGCAGGCCGAGGGCTTCTACGCTGTCCATAAGGAGCGGCCCTTCTACGGGGAACTGGTCGAGCAGATGATCGCCGCGCCGGTCGTCGTGCAGGTGCTCGAAGGCGAGAACGCCATCGCCAAATACCGCGAAGTCATGGGCGCGACCAATCCGGAGAAGGCGGCGCCAGGCACCATCCGCAAGGAGTTCGCCCTCAACATGGGCGAGAACTCCGTGCATGGCTCCGACGCGCCAGAAACGGCGGCGCAGGAGATCAAGTTCTTCTTCACCGACGCCGAGATTGTCGGGTAAGACTCAAGGCCGGCAGCGATGCCGGCCTTTTCATTTCAGCGGCACCAAAATCCGAGAGGGGAAACCATGCCATACGTGCGTATCGAGATTACCGACGGCGCGACCTACGAGCAGAAGCTGCAGCTCTACAAAGAGACCACCGAGATGCTCCAGCGCATCCTCAACAAGAAGCCGGAATACACCTTCGTCGTCATCGAGGAAGTCGACAACAAGAGCTGGGGTCATATGGGCACCTCGGTTCACGAAATCCGCATGGCCCAGGCTGCGGGCGGCGCCGTTCCCGCGATGGGCCAGAAGTTTGTGAGCAAGAAGCCGACCGCCAAGTCTCCGCAGAAGAAGGCTGCCGCCAAGGTGCAGGCGCCCGTCAAGCGCGGCGCGGCCAAAAAGGGCTGATGCCCGAGATTCTTGTCCATGTGGTCGAGGGCCGTTCGCCCGAGGCCAAGAAGGCGCTGATGAAGGACATCACCGACGCGGTGGTGAAGCATTTCGGCGTGCCGCCCGAACGCGTCGTGGTCCAGATTATCGAGAGCCCGCGCGACAGCAAGTCGCGCGGGGGCGTGCCCTTCTCGGAACTCTAGCCCGCTTCTACGGTGCGGAAGACGCGGTGCGCGGTGAAGAGGATCGCCGCGCCCAGCACCGCGAGACCGGCGGCGACCACAAACAGCAGCGGATAGTTGGGGCTTACGGCGGTCAGCGCGCCGAACAGTGCCGCTGCCGACAGCGACGACGCAACGCCCACCACGTCGAACAGCGAGGTCGACAGGCCGCGCCGCCCTTTGATCGCGTCTTGCAGATAGCTGATGGGAATGCTCATCAGCGCGGCTGTGGCCGGCCCGTTGATCAATTGCAGCCACAGGATTGTCGTCACGGAGCCTGCCCGGCTGAGCAGGAACAGGTAGAGCGCGTAGAGCGATGCCGCCGCGACAATGATTGTGTGCTTACCCACCCAGCGTAGCGCATAGCCCCACAGCACCATGAAGGGCAGCTCCATTGCCGCGGCGAGGCCGGCAAAGATGCCGAGCTCGCCGAATGTACCCTTGAGGGTGACGGTGATCAGAAGCGGCACGGTGACATTGTTGATGGTCGTCGCGATGAAGATCGCGGTGACACCAACAATGCCGACGATGATCGTCGGCTCGATGCGGGCTCGGGGCAAGTCCGGGGCAGGGGCGCCGCCAGCGCGCTTCGCAGGGCGCCCGATCCTGGCGTCCGGGTTGCCGAGAAGAATAAGATAGATGGCTGCGCAGACGAGGTAGGCCAGCGCAGCAATGCCGTAGACATTGAAGACAACCGTATTGGCAGCAATCCATCCGACAAAAGGCGGGACCACCGCCCATGCCACCGCAAAGACGGTGCGGAATATCGAAGTCATGAACTCGGCACGCGCGGGATTGCGTGCGTCGTAATAGGAGCGGGCGAACGAGAATGATTGCGAAAACAGCGCGCCGCCAAACGGCATGATGACGCAAATGGCGATGATGAAGGCGAGGGGATTGCGGAAGATGAAGATCAGCCCGAAGCCCAGCGCGCCCATCAGAGCACATCCGATAACGAGCAGCCGCCGGTCGGATACCCTGTCGGAAATGTAGCCCAGCGTGACGGAGGCGGCAGCGCTCACCAGCGAAGCCACCATGAGCATCAGCGCATAAGTTGCGTTCGGTATACCCAGCGTGTCGATGCCGACAATCGCGCCGTAGTTGAGAGTCGAGGCGTAGGTCACGCCGGTGAAGAACAGGCTCGTGCCGACCAGCGCGGTCACCGGCAGCCGAGCGCCTGCAGCAGTCTCAGCCATATGCACCCCCCGCCAACCGCCCTAGCGGAGGGCCGAACGCTTTGCCAGCGATTCCAGCTGAGAGGATAGCTGCCATGCGCGGCGGCCGGTTGCGGCGTGTCCGGCGGCGTACTCATCCTCAGCCGGCAACACGGAGCATCGCCATGAGACTGATCGAACGACTGACAAGGAGGTTGCGCGGACCTTCCAGAGCCGAGGCGGAACTCGCCTATCTCAATGAATCGGGGTCGCCCGTTGACCTCGAAATGAGGGAGCGCGAGATCGAACGCGGCCGCTTCCGCCACCTCCCGCGGCGGTGACCGGAACCTTGGAGTCCGGCCGGCGTTCCGCAGAAACACTGGAGAGGACCCCAAAATGAGTGACAACAAGGACATCACGGGCCAGCCCGACCGGGTTCGGGTCGCGGGCGGCGAAAGGTACGAAATCGAGCATCTGGCCCAGAAGCACGGCGTCACCCCGGAGGAGGTGCGTGACGCCATCGCCCGGGTCGGCAATGCCCGGGAAGCGCTTGAACGCGAACTGCAGAAGCCGCGCCGCCACTAGGGTCGAGCGAACCCCGGCCGATGTCCAGCGACGGCGGAACGCCTCCGCCGTAGCCGGTTGTTGCAACGCCGCAACGCCCTGCGGCATTTTGGGCACGCACTAAAATGTTAGTGGAACCTTTTGGGATCTCGCGTAAGCATATGGCTGCGCGGTGAGATTTCCTGCGCCTGGGTCAACCACTTTCGCATCGGCAGGCGTCGGCCAGTGCGGTTTGTTGAAAGGCAAACCATGCCCGTTCGCTTGCACGAAGTTGCATCCGTTCTCGCACTCGTTCTCGTTCTCCTGATTGCCAAGCACGTGCCGCAGGTCGCCGGCCTGGTGCCGCTGGCGAGCATCACGGGAATTGTCTGTTTCGCTTTCGCCATCTATCTGGCGCTACGGCTGTTCCAGCTCGAGCTGGCGCGGATCCGGGCAGAAGAATAGCGCAGACTTCGCCGCCAACAGGCGGCTGCAAAAGTCCTGCGGACAGTTGCGATTGCCGGCCCGCCATGCTTTGTCACCGACTCGTAATAATGCGTATCGGTGCGGATTGCGGGATGTCCACTACTCAAACTTATGTTGTGAAGAGCCGCGACGTTGTCGCGGAAGATTTCGAGGGCGAGTTTGTTGTTCTCGATCTGGGTACCGGAAAGTACTACAGCCTTGCGGGCGGTACGGCACTGATCTGGCGCGGCCTGACGGCGGGCCACTCGCTCGATACGCTGTGCGCTGAACTGCCGAGCGAAGATGTGCGGCGCGCACAGGCGGTTGCGGCCGTTGAGGCCCTGGTTACCCATACGCTGATCGTTCCCGCTTCCAGCCCGGCCTCAGGTCCGGCTGAAATTGCCGTCGAGTTCGCAGCCACGTCCGGTCCCTATGAGATCGACGTGTTCGACGATCTCGCGGATCTACTTGTCGCGGACCCTATCCACGACGTGGATCCGGAAGCCGGCTGGCCGCACCTCCCCGGCAAGGAATAGCGGCATTGAACCGGCCGGCGACGGAGCTTCACGGCGCGCCCAGCTTTGCGCGCGAACTGCTGACATATGCGCGTGAAGCCGATCGGCCCGACCTGACCACCTCGTTTGTCCTACCGGGAATCAGGCTCGACCTGGTCAGCGATTCCGAAGGCTATGCTGAACTGTGCCGGCGTGCGTTGGTCGACAGCGAAGTCTATGCGGACAACGGTGGCCAAGTGGTGCGCAGTGCGGCCTTCGACTATGCGACAAGGCCCGACATGCCGCGTCTCAGGATTCCGACCGGTGACGAACCGCCCCTGGATCCCGAGGACGTTATCGGAGGAGGGAGTCGGGCGGGCCAGTACGATCCGCATTTCCGGCTCTGGCAGTTCTTCGATAGATCGACGCTTCGCGCGGTGGAGGCATTCCAGTCTCCAGGGTACTTTCCGCCCTGGATCGGCTCGTTCCCCCTGCGCAATGTCTTGAACTGGGCCTATGTCACCATTGGCTGGCGGATGGTGCACGGCGGCTCGCTCGGGGTGGATGGCAAGGGGATCATGCTGGCGGGATCGAGCGGCGCCGGAAAGTCGGGAACGACGCTCGCCGGCATCGCGGCCGGGCTTGACAGTGTGGGCGACGATTACGTGACCCTCGATATCGCCGACGGCAAGGTGACCGCTTATCCGGTCACGCGCCTGATGAAGCAGGATGCCAAGGGACTTGCGCGGCTCGGGATCGATCCGGCTGCCACCAAGGCCGGTGAGCCCAACTGGGTCGGCAAGTATGAGTTCGACTTCGAGGAACTGGGGGGCGGCAGACGGGTTAAATCGCTCGAACTGGAAGCGATCCTGATCCCGCGGATATCCCACAACGCGCGCTCGAAGTTCACGCGCGCGCCGGCGCGTGTGGGCATGCTTGCCTTCGCGCCGAGCAATCTGCTCCAGTTGCCAGGAGACTGGCGCGAAAGCATGGCCTTCACGTCCGAAGTGGCGCGGCGCCTCCCTTCATATTTCCTCGAACTCAGCGACAATGCGGACGAGATCGCCGACGCCATCGGCAATTTCATCGTCAAGGGAGCCCCGTGAAACTCGCGGTCCTCATGGCGGCCTACAACGCCGCTCCGTATGTCGGCGATGCCCTCGCCTCGCTACTGCAGCAGCGCACCGCGGCGAAGCTGCAGATCATCGTGGTCAATGATGGGTCGACGGACGGAACCGGTGACATTGTCCGAGCGATCTCGGCGCAAGCGCCGGAGGTCAATCTCGTCGAGACGGCCAACCGCGGAATCTCGGCGGCACGCAATCGCGCACTTGATGAAGTCTCGCCCGACACCGAGCTGATCTCGATGCTCGATGCCGACGATCTTTCGCCGGCCGGCCGCTTCGCGCGCGACATCAAGCACTTCACCGACGACTCGCAACTCGGGTTCCATTATGGGACCACGCGGATGTTCCGCGACATCTCGGATGACCGGCTTACGCCGGATACATCGACCGGCAAGTACGTCGATCTGCGCGGCGTGCAGTTGGGGGCATCCCTGATGCGCAAGTCGCTGGCGGACGCTGTCGGCCGGTTTGATGAGAGCTTCGTCCAGGCCGAGGACACCGACTTCTTCTTTCGCATGTTCCAACTGCGGCCGCGCATTCGCGTCGTCGACGATGTGTGCTGCTACTATCGCCGCCACGATCGCAACATTACCCTGCAGCAGGACGTGTCCGACCGCTTCTATAGGCGCGTGATCTTCAACCATATCAAGCGACAGAAATCCGGGGGAGCACCCGTGCCTGACGGCTTCTTCGATTTCAGGCCGTTCAACAGCGTCGACTGGCTATGAAACTCGCGGTCATCATGCCGGCCTTCAACGCCGAGCTCTACGTTGCGTCCGCCCTAGATTCGCTTCTTCGCCAGCGCGACGCGGCCGAGCTGGACATCATTGTTGTCGATGACGGCTCGACCGATGGCACCGGCGACATCGTGCGCTCAATCGCCCGCGAAGCGCCGGAGGTTCGGCTCATCGAACAACCCAATCGCGGCATAGCGCGTGCGCGAAACGCCGGACTGGATGCGCTCGCGCCGGAAACGGAGGTCCTGACGTTTCTGGATGCAGACGATCTGTCTCCTCCTGGCAGGTTCCGGCGCGACCTGGCTCATTTCGGTGCCGAGCCCGCGTTGGAGTTTCACTACGGCTTTCTCAGCGTCTTCCGGTCGACTACATCACCAATGGAGCCTGCCCCTTTGGAGCGGCCGCTCGAAACGCGTGGCATCCAGCTCGGCGCCATGCTGATGCGCACCGCCTTGCAGAAACGGATCGGATACTTCGACGGCGACTTCGAGCATGGCGAAGACGTGGACTACATCTTCCGCATCATCGAGTCTCAACCGAGGTTGATGCTCGTCGAGGATATCTGCGTCTACTACCGGCGGCATCCGGGCAATATTTCGCGGGCCCTCGACGGTACACGCACGGGAACTGCCCGGGCGATCCTCAAGTCGCATATTCGCAGGAAGAAGACTGGTGCCCCAAGTGTCCCACCCGGCTTCTTCGACGGCTCGCGCATGGGGGAGAACCCCGAATGGTATTGAGCTATTCGGTCGTCATTCCAGCCTACAACGCGGAAGCGACCCTCACGGCGACCATCGGCTCCGTCCTCGCGCAATCTGTGCCTCCCGCCAGAGTGATCGTCGTGGATGACGGCTCATCCGACGGCACTGCCGGAGTTGCTCGGGGCTTCGGCGGCATTGTCGAACTCATGATGCAGTCGAACGCAGGACCTGGCGCTGCGACGACGCGCGGCTTAGCGATGGTTGACACACCGCTGACCGCAACCATAGACGCGGACGATTTGTGGACCGCCGACAAGGCCAAGCACCAGATCGCCTATCTGCAAGAGCATCCCGGCACGGCCGCGGTGTTCACGAGGATCGCGAACTTCCGGCATCCAACTGCGGAGCCAGATACTGCCAACGCATATGACGGTTGGCTGCGGACAACGATGATGATCCGCACGCAGGCTGCGATCGCGAATGGCCCGGTCATCGATCCGGCGGGAGGAGCCGGCGATATGGTCGACTGGCTCGCGCGCCTTCGCGAAAGCGGCCACGAGACTGTCATGCTGACGGAAATTCTCGCCTTCCGACGCATCCATCCCGGCAGCCTGTCCGACCGGAGCCGTAACGAACTCGGCAAGTCCTACATGCAGGTCGTGCGCAACACGATGCTACGCCGCCGGAACGCCTCCAGATGACCCTGCGCGAACGACTGGCCCTGCAGCACCCGACCGCGCCAAGAGGGCGCTTCCCGAGCCTCGCCTGGGCATGGCCGACCGGACCGCGGGATTTGCTGTTGCGCGCGGCCATCCTCTCCGATCTTCACGATGCCGCTGCCGCATATGACGAATGGCAGCGCACGGTCGAGTTCGAGAGCGCGACCATGGCCGAGCAGCGCCTGCTGGTCGCCATCTCCTATCGCATGCCGGAAGGGGTTCTCCCGGCAAAGGATCGCGCCCGTTTGACCGGTGTGGAGCGCAAGCTGTGGACTCACAGCCGCGTCGCCCTGCGCGCCGCGGAATCGGCCTTCGCTGCGCTTGTCGACGCGCGCATCGAGGTGATGGTGCTGAAGGGAGCAGGCAGGGCGGTAGTCGAGCTCAGCGACCTGCGCGGCCGCTATGCCAGCGATGTCGACCTGCTGGTGCGACCACGAGACTATGTCCGGGCGGTCGAGGTATTGCGCGTCGCCGGCTGGGATTATCTCACCGGACCTCCTCACCTTGTTTCCGAGACGGCCGGACTTAACCTGATGCAGGGACAGTACGGCCAAGTCGACATTCATCAGTATCCCTACCACCAGCTCACTGCCTCGGACCATGTGCCTGACGCCCTTTGGTCGCGCGCGACGCGTCACACATTCCTGGGCTATCCCGTCCTGCTTCCATCAGCCACGGACCAGCTGACCATCGCGCTAGCCCATGGCGGCATCAGCGGCCACGGTAATTCGGACTGGCTTGTGGATTCGGCGCAGTTGATCGAGAGCGGAGAGATCGACTGGGCCCTGTTCGAAGCGCTTTGCGCGGAACGGCGGGTAGAGGGACTTGCAGCGATCAGCCTCTCCTATCTCGGCGGTCCGCTGCAGGTGCCGGCGCCGACGGGCCTGGTCGCCCGGCTCGAAGCAAAAGCGCGGCGCCGGCCGGTGCAACTGGCCGCAATACTGCTCGAGGCGCGCCCCAAACGCGAATATTCGGGAGCCCTGGCGCTCACCCGGACAGTTGCGAAGGTTTCGCGGATGGTCGGCACGGGCATGCAGCTCAAGCGGCTGCGGCGGCTTGTGGAGCGGACGCAACAGCGCTAGGCGTGAGGCATGAACAAGCCCGTCGCCGCCCGGGTTGCCCGCTCGGTCTGCCCGCATGACTGCCCATCCACCTGCGCCCTCGATGTGGAGATCATCGACGCGCATACGATCGGGCGGGTGCATGGCGCAAAGGACGATCCGTACACGGCCGGCGTGATCTGCGAGAAGGTCGCGCGCTACGCCGAGCGTATCCATCATCCCGACAGGCTGACCTATCCAATGCGGCGCGCTGGTGCGAAGGGCGAGGGGAGCTGGCAGCGCATCTCGTGGGACGAAGCGTTCGATCAGATCGTCGCGCGCTGGAACGCCATCGAAGCCGAATACGGAGCTGAAGCGATCTGGCCCTATTTCTATGCGGGCACCATGGGCCATGTGCATCGCGACGGCATCGACCGGCTGCGGCATGCGCGAGGCTACTCGGAACAGTACGACACCATCTGTACCGGCGCGGCCTGGCCCGGATTCATTGCCGGCACCGGCTCGCTGTCGGGGCCCAATCCGGAGCTGATGGCCGAGGCCGACTGCGTCGTGATCTGGGGGACCAATGCGGTCAACACCCAGGTCAATGTCATGACGCACGCCATGCGCGCACGGAAGAGCCATGGCGCGAAGATCGTCGTCGTCGACATCTACCGTAACGCGACGATGGATCAGGCGGACATGCCGATCCTCCTCGTGCCGGGAACGGACGGCGCCTTCGCGCTCGCCGTCATGCATGTGCTGCTGCGCGACGGCCTAGCGGATCGGGACTATCTTGCGGCGATGACCGACTTCGATGCGGAAATCGAAGCGCATATCATGAGCAAATCGCCCGAATGGGCGGCGCCGATCACCGGGTTGAGCGTCAGCGAGATCGAGGCCTTTGCGCGTCTCGTCGGCACCACGCCCAAGACTTATTTCCGGCTCGGCTATGGCTTCACGCGGCAGCGCAACGGCTCGGGGAACATGCACGCTGCGCTCTGCATCCCGGCGGTAACCGGGGCGTGGCGGCATAGGGCTGGCGGCGCTTTCCACACGAATTCCGACATCTGGCATTTCGATAAATCGCTGATCCGCGGCACCCGAATGGGCAAGGCGGGCCGCGAGCTCGATATGAGCGAGATCGGCAAGGTACTGACCGGCAATCGCCATGCGCTGAAGAATGGCGCACCCGTCAAGGCGCTCTTCATCCAGAACACCAATCCCATGAATGTCGCGCCCGAGCAGGAACTGGTGCGGCGCGGCTTTGCTCGCGAGGACCTGTTCACGGTCGTCCATGAGCAGTTCATGACCGACACGGCGAAGATGGCCGACATCGTTTTGCCGGCCACGATGTTCTTGGAACACAACGACTACTACCGCCGCGGCGGACACACGCGGTTGTTGGTCGGACCCAAGCTGGTCGAGGCACCGGGCGAATGCCGTTCCAATTTCGACGTTGTCAACGAATTGCTGCGGCGTCTCGGCGCCGAGGATGAATCGCTTGGCCTGACGGACCGGCAGATGGTCGACCAGACGCTGCGGCGCTCCGGCTATCCTTCGATCGAGGAGGTCGAGAAGGCCGGCTTCATCGACAGGGCCCCGCCCGATGACGAAGCGCGGTTCGAACCCGGCTTCGCCTGGCCGGACCGCAAGTTCCGCTTCCGCCCGAATTGGGAGGGCGCGGCAAGGAAGAAAAGCTACCTCTGGGTGGTGGATCCGCTGAGCATTCCCAAAGTCGTGGACTGGTGGGACATCAACGAGAAGACCTCGCCCGAAGTGCCGTTCCGGCTCGCGACCAGCCCGTCGCGCAGCTTCCTCAATTCATCCTTTGCCGAGACGGCGGGGAGCCGCAAGCGCCAGCCGGTGCCCAGCCTGCTGATCCGCCCTGACGACGCCGCCTCGCTCGGCATCTCCGAAGGCGCAAAGGTCCTTGTCGGCAATCACCGTGGCGCGGTGGAACTTACCGCTCAACTGTTCGACGGCATGCAGAAGGGCGTGGTGATTGCCGAGGGCATTCACCCCAACGCCGCGCACCGGAATGGGCAGGGGATCAATACGCTGATCGGTTCCGACCAGGTTCCGCCCTTCGGCGGTGTCGCATTCCATGACGCAGCCGTGTGGGTGCGCACGGCTCAGGTCCAGTAGATCTTCCAGAAGAAATAGAGCGTGATCGCCACGCCATAGGCGATGACGGCCGCCCGGATCAGCGCCTGCGGGAAATGGTGGGCGAGCCGCGCCGCGACATAGCCGCCGGTGGTGACGCCAACCAGCGCGATAGTGCCGTGATACCAGTCGATGGAACCGGCCAGCGCGAAGCGCGCGACCGCGACCAGCGCGATGATCGATGAAATCCAGAGCTTGAGGCCGTTCGCGGCGTGGAGGTCGGCGATCCCTGCGAGGACGAGGAAAGCGAGCAGCAGGATGCCGAGCCCGGCATTGAAGAAGCCGCCATAGACCGAGATGCCGGCGAGAATGACCAGCAGGACGATGGAGCCTGCAAGGCGCGCGCCACGCCCATTGCCTCCACGCGCCACCACGAACGCGTTGATCCGGCCGCCGAAGATGAAGAGCATCACGGCGAAGAGCATGAGCCACGGCACGGCCACCGAGAACTGCGCGTCCGAGACGCGCAGCAGCAGTTCCGCGCCGGCATAGCCGAAGACAGCCGAAATGATTGAATAGACCAGCAGCCGTTCGCGATGAACCGCGATGTAGCGCCAGAGCCCTAGCGCACCCGAGGCATAGCCGGGGAGGGCGGCATAGGTGTTGGAGGCGTTGGCAAGAACGGGCGGCACGCCGACCAGCAGCAGGGCGGGGAACACGATGAACGAGCCGCCACCCGCCAGCGTGTTGACGGCGCCGCCAATCAGACCGGCCAGAAGGAGGATGAGTTCGTTCACAACGTCCGGCTATCGTGTCGGGGCGGCGCTGGCAAACGCAATTGCGTGATCGCAGCCATTGGCGGCGGTGATTGACAGTCCGGGCGCCAAGCCCCATATCCGCCCCCGGCTGCTGGCGCCAGCCGCTCGCCGGGACTATCCCGATGGTGAAGCCAGCCCGTATGTCGCGGACCTCCTCATGACGCTCCTCCAGAGGCGCTCATGGCAATGCGAGCCCCATGAACCGGTTGCCTCGGCAAGGAAACGCGCCATGTTTTCGCTCGACACCATTTCGACCCAGACGCTGAAGGCCGAGGCCCGCTCGCTCCGCGAGGAGCGCGCGCTCGCTGGCACGCCCATCGGCCATAGCGAGGCCCTCGAGGAAATCGCCCGCCGCCACGGCTATCGCGATTGGAACACCGCCAGCGCGGCACTGCCCGATCGCATCGTGACGCCGGCCCAGGTCGGCAACCGGGTAAAGGGCACTTATCTCGGCCGGCCCTTCACGGGCTTGCTCATCGGTCTGCAATTGCTGCCGGACATGCGGCACTATGAGGTGACCGTGCAGTTCGACGCGCCGGTAAATGTGAGCAAGTTCGCCTCTATGGTGCATAACCGCTCGCGCGTGCGCGCCACCGTGGGATCGGACGGCGTTTCGCTGTCGCATACCTCCGACGGGGAACCGCATATGCGCCTGAAGCGGGCCTGACGGAAAGCTGTTCCTCACCGGCGGTTGTCGCAGCGCACCGGTCGCCGGTATAAGGGGCAGCCTGCCGGAACCAGCCCATGACCGCCCCGATACATCTCTATTATTTCAATTCCCCCAACGGGCGGAAAATCACCATCATGCTCGAAGAACTGGGGGTGCCCTACACCCTCATTCCGATCAGCATGTCGCGCCGCGATCAGTACCGGCCGGACTATTCGGTTATCAGCCCCAACAACAAGATGCCCGCCATCGTCGACCCGGAGGGACCCGAGGGCAAGGCAGTCCCGATCTTCGAGTCGGGCGCGATCCTCAAATATCTCGCCGAGAAGTATCAGCGCTTCTACGGCGCAAGCTGGGCCGAGCGGGTGAAGATCGACGAATGGCTGTTCTGGCAGGTCGGGGGTTTCGGTCCGCTGCTGGGGCAGAAGGAACACTTCATCGGCAAGGACCGCGAGCCCATCCCCTACGCCGTCAAGCGCTATACCGACGAGACGCAGCGTCTCTACGGCGTGCTCGACGGACAGTTGTCGCGGCAAGCGGCAAGGGGAATCGACTTTGTCGCCGGCGACGGCTTCTCGATCGCCGACATTGCGATCTTTGGATGGGCCCGCAAATGGGACGATCTCAAGGTATCGCGTGCGGACTTTCCGATGGTAGCGCGCTGGCACGACAGCATCGATGCGCGGCCGGCGGTGCAACGCGCTCTAGCCCTCGCCGCGTCGATACCCCGGCCAGCGCCCGATCCAGGCGAAGCTCTGGCGCGAGATCTCGAACTGCTCGGAGTCAGACTGGGCGCTTGATCACTTCACGCGCGTCCAGTCTTCGCCCTTGCAGAACAGCCCCATCATCACGCAGCCATTGAGAACGAGCTTCTTGTCGCTGACGACTTCGAGGTAGCCGGAATAGGTCTTGCCATCTTCGGGGTTGTATATCTCGCCGTCGAAGACTTTCTCCCTGCTGCTCGCCTTGAGCGTGAGAATCTGCAGGCCCAGGATCGGGCGGTCGCGCAGATCGGGATCGGGGTTCATCGCGTCGGTGTAATTATCGCCGATCGCTTCCAGATCGTCGCCATATTGCTCCTTGATCCGCTCGGGCACGACGATCTTGGTAATGTAGCCGCACCATCCCTGGCCACAGGGCGATATCGTCATTTCGGACTTGCTGTCGGTGAGCCACACGCCCTCGATGACGGCCGGCGTGCTGGCCGCGCTGACAACAGGTGCAAGCCCAAAGCCCGCTGCCAGCATCAATCCCGCAATCGCCCTTGTGTCTGCGTGCTTCAGGCCAATGTCAGTTCGCCACATCAATCCACCCCTCGCCGGACCCACCGGTCGCAAGCCAAGCCAGGCGACATCGCCAACGTCGCACGTGACAGTATGCCGCGCAAATCAAGAAAATTCGTGGGCGGAATTGAAGCAAGAGCAGCAACGACGAGATCTATCCAATATGCGGTGCCCAAATGCAGATCGTGCACGAAAGTCCGCGACTCGCGTGGAAGCACGGCTACTCTGCGGTTCAGGGCAGAGGCTTCAGGGAACTCAGCATCCGGACCACCAAGCGGCCAAATCTTCGGATCCACGGATCCGGCAGTGGCTCCGCGCTGATACTTTCCAGGGCTAGTCCGAGCATGCGGGTGCCAACTCGATATCCGAACTTGCTCTCATCGAGCATTACGGGCGTATGGATATGGAATTCGAGGGTTTCCGGGAAAGTCGCGCGCAATCCGGCGCTGATCTCCCCGACGAGGTCGTTACGTCCTGAAGGCGCGGCTTCCAGCCTCAGATCAATCTCATGCCCCGCAATTCGCAACTCAGCATTGCGCGCATTTTCGAGTGGTGTCGCCGGGTTCAGGCGCAGGCGGATTCGGAAGGGACCAGGGGGAGGGTCGAAGTAGAGGTACGTGTCCGGCATGGAGGCGGTCCAACGCCACCGGCTTCGCTTGCCGTCCTTTTCCTTGAACTCTTCGCGGGAGTCCAGATTCTCACCTTGGACGGCATCCCAGGCCTTCCACTGGGTCAGCTTGCGTCGCCGCGCCATTTGCGGAAGGCCAAGCAAGTATTGCCGCAGACCTTCGCGATTACCGATCAATCCGAACGCTGGGTTCTCGTCTTGCGCTTCCCTAAGTTCTTTCATCTGATGGTCGTACACTTGGCGCACGCGTTCATAAAAGGCGATTTCGGTCGCCAGTAGGGAATCGAATTCAGCCTGTTCATCGGCCAACAGTGAGAGTCCTTTGCCTCGCTTGACGCCGACATTGCGTTTGACCTCCTGTTTTGGAGGCAAGATCGAGGTCAGGGCGCTTAGGCCGTCGAGCGAGCGCTCATGATCCTCTAGAAGCCCGATGAAGAAGCACCTGTGGAGGACGTCTATGGCGACGTCACGATAGGGACCGCCTTTGGCGGCACCATACCCCTTGTCAGGATTGCCGACTGCGAGAGCATGGAAGGGCTGCACAAACATCTTGCGAGCCCAGTCCATGAATATGCTTTCCAGTCGCTCTCCAGAATCAATCCTCTGAAGCAGCGCCCCCGTACCTTCGGCGCGGTTCTGCACGACTTTGAAGAAGAAGTGGGAAATTGCCCTGTCACGAGGTTCCCTGAACCATGTGAAGAGATTGGCACGTGCCGAAAGGTGCGCGGTGATTTTCCACCCATAATGACCCGATATCGCGGCATAGCTGTTGAAGTCGTCGCCGGCCTGAAGAGCCTCGCGGAGCTTCAAATAGCCGCCGACATAGGCAGAGCTTCCACTAGGAAAGACTTGTTCTCCGTCGAACGCATTCTCGAGGGTCAACCGCACCGTCGTCCCCGCGGTCTTCATGACATGCACGAAGCAGATCGGCGCATCAGGATCGAACTTGCGCCGCGGGAAAAAGGCCTCCACCGGTGGAAAGGGCTTGACGTGTTCGACAAAGCCCCGGCGGCCATCGGTTCCCGTCACTGCGTCAGCGACCATCTTGGCAGCATTTCTTTCCACAGCGCCCAGTAAGCGCGCATTGCGCGTACGCTCAAGTACGACTAGCGTCTATACACAGTTGCGGGGGTTGGCATGGTTGTTGGTGCAATTCGCCAGGCATGGCGGGCGCTGCCTTTGCCGCCTGCAATGCGCCTGCGCGTGCACCTCACGATCCACCGAGTCCGATTTTGGGTGCGATCCCTCCGGCGGCGAGAAGAACCTGTCGAGATGGTGCGTCCGGACGCCTCGAGGATACGCCCGGGAGATATCATCCTTTCCGGCTACCTGTCCGACGTAAACGGAATAGGCCGGGCCGGTAGGCTGACCGAACATGCTCTGTCGGAATGGCCTGCGCAGGTCCTGACGCATGACCTGCGCGACGACAATCGCGGAAGTCGCGTTGCGGCCGCGACAACCAGCGGCGGCATTTGGCTGTGTCACTGCAATCCGCCTGAAGTGCTTCACTTTCTAACGACCGGCGATCCGCGCATCTGGCGGCATCGATATCGGATTGGCTATTGGGCTTATGAACTCCAGGTCATTCCGGAAAGCTGGATGCCCGCGATATCGTTCTTCCACGAGATTTGGGCACCAAGCCAGTTTGTGGCGAATGCCATTATTGCTGCCCGCCGAGACAACTCGACCCTTGTCAGGGTAGTCCCCCATCCATTGCCCGAATATCGTGGGATCACCTCGAATAGAACGAAATTCGACACCGCCGGACGCTTCGCCTTTCTTGCGATGTTCGATACGCGCTCGACTGCGGCCCGTAAGAATCCGTTCGGGGCAGTGAAAGCCTTTCAGGCAGCCTTCTCAGCGGAAGATTCCGACGTCCTGCTCATCGTCAAGGTGGTCTTCGCTGCCGACGATCGTGGGACCATGGCAAGGCTGAAGCAGATGACTTCAGCATGGCCCAACATCAGGCTTGTGACCGAACACCTGACCGACCGCGAAACGCTCGAACTGATGGCGAGTATCGACTGCCACATCTCACTTCACCGTTCCGAAGGGTTCGGCCTCACGATTGCCGAGGCGATGTGGCTTGGCATCCCGGTCATCGCCACCAATTGGTCGGCGCCCGTCGAATTCGCCGAGGGGGCGGCCATCCTAGTGCCGTACACTCTGGTCACCGCGATCGATGAGAATGGCCGATATGGAATTGCCGGCGAAGTCTGGGCCGACCCGGATCTCGACTTTGCGGCGCGGGCAATGCGGAGGCTCAGGGCTGACACCAGTTACCGGCAGACCTTGGGTTCCACCGCGCGTCGGCAGGTTATCGAGCGGCTCGGTAATCCCATCTTGCCTGACCGGCACCAGCAGTACCTCCGACGGGAGCGTCGACGGCAAATGGCGGCCGAGTAGCCTGACGCAGGCGGTCAGCTAGACGGAAAACTCGCCCGTCGGCAGCGACAGGAGCCACTCGACGCCGTCAGGAAGGAAGTTCGTTTCGACCTTGGCGCCGAGGCCGCTGACGAGGATGTTGTCGGCCACCACGCGGCCAAAGCCCTTGCGCGTCGGCGGGCCGACCGAAGGGCCGCCGGTTTCCTTCCAGCGGATGTCGAGCGAGCGATCCGCGAGGTGCCACCGGACATCGACTGTGCCGGTCGCGTTCGATAGGGCGCCGTATTTTATGGCGTTCGTGCAGAGTTCGTGAAAGGCGAGGCCGAGATTCTGTACGGCCTTCGGCGTGAGCCGCACCTGTGGCCCGTCCAACCGGAACTGGCTCTCATCTGCGAGGGGCAGCAGCTGCGCTTTGATGAGTTCGCTCAGGTCGGCACCCAACCATCCGCCATTGGCCAGCAAGGTCGCTGATTGTCCGAGGCCGCGCAGCCGTGCGGAGAACTTCGGCAGGAGATCGCCCAGCGTGTCGCTGCTCTGGGCGGTCTGCTGCAGCAGGACCTGGACGACAGCGAGCAGGTTGTTCGTCCGGTGCAGCAGCTCATCCACGACGACGCGCAGATGTGCTTCCTGCTGCTTGCGCTCGGTGATGTCGATGTCGACGCCGCTGTACCGGACAGGCACGCCAGCCTCGTTGCGCACCACTCTGCCACGGCCGAAGATCCAGCGCTCTTCGCCATTGGGCCGCACGATGCGATACTCCGCCTCGAATTCCTCCGCCCCCGCATCGACGGCGTCGCGAAAGCGCGTCCGGACGCGCTCGCGATCCTCGGGGTGGCGGAAGTTGCGAACGAAGTCCTGAGGCACCGGGCCCTCGATGGGGTCGATGCCGAGCAGATGGAAATACTGCGGCGTGGCCGTCATCGTGGCGGACGCCAGGTCCTGAATCCACACGCCGATACCGGCGGAGCTCTCCGCCAGATCCAGCAGCTCTGTACGATCCTTCAGCTCGCGCTCGAGCTGGCGCGGTCGCGTCGTATCGCGGAAGTAAACGGAAAGACCGCCGGGACTTGGATAGAGGCGCAACGCAACGGGAGCGCCCGTCGCCGTCGAGATCGTATCCACCCGCATCTCGGCATTGCGGCTCGTCATGGCCTCCAAATGCGCGCGATGGGATGCCGAGTTGGGAAAGGCCGGAAACAGTTCCAGCATCGAGCGGCCAAGCATGTGCTGGCGTGAGCGTCCCCAGAACGCTTCGGCCTGACGATTGATGAAGATGAACCGCCAGTCGCGGTCGATCGCATAAAACCCCTCATCGATCCGGTCGAGGACCAGATCGGGCGTCTCAAGCTCGGGAAGAGGAACCGGCACGCTTCGTCCCTCGGGGGCTCCGCCTGCAGTGTGTCCTTCGGCTTTCCGCCGCGCAATAGAGTGCCTGCAGCCTGGCCGGGAACGGATTGCCGGTCCAGGGGTTATGGCGCCGAGAGGACAAGGCATGGCCCAACTCATACAGTTCCCCAGACCGCCCCGGTTCATACCGAGCGACAGCGAACTTGCCTTGGTACGCGCAGTCGATGCCCTCGGAGCATATCAGGCATCGGAGCGGGGAAACGCGGCTGAAATCTGCGCCGAACTCCTTGCGCTGCCCGAAATCGGCAGCCGCCTTGCGACGCGAGACCAACTTCCCGAGGAGATCCAGAACGCGGGGAATGCGCTGGATTTGATAGCCGGCGCTCTGGAGCAGCACTACGTCGAAGGATTGAGCGCCGCTGAGGTCTGCGACCAGCTCAAAGGACTTTGCGAGCGGACCGAGATTGTGGAGATGCATGACGCCGTCGTGGCGCGAAGCCCAGGTGGCATCAAATCGAGCGAGCGCTGGCACTGAATCAGCGAAAATCAGCAAATTCGCAGACGAATCGGCCGAAAACTGGCGGAGAGGATGGGATTCGAACCCACGAGACCCTTTAGAGGTCTGCGCCCTTAGCAGGGGCGTGCCTTCGACCACTCGGCCACCTCTCCTACCGCCGCGCCTTAAACCCGGTTTGCCGGACCATGGCAAGGCCGGATGCCCGGGGGAGAAGCGCTTATCCCTGCCGCGGCGCTCCGTTTGCACCCCGTTCAGCATTTCCAGCACTTTTTCGCGCGCAGGGTGAAACTGGGCGCCAAATAAGCCCGTCGTTAAGGCAGCCCTGCGAGCCTGCTCGGATGCCCACAATGCACGCCGAAAGATCAGATGCCCAGCTGTTCCGCTTCGACCAGAGCGGAGCGCTGCTCCGCAAGGTCATGGAGAGCGCGGCCGTCGGCATGGCGTTGGTCGGCGCCGATGGCCGGATGATCTATGCCAACCGGGCGTATGAGACGATGCTCGGCTACGCCGATGACGCGTGTCTGGGCCTCAGCGTCGACGACATGCTTTATCCCGAGGACGGCAAGATCACCGGTCTCCATCTGGCTCGGCTGATGCGTGGTGAGGCCGATGAATTTCATCAGGAGTGCCGGCTGAAGCATGTCGACGGTGGTCCGATCTGGGTGCTGGCCTCGGGCTCGCTGCTGCGCAGCGACACCACGGGCCGCCCGCTTTACGTGATTGTGCAGATCATCAACATCGAACGGCAGAAGCGCGCCGAGGCCGCACTCGCTGAGACGGAAAGCCGCTGGAACTTCGCCCTCGAGTCGGCGGGGCAGGGCGTCTGGGACCATGACATCCGCAAGGACGACATGTTCTATTCGCCCATGTGGCGCAAGATGCGCGGCATCCCGGAGGGCGAATATGTCGATCCGGCGCAGGACCTTTGGCTTGCGCGGCTTCATCCCGACGATGCCAGGCGCATCAAGGCGATCGTGAAGAAGCAGGATGCAGGCGAGGATGGCTACGACACGCTCGAATATCGTGAGCGTCATCGCGACGGTCACTACATCTGGATTCTGAGCCGCGGCAAACCCGTCGAATGGGACAGGGACGGCAACCCCATCCGCACCATCGGGACCGACACCGACATCACGCGCCTCAAGGCCGTCGAGGCCGAACTGGCCGACGAAAAGGAGCGGCTTCGCGTCACGCTCGAATCCATCGGCGACGGTGTCATCTGCACCGACGCGGAAGAAAACATCATCTTCATGAACCCCGTCGCCGAGCAGATGACGGGGTGGAACGAAGCCGACGCGATGGGCCGCGCAATCTCGGACGTGTTCATCGCCAAGTCGGAAGCGACCGGCGCACCCGCGCGTGATCCTGTTGCCTCATGTCTCGATGCCGGCATGCTTTGCACCATCGATGACGACGTGGTGCTGGCCGCGCGCGACGGTGCCGGCCGCGGCGTCGCCGGCACGGCTTCCCCTGTGCGCACCGAAGATGGGCACACGATCGGCGCCGTGCTGGTGTTCAAGGACATTACCGAAACCCAGGAGCTGCAGCGTGCTCTGGCCCACTCGGCCAATCACGACGCGCTAACCGGATTGCCCAATCGGATTGCCCTGGCGCGCGCTCTGGCTGAGGCGCATCGGCAGGTCGGCGAGGAACGGCGCATGCACGCGCTGTGCTTCATCGACCTCGACCGCTTTAAGCCTGTCAACGACACCGCCGGCCACGCCGCCGGCGACGCGCTGCTGCAGGAGGTCGCGCAGGTGATCCGTCGCACCTGTCGCAATCACGACATGGCGGCGCGGCTGGGCGGCGACGAATTCGTCGTGTTGCTGGCCGATTGTACGCTCGCCAACGCCCGTGCGGTCGCCGAAAAGATCGTCGAGGCCATCTCGAAGCTCGACTTTGCGTGGAACGGTACGGCCTATTCGATGGGCGCCTCCGCCGGAATCGCCATGATCAGAGCGGATCGGGCGCAGGACGCGCTCGCCGAGGCGGACGCCGCCTGCTACTCGGCCAAGGCGGCCGGCCGCGGCCGCGTCGCCACTGCCGCGGCATAGCCCTTCGTTCCTCTTGCCGAATGCGGCCAGTCGTGCAAATCGCTGGCGCGGCCAAAACGCTATCGGAGGAGCGAGAAGTGGGAAGACTGGATGGCAAGGTGAGCCTCATCACGGCGGCGGCGCAGGGAATAGGCCGCGCCACGGTCGAGGCTTTCGCCCGGGAGGGCGCCCGCGTCATCGCTACCGACGTCAATATGGACAAGCTGGGGGAACTCAAGGGCCGTTCCAACGTCGAAATCCGCCGCCTCGATGTGCTCGACGATGCCGCGGTCAAAGCAGCGGCGGCGGAGATCGGGCGGCTGGACATCCTGTTCAACTGCGCTGGCTTCGTGCACAGCGGCACCATCCTCGAAATGCCCGACAAGGATCTCGAGTTCGCTTTCGACCTCAATGTCTGGGCGCAGGTGCGGACCATCAAGGCGTTCATGCCCGCCATGGTCGCCCATGGCGACGGATGCATCATCAACATGTCGACCGTAGCATCGTCCTGGAAGGCCGTTCCAAATCGCGCCGCCTACTCGATCAGCAAGGCCGCCGTCATAGGCCTGACTAAGTCCATCGCCGCCGACTACACCTCCAAGGGCATTCGCGTGAACGCGATCGCCCCCGGTACCGTCGACAGTCCGTCGCTGCACGAACGCTGGCGCGCAACCGGCGATTTCGAGGCCGCCAAAAAGGCCTTCATCGCCCGCCAACCCATCGGCCGCATAGCCGCCCCGGAAGAGGTCGCCGAACTCGCCCTCTACCTCGCGACGGCGACCTACACGACCGGCCAGGTGCATGTCATCGATGGCGGATGGACGGCATAGCGCTAGGACGTGGGGTAGCCGAAAAAGCGCGCCCAGCGGCGAAGGGGCTCGGCCTCGAACGACTGGAATAGGAATCCATAGTTCCGCCAATATGTCTGGACACCGATTGAAAGGCCCTGCCGAACCTTCTGATAGCTCGGCGTCTTGAAACCGCGGCGCTCTGCGAGATCGGCGAAGTTGTTAACATCATCCTTCCACGCTACGCCGAGGAACGACAAGACGCGGTGTAACGTACCCTCGAAATCCTCGACGAGGGGCTCATAGCGCACATAGCATACTTCGGGACTCTCCAGAGTGAAGGTCTCGAACCACTGTTGCATGGTGAAGTCATATATGCGGATGGAATCTTCGATTGTCCGAAAGTTCTCCATGCTTGCGTTTGGCGCGAACTGCTGACGGAAGCAGCTGAGCACGACATCGAATGGGTGGCGTATGGAGAATATGTAGCGTCGCTCCGGAAACAGCCGTTTCATGAACGAGGCGTCTCCGGACTGGAGCGGCAGCTTGTCGATTAGAACTGTGGCTTCTGGCTTTCGCCGGCGAATATCGATCTCGGCATAGTATCGTTTCCGGGCCTGGAGGTACATGGAAGCGGCGTCGGATTCGGTCATGCTCGGTCGGTTGGGCCTTCCAAAAATGTAGACTGCTGCCGCCTTGTGAGAGGGAATTTCCTCGAAGGTTTCAATTGCCGGGTGCGCAGCGAGAGCATTCTCGAGCAGTGTCGTGCCAGAACGAGGAAATCCGAGCATCTGAAATACGTCGCTACGCGGGTCTGGCGGCAGGGGAGGCACCTGAAGCGCCTTTCGCGCCTTTAGGCTCTCGTAGTGAGCCGCCGGATTGACCTTCCGATCACGTCCGCGGGCATTAGCCTCGGCAAACTCTGCGTACGAAGCACGGTAATTCCCAAGTCTGTCGTAGGCCTCAGCGCGCATGATTTGAGCTTGGTTCGTAAGAGGAGCTAGCGCCGCGTTTGTCGACATGCTTTCGGGATTGAAGTCGCGCAGGATTTCAACTGCGCCCGCGTAGTCCTTGCGCAGGTAGCGGATGGCCCCTTCGGCCATCCCATCAAATTCGCGATGCAGTCCCGCAGCAGACAAATGCCTGCGAAATTCCGCAATTAGCTCGCTCTGGCTAGATTGGATAAGTAGCAGGTAGATCGTCCCGGCAAAATCCGGTCCATTGGGAGATAGTACAAGTGCCCGCACGCACCAGGGCAAGGCTGCCGCCCAACCAGTCACACTCTCTGCTGCGGCTCCCGCTCGAACAAGATGGGCCGGAGCCCCGTTTGCATAGAACTTTTCTGCCTCGGCACGCACGGATGCGGCACGATCGAAATCAATCCGAGCAAGCATCGCTGTTCGCCGCGGATCCTCCGGTTCCGAGGACGCTGTCGTTGCCGCCCGCCGCGCCAGGTCGTGTTCAAAAAGGAGTTCGAAATACTCTACGGCGAGATGGCGGATGAAGGCATGACTGCATTGATCGAGAATTCTCGGCCAATCCGCTTCCTCGACACCTCCGCCGGAAATGAGCTCGGCCAAGGCCCCCGTCGATATGTAAGGGTCTTCGTCATAGACGAGTCTCCGGTAGTAAGTAAGTCGGCCCTCTGCGACATGCTTCAGATAATCTAGTGGTGCGAATGCCGCGAGTGGCTCAACAGGGATTTCGCTCATTGCGTCTCATATCCGAAGAAACTCGCCCACTTGTATAAGGGCTTTGCTTCGGGTGTCTGGAACAGGAATCCATAGTTGCGCCAGTAGGTTTGCACACCGATTCCCAGGCCACGCCGTACCTTCTGATAGCTGGGAGTTCTCGCGACGCGATCCTGCGCCGCTTCGGCGAAATTGTGCACGTTGTCGTCCCATGGCAAGCCGATGAACTCAAGTACACGGCGGATCGATGAGTCAAAATCCGTGACGACATCGTCGTACTTTACGTAATGTACGAGCGGATCCTTCATCGAGTGATACTCGAACCATTGCGTCATAGTAGCATCGTAGAGCTCGATCGTCCCCTTGATGGTGCGGAAACTCTCCATCGCCGTGTTTGGGTTGAACCTCTGCCGGAAGCAACTCAACGCTACATCGAATGGATGGCGAATGGCGAAGATGTACCGCTGATTTGGCAGGAGTTTTGCCATCAAGGCAACATGGATGGTCCGCATCGGGTACTTGTCGAGCACATATCTCGCCGACTTTTTTTTGCGACGCTTGTCGACTTGATCGAAGTAGATGTCCCGTGCGCTCACAAATCGTCGTACCTGGTCGATAGTTGAGGACATTCGAGAATGCCACTGCGGTCGGGCCATGGCGAACGCCGCGTCCCAGGTTGGCAGTTCTTCATATGCCTCGATGTCGGGATGGCCATCGAGAGCGTTCTCAAGCAACGTCGTTCCAGACCGGGGAAAGCCTAGTAACATGACAATGTCGTCGCGGGAGTATGGAGGAAGTTCGGGGACCGCCGTGGCTAGATTTTGCCAGTAGGTGCCATTTGATATCGCTGAATTCTCTGACATCGCCTTTACGGTCGGCGACTGTTCGAGCCGATTCATTTCGGCGTAAAGCTTGTAGGAAGTCTCGTAATTCCCGAGTCGTTCATGAGCATCGCCGAGGAGGCGTTTCGCGTGGGCGGTCACGGAGCGAAGCAGGCGCGGAGCCGATTCGCTTGGCGGCGCCAATTTCGCAATTCGATCGACGCATCCGCGCACATCGCCGCGGGCTAACGCCGCATTGGCAGAATAGACACCGTGAAGATAAGGATGAAGCCCGGCCTGGTTCAGGAGAACAGCGAGCGTATCCACCAAATCAAACTGGTTCGCTTCCGCCAACCCGTGGAACAGGTAGAGAAAATATGTGGGATCAAGTGGAGTGAGGGCCGCACCGCGAACATTCCATTCCGAAGACAGCTTCCATCCGCCCACTCGATCAGCGGCAATCGCAATAGCGGATAGATCCGACAGATGTCCCGTTTCCCGAAAAACAGCGATGGACGCCTCCAGCGCGCGCTCCTGATCGAAATCGAGTTGCGCTTCCATCAACTGCGTGAGCACCTCGTCATGGTTTGACGTCCGGATGGCCGCGACCTGTCGCGCGAGTTCCTGATGGTGTTCACTCTGGAAGAAGTCGAAGGCCTTCTTCTTAACTGCTCCATACCGGCAGAGATCGAGAACCCGGTCAATCTGTCGCTCGGGCAACGTTCTCAAGTTCAGCAGCTGGCAGACGGCACCAAGGCGAATTATCTCATCATCGGTCTCGAGGAGGGGGAGATAGTAAGCAAGAATACCCTTACGTGCCCGTGCAAGGCCGGCGAGAAGTTTGAACATGTGATCGGCGCGGACCTTCGAGTTGGGATTCGGCAAGTCGGTGGTTCCGTGAACTACTGCAGTTGAGATTGCTCACCCACGGCCGATATAGGGCATAGTCGTCGCCATCACAGTCATAAACTGCACATTCGCATCGAGCGGCAGACCGGCCATGTAAAGCAGGGCATCGACGACGTGCTTCACATCGAAGCGGGGCTCGATCTTGAGACTGCCGTCCGCCTGCATGGCGCCTTTTGCGAGCGAGGCGCTCATATCAGTCGCAGTGTTCCCGATATCAATCTGGCCGCAGGCGATGTTGAATTGCCTTCCATCGAGCGAGATCGATTTGGTGAGACCGGTGATCGCATGCTTAGTCGCGGTGTATGCTGCAGCACCGTGGCGCGGAGCATAAGCGGAAATTGAGCCATTATTGATGATGCGTCCCCCTTGCGGTGACTGCTCGCGCATCGCGCGGAACGCCTCGCGTGCCACGTAGAACGCGCCGTTGAGATTGACGTCAACCATGCGGCGCCACTCGCTGACATCGATATCGCCGAAGCTGGAGGAGGCGCTGAACGTGCCCGCGTTGTTGAACACCACGTCGAGATGACCAAGCCGCTCCTTGGCGGCAGCAACGAAGCTACCGACGGAATCGGCGTCCGCAACATCGACGATCTCAGCAAGGGCTAGGTTGCCCTCCTCAGCGACCGCCTGCAGCAGGTCTGCCCGGCGGCCACAGATCGCCACGTTCCAGCCGGCCGCGGCAAATCCAAGGGCCGCCGACTTGCCGATTCCCGAAGTGCCTCCGGTGATGAGAATGTTACGCTTTTCCACCTACGTCTCCTTTTGGACCGGTCTGCCACAATTTGGGCCGGATGCAGACGCGGCGCCTGGCGGCGCGCGTCCTGTTAACGCCGGATTCAGCCTTATTAACAGGAGGTTTCCAATTCTGTGCTGAATCTGCAACATCGGATTGGCAACCACGACGCAGCAGGGGGAATCTGGCTTTTCTGCGATTGCGCCCCACCCGAACGCGGGTAATGTCGGTTCTGCGAATCCATGCATGGGATCGTTTGTCGGTCGCGACGCGACGGCAACACACACTAACAAGTGTGGTCGCGTTTTAGGCCAACCGCCGGGAAACTGGCAAAACGAATGACTGACTTTGGAGGTCAACAATGAAAATCAGGAGCCTGCTTCTGGGTACGGTAGCGGCGGCTGGTCTCTCGACCGGCGCCTTCGCTACTGACCTGGGCGTCGAGACGGGTTTGGACGTCTGCGACGATTTGGGTCTCACGGGTCTGACGATCTCGTCGGATACCAACTGCCTGCAGATTTCGGGTAGTGTGCACTTCGAATACACCTGGGGCGACTATGCGCCGGGCTATGAGATCATGAGCTATTTCGACGTCGATACCAGCAACTACTCGGTAGACGACTCGGACGGCACGAACGACTCGTCGGTTTCGTTCGACTCCTGGCTGAAGTTCGTGGCGACCGCCGACTCGTCTTTCGGCCCGGCTTCGGCCACGATCAAGTGGGACCTCGACGCCAGCACGATTTCACAGCTCTATGTGAGCATCGGCGAGGGCACCGTATTCACGGCTGGTCGCGCCGATTCGATCTTCAAGGACGGTGAAGACGAGCCCAAGAACTTCCTCGGGCTGTTCAACTCTGAAGTTGTCGATGCGGGTGTGATCGATGTCGATCAGTCGAGCGTCGTTACGGGCGGCAATGTCCTCCAGGTCGTGTCCAGCATGGACAATTTCTGGATCGGCGGCGGCCTTGAGAACCTCGGTTCCACCCCGGCCGTGAGCTCGGTTGTCGGTGTCGTGGCTTACAACACGGACGACATCAAAGCGCACGCATCGTTTGCGGCCGATGGGATCCTCGCCGGCGGCATCGCCGACTGGGTATTCCACTCGGGCTTCGAGGGTACGTTTGACATGGTCAGCATTGTCGGTGCTTACGGCACCAACAGCGATGGTATGAGCAACGCCCTCGGTTCCGTGTCGGCGACCTTCGACAACTTCACGATCGCCGGCTCCGGCGAATGGTTCCAGGACACGAACGCCACCGAGTGGGGCGTCGGCGCGTCGATCGCGTCTGAAGTCTCTGACGGTGTCACGGTCAAGTTGGGCTGGCGCCATTACGAGAACGACGACAACGCTCCGTTCGACACGCTTGATCAGGTGGCTGCTCAGGTCGTTGCGGCGGTTTCCGACGAAGTTACGCTCACCGGCGAAGTTGGTGCGATTGCCAACGGTGCCAACAGCCTCAACGGGCCGACCTCCGTGTTCTACGGGTCGGGCAAGGTTGAGTGGAATCCGGGCGGCGACTTCAAGGCTTCCGTCAAGGGCGAAGCTAACAGTTGGGGTGCTTACAAGATCACCACGACTGCCGAGAAGTCGTTCTAATCTCATCCGCGTCAGCAGTTACTGGAAAGGCCCGGCTCTGCCGGGCCTTTCTGCTTTGAGGCCGTCAGCAACACCGGCTGAATGACAAAATATTGCCTCCAAACAAATGGATAGACCGATTTTCTTGAGCCGCTGATCCTGCTATCGCAGCAGGGCATCCGGTTAGCGGTGGCGTTTCGGGGGCATGATGGCCGGTACTTTCTTCAAATGGCTCATTCCGGGCATCGTTGCGATTGGTGGCGGGACCGCGCTGGCGATAGCGTTAGGCGGAGTATCGATAAGCTCCGACCTTCAGGCGCGCGCCCTCGCGGCGCTGGATACTCCCGAGACAGCCTGGGCCACCGTGTCGATCGAAGGCCGCGACGCGATCCTGGCTGGGACTGCAACAACGCAGGACATGATCGATGAGGCGTCAGCCAAGCTGGCCGGGGTTCACGGCGTTCGCGCGGTCGATTCCGCAGTCACGCTCGCCGAATACGCGAGCCCCTTTCCATTCGAAGCGCAGGTGAAGGATGGAGTCATCACTCTGACGGGCGGTTTTCCAAACGAGGCATCTCACAAAGCGATGCTCGGAGCTGCGCCCGGTGCAAAAGACGACACGCGGCTTTTGTCGGGTTCCCCCGAAGCCGCAAAGTTCAACGCAGCATCACAATTCGGTCTGCGGGCGCTCTCCCACATGGACGAAGGCGAGATCAAGCTTGCCGACCTGGCTCTCACCGTCGTCGGTCGCGCCAAGTCCCCGGAAAGCTTCGACGATCTCTCAGCGCTCGAATCTCAGGTCCCGTCCGGGGTTACCCTCGCGGCGTTTAAGGTCACGCCGGCGGTCGCCAAGCCCTATCGTTGGGAGGCGGAGTTCGACGGCACATCGGCGACCGTCTCCGGCTTTACGCCGGATCCCGCATTTTCCGATCTTTTGCGCGTCGCCGCGGGCGCTATCCCTGTCTCTACTGCTCTCACTCCTGCTTCAGGCGAACCGCCAGATTTCACCGCCAACGCGCTGATTCTCCTCAAGTCTCTCCTAAGCCTCGAGCAAGGCACGGCAGCAATCGAGGACCGGAAGATCGCGCTCAGCGGCTCCCCGCGCACGGCTGAGATCGCCGACGAAGCCAGCGCCGCCGTCACCGGGATCGGCGGAACGGTAGCGCTCGATCCCCCGCGCGTGGTTGAATACACATTCTCCGCAACTAAGGCCGGCGACGGCATCGGATTCCTGGGCTTCGTGCCGGATGCTCAGACGCGAGAGCGGCTCGCGGCAATGGACCATGCCGATGCCACAAAGCTCAAGTTGGCCCGCGGCGCCCCGGAACGCTTCGACTCGGCTATCGATTTCGGCCTCGCAGCGCTCGATCGCATGAGCGAGGGCGAGTTTACGCTTTCTGGCACGCATCTCAGCCTCACCGGGCGTGCCGCGACGCTCGCCGATTTCAATGCGCTCTCCGCGACGGCCGCCGAAGGGCCTCCCCAAGGCCTGACTCTTGCTGCCGTCGAACTCACGCCACCGATAGCCAATCCGTTCACATTCAGCGCAACGAAGGATGATTCCGGCAGGATATCGTTTGCCGGCTATGTGCCCAGCGAAACGGATCGCACGGTCATCCACCAGCAGCTCATGAACCTCGGAGCCGACAACGCAGCACTTGCCGACGGCGCGCCGCGGGGATTCACGGAATCCGTGCGCAATGGCCTTGCGGTGCTTGTCCTTCTTGATACTGGAACGCTGCTCTACGACGGCCGGAGCTGGTCGATTCAAGGAGTCGTGGACTCAGCGCAAAAGGGTTTCGCAGCCGACGCGGCGTATTCGATAGCGGGGCTGCGCACGGCGGGGTGGACATATAAGGTACAGCTGCCGCCTGAACCCACGCTGCCTATCATTGCACCCTATGTCTGGAGTGCGCAGAAAAGTGCGGGTGGTGCGCTGCGCTTCACCGGGTTCTCCCCCAATCAGGATTTCAAGGACACCCTTGTAGCCCGAGGAGGCGCCGACAGTGACGCGACACTTCTCGGCGCCGGCGCGCCCGACAATTTTACCGACGCCGCTGCCGCCGGACTCGATGCACTCGCTCGGCTCGAGGAAGGCTCGCTCGCTCTCTCGGGCCGCAACTGGACCCTAACCGGCCGCGCCGGCTCAGCGTCGTCGCGCACCGAAATACAGGACGCCCTTAGTGCCGCCATCGATCCTTCGCTTTGGCGTGTCGCCATCCAGACGCCCGACGCTCTACCTATCGTCACGCCGTATCTCTGGTCTGCTGATAAACACGACGATGGCGCTGTCGATCTCGCGGGTTATCTCCCCAGCGAGGACATGCGCAAATTCGTCGAAACGCGTGCAGGCAATGTTAGCCGCGATACCACGGCATTGGCATCGGGCGAACCATCCGGCTTTTCGGACGACGTTCTAGCTGGGCTCGACGCATTGTCACATCTTACAACAGGCACGGCGAGTTTCGACGGCAGCAAGTGGACTCTCGAAGGCCGCGCCGCCACCACCGCTGAGGGCGAGCTTGCGCTTGCGTCGTTGCTGAAAGGCAGTCGGGCAGGGGTGCATTGGGATCGTGCCATCGAAGGTTTGGTTCCGCCTGTTCCAGAGTCCTCGAGCGAGATCTCACCTGACAACTCTTCGGAACCGACGGAGACGCCGCCAGTGCCAGAGAGTGTGTCTGCTCCGACCCCGTCATCCTCGGAGCCGCCGAGCGCGCCGGTACCATCCTCGAGCAGCGAGCCGTCTGCGGTGCTCCTGGCGCCAACGCCCGAGCAATCCTCTTCCGCCCTTGCGGAAGTGACCCCCACCATGCCGGCTGACCTTGCGTTTGAGGCGTCGCGCTCGCGCGGCGGTCCCGTCACGCTGGCAGGCGCTGTGAGCACCGAGGAGATCAAAGGGTATCTGAGCGTTATCGCCGGCAAGGCGCCAGTCGATGCCATCAGCGTTGACGGCACCATGCCATCGACCTTCATTCCCAATGCCAAGGCGGCCATCGATGCGGTAGTCAAGCTCGCGGAGGCGCGTGCCGGTTTCGATGGTCGCCGCTGGTGGCTGAGCGGCAAGGCCGCCGATCCGGCGGTTCGCGACAGCGTGCTCGCCACCATCGCGGCCTTGCCCACCAGCATCGACTGGTCGACCAACATAACGCTGGTCCCCGCCATCGATCTCTGCCGCGACACTGTGGGTGCACTGGCTGCGCGCAACGCTATCGTATTCAATTCGGGAAGCGCCACGCTGACGGACGAGTCGTCGGAGCCGCTCGACGAGCTGGCGGGTGATCTCGACATTTGCCCAGACACCACCGTTCACGTCGAAGGCCACACCGATTCCGATGGGGCCGAGGACGTCAATCTGGCTCTCTCGGTGGCGCGGGCCGAAGCCGTTGTCGAAGCCCTGATCGCGCGCGGCGTTGCAGTGGAACGGCTCTACGCTGAGGGCTATGGTGAGACCATGCCAATCGCGTCCAACGACACCAAGCAGGGCAAGCAGGCCAACCGCCGCATCGCCTTCACTATCACCGAGGGCGATTGAGATGAGCCTCGACTCGCTGTTCTATTTGCTCGAGATCTACTGGCCCTATCTCGCCGCCGCTGCCGTCATAGGGCTCGGCGCCGGCTGGTTTTCCGGCGCGCGGCGCAGGGGCTAGGGCAGGGGACCGAGCGTCGGCATGGCCAACCTCATTCACATCGGCGAAGTCGCGGCGCTCCTTTTCGTGGCCTATCAGCTCGCCTGGTTCGCCGGTTTCCTCCTGCGCCGCGTGACGTCGCCGCGAAGGGCTGCTGCCGCCACTGCCACCGCCCCTGCGGTGACCGAGCCATCGGCTGAGGCACCGGTCCGTAGCCCGGTGATCGCGCCGATACCCGAAATGCCCCCCGCGCCGAAGGCAACGCCCTCCAGCGCGGCGGTCGAGGCCCTGCTGGCCAAAGTCGAGGATACGGCTCCAGCAGTGCCCAATCTGCCGCCTGCGGCAGGCACGGCCCCCGTCGATGTTCGGCCGCCGCTGGTCCCCACCTCGTCCGACGCCGACGTCACACCGCCACCGGTCCCCCTGTCGGCCGATTTCCTGGCGGAGCTTCAGTCGGCCATGCTGGAGCACGATCCTCCGGCGGAGCCGCCGCCTGAGGATGCCGAAACCACGGCTGCCGTCACCGCCGCCTTCGAGCAGGCGTTCGAACTGACGCCAGTGCCCGTCGAGTCCGAGATCGCTGCGGCACCTCCCGAGCCGGAACCAAGGCTTGCCGTCGCAGCGACACGCTCCGACGAAGAGCCCGAACTGTTTGATCTCCCGCCCGAACCGATCCCGGTTCAAGAAACGGCTCCCGAAGCGGTCGTTGCCGCTGCGCCAGCCATCGATCTTGCCTCTGCCTCAGAAGCCGAGGCGCCTCGGCCTGACTTGCTGGAGCCGGCAGCCCTCATAAGTCAAGAGTTGGTGACATCTTCCCTCTCGCCCAGCAAGGACGCGATGCCTGTTGCGCCGATGGCGCCCGCGACCGAACCGGCGACGGTCGCGACCAACGCGCCCGCGCGTCCTGCCACGCAGCCGCCGGCACCGCCTCTAGCGGCCGCGGACGCCGCCATTGTTGCGTCCCAACCCGAATCCGTCGCGCCGGTGCTGAGGCCTGCCAGCAAACCGGGCGAGGTGTGGTCCGGTCGGGCCAACGCAGCGCGTCCGCGTGGCGGCATCTTGCGGCCCACCGGGGCGCCGCGTCCTCAGCCCCAATCTTTTGCGTCGGCGCGCGCCGCCACGCCGCCACCTGCCCCTCGGCCATCCAACGAAATTGCCGCCGCCGTGGCGGCCGCCGCGGCGAAGGTGCAGCAGGTCGTGGCCGCGAGCTCCGACTATGACGGCATCGAGGCCTCGGACGAGGACGCGGAAGCGGCCGCGATGCGCGCCATCGAAAGCGGCTGGATGCGCAAGGCCACGCCTCGCACCAGCAAGCCCGATCGCCCCGAGGGCGTGCCGCCGACGCCGCCCAAGAAGCGCTAGGCGGCCTTCTTCCCGCGCAGCACCTGGCGCAGGAAGCCCGCGATGGGCTGTACGTCCTCGGCATTGTCGAGCAGCGCGGGCGATCCCTGCCCTTCGATCACATAGGCCTCCGAGTCTCGTCGGCGCCGCATCATCTCGTCGAAGGTTTCGCGCCTCAATTGCTGCGTCAGTTGTGTTCGCATCATCAGCAGCGGCGCATGCGCCAGCGCGTCGAACAGCGGCCACTGGGCGACCAGCACATCGTCGAACTCGAACGCGTCGAGAAGACGGACCAGCGTCATGTCGAATAGCGGCACAGCGCGGTTGCGCTTGTCGACGAAATGGGTACGTTCGGCCAGCGCGTCGAGCGCACTCTCACTCAGGCCCGGGTAGTCCGTGCCAAGCATGCGCCTAAGCATTGCGCGAAGCCCAGCTGCACTGCGCACCCCCTCAAGATCGTCGAGATTGCCCCTGAGCCGAACCAGGCCGCGCGTGTCGGACACCGGGCCGGAATCGATCAGCACCGCGCCTGCGACCACCCCAGGTTGTAATGCGGACAGCGCCATCAGAACCTGGCCGCCATAGCCCTGTCCAACGAAGATCGCCCGCTCTATGGCAAGAGCCCGCACGATTTCGGCGAGGTCGGCCGCGTCATTGACCGAGAGATATCCCCTGTGGCGGAGGCGATCGCTTGAGCGTCCACGGCCCTTGAGGTCGACCAGCATGACGGGCGCGTCTTCTCCTGATTGCCGCAACAGCCGCAGGAAATCGGCATAGTCGGTCATGTTGCGCTGGTAGCCAGGCACGCAGACGATGGTCGTGCGGCCAGGCAGTATTTGTCCATCGACATGCACTGCCATGCGTTCGGCCGCCGGGCCAACTGTGATTGACTGGACGGGCAGTGCCGCGAAGGACTTGTGGTCAGCGGGAACGAAGCGGGATTTGGCCATCCGCACCGTTCTAGCCGGGCCGCTTGCGGAAGCCTAGCCGGTGATGCTGCGCAGTGCGGTAGTGATGGTCATGTCCTCATGGCCGAGCCGCGCCCGATAGACCAGATAGTTGCCGAGCACCCGCTGGACGTAGCGCCGCGTCTCCTGGAACGGAATCAACTCTACCCAGACGACAGGATCGATCTTGTCGGAGCGCGGATCGCCATAGGCGTCGATCCACTTCTTGGCATTGCCGGCACCTGCATTGTAGGCCGCTGCCGCCAGTACGAGGGAGCCGTCGAAGTTCTCGAGCTGATGCGCGAGATATGTGGAACCCAGCAGCGCATTATAGGCACCATCCGTCGTGAGCTTGCTTTGCGAATAGGCGACGCCGGCCTTCTTCGCCGTCTCCTTGGCAGTCGCCGGCATCAACTGCATCAGGCCCCGCGCGCCGCTCGAGGATATGGCGTCGACCTGGAAGTGGCTTTCCTGCCGCGTGATCGCATAGATGGCGGCCATGTCGACCTGCGCAAGCTGCTTGGACGGCAAGCCGTCCTTGGGGAAGCTGAACAGATCGAGCGGCGTGCCGCGCTTGTCGGCGATATCGGCGATCGTGATCGCCAGAGAATGGGCATCGATGGACTGGGCGAGGCGGGCCGCCAGCACCAGCTCGCCCCCGGTCTGCAGTCCCGGCGCGAAGGCGCGCAGCAGGGGCAGGGCATAATCATTGTGGCCGTTGGCGGAAAGCAGGCGCACCGCGCGCACGGTCTCAAGCGCGTTGAACGCGGCCTCTTCGCCTTTCCAGTTCGGCAGATCGCGCAGTTCGACCGGCGCAAGGCCCAGCGCTTCGCGCGCCAGAAGCCCGTAATACACCGTGCCGTAACGCGCCGCTTCACCATAGGCGGCGTTGGAGCCGAGCTTGTCGCCGGCCTGCGCCTTGGCGCGACCGAGCCAGTAATAGGCCTGGCTCATGGAGTCGGGCAGCGTCGAGAGCGTCGTCATTGCCGTGAACTGCTTCACGGCGCTGGGCGCATCGCGCAGGAAACTCAGCGCAATCCAGCCGGCATGGAAATGCGCTTCGACAAGGCGTCCCTCGGGGCCTGTGGTGTAGTTGGCGGCCGCCCGGTAGGCCCGCTCGACATCGCTGAGGCCGAGCAACTGGCGGATCAGCGCGCGCCGCTCGTACCACCATTGCTCCGCGTCGGGATCGGTCGGCTTGCCCTTGTCGAGATAGGCGATGGCGTCGTCCCAGAGCTCGAACTGGCGCGCCCGCTGCGCGCGCGAGAAATAATAGATCGGGTCGGTCTTGTAGGCGGGGTCGACCGCGTCGAGCAGCTTCTTGGCATTGTCGGCATTGCGCGACACCGCGTTGCGCGCCACCGCCAGCGTCTTCTGCGCCGGCGTGAGCAGCGGCAGCAGACGCTCCACGGCGCTCGCGCGATCGTTCATCATCAGATGCGCGGCGCGCGCCCAATGATCCTTCTGCGTGAGCAGCTTGCCGAGATTGCCGAAGACTTTGTCCTCGCCGGCCTTGTCGAGGAACTGGTTGACCCAGATATCACGCGCGATCCGCGCCGCGCGCGCCGTCTGCCCATCCTCGACATAGGCGAGCGCCAGCGCGATCTGCGCGTCGAGCGTGTTGGGCATTGCGCCGCTCAGATTTTTGATGATCACCGGGCCGGGCGCGTCCGCCTTGATTAGCGCCTGCTCGAGCCGCGTCTTGAACGTCGCCGTCCCGGCGAAGCCCGGTGCCTCATGCGAGAAATCGAGAACGTCCTGATAGGGGATGTTGCCATTGCCGAAATTGATGGCTGCCCATTCGAGTGTGCGCCGCTCGAGCGGATCGGTGAGCGTCGCGGCGAGGCCAAAGGCGTCGGCCGGCTTGCCGCCGCTCAGGACATCGAGGCCCTTGCGGAATGCGGCGGAACTGCCCGTGTCGTCGGGCACGAGCGTGGCGGGATCGATCGAGCCCGTGACGATGGCATCAATCGCGTCGGTGGCGGCAGCCACCGGCGAAGGAGAGTCATAGACGTTCCAGGCAACGGCAAGAATGCCGACAAGAAAGCCCGCAAGCTTCCCCCGCGCAGTGATCATAGTCTCGTCCCGTTGGTCCTCGGTACCAATCCAACAAGGCGCCCCCACCCTTTCGGGTAACCGGACTCTCACCCGGGGGGGTGAAGAATTGGTTGCCAAAAGGTCCTTGTGGGTGCCCGTCGCGCTGTCTGCTTGTCGCGCCGGACGGACCAAACTATGGTGCGCGACTATGGCCAAAGGGCGGAAAAGCCGCGGCCACAATGAGTCGTCCCGGCCGGATTCAGGGGTCCGGGGCCAGATAAACCGAGGAAGTTCCCGAAATGCTCAGAGGCTCGATCACGGCGCTCATCACTCCGTTCGCAAACGGGGCCGTGGACGAGAAAGCCTTCGCCGCCTTCGTGAACTGGCAGATCAAAGAGGGCACGCACGGGCTCGTTCCCGTCGGAACGACGGGCGAAAGCCCGACCGTGACCCATGAGGAGCACCGGCGCATCATCGAGATCTGCGTCGAGGTCGCCGATCACCGTGTCCCCGTCATCGCCGGGGCGGGATCGAACTCGACCGCCGAAGCTGTATCGCTGGCGCGCTTCGCCGAGGATGTCGGCGCCGACGCGGTGCTGTCGGTCGTGCCCTACTACAACAAGCCGACCCAGGAGGGGATGTTCCAGCACTTCTCGGCCGTGGCCGAGGCGACGTCGCTGCCCATCCTGCTTTACTCCGTGCCGGGCCGCACGGTCGCCGATCTCACGGTCGATACGATCGCGCGGCTGAGGGATGCCCATTCGAACATCGCCGGCGTGAAAGATGCGACGGCGAGCATGGAGCGCGCCTCCTTGCAGCGCGCCAAGCTCGGACCGGATTTCGTCCTGCTCTCGGGCGAGGACATGACCGCGCTGGGTTTCAATGCGCATGGCGGCAATGGCTGCATTTCCGTAACGAGCAACGTGGCGCCGCGCCTCTGCGCGCAGTTCCAGAACGCGTGCCAGCAGGGCAATTTCCAGGCCGCCCTGATGCTGCAGGACAAGCTGGTGCATTTGCACAAGAACCTGTTCCTCGAGAACAATCCTGGCGGCGTAAAATATGCGGCGCATCGGCTCGGCCTTTGCGGCCGCGAGTTGCGCCTGCCGCTTGCCGACATCAGCGCGTCCAACGAGAAGGCGATCGACTTCGCGCTGACTCACGCCGGATTGCTGAACTAGGTCACCGATGGCGAAGGCAGCGGGCAAGCCCGCAATGATCACGACGGGCGCCGTGGCCGAAAACCGCCGCGCCCGTTACGACTACGAGATCCTCGACACGCTCGAGGCCGGCATCGTGCTGACTGGCACAGAGGTGAAATCGCTGCGCAGCGGCAAGGCGCAGATCACTGAGAGCTATGCCTCGCCCGAGCGCGGCGAACTCTGGCTCATCAATGCGCACATCCCCGAATATCTCCAGGCCAACCGCTTCAACCATGAGGAGAAGCGGCCACGGAAGCTGCTGGTGTCGCGCAAGGACCTTGCCAAGCTCAGCGAAGGCGTCGAGCGGGCGGGGAACACCATTGTTCCGTTGAAGCTTTACTTCAACGATCGCGGCATCGCGAAACTGCTCATCGGCCTCGCCAAGGGCAAGAAGAGCTTCGACAAGCGCGAAACCGAAAAGACCCGCGACTGGAACCGCGAGAAGAGCCGGTTGCTGAAGGAAGGCGGACGGGGCTAGGCGATCGTCCGCGCGGCCCGCCCCACCACCTCCTCGAACATCTCCGTCGTCAGCACGCCGGTATTCGTGTTGTAGCGGGAGCAGTGATAGCTGTCGAACAGCGTCGCCTCGTCGAGGTCATGCTCCGCGCCATGCGCAAAAGGGTGACCGGCAAGCTTTTTGCCCAGCGCTCGCAACAACGATTCATGCGCGATCCGTCCAAGGGCAAGAAAAGCGCGCGGCCTGGCCTTCGCGATCGTTGCGGTCAGAAACTGACGGCAGGTCGTGATCTCCGCCGGCGTCGGCTTGTTCTCGGGCGGGACGCAGCGCACGGCATTGACGATCAGCGTGTGCCGCAGCGCAAGGCTGTCGTCGGGCCGCATCTCGTAGTCGCCCTCGGCCAGGCCGAATTTGCGCAGCGTGGCGTAGAGCAGATCGCCGGCATAATCGCCAGTGAAGGGCCGCCCTGTACGGTTCGCCCCCTTCAGCCCCGGTGCGAGGCCGACAATGACCAGCCGCGGCGTAGCGTCGCCCCAGTTCGGCACCGGCGCATTGTGCCAGTCCGGATGCAGCCGCCGCGCTTCCTCGCGGAAAGCGACAAGGCGCGGGCAGAGTTGACAATCATGGGGCGGATTGGTCGGTGGCACGAAGACCCGGCGGGGCGGAGGCTATTTGCCCCTATCTTCGGCGGCCACCGGCACGCGGTCAACCGAGCGCTCGGGGGAGGGCGGCCGGCCCACCGTCTTCGCGAGTTCCGCGACATCGAGGAAGAAGTCGGCCTGGCGGCGCAACTCGTCCGAGATCATCGGCGTGGGCGTCGAGAGCGTCGACGCAACGGTTACGCGTTTGCCTCTGCGCTGCAGCGCTGCAACCAGCGCGGTGAAGTCTCCATCGCCCGAAAACAGCACGAGGTGATCATAGAATGGGGCCATGTCGAGCGCATCCACGGTGAGCTCGATGTCCATGCTGCCCTTGATCTTGCGGCGCCCAGTGGAGTCGGTGAACTCCTTAGCCGGCTTGGTGACCACCGTGAATCCATTGTAATCCAGCCAGTCGATGAGCGGCCGGATGGAGGAATATTCCTGATCCTCCACCAGCGCCGTGTAGTAGTAGGCGCGCAGCATATAGGCCTTGGACTGGAACTCGGCGAGCAGCCTTCGGTAGTCGATATCGATACCAATGGCCTTGCTGGTGGCATAGAGGTTGGCGCCGTCGATAAACAGCACCACCTTCTCCCGGGGGTCGATGGACATGCTCAGTCTCCTGACTGGGTCGGCCGGCCTCTCAGGCTGCCCAGCTTCTAATCCTTCACGATCGGCGGAATTCAGAGTGGCTCTGCTGGCCTCGGGCGACGCTGATCTGCGTCAATCGGACCGTTTTCGGGCAATTGCAAGGCGGAAAAAACGCTGCCTGGCCTACGGTTTCCGGGTATTTTTTGCTAACTGCCTCTAGAAACTAGCGAATGTCGCGCAATCGCATTGCGCGGTTTTGTGGATAGACATGCCGGACGCCGTCCTTGCCCCGGCCCACCCCCTCGTGTATGAGGACCGCAAATCCAAACATCTAGGAGACGTACGTGGCACGCGTCACCGTTGAAGACTGCATTGAGAAGGTCAACAACCGCTTTGACCTCGTTCTGATGGCGGCGCACCGCGCCCGCATCATTTCGGCAGGCGGACAGATCACCGTTCCGCGCGACAACGACAAGAATCCGGTCGTTGCCCTACGCGAAATCGGGGACGGGGCCATTGCGCCCGAAGACCTGCACGAAGAGCTGATCCATTCGCTGCAGAAGTATGTGGAAGTCGACGAGCCCGAGAAGCACGCCGCTCCGCTGCTTGATTCCAGCGCGGACCAGGATGGCGACACGTTCGACACGATTTCCGAGGACGAGCTGCTGCGCGGCATCGAAAGCCTCGCGCCGCCGGAGCGCCGGGACGATTAATCCCGTCCGGGGCGCTCGATTGCACCCCGCCGCGGAAAGCCTATATTGACAAGGCGCTCGGGTTCTCCGGGCGCCTTTTTGCTTTTGGACGCGGGGTGTTAGGCTCGCTTCCTCAAGGAGCGCCGCTTCCGGCATGATGCGTCAGTACGAACTCGTCGAGAAGGTGCAGGCTTACAACCCGCACGCCGATGAGCAGCTTTTGAACAAGGCCTACGTCTATGCCATGCAGAAGCACGGCATGCAGAAACGCGCTTCCGGCGATCCCTATTTCGCCCATCCCTTGGAAGTCGCCTCGATCCTGACCGACCTTCATTTGGACGACGCCACGGTCGCCGTCGGCCTGCTCCACGACACAATCGAGGACACCGACGCCACTCGCGCCGAGATCGACCAGCTTTTCGGCTCCGAAATCGGCGAGATCGTCGATGGCCTGACCAAGATCGAGCGCTTGCAACTCGTCACCCGCGAGGAAGCACAGGCCGAGAATTTGCGCAAGCTACTGCTGGCCATTTCTGCCGATGTGCGCGTGCTGCTCGTCAAGCTGGCCGATCGCCTCCACAACATGCGCACCCTCGATTTCATGCCGCCCGAAAAGCGCAAGCGCATCGCCGAGGAGACGATGGACATCTATGCGCCGCTCGCCGGGCGCATGGGCATGCAGGACATGCGCTCCGAGCTCGAGAATCTCTCCTTCAAGACCCTTCAGCCCGACCACTACAAAGCCATCACCGACCGCCTGTCTGAGATGCAGGCGGAGTTCAGGGAAACCATCGATACCATTACCCGCGAGCTGACCAACAAGCTCAAGGCAGATGGCATCGACGCCCGAGTCAGCGCCCGCGTCAAATCTGCCTGGTCCATCGCCACTAAGATCGAGCGCAAGCAGATCGCGCTGGAGCAGCTCTCCGACATGCTCGGTTTCCGCGTAATCGTCCCGACCGTCGCCGACTGCTATCGCGCACTGGGCATTGTCCACACAAACTGGAAGGTCGTTCCGGGGCGGTTCAAGGACTATATCTCCGTTCCCAAGCACAACGACTACCGTTCGATTCACACCACCATCGTCGGCCTCGGCAGGCAGCGTGCGGAATTGCAGATCCGGACCGAGGAAATGCATCGCGTCGCGGAATACGGGATTGCGGCTCATGCCCTTTACAAGGAAGGCGCCACCGAAGACCTTCACAAGATCGAAGGCGAGAGCCAGGCCTTCGCGTGGTTGCGCCAGACCATCGAGCACCTGACCAATGGCGCATCGGCCGAAGACTTCCTCGAATACACCAAGCTGGAGCTGTTCCAGGACCAGGTATTCTGCTTCACCCCGCGAGGCAGGCTGATCGCGCTGCCGCGCGGTGCGACGCCCATCGATTTCGCCTATGCGCTGCACACGGATATCGGCGACACCTGTGTTGGTGCCAAGATCAACGGCGCCATCATGCCACTGGTGACGCATCTCCGCTCCGGCGATGAAGTCGAGATCATCCGCGACCAGAACCATCTTCCACCGGCGAATTGGGAAACCATCGCAGCCACGGGCAAGGCCCGTGCCGCTATCCGCCGCGCGGTGCGGATCGCGGCTCAGAATCGCGCCTATGCCTTGGGCGAGCACATCTTGCTTGCCTTGCTTGAGCGCGAGGGAGAGTCCCTCGACGACGCGGAAACCCGGGCTCTCGCGGACAGTTTCGAGTTCCAGACCAAGCGCGATCTCCTGATCGCGATGGGCGAGGGCAAAGTGGAGTCCGAAGCCCTGAGCGGCGAGATTGCCACCATCAAGGGCGTCAAGCGGCGCAAGAAAAAGAAGATCGAATTGCCCGCAGCCGACAAGGCCGAGGGATGGTTCGCGCTGCGCGACACCGACATGTTCCGCTTCCGCGCGACCGGCGATCAGCGTCCGGGTCCAAACGCGCGCGCGGCGATGGCGCGGCTTGGTTTCTCGACGCAGGTGGTCATTTCGCCCGAAGGCGTCGTGCCCGGCGATCGGCTGGTGGGCATCCTCCGTCCAGACTCTCCCATCATGGTCTATCCGATTCACTCGGAAGCATTGGTCGAGCTGCACGATTCCGATGTTGCCTGGATCGATGTGCGTTGGGATATCGCCGGCCGCGAAGACCGCGACCACAAGGTGGTTATCTCGATGCTCGCCGTGAATAAGCCCGGATCGTTGGCGCAGGTCTCTGCCGCCATAGCCGCCTCGGAGGCAAACATCCACAATCTCGTCATGCGCATGGCTTCACCCGACTTTCACAAATTCATCTTCGAAATCGAGGTGAAAGATCTGGCGCAGCTTACCGACGTGCTGTCGACGCTGAAACTGACGCACGGCCTGTCGCATGTGCAACGCGCGACCATCGCGGAGGCCGGTATGCTGTCGCAGATGGAATGGGATGGTCGAGCGCTCGATCAAAAGGAGACGCTATGACCACCGACGAGGTTCTTCAGATCTTCCGCGATTGCGGCGCACTGCTCGAGGGGCACTTCATTCTATCTTCGGGACTGCGCTCCCCCGTCTTCCTGCAGAAGGCGAAGGTGTTCATGCATCCGGATAAGGCCGAGCGCCTGTGCAGGGCGCTGGCTGATAGGCTGCGTGCCGAAGGTTATGGTGGTGTCAGCCAGATCGTCTCGCCGGCCGTCGGCGGCATCATCCCCGGCTACGAGACCGCGCGCCATCTAGGTGTTCCCGCCATCTACACCGAGCGGGTCGACGGAAAGTTCCAGTTGCGCCGCGGCTTCGAGGTCGCGCGCGGCGAGAAGGTACTGGTCGTCGAAGACATCGTGACGACAGGTCTCTCGATCCGTGAATGCATCGAATGCCTCCGCGGCATCGGCGCGGACGTCGTGGCAGCCGCCTGTCTGATCGACCGTTCAGGGGGAGAAGCCGACGTCGGCGTCCCGCTGGTCTCGCTGACCCGCTACAAGGTGCCGGCGTATCCGGCTGACGCACTGCCGCCCGAACTGGCGGCCATTCCAGCGATCAAGCCCGGAAGCCGGGGGCTGCAATGATCGTCGGTCTCGGCAACGACCTTTGCGACATCTCACGGGTCCAGCAAGTCCTTGAAAGATATGGCGACCGGTTCACCCATCGCTGCTTCACCGAGATCGAACGCAAGAAATCCGACCGCCGGGCGCAGCGCGCTGCTTCCTACGCCAAGCGCTTCGCCGCGAAGGAAGCCTGCTCGAAAGCTCTGGGAACCGGGATGTCCTGGGGAGTCTACTGGCGCGATCTGGGGGTGGTGAACCTGCCCAGTGGAAAACCCACCATGAAGCTCACCAATGGCGCGGCGAAAGCGCTTGCCCGCCTTGTTCCCGCCGGACACGAGCCACATATCCACCTGACCATCACCGACGACGGCGGCATGGCTCAGGCATTCGTTATCATCGAAGCCTTGCCTATGATTGACCCGAGCGTCACAAGCCCGTAACCACAAGCCCGGCGGGGCGCCCTGAGCCTAGGATTTGAGATGAGCCAGACCAGCATGACCGAGGTCAAGAAGAAGTCCAGGAATGAGGTACTCGACACCGTCGTCGTCATCATCGAGGCGCTCATCATCGCCTTTCTGTTCCGGACTTTCTTGTGGCAGCCCTTCTCGATCCCGACCGCGTCCATGCAGTCGACCATGATGATCGGCGATTATTTCATCGCGAACAAGTGGGCATGGGGTCTTGGAAAATACTCCTTCGGCATCCCGGTCCCTCTCGGCAACCGCATCCTCACTTTTGGCGAACCACAGCGCGGCGACATTGCCGTCTTTCACAATGAGCCGACCGGCGAAGACTACATCAAGCGGGTGATGGGCTTGCCCGGCGATCACATCCAGATGAAAGAAGGCCGCCTCTACATCAATGGCGAAATGCTTCCGCGCGAAGAGATCGGCCGCGGCCAAGACACTGACAGCTATCTCACGACCGTCCCGGTGATCCTCTATAAGGAGACGCTGCCCAATGGCGTCACCCACACCATCCAGGAAATCTCGGACGACCAGCCGCTCGATGACACGGCCGAATATGTCGTGCCAGCTGGCCATTACTTCATGATGGGCGATAACCGCGACCGCTCCGCCGACAGCCGCGTGCTGGCGCAGGTCGGCTACGTTCCAGCGACCAACCTCATCGGCAAGGCCGAGGCGCGTTTCTTCTCCATCCAGGACAACATCGCGCCGTGGCAGGTCTGGCAGTGGCCGGGCAATGTCCGCTGGGACCGGATGTTCCAGTCGGTGTATCAGAGCTACACGACCACGCCGTCGCGCAAAGAGTAGAGGGAGGAGCGCGCGCTTAAATGAAGCACCGCGCACATCCCGAGCTTGAAACCCGGCTGGGCCACAAATTCGCCGACCCGGTGCTGCTTGATCGCGCCCTGACGCATTCCAGCGCCATCGCGCCGGGCAAGCGAGTGGAACATTCCTACCAGCGTTTGGAGTTCCTCGGTGATCGCGTACTCGGCCTTGTGGTCGCCGACATGCTCTACCGAAAATACCCCAAATCTTCCGAAGGCGAACTCAACCGGTCGCTAGTGACTCTCGTCCGCGCTGAGGCCTGTGCGCAGATCGCGCGCCAACTCGGCCTGGGCGGTGAGCTCAATCTCGGCGACAGCGAGAAGCGCACGGGCGGGCAGGCGAACGAGACGATTCTCGGCGATGCCTGCGAGGCACTTATCGGCGCGCTCTACCTCGATGGTGGACTCGGGGTCGCTTACGATTTCCTCGACCGCATGATCGGCGCGCAACTCGACCTTGCCGCGACCCAGCGCCCCGATGCGAAGACAACTCTGCAGGAATGGGCACAGGCGCGCGGCCTCGAGCCTCCCGCCTATCACGTCGTAGAGCAAACCGGTCCCCAGCACGCGCCCGAATTCACCATCGCCATCGAGCTCGGCAATTATGCGACGCTCACCGCATCGGGACCGAGCAAGCGCCTCGCCGAACACAAGGCCGCCGAGGCCTTCCTGCTGCGCGAGAAAGTCTGGCGGGAAAGCGCATGAGCGACGAGCAGACGCGCTGCGGCTTCATCGCCCTGGTCGGCGCCCCCAACGCTGGCAAGTCCACGCTGCTCAACGCGCTCGTCGGCACGAAGGTGTCGATTGTTACCCACAAGGCCCAGACCACGCGCGCCCAGATCCGCGGCGTCGTGACCGAAGGCAATGCGCAGATCGTCTTCATCGATACACCCGGCATCTTCGCGCCGCGCCGCCGGCTCGATCGCGCCATGGTCGACGCCGCCTGGACCGGGGCAGGCGACGCCGATCTCGTTGCATTGATCGTCGATGCGGAGCGGGGCGTGACCGACGAGGTCGATGCGCTTCTCAAGGGGCTCGAGGACGTTCCCAGTCCGCGCGTGCTCGTGCTTAACAAGATCGATCTGCTGAAGCGCGAGAAGTTGCTGGCCCTCTCGGAAACTATCAATGCGCGCCTCAATTTCGAGGTGACCTTCATGCTCTCAGCTGTGAAGGGCGATGGCGTGAAGGACTTCCTCGATTGGGCCGCGACGCGCATCCCTGAAGGTCCGTGGCACTTCCCGGAGGACCAGCTCACCGATCTCACGCTGGCGCTCACCGCCGCCGAGGTGACGCGCGAAAAGCTCTTCCTCCGTATCCACGAGGAAATCCCCTACAACGCCACCGTCGAGACCGAGAAGTTCACCATCAACAAGGATGGCTCTTACCGCATCGACCAGGTGATCTACGTCACGCGCGACACGCACAAGAAGATCGTGCTCGGCGCCGGCGGGCAAACCATCAAGGCGATCGGTGCCGATGCACGCAAGGAGCTGATGGAAATCTTCGAAGTGCCGGTCCATCTCTTTCTCTTCGTCAAGGTCCGTGAAAAGTGGGCCGACGATCCCGAGCGCTATCGCGAGATGGGGCTGGAATGGACGAAGTGACCCATGCAGTGGTCCTCTAACGGCCTTATCATCGGCGTGCGCCGGCACGGCGAGACCAGCGTCATCGCCGAAGCGATGGTTGCCGGACGCGGCCGCCATCTCGGACTTGTACGCGGCGGTCGCTCCTCGAAGCTCGCTGCCACACTGCAGCCCGGCAATACCGTGCAGCTTACCTGGCGTGCGCGGCTCGACGAACACCTCGGCACCTTCGCGGTAGAGCTGATCGACGCGCGGGCTGCCGAACTGATCGCCGACCGCACGCGCCTCTATCTCAGCCAGCTTCTCTGCGAGCACCTTCGCCTGTTACCTGAACGCGATCCGCATGATCGTCTGCTCGGTCTCGCCGTCAATCTACTCGATGATGGCCAGACTCCTCTGCAGGTGGGCATGGAACTGGCTCGCTTCGAGCTATCCCTGCTCGACGAGCTCGGTTTCGGCCTCGATCTCTCAGCCTGCGCGGTCACAGGGGCTGCGACCGATCTCACCCACGTCTCGCCCAAGACCGGCCGCGCCGTCAGCCGAGAGCCCGCCAAGCCCTATTGCGACCGCTTGCTGCGCCTCCCTCAATTCCTCATTTCCGATGCCCCCGCCACTGCCGCCGATCTCGCCAACGCCTTCCGCCTGACTGGGCACTTCCTCGACATGCATGTCTGGCAGGTCCGGCAGATGGAGTCGCCCCCAACCCGCGAAGCCCTGATCGCAAGGCTGGCGCTTCCAGTATGATCCGCCGGTGATTCGCCGGAACCCAAGATGACTGCTGACGCCGACACCCTTCCGCCGGACGACAAATCCGTCGTCGACCTCCGTAAGGCCCTCGAAGAGCGCTATCTCTCCTACGCGCTCTCGACCATCACCCAGCGCGCGCTGCCCGATGCCCGCGATGGGCTGAAGCCGGTCCATCGGCGCATCCTTCACGTCATGCGTCTGCTGCGCCTTGATCCGGACGAGGCCTACAAGAAATCCGCCAAGGTCGTCGGCGACGTCATTGGCGGTTTCCATCCGCATGGCGACCAGTCGATCTACGATGCGATGGTCCGCCTCGCGCAGGACTTTTCCATGCGCTATCCGCTCGTCGACGGGCAGGGCAATTTCGGCAATATCGACGGCGATGGAGCGGCGGCCTATCGCTACACCGAAGCCAAGATGACCGACATCGCCATGCGCCTGCTCGAAGGTCTCGGCGAGAACGCGGTCGACTTCAAGCCGACCTATGACGGCACGACTGACGAACCGAAGGTCCTGCCGGCCAACTTCCCGAACCTGCTGGCGAATGGCTCGACAGGCATCGCCGTCGGCATGGCCACATCGATCCCGCCGCATAATGTCGCCGAGCTTTGCGAAGCAGCGCTCGCGCTCATCGCCAAGCCGAAGGCGACGGTTGCCGAACTTGTCCACCATGTTCCCGGTCCCGACTTCCCAACCGGCGGCGTCCTGGTTGAGCCAGCCGAATCGATTCTGGAAGCCTATTCCACCGGTCGCGGCTCCTTCCGCCTCCGCTCACGGTGGCATCAGGAGGACAAGGGGAGGGGTGTCTATCAGATCGTCGTGACGGAAATCCCCTATGGCGTGCAGAAGAGCAAGCTAATCGAAAAAACAGCAGAGCTTTTGCTCGCCAAGAAGCTTCCTCTGCTCAAGGACATCCGCGATGAGAGCGCCGACGACATTCGTGTCGTGCTCGAGCCGCGCGCCGGCACCGTCGATCCCGTCATCCTCATGGAGCAGATGTTCAAGACCACCGAGCTCGAGCAGCGCATTCCGCTCAACATGAATGTGCTCGACCACGGCACGGTGCCGAAGGTCATGGACCTCAAGGAGGCGCTGGCGGCCTGGCTGGAGCACCGCAAGGATGTGCTCGTCCGCCGCACCCAGCATCGGCTCGAACAGATCGGCCGCCGTCTCGAAGTGCTCGACGGTTACATCGTCGCCTTTCTCAACATCGACGCCGTCATCAAAATCATCCGCGAGGAGGATGATCCCAAGGCCAGACTGATGAAGCGGTTCAAGCTGACCGACAATCAGGCCGAGGCCATCCTCAACATGCGCCTGCGCTCGCTGCGCAAGCTCGAAGAGATCGAGCTTCGCACCGAGCACAAGCAGTTGAGCGACGAGAAGGCGCACCTCGAGTCGCTGCTCGGCTCCGACCGCAAGCAATGGGGCGAGATCACCCGGCAGATCGGCGAGATCAAGAAGGCCTATGGCAAGGATACGCCGCTCGGCCGCCGCAAGACAGAGTTAACCGAAGCCCCGCATGCCGATTTCGCCGAGGAAGCCGAGGCTGCCTTCATCGAGCGCGAGCCCATCACCGTGATCCTCTCCGAAAAGGGCTGGATCCGCTCGATGAAGGGCCATGTCGAGGACATCGACGAGAAGGGCTTCAAGACCGGCGATCGCCTCAAGACGGCGATCCACAGCGAAACCACCGACAAACTGCTGCTGCTGTCCACCGGCGGCAAGGTGTTCACTCTTGCGCCCGACAAGCTTCCCGGCGGCCGTGGCCAGGGCGAGCCGGTGCGGCTGATGATCGATTTGGAGGAGGGTACCGATATCGTCGATCTCTTCGTCTATCGTCCCGGCATGAAGCGGTTGGTTGCGTCTTCCGCCGGCAACGGTTTCGTCGTGGCGGAAGACGAACTGATCGCCAATACACGCAAGGGCAAGCAGGTGCTGAACGTGTCTGGCGGAGAAGAGGCCAAGTTGATCGTGCCGGCCGAGGGCGATACGGTCGCGGTCATCGGCGAGAACCGCAAGATGATCATCTTCCCCGCTAACGAACTGCCGGAGATGGCGCGCGGGAAGGGTGTGCGCCTACAGAAATACAAGGATGGCGGTATTTCCGACGCGCGTCTCTTCAACAAGGCGGATGGCTTGAACTGGTCGGACTCTTCGGGCCGCACCTTTGTCAAGACCATGGCCGAGTTGCGTGATTGGGTCGGCGAACGTGCCCAGGCCGGCCGCCAGCCACCCCAGGGTTTTCCGCGCAACAACAAGTTCGGCGGCTGACGGTGATGGCCTCGCGCGACGCGGTCATGGTGCTGGTTCATTTCTGGTCGCCTGAACTCGAACGGCACGTCGCGCGCATTCGTCGCGAGTCAGAAGGACTTTGCGACGTCTACGTCGCCTTCAATCTCGACAGGCGAACGGAACTCCCCCCCGGGTTGAAGCCGGAGATCGTCGTCACGCTCGAGAAATGTGCCGCCGTCCAGCCGCGCCGCTACGCGGAGTGGAAGGCCCGCAATATGGAGAGCATCTACCACTTCACCGACCTTGTGATGATGGCTGCTCTGACCGACCCGGTTCTGGCACCCTATGAGTACATTTGGTTCGTCGAATACGATGTCGACTATAGTGGCAATTGGGGTGATTTCTTCCGGCGCGCACGGGACTATTCCGGAGATTTGCTCTGCACCCATCTGCGGACGCGGACCGAGTATCCCAATTTCGATCATTGGTTCTGGTACGCACAGCCGGATTGGGTGACGGTTGATGCCGTACGCGGCTTCTTTCCCATTTCGAGATTCTCGCACCGTGCGCTGCGGACAATTGTCACCGAGATGGAAAAGCCGGGCTGGAAGGGCCATTTCGAACTCGTCTATCCAACCATCGCGGCCGCCTGCGGCCTCACCATTTCCGATCTCGGCGACAGAGGCTCGTTCACCCCTCCCGAGCGCGAGAACCAGAACTACAGTCGCGCTGAACGGACCCATCGGTTCCGACCGCCGCGCGTCTATCGCTACTATGGCGACGATCCACGACCCTACCGCTACCGGGATCGCATCCATCACCCAGTAAAGGCTGAATGGACCCGCGGGCAGAGGATCAAGGAGGAACTGCGGTCGATCTGGCACCGCGCCAACATTCACCTGCCGCCTTTCATCTGGGTCAGGAAGGTCCTGGGACTTGGGCCGGTGCGACCGAAAATCGGACAATGATCGGCAGGTGATCGCTGCCGGTCGCCGGTCCGCGATGCAGATCGTGCACAATGAGGCCTCGTTGGAACACCTGATCGAGCGGCAGGAACGGGATCGTCGCGGCGAAGCCGTCTTTCGAGATCCGATAAGGCACGGTGACGATCTCCGGATAGCTCAGTTCGCCGTGCGTCTCGCGTGTAAGGTTGGTCTCCGCCGCGAACCCGCGCAGTGCATATGACCAGGGCGTCGAATTGAAATCGCCGACCAGCACGAGCGGCCCCTCGATTGACTTTGCGGTGGCTGTCGCTTCCGCGAACTCAGCGCGTTGCCGCTCAATCGGATAGGGCCAGTCCATGTGGGTCGTCATCACCGAGAAATGGGATCCGTCGGCCAGTGTGAATCCGGCAATGATATGGGCGGTGCGCTGTCCGTTCGGTGCAGTGGGGCAATCGCCACTGGCCATTTCCTTGTCGAACGGTATTCTGGAGTACAATCCGAGATTGGCGCGCTTGCCGCCCTGGCAGCGAACCCAGTACGGATAGTCCGGCTTCAGGAGCAAATCGAGATCACCAGCCTGCTCGGGAAAATACTCCTGCAGCGCGATGATGTCGGGGTTTTCCGCGGCCACCACGCGTGCAACACGCTCCATGTCATAGTTGAGCCCGAACAGATTGTGGGTCATCAGCGTGATGGTCGGGCGATCCGTCTCGGCCGCACGCGGCACCCGGCCTGCCACCCACTCCGGCACGAAGATCCATGCTGAGCAGAGAAAGCCAAGCGCAGCGACCCAGGTCATCGCGCGCAATCGCCCAAAGACCAGCAGGGCAAGGATGAAGCTTGCCAGCGTTCCGAAGAACAGCAGGAACTGGAGGTGATTGAACAGATCGAAGGCCGGCACCGCGAAACCCAGCAGCGCCAGCGCGGCCGGAACCGCGGCCACGAGTATTGCGATGCCGGCGACCAGCCGGACCAGTCCGAGGACGATGCGCATCAGGCTCAGTCGAGCCGCCGCCAGCCGAGCGGCCCGCGCTGGATTTCAAGCGGTCGGAATTGGCCCTTGTAGGCCATCTTGGGCGAGTCCTGCACCCAGTAGCCGAGATAGACATATTCGAGGCTGGCGAGCCGCACCTGTCGCACATGATCGAGGATGATGAGGTTTCCGAGCCCGCGCTTGGGCAGATCCGGATCGTAGAACGAATAGACCATCGACAACCCGTCGGGCATGACGTCGGTGAGCGCGACGGCAACCAGCGACGAACCTGCAACGCCTTTCATCCGGTACTCGACCAGCACAGTCTGCACCGGCGTATCTTCGACCATGTATTCGTAGTCGACGAAGCTCATGGCCGTCATGCCGCCGCCGGTATGCCGGCTGTCGAGATAGCGCTTGAAGAGTGCGAATTGCTCTGCTGTGGCGCGCGGCTGGCATACCGCGATGTCGATATCGGCATTCGCGTTGAGTATGCGACGGTAACGTCTGCCGATCTCGAAATCGCGGGCGACGATGCGCACCGACTGGCACGCTGAGCAGCCCTCGCAGGCGGGCCGGTAAATCAAATTCTGGCTGCGCCGGAAGCCATTGTCACTGAGCAGCGCATGCAGCGCACTTGCGCGGCGGCCGGTCAAATGCGTGAACAGCTTGCGCTCCTGCTTGCCCGGCAGATATGGGCACGGCATTGGTGCCGTCAGGAAGAGTTGTGTGTTTTCCGGGGTCTGGTCGGTCATGACCACCTTGCTCGCAATGCGCAAAGCTTACGCGCGACCCCGCGTTGCGGCAACCCAGGCTACGCCCGCATCGTGCTCCAGTGCCGGCTCATCGGCGAACGCCGCAGCATCAGCGTGCCCGCGACATAATCGTGGAACATCTGCTGGCGCGGCGTGAACAGCGCGAAAGCCAGCGACAGCGGCCAGGCAACCCAGACCGTGATCCAGAATACGATCGGGTGGATCAGGATGCGCCATCCATCGAGTGGCATGCCACGCGTAGGTGTGAGCACCAGGTCGAACAGCGCCATTCCCACTGTGGCTCGCATCGGCGAGCCAAGCGTGGCCGCATAGTAGCCCAGGATTGCCAGCGGGATGACGATCGGCAGAGCGAGCCAGGCCAGCCCGAAGGTGAAGAAGCCGAGCACCATCCCGATAACCGCAATGATCGATGCGATGACCGCAAGGAAGGCGAGGTCGATCAGATATGCCAACACCCGACGCAGCAGCACGCCGTCGAAAAGCTCGGGATTGGTGGCAGGATCGGGCAAAGCGGAGATCGTGCTCATGTGCAAGACATGGCCCTTCCGCGCTCAACTGCAAGATTTTGGGGGCGAGAAACCGCGCATTCTTGGCATAAACCACATTCCGACAACGCATTGGACGAGAATGTGCAGGCCCGTTAACACCCTTTTAACGCTGTTTTCGAGGCTCCGATGCCGCTTTTCCGTCTTGCCGCGATGTTCCTGGCCGCCGCTTTCGTGGCGCTGATGCTGGCGCCCGTACTGCCGGTTACGCCGGGCGCGAACATCGTCGCCGCCTCCGCCCTCAAGGTCGCGGCCCGCTAGCCGCCCAGCGCCCGCGCCGCGTCCAGCGCGAAATAGGTGAGGACGCCTTTGGCGCCCGCCCGGCGGAACGCCATCAGGCTTTCGAGCATCGCCGCCTTCCCGTCGATCGCCCCGGCCTCGCCTGCGAGCTTCAGCATCGCGTATTCGCCACTCACCTGATAGGCGAAGACCGGCACGTTGAACGCGTCCGAGACGCGCCGCACGATGTCGAGATAGGGCATTCCGGGCTTCACCATCACCATGTCGGCCCCTTCCTCCAGATCCTGCGCAACCTCGCGCAGGGCCTCGTCGGAATTCGCGAAATCGAGCTGGTAGGTCTTCTTGTCGCCGAGCAGCCGTGCGCCCGAACCGACGGCCTCGCGGAACGGCCCGTAGAAGAAGGAGGCGAACTTGGCCGAATAGGCCATGATAGCCACCTGTTCGTGGCCTGCAGCATCGAGCTGCTGCCGGATCGCCGCGACTCGCCCATCCATCATGTCCGATGGCGCGATGATGTCGGCGCCGGCTTCCGCCTGAACCAGAGCGGCTTCGGCCATGAGTGCCACGGTCTCGTCATTGAGAATCTCGCCGTCCCGCACGAGTCCGTCCTGCCCGTCGCTCGAATATTCGTCGAGCGCCACATCGGTGATGAGGCCGATTTCCGGCACCGCATCCTTGATGGCGCGGAGCGCCCGGCAGGTGAGATTGTCCGGATTGGCCACCTCCCGCGCATCAGCGCTGCGCAGATGATCGGGCGTATTGGGAAACAGGGCGAGGGCAGGGATGCCGGCGGCACGGGCTTCGCGGGCCGCCTTGACGGCGAGATCGACACTCAGCCGCTCGACACCTGGCATGGTCCGGATCGCGCTGGTCTGCCCGACCCCGTCGATGATGAAGATCGGCCAGATGAGATCGGCGGGTGTCAGGATGGTCTCGCGCACAAGATCACGCATCCAGCCGGTACGCCGCAGCCTGCGCTGCCGCCGTCCGTTGAGAAAATCCATGTCGTATCTGGGCCAGTCGCTCATGGCGGGGTCTTTATCAGGGCGGTTGGCAGTCTGCCACAGCGGCTTGCCGCGATGCTTTCGCCAGGCTAATCCGCGTCATGGACCTTAATTCCCCTTTTGCCGGGCGTTATGTGCGGATCGTCTCGATTATCGCGCTCCTGCTCGGCCTGTCCGATGCCGCCCGCCTGCTCGGCGTCAGCACGCCGACGGCGGAGCCGCTGGCCCTCTTGGGCGTCACCGGCTTCGTCTATCTGTCGATCTTCGCCCTGGCCCGGCTCTTCGCGGCCGTCGGGTTGTGGATCGGGGCCAGCTGGGGCGCGGTCCTGCTGGTGGCGGCGACAGGGATCGAGCTGGTCATGTATCTGTTCGGCAATCCGCACATCCAGATGTCGGCGCTCGGCTTTGCCGTCCGACTGGTGCTGCTGGTGGCGATCCTGGTGGTCTTCCTGCTCAGCCTTCGGTTCCGCGAACGGGCCCACGACTAGGCTGGTCACACCCCGTTTAGGTTACGGATTTCGGCATCCCGGTAACCGCCTATAAAGCCAAAATCCCGAACTTTTACAGTAAGATAGTTTTAAGTCTGCGCCTTAAGCCGATCTTATTTGGGGTGGCGCAATTTGGCGCAATGAGAGGCGGAAAATCGCCCGGACTGCAAACAGAGAGGCAACAATGGCAACCAAATCCAACGCCGTCGCGGCGGAGGTCCAGGGCGAGGCGCAGGGCCTCAAGCCCCAATACCTCGAAGCCGTCAGCCGTGTCGAACGGCTGCACCGTCGGCTGCTCGACCTGATCAAGGACGAGTTCGACCGGATGGGCTGGGACGACATCAATCCGGTCCAGGCGCTTCTGATGTTCAACATCGGCGACGCCGAGATGACGGCGGGCGAGCTGCGGTCGCGCGGCTACTACCTGGGCTCGAACGTCTCCTACAATCTCAAGAAGCTGGTCGAGACCGGCTACATCTTCCAGGAGCGCTCGCGCGCCGACCGCCGGTCGGTCCGCATCCGCCTCACGCCCAAGGGCGAGGAAGTGGCGGAGGTCATCGACGAGCTCTACGACCGCCACCTGAAGTCCATCGACAAGGTCGGCGGCCTGTCGGGCGAGACCTTCGAGGGCCTGAACAAGGCACTCGGCCGCCTTGAGCGCTTCTGGGTCGACCAGATCCTCTACAAGCTCTGATCCAAGGTCGCGCCGAAAAGTGCGGCGCGGTTTTCGGTTCAGCGACCGAAAGGAATTGTGGCTGGGGGGCCACAGAGACGAAGAAACGCCGGTCCGGGGGGCCGGCGTTTCTTATTTGCGCCGCACTTGCCTATAGAAACTGCCCGGCGGCGACGCGTTTGCTCCATTCGTATCTTGCGTAGTCCGGCGGCGACGCCGGTTTCACACCTCGTTGACCGGCGTTCCCGATCACGGCCGTGGATGCTATTTTGGTTTTTCGCGGCAAGCGGCGCCGCGGCAGCTTCTGGATTGATATCTCTATGCTCTTCGACCGGCGCAAATTCCTCACTTCGGCGGCAGCACTGTCGGCGGGCGCGTTCCTGCCGGGAATCGCCAGGGCCGAGTCGATCTGGGACGTGCTTGCGCGCAATCAGTTGAGGGGATCGGTCAACGCCGAAGACGCGAACGCCGAAGCGCTGGCGCTGATCGACACGCCCGAGCCGATCCTCAGCTACGACACCGCCTACAATGTCCAGCTTGCAATCGGCTATTACCAGAAGCTGGTCGAAGCGGACATTTGGGTCGCGCCGACGCGCGCCACCTTCGGCCTTCAGGTCGGCGCCAACGGCAAGGCCGTCGCCACGCTCAAGCGCTACCTCATTTCGCTGCAGGACATGGAGCCGGCCAAAACCGTCAGCGCTACGTTCGACGCCAAGCTCGACGCCGGGCTTCGCAAGTTCCAGGTGCGCCATGGCATCGTTCCGACCGGTAAGGTGGACGAGGCGACTTTCTACGCGCTTCAGGTAAGCCCCGCCGAGAGGCTTGCCCAGTTGCAGCTCAACGCACTGCGCATCGATGCACTGACGCCGGCGCTCGAAGACCGCTATCTGCTCATCAACATTCCCGCGGCCTCCATCGAGACCGTGCAGGACGGACAGGTCCACACAAGGCACACCGCGGTCTGCGGCAAGGTCGACCGCGCGACGCCGATCATGAATTCCAAGATCCACCAGGTGAAGTTCAATCCCTACTGGACGGTGCCCAAGAGCATCATCGAGAAGGACCTGACGCGCTACATGACTGAGGATCCGCTCTACCTCGAGAAGTTCCACATCCGCGTCTTCGACAGCAAGGGCAACGAGGTCGATCCGTCCATCATCGACTTCACCAATCCCGCCGATGCCGTGCGCTACACCTTCCGCCAGGATCCCGGCGGCGAGAACTCGATGGGCCACTGCAAGATCGACTTCTACAATCCCTATGACTGCTACCTGCATGACACGCCGGCCAAGGGCCTGTTCGCCGAGAATGTCCGCTTCTACTCGTCGGGTTGCGTGCGCGCGCAGAACATCGACCAGATCGCGAGCTGGCTGCTCGAGGCCAATGGCGGCTGGGACATCACGTCAGTGCAGGCGATGTTCGAGTCCAACGAGAACGTCAACGTGCCGCTGACCTTCCAGACTCCGATCCACACGACCTATGTCACCGCCTGGGCAAACCGTCAGGGCGCCGTATTTTTCCGCGAGGACATTTACGGCTTCGACGCGCAGGGCAGGGTGACCTTCGAGCAGGCGTGATGGCGGGGCCGGGCAGCCGCGGCAGCGCGTCCCCCGGTTCAAGCGTCTTTTTTGAGTTCACCCAGCTCGGCCCGCAAATGCGTGTCGCGGCCATCGACGAAAAGACGGGGACCGAGGTCGTCGTCATCGCGCCGGTGACGGCGACGCAGATCCAGATGCAGAACCTCGCGCTCGCAAAGCTCAAGCGCCGACTGGCGCAGGACAGCTAGACCAGAACCTCAAGCCCCAAATCAGAGAGGCGCGCGCCGGTCTGGCGCACGCCTCTGGGGAAGTTGCATGCACGGCCGGTCTTAGAGACCCAGCGTGCATTCCTTCCACTGGCCACCGAAGGTCAGGTACATGCCGGTGTCCGGATCGTAGGAGCGATACTTGGCGGCACAGAGCGCGTCATGCTCGCTGACATCGACACTGACCGACAGATCGTCGCCACCGGAATTATTACCGAGGAAGCCGTCGCCATTGTTGTGGATGGTCGCCAGGGCAGCGCCGGTCCAGAAGCTGCCGACGAGCCATGCGGCCACGAGGGGAGTGACAATCATTGGAGAACTCCTTGTTATTGTTGTCTTTTATTCTACCGAGCCCAAGCCGACGGATGCCGTCCACACCCACCGCCTTCCACCATGCGCCCTTAACTCATGGACACCCGAACCGTTCCGCCCTGCGGCGTTCCGCATCCCTTTGAAATTGTCGCCAATTGTGCGATTGGTTAGCGGTTCGCGCGACTGGCGAGATCAGATGGGACACCATCGGGGAACGCGAACCTCATGCGCCGCTCGCCTGGGCATTCCTTCAACCCGCGGGGAGCCCATGAACTTCAGCCATAGCCCTGCCGCCCTTGGAATCGCCGATCCCGGCGTGATAGAGCGCGGCCTTCGCCGGACCCTTCTCAACATTCGCTACGGGGATCGCTCATGAGCGCCATCGCGTCCCAGCCGCTCTTTCCGACTTTCTTTTCGGCCACGCTTGCCGAGAGCGATCCCGAGATCGCAGCTTCGATCGCCAATGAACTCGGCCGGCAGCAGCACGAGATCGAACTCATCGCCTCCGAGAACATCGTTTCACGCGCCGTGCTCGAGGCGCAGGGCTCGGTGATGACGAACAAATATGCCGAGGGCTATCCCGGCAAGCGCTACTATGGCGGCTGCGAATTCGTCGATGTCGCCGAGACGCTGGCCATCGAGCGCGCCAAGCAATTGTTCGGCGTCGCCTACGCCAATGTGCAGCCCAATTCCGGCAGCCAGGCCAACCAGGGCGTGTACCAGGCGCTGATCCAACCGGGCGACACGATCCTGGGCATGTCGCTCGATGCCGGCGGCCATCTGACTCATGGTGCAAAACCCAACCAGTCGGGCAAATGGTTCAATGCCATCCAGTATGGACTGCGCGGGCAGGACGGGCGCGTGGACATGGACCAGGTGCGCGACCTCGCACGGGCGCACCAGCCCAAGATGATCGTCGCGGGCTTTTCGGCCTATTCGCGCATCATGGACTGGGCGGCGTTCCGCGCCATCGCCGATGAAGTCGGCGCCATCCTCTTCGTCGATATGGCCCATGTCGCGGGCCTCGTCGCGGCCGGCGTCTATCCGAGCCCGTTCCCGCATGCGCATGTCGCATCGACCACCACCCACAAGACCCTGCGCGGGCCGCGCGGCGGACTGATCCTCACCAATGACGAGGACATCGCCAAGAAGATCAACTCCGCGATCTTCCCCGGCATCCAGGGCGGGCCGCTGATGCATGTCATCGCGGCCAAGGCCGTGGCTTTCAAGGAAGCGCTGCAGCCCGAGTTCAAGGCCTATGCGCGGCAGGTGGTGGCCAATGCCAAGGTGCTTGCCGAAGGGCTGCTCAGGGGCGGGGTCGACATCGTCACCGGCGGCACCGACAACCATCTGATGCTGGTCGATTTGCGGCCGAAGCGCCTCACCGGCAAGGCGACCGAGAAGGCGCTGGAGCGCGCCTTCATCACCACCAACAAGAACGCCGTTCCAAACGATCCGGAAAAGCCTGCCGTGACCTCGGGCATCCGGGTCGGGACGCCCGCCGCCACATCGCGCGGCTTCGCCGAGGCGGAGTTCCGGCTGGTGGCCGAGCTGATCGTCGAAGTGCTGGACGGGCTCTCGGCCAATGGCGACGACAATAACGGCGCGGTGGAGGCGGGGGTGCGCGAGCGTGTCAAGGCGCTGACGGCGCGCTTCCCGATCTACGCCGCCTAGGCAGGAGCCGGACCATGCGCTGTCCCTATTGCGGCAACGACGATACCCAGGTGAAGGACAGCCGTCCCACCGAGGATTCGAGTGCCATCCGGCGGCGCAGGATCTGCCCCTCCTGCGGCGGCCGCTTCACCACCTTCGAGCGCGTGCAACTGCGCGAGTTGATGGTCATCAAGAAGTCGGGCCGCAAGGTGCCGTTCGACCGCGACAAGCTGGCGCGCTCGGTGAATACGGCATTGCGCAAGCGCGATGTCGAGCCGGAGCGGGTCGAGCGCATGATCTCGGGCGTGGTGCGCCAGCTCGAGAGCCTGGGGGAAGCGGAGATCACCTCCGACCAGATCGGCGAATTCGTGATGGAGGGGCTCAAGGGCCTCGACGATGTCGCCTTCGTGCGCTTCGCCTCGGTCTACAAGAATTTCGGCAAGGCCGACGACTTCCGCTCCTTCCTCAGCGAGCTCGGCGATGGCGGCCCGACGCTGGGCGAGGACGAGGACTAGGCGCAAAGCGGACCGGCATGCGCGAGGTTGACCCCGCGCCCCGGACAACGATAAGTGCCGCCACCATGCCGACCGACCCGCAGCAAGCGACTTCCGCCGCCCGCACCGCCAACCAGCGCGGCGCGGCCCGTCTTGCGGCGGTGCAGGCGCTCTACCAGATGGATGTCGGCCGGCAGTCGCTCGAGGATACGCTCAGCCAGTTCGACGCGCATGTGATGGGGCGCGAGATCGAGGGCGAGCAATATCTGCCCGCCGATGCCGATTTCTTCCGCCAGATCGTGACCGGCGTCATCCGGAGCCAGCTCGACATCGATCCGACCATCGACAAGGCGCTGACCGATGACTGGCCGGTGGGCCGCATCGACGCGACGCTGCGCGCCATCCTCCGGGCCGCGGCGTTCGAACTGCTGCGCCGGCGCGACATCCCGCCGCGCGTCGTCATCACGGAATATGTCGATATCGCCAAGGCCTTCTACGAGGACGATGCGCCAAGGCTGGTCAATGGCGTGCTCGATGCGATCGCCCGCGGCGTGGGCGGCCGGCCGGCGGCTTAGTTCCGGTCAGGAGCCGTAGAACGAGGCGATGATCGACTCGATGAAGGTCTTGTCCTCGCCGTAGGACGGCGTCTTGCGGCCCTCGATGGCGACGACCTTGCCGTCCTGCAGGCCGTAGACGGCCTTGTCCTTGACCTTGTTCTTGCTGTCGAAATAGATCGCCAGCACCGTGCGGCTGTTGACGCTGCGCAGGCCGAACGCGGTCTGCGATACCTTGGTCTCGACATAGTACCAGGCCGTCTCCTGCCCGAAGGCATTCTGCGACTGCGGCGTGCCGAGCACGGCCAGCACCAGCTGCGCGCTCTGGCCGGGCCGGATCTGCAGCAGCGCATCCTCGGAGATGTCGTAGCCCTCGGTCTTGTTGGTCACCAGCGCCATGCCGCTGCCGCAGGCGCTCAGCGTCGTGGCGACGAGCGCGATGGCGAGGACGGAGAGGGCTGCGCGCACGGGCATGGATTTGACTTTCACAAGGTCTCTCGAATAAGACGCGGGCCTCGCGGCGAAGCGCCGGATTGTTTAGCTGCCAAATACCGTACAAGGCAAGCTCCGGGCCGCGCCGCCGGCAGGAGCATGTGCATGATTTTCAAGCTGTTCCGGAAATCTGCCCCCGACGACGCCGTGGAAAACGCCTACGCGTCCATTGTGGCGCAATCCCGGCAGCCCCACTTCTATGCCGACTGGGGTATCCCCGACTCAGTCACCGGCCGCTTCGACATGATCTCGCTGCACATGGCGCTGGTCCTCCGCCGGCTGAAATCGGAGCCCGCGGCGCGCGACTTCGGCCAGGCTCTTGTCGATCATTTCTTCCGCGACATGGATCTGTCGCTGCGCGAACTGGGAATCACCGATCTCGGCGTGCCCAAGCGCGTGCGTAAGATGAGCGATGTCTTCTACGGCCTGCTCGGCGCGCTCGACGATGCCCTCGCATCGGGGCACGATACCGAAGTCGAAGCGGTTTTGCTCAAGAACGTATTCCCCACATCTGCTGCCGATGCGAAGCCGCTGGCGGCCTATCTGCTGGCGGAAGCGGCGAGCCTTGCCGCGCGCCCGCTGGCCGAGCTGGTGAGCCCGAAGCGCGCAGGGGCCGCGGCATGAGCGATCGCGTGCAGATCGACGGCGCGAGCATTCGCCTCGACTCCATGCCGGCGACGGGGCGCGATCTCGCGGTGACGCCGAACGAGGATGAGCGGGCTGCGCTCGCGGAGGCCGTGGGCGTCAGTGCGGTGAACGATCTGCACGTCCAGCTTCATGCGGTGAAGTTCCGTGGCGGCATCCGCGTCACCGGCCGCCTCACGGCCGAGATCGTCCAGCCCAGCGTGGTCAGCCTCGATCCGGTGACCCAGGCCATCTCCGAGCCGATCGACCGGATTTTCCTGCCCGGCGGGGAAAAGGCCTATGCCGGGGCAGCGGGCGCGGAAATCTTCGTCGACCTTGAAGGCGACGATATCCCCGACCATTTTGAAGGTCCCGAGGCTGATCTGAGCGGCCTCATTGTCGAAACCCTGGCGCTCGGCATCGACCTCTATCCGCGCGCCGAAGGCGAGACCGTCGAGGCCGTCCTGTCCGAGCCGGACGAGCCCCCCGAATCGCCCTTTGCGGCGCTGAAGGCGCTCAAGGACAAGGAGGGCTGACCCGCCGCGCTTGCGCCCCGGGGGCGTTGGGATAGATTGCGGCGGGGAAGGCCAGACTGCGGGACATATGCCAGATACGATCCGGATTTCCGTTGACGCCATGGGCGGCGACAAGGGCCCCCGCGTGGCCGTGCAGGGCGCGTGCCTCGCGCTGCAGGAGCGGCCGAATCTGAGTTTCATCTTTCATGGGCGGGAAGCGGAACTCACGCCACTGCTCGAGGAATTCTCCGAACTCAAGCCGGTCAGCCGCGTCGCTCACAACGACAATGTCATCAGCATGGAGGAAAAGCCCTCGCAGGCGCTGCGCAAGGGCCGCAACAACTCCTCCATGTGGGCCGCCCTGCAATCGGTGAAGGACGGCGAGGCCGATGTCGCGATCTCCGGCGGCAATACCGGCGCGCTAATGGCGATGGCCACCTTCTGTTTCCGGCCCATCGAGGGAATCTCGCGTCCGGCGATTGCCGCGATCTGGCCGACGACGCGGGCCGACATCGTCGTCCTCGACGTCGGTGCGACGGTGGGAGGCGATGCACAGCAGCTCGTCGATTTTTCGATCCTCGGCGCAGCACTCGCCAACGCCTTGTTCGATACGGAGCTGCCCACGATCGGCCTGCTCAATGTCGGCACCGAAGAGATGAAGGGGCACGACGAGGTCAAGGACGCCGCCAAGATGCTCGCCGCCGCGTCGGGCTCGGGCTTCGTCTATCACGGCTTCGTCGAGGGCGACGACATCGGCAAGGGCACCGTCGATGTCGTGGTGACGGAAGGCTTCGCCGGCAATATCGCGCTCAAGACCGCCGAGGGCACGGCGCGGCAGGTCGGCACCTGGCTGCGCAACGCGCTCAAATCGGACTGGGTCTCGATGCTCGGTGCCCTGTTCGCGAGCCGCGCGCTCGGCGCCATGCGCCGCAAGCTCGACCCGCGCAACATCAATGGCGGCGTGTTCCTCGGACTCAATGGCGTCGTCATCAAGAGCCATGGCGGCACCGACGAGTACGGCTTCCGGAGTGCGCTGGGCGTGGCCTACGAAATGGCACGTGGCGGGCTCTTGACCAAGATCACCGAGCGGATGCAGCGCTTCCCCAAGGTGGCGATTGAGAAGGAAGTGGATCCCGCGTGAGCGTCCTGCGTTCGATCGTGCGTGGCGTCGGCAGCTATCTGCCCGAACGCATCATGACCAATGACGATCTGTCCAAGATCATCGACACCTCCGACGAGTGGATACAGCAGCGCGTCGGGATCAAGCAGCGCCATGTCGCCGCCGATGACGAGGTCACTTCGGACCTCGCGGTTCATGCCGCACGCCGCGCACTCGACAATGCGCGCCTGTCGCCGGCCGAGATCGACCTCATCATCGTTGCGACTACGACGCCGGACCTGACTTTCCCGGCGACGGCCGCGATCGTGCAGCAGAAGCTCGGCATGCATCACGGCGCCGCCTTCGACATCCAGGCGGTGTGCTCCGGCTTCGTCTATGGGCTGGTCACCGCGGATTCCTATTTGAAGAACGGCATCGCCCGGCGCGCGCTGGTGATCGGCGCCGAAACGGCGACGCGCCTGCTCGACTGGACCGACCGCACCACCTGCGTGCTGTTCGGCGACGGGGCAGGGGCCGCGGTGCTCGAACTCGGCGGCGACGGCGACCGCGGCGTGCTGGCCTCGTCTCTTCGCTCAGACGGCCATTTTGCGGACAAGCTCAACACGACGGGCGGGCCATCCTCCACGCGCTCGATCGGCTTCGTCCATATGGAGGGCAAGGAAGTCTTCCGCCACGCCGTGGGTAAGATCACCGATGTCGTCGAGAATGTGCTCAAGGACAGCGGCTATGGTGTGAACGACCTCGACTGGTTCGTGCCGCACCAGGCCAATCGCCGCATCATCGAAGGCGCCGGCGAGAAGCTGCGCATCCCGCCCGAAAAAGTCGTCATCACCGTCGACCGCCACGCCAACACCTCCGCGGCCTCGGTGCCGCTGGCATTGACCGAGGCCGTCACCGACGGCCGCATCAAGCGCGGTGACCTGGTGATGCTCGAAGCGATGGGCGGTGGCTTCACCTGGGGCGCTTCGCTGATCCGGTGGTGACCGCGCGCGAAATCCCGACGCTGGAGACAAAGCGGCTGCGCCTGCGGCCGCATCGGCTGGGGGAGTTCGAGGCCTATGCCGCGATGTGGACCGAGCCGGCGGTCTTCCGCTACATCGGCGGCGCGGCCTTCACCCGCGAGCAATCGTGGACGCGGTTCCTCCGCCATATCGGGCTTTGGCACCATCTCGGCTTTGGCTACTGGGCCATCGAGGACAAGGCGACGGGCAAGCTGGGCGGCGAATGCGGCTTTCACGATCTGCATCGCAACATCGAGCCGTCGATCGAGGGAACGATGGAAGCTGGCTGGGGACTCGTTCCGCGCCTGCAGGGGCAGGGGCTTGCCGAAGAGGCGATGCGCGCGGCGCTCGACTGGGCGGCAGCGCATGGCACGGGCGACAGGATCACTGCGATCATCGACCCCGGCAATGGCGCGTCGCGGCGCATCGCGGAAAAGCTCGGTTTCCGCGAGATGGGCGAGGCGATGTATGGCGGCAAGCCCCTCATTCTCCACGAGCGCCCTCGCCGGCCGTGACCTTCAATGGCCCGGCCGCGCTGGAACGCGGTCCGGGCCTGCCAGGACGGGCTGCAGGCACGGGAATGCGTATGATCTAGACAAATGTGCACGTCATTGATGCCGTTGCCTTAATTGGCTGGCGGGGCTAGTGTTTCCAAATACTTGGGCGGGGGCGCCCTGCGGGTTGGGGCCCGGATGGCGATGGGGGATGGCGGCATGACCCAGAAGACTGTCACTCGCGCGGACCTCGCTGAGGCCGTTTACGAGGCTGTTGGCCTGTCTCGCACGGAGTCGGCGGAACTGGTGGAGCGGTTCCTCGATCTCATCGGCGATGCACTGGTCGCGGGCCAGAACGTCAAGCTTTCCTCCTTCGGTTCCTTCCAGGTGCGCTCCAAGAACCAGCGCATCGGCCGCAACCCCAAAACCGGCGAGGAAGTGCCGATCCTGCCGCGCCAGGTGCTGGTGTTCAAACCCAGCAACGTGTTGAAATCCAAGATCAACAAATCTATGGTCCGCACTGGAAAATAAAGCGATTCCAGTGGGGATTGGGGTTTGGACAAATCACCCGACGCTTTCCGGACCATCTCTGAAGCCGCTGAAGAACTGGACCTGCCGCAGCACGTCCTGCGCTTCTGGGAGACCCGCTTTTCCACCATCAAGCCGCTGAAGCGCGGCGGCGGCCGCCGCTACTACCGGCCCGAGGATGTGATGCTGCTCAAGGGCATCCGCCACCTGCTCTACGACCAGGGCTTCACCATCAAGGGGGTCCAGAAGATCCTCAAGGACCAAGGCGCGCGCCACGTCGCGACAATCGGCGACAGCAGCACAGACGGGCAACCACTGCGCGAGGCGAATGGAGACGAGGCCGGGGAGTCTTCGGTGGAAATGGCGCCACGTCTCAACGGCGCCTCGCTGGCCGGCGATGACCGCGAGCGGCTGACCAGCGTGCTCAAGGACCTGCTCGAAATGAAGCGCCTGCTCGACCGGGCGCGCGAATAGACTCAGTATTCCGGCTCGGGCGTGCCGCTCGGTGCCTTGAGCACGCCGAACTCGTCCGATCGCGCACCTGTGAGCGCGGAGCTGAAGCCGGTCGAGGCCAGCCCGCGGCGCAGCAATTCGCGCACCGCCGCCGCCCGGCTCGGCATCCGGTTCGCATAGCGGAAGTCGTCGAGCGCCTTGAGCTCATCGGCCTCGAGCATGAGCTGGAGCCGCTCGCCGCGCTGCAACTCATTACCCTTGGACGTCTTTTCGGTCATGTCATTGCCCCTGGGTGCCCGAATGACGCTAGCTACTCATTTTGCTCATTCCGAGGCACTGCCCATAACGTCCAATGCGAAAAATGGTTCAAATGAGCCACGCACTCACTCTCCCCTTTCCGCCCATTTCCCTCACTTCGAAAGCTTTCGACTCTCGCTTCCGCGCGGCGCATGGTTTCGGTTCGGGAAAGGCGGTGCCCCATGGACGTGGAAATCTCCGACGGCAATACGGCAATCCGCTCCGTCCTCATCGTCGAGGATGAAGCCCTCCTGGCGCTGGTCATCGAGGACATCGTCCGCGACCTCGGCGCCGATAGCGTCCAGATCTTCTGCGAAGCCGCGCCGGCGCTCGACGCCGCCGCCAATTCCGATTTCGACTGCGCCATACTCGATGTCGTGCTGCCCGACGGCGAGAGCACCCCGGTCGCCGACATTCTCGCACAACGCGGCATCCCGTTCCTGTTCTCGACCGGCAGCGGGCGGGACTCGGTGCCAGAGCGGCATCGCCACCGCCCGATCATCACCAAGCCCTTCCCCGACGGCGATTTGCAGGCGCTGCTGCTCGAGGCCATGACCTCGCGCGACGGTGCTCCGCGGCAGGCGGCGGAGTAGGTTCGGCCAGGGTTGCCACGTCCGGTCCGACCGACTAGATAGGCGCCCAGTCGGGGTGTAGCGCAGCCTGGTAGCGCATTTGTCTGGGGGACAAAGGGTCGTCGGTTCAAATCCGGCCACTCCGACCATCTTCTCCCCGCCAGCCTGGGCGACGCGGCCTCACACCAGAGCCGAGTGGCGCTTGTTCTCGTCCGGCCGCACTTTCGGGTAGGCCGCGGTGACGCCCCAGATCAGCCCCGCGATCAGGAAGAAGTGCCGCCAGTGGTCGAGGTCGATGATCGCCGCCTCGATGCAGAGCGGAATGAATACCGCCACCAGCGGGATCAGCAACAGCCGGTTGGGGGAGGGGCGCGCAACGAAGGAGACGCCGCGCCAGATCGTCGTCGCCATCAGCAGGATGAACACCAAGCCGCCGCCCCAGCCATAGACGTGGAGCACATTGACGTAGCTGTCATGCGGCTCTTCCTTGACGCGCAGATTGCGGAACTCGAGCGGCCCGATGCCGAGCGGGTTGGCGAGCGCCAGCTCGAAGGCGTAGCCCTGCCGCCCGAAGCGTCCCGTCTCGCCTTCGTCGTAGTTCTGCGCGCTGGCGCGGACCTCGAACAATTGCTGCACCTGCGGGATGGAGAGCATGCCGCCGATGGCCACCACGATCATCAGCCCGCCCAGCAGCGCGATCATCATCATGCGCACCTTCTCGCGCGCATTGGCCTCGAGAAAGAACACCAGCAGGTAGACTGCGATCGCCGACGCCGCCAGATGCCCCCAGGCGGCGCGCGAGAAGCTCGCGAACACACCGACCAGCAGCACCATGAAGATCACACCGCCCCAGAAGGCGCGCCGCCCACGATCGAGCAGCACGCGCTGCAACGCATACATCGCCGGCAGGATGAGGAAGGGCGCAAAGACATTGGAGTCGTTGAACAGCGCCTTGGCGCGGCCATAGCGCGTCAGCAGATCGTGCGCGCCGGGAATGAGCCCGAGATAGCCGAAGGTACCCAGCAAGGCCGAGATCGTCGCCGTCGCGATATAAGCGCCCACGATAAGCCGCATCCGCTTCTGCGGCGCTTCGCTCACATAGTTGGCGACCCAGTAGGCGGTGAAGAACAGGAAAATCGTGACGGCCTGGAAGATCAGCGCGTCCGACACTTCGGTGAAGCGCGGCATGAACGCGGCAACCAGGGCAAAGGGGACAAAGCAGACCAGCAGCACCAACAGGCCCAGCGTCGAGCGGTAGAGCCCGAGGCCGGCGAACAGCGAGACGGCCAGCACGACGATGAAGCTCAGCTCGTAGGGCGAGGGCTCGGTGAACACGACGCTGCCGGAGAAAATCCAGAATGCAACCAGCAGATCAAGCAGCTTCGCCACGCGTGCCTTGAGGTAGGCCCGGCCGGAGTCAATCGGGCGGCTCGCCGGCCGCCCGTTGATCGGTTCCGATCCGGCATCGATTGCTGCCATCAGTAGGCGTTCTCATTCTTCGAGAGCAACGAGACCGGCGTCATCAGCACGATGTAGGCGTCGAGCAGGATCGACCACTTCTCGATGTAGTAGAGGTCGTGCTGCACGCGCTGCATGATCTTGTCGACCGTATCGGTCTCGCCGCGCCAGCCATTGATCTGCGCCCAGCCGGTGACGCCCGGCTTCACCTTGTGCCGCGCGAAATAGCCTTCGACAGCTTCGTAATAGAGCTTGTTGTCGGCCTTGGCCTGGGTCGCATGCGGGCGCGGCCCGACCACGGAGAGCTGTCCGGTGAGCACGTTGAAGAACTGCGGCAGCTCGTCGATCGAGGTCTTGCGGATGAAGCGGCCGACGCGGGTGACCCGCGGATCGTTCTTGGTCACGAGCTTGGCCGCGTTGACATCGACCATGTCGGTGCGCATCGAGCGGAACTTGTAGACCTCGATCAGCTCATTGTTGAAGCCGTGCCGCTTCTGCCTGAAGAAGACCGGCCCGGGACTGTCGAGCTTGATGGCGATGGCGGTCGCGACCATGATCGGCGACAGCAGGATCAGCGCGACGATGGCGACGACCTTGTCGAAGATCCACTTGAACACGAGGTTCCAGTCCGAGATCGGCCGGTCGGCCATGTCGAAGACGGGCACGTTGCCGACATAGGAATAGGCCTTGGAGGTGAAGCGCAGCTTGCTGAGATGCGCCGACAGCCGGATGTCCACCGGCAGCACCCAGAGCTGCGTCAGCATTTCGAGCACGCGCTTCTCGGCGCTGAGCGGCATCGACACCATGACGAGATCGACTCGCGTTTGCCGCGCGAACTCGATGAGGTCGGCCACCTTGCCGAGCTTGGGCAACCCGGCGACTTCCTCGGGCGAGCGCTCGTCGATGCGGTCGTCGAACAGGCCGAAAAGCTGGATGTCGTTGGCGGCGCCTTTGCGGATCTGCTCGACCAGCGCCGCGGCATCGTCGCCGCCACCCACGATGACGGTTCTCCGCTTCAGCCGGCCTTCGCGCGACCATTGCAGGACAAGCGAGCGCAGCGACAGCCGGAAGACGACGAGCATCACGGCCCCGCCAGCATACCAGCTGACCAGCCAGACGCGCGATACGAGGTCGGAAGCCTTGAACAGGAAGATGCCGACGGCAAGCAAGGTGAACACGACGGACCAGGTTGCGAGCACGCGCCCGATCTGCTGTATGCCCGTGCGGTATGACGCGATGCGATGCGTGCGCGCCGCGTTGAACAGCACGTTGGCGGCAAGCGTCATGGCAACGATCACCGGAATGTAGATCGCGGCCTGTCCGGGCTCGACATAAGTTGCGAAGATTGCAAAGCCGAGCGTTGCGAGCAGCAGCGCCTCGACCAGTTGTGCGACACCGGAGATGACGGCTGCGGAATAGCCCGGCTCGACCGGTTTCGCGATGATCGCGCGTGCCTCGGGCGAAAGTTCGGCGGCTGCCGCGCCACCTTGCCGGGCGACATGGTTAAGGACCGCAGTGGTCGGGTCTAGACGAAACATGGCCTCGCGTCCGCGTCGCAGGAAATTCCGCAACGCGAATATAGGGTTTGAAGAATGCAGCCGGGTTGGAAACCCCCGGTTAGGATTAATGGCTACAAGTGTAATCAACGCTCGGCGAGCGCCGCGCGGCGCACCGCGAGCACGTCCCGATACAGCGCTTCGATCTGGTCGGTCATATGCGCGACCGAAAAGCCTGCGCGAATGAAGGCCAGACGTGTCTCCGCCTCCCGGTCGGCCGCCTCGGGGTCGTCGAGAAAACGCTGCATGGCGGCGCCCAGCGCATTGGAATTTGCCGCGGGCACCAGGCTCGGCGACGTTGGACCGAAAATCTCCGAGATGCCCCCGACATTGGTCGCGATCACCGGACGCCCAGCCGATGCGGCTTCCAGGATCACATAGGGCAGGGACTCGGCCAGAGACGGCACGACGAGGCACCGCCCCCGCATGAGCGTGGGCCGAGCCGGCTTGACTCCAAGCAGATCGACCCGCCCGGTCAGGCCAAGCCGGGCGATCTGCGCCTTGACCTCGTCGAGATCGGGACCGCCTCCTGCCATCGCCAGCGATGCCGGCCTGCCATCCGGCGACTTCGCCGCCGCCAGAGCCTCAAGCAGATAGGTAATGCCCTTGACCTCGCGGAACTCGCCGATGAATACGAAGTCCCGCGCGTCGAGATTGGGCGTGACAGGTTCGAATTCCGGCGGCGTCAAGCCGTTGTGGATCACCGGGCCCAGACAACGCGGCTTGCCGATCTGCTCGGCAAAGGCGCGTTGCGCAAAGGCGCTTTCGAACACATAGGCGTCGGTCCAGCCCATCATCGCCCGTTCGATCGAGCGGAAGACCGCGCCCGGCAGCGAACCGGGCCTGTAGTTGAGCACGCCGCCATGCGGCGTACAGAGCGCCACGCGCCTATTGCGCCCGCGGCGCGCGAATTTGGCCTGCACGCCACCTTTGGCGCCATGCCCGTGCAGGACGTCGATGTCGAGCTCGACGGCCAGCCTGCGCACTTTGAAAGGCGTGGTGAAATCCGCCGCGCCGATGGTACGCGGCATCGGGAAATTGTGGACGCCAAGCGCACAGAGCGGCGCGAGCGCCCCGAGCCGCTCGGCCGTCAAGGCGTCGGAGGTGAGGCTGTCGGCGACGATGCCGATCTGGTGTCCGCGAGCGGCCAGCTCGCGTGTCAGATCATTGACATGGCGAAACAGGCCGCCGACCGGAGCTCTCAGAATCTGGAGGATGCGCAGCGGCTCCGGCATCTTGCCTAGAGCCAGCGGTCGAGCACGACGATCGTGTCGCCGGGATAGATCGGGAAGTCGAGGCCGACCGAGCCCTTCACCATCGTCTTGCCCTGCTGGCGATAGATGATGGCCGTGTTGCGGTTGGCGGTGTCCTCATAGCCGCCGGCTGTCGCGATCGCGGCCCGCACGGTCATCCCGTACACATAAGTAAACTGCCCCGCATTCTTCACCGCGCCCTGGATGAAGAACGGCCGGTAAGTCTCGACTTCCGCGGCGACATTGGGATCGCGCATGAAGCCATTGGCGAGCGCGGCGGAAAGCGCGGCGGCGGCCTGCTCGGCCGTCTTGCCACGCACCGGCACGGGACCGACCAGGGGGAAGGAGATCTTGCCCGCGTCATCTACCTTGTAGGTCTTGGAAAGGGACTCATCGCCATAGACGGTGACGCGCACCACATCGCCGGTGTCGAGCAGATAGGGGCCCTTGGTCTCGACCAAATAGCTCGACGCGCGTCCGCTGATGGAGCAGGCGGCCAGCGGCACGAGCAGCAAAATCAAAAGCAGCCGCAGCCAGCGCATGGCAGTCCCGCGAACAAATACCTTGCCCGCAGTGTCGGGCCGCCATGGTTAACAATCCGCTTACCACGCCCGCGGAAATTGCAGTTTGCAAAAGGCTTAACCGAATATTGACCACAAACGCCCGATAGTTCGGCCGGTAGTTTTGAGGATTGTGATGACGGTCGACGCCGCGCGCGCGGAAGATTTGCGTATGGATATCGGCGCGTTGCTGGCGGCAGTCTGGCGCCGTGCCCTGCGCATCGTGATCGTGACCGCGATCCTTGTGGGGTTCGCCTACGTCTTCCTGATGTTCGTGCCCAAGCTCTACGAGTCGAGCGCGGGCCTGCTCGTCGAGGACCGCTCCAATTCCTACACCCAGGCCGCCGGGTCGCAGCCGGCATCGGGCTCCGGCATCACCATCGATGCGATGATGTCGAGCCAGATCGAATTGGTGAAGTCGCGCGACACGCTGCTGGCGGTGATCGACCAGCTGAAGCTGCGGGACGTGCCCGAGTTCGGCGGGGTCAGTCCGAGTCCGATCACCTATCTCCTCACCCTGATCGGCAGGGCTCCGAGCGCCAAGAGTCTCGACGAGACGGCGCTGACCAATCTCAACGACAGGCTCACGGTGATCCGCGAGCGCGACAGCGCGGTGATTTCGATCTATGTGCGCTCCACCGATCCCGAGCTTGCCGCGACCATCGCCAACGCCATCGCGCAGGAGCACGTCAAGCGCAGGGCAGGGCAGTCGCTTGCCGACACGGCGGAATCGACCCAGTACCTCGCGCGCCAGATCGAGGAGTTGCGCAGCAAGGTGCAGGAAGCCGACTCCAAGGTTGCCAGCTTCCGCATCGACAACGGCATCTTCTCGGGCAGCAACAACACCAGCCTCACCGACCAGCAGCTCAGCGATATCGCCAAGCAGGTGACCGACGCGCAGGAGCGCCGCAACACCGCGCAGCAGCGTGCCAACCTCATCCGCGAGCTGCTGAAGGCCGGCCAGCCCATCGATGCCGTGCCGGATGTGCGCGACAGCATCGTCATCCAGCAGCTCACGCAGACCAGGGCAACCCTGCAGGGCGACCTGGCGCAGCGCTCGGCGACGCTGCTCCCGAGCCATCCGACCATGAAGGCGCTGGCCGCCCAGGTGAAGGAAATCGACGACCAGATCGCCGATGAGGGCCGCCGCATCGCCGCCGGCCTCGAGGCGCAGGTCAAGATCGAATCCGGCCTGCTCGATTCACTCAACGACGACCTGACGCGCGCCAAGCTCTCATCGTCAACGGCGACCCGCGACGGCGTGACCCTCGACAGCTTGATGCGCGAGGCCAAGGCGCAGCGCGATCTGCTCGATTCTTACCTGCTGCGCTATCGCGATGCGGCCTCCCGCACGGATGCGGGCTCGGCCCTTCCGGACGTTCGCCAGATCACCCAGGCTGCGCCAGCCGTCGCGCCGGCTTCCCCCAAGGTCGCTTTGACGCTCGGCGCGGTTGCCTTCATCGCGCTTGCCCTGCAGATCGGCTCGACGCTGTTCGGCGAACTGATGTCGGGCCGCGCCGTTTATGACCGCAACTCGCCCCATGCGCGTGCGATGCACGATGCGGATGCAGCAGAGGAGGAAGACGCTTCGATCGACGGCAGGCAGTATGTCCCCGAACCCGCACCGCCGCTGCCGGAAACTGCGCTGCGCGCTGAACAGCCACCGATTGCCGAAATGCCTCCGCCCATCCCGGCACCGGCCGAGCAGGCGCCGCCGCTCGAGGCGCGCCACCTGGCCGCCGCAAATGACGACCTCGATCTCTCCAATCTCTCGGCGGACCTCGCCATCGGGCGCGTGCGCATCGTCCTGCTGGCCGCGGTCACGCGCGGCCGCGATGCCGCCCTCGTCGCCGATCGCCTGGTCGCCGACGCCTTGCAGCGCGGCCTGAGCGTCTGCCGTATCGACGCCGGCTCCGCGCACATTTCGGACCTGCCGGGCATCACCGACCTTTGCGCGGAACGGGCGAGCTTCGGCGATGTCGTGCACAAGGTCAGCGAAGGGCTCGCGGAGGTGCCGTGGGGCACGCTTCCCGCACTGGAACGGCGGTCCATGAAACCGGTGACGCTGATCGAAGCGCTCTCCGACATCTATGAGGCCGTCGTCGTCGTTACCGGGAAAGTCGGCATGGGCTCGAGCCTTCCGGTCTTCGCCGGGGTCAATGGACGGGTCGTGCTCGTACGCGATGCGGCAACATCGGAGACAATTGTCGAAGGCGCCGTGGCCGATGCCGGCATGCTGGGCTTCGAGGCGGCACAGGCGGTCGGCGTTCCGGAACCTCAAGCCGCCGTCGCCTGATGGGTGCCCTGCGCTACGCGGCGATCCGCGGCATGTTCGAGCTGCTCTGGGCCTCCCATGTCACGGGGCTGGTCCGCTCGCTCTCCAAGGCGCGCGGCGTGATCTTCACGCTGCATCGGGTGCTGCCAGACGATCCGGCGGACTTCTCGCCCAACGCGATCCTGCAGGTGAAGCCCGATTATCTCGATTACGTCATCCGCCGCGTGCGCGCCCTCGGCATCGATATCGTCGATCTCGGCGAGGCGATCCGCCGCATCGAGTCTACGGGCCTCGAAAAGAAATTCGCGGTCTTCACCTTCGACGATGCCTACAAGGACAATCTGCGCTACGCGCTGCCGGTCCTGCGCCGCCACCAATGCCCGTTCACGCTCTACGTGCCGACCGCGCTGGTTGATGGCGTCGGCGAAGTCTGGTGGCAGGCGCTCGAGGACATCATCGCGGCGCAGGAGGCCCTCGCTGTGCCCGACAATGGTGAGACAGCCTATCTGCCGGCTGCCACGCTCGCGGAAAAGAACGAGACGTACGACCAGCTTTATGCCCGCATGCGCGAAATGCCTGAGGACGATCGCGTTGCGCTGATCCGCGAACTCGCCGCGCAATACAATTTCGATCTCGACGCGCATTGCCGCGCGCTGATCATGGACTGGGCGGAGCTGCGCAATTTCGCCAATGAGCAGCTTTGCACCATCGGCGCCCACACTGTGCACCACTACGAGCTGAGCAAGCTTTCGCCGGAGCAGGCGATGCGCGAGATGGATCAATCGCTGCGCGTCATCAAGGCACAGTTCGGCACCGCGCCGATCCATCTGAGCTACCCCATCGGCAGCCCGGTCGCCGCGGGGCCGCGCGAATACGCAATGGCGAAGGAGCTCGGCCTTCGCTCGGCCGTGACCACAATTCCGGGCGGCCTCTATCGCCATCACCGCGACAGCCTGCACGCTTTGCCGCGCGTCTCGCTCAACGGCCTGTTTCAGGCGCGGCGCTATGTCGATGTGTTCGCGACGCCCGCGATCTTCACGGCAATGGGACACGGCTAGTTGCAACCCGGCGCGGGCTGCGCCATTGCAGAGCCATGACCCTCTGGCCCCTCCGCCTGCAGCACTGGCCGCTTTATGCGGGCCTGCTCGTCATCGCCGCGCTGGCGGGTGTCTTCGGCATCATTGCGGACGAGATGTCGGAGGGCGACACCACCGCCTTCGACACCGCCGTTCTCATGTGGTTCCGCGATCCCGCCGATCCGGCCAATCCACTCGGACCACCCTGGCTCGAGGAAGCGATCCGCGACATCACCTCGCTGGGCAGCTTCTCGATCCTCGCTCTCATTCTTATCCTCGTGGTCGTGGCGCTGGCCATGAGCAGCCGCCGCGGCACCGCGCTCTTCGTTGCGGGTTCCGTCATCGGCGGCGAGATCCTCAGCACCATCTTCAAGGCAACCTTCAACCGCACGCGCCCCGATTTCATCGATCCAGAGCGCGTGCTCAGCGCCAGCTTCCCCAGCGGCCACGCCGCGCTGTCGGCTGTCGTTTACCTGACCTTGGGCACCATCCTCGCGGGCTCAACCGAGAAGACCTCGTTGCGCATCTTCTACATCGGCACCGCCGTGTTCCTGACGCTGATCGTCGGGCTGAGCCGGCTCTATCTCGGTGTGCACTTTCCGACCGACGTGCTGGCCGGTTGGGCGCTCGGCATTGCCTGGGCGCTGTTCGCGGGCGTGGCCTACCGCATTTGGGAGATCGCCCACCCGCAAAAGCCGCTCTAGGCGCGCCGCACCATCCAGCGGATGACCCACGCGGCGGGAAAGAACCACGCCATTCCGAGCACGATGAACACCGGAATCGACGCCCAGCCGGGCAGGGTGGCGAGCCAGCCGCCGAGCAGGCCCGCAACCGCCAGCGGATAGGCGACCAGCAGCACGATCAGCCCGACCGTTCCGATCAGCTTGCGTCCGGACTGGTTCACCCTGCGTCGATCCTGCCATTGCGATGGGTTGGGGGAGGGGCTATTCCCTCGCCGCAATTCAGCTTCCGGTCAATGCCTTGGTCTTTCTCACCACCGCCGAAACCATCGCCACGCGCAACACCGAAGACCGGCTGCGACCCGTGCGCATCTGGCTCTATGTCATCGCGCTGATGGTGCTGGCCATGGTCGCGGTCGGCGGGCTGACGCGGCTCACCGAGTCGGGCCTTTCGATCACCGAGTGGAAGCCGATCTCGGGCATCATCCCGCCGCTCAGCGATGCCGACTGGCAGGCCGAGTTCGAGGCCTACAAGCAGATCCCGCAATATATCGAACTCAACCAGGGCATGACGCTCGGCCAGTTCCAGTTCATCTTCTGGTGGGAATGGGCGCATCGCGCGCTGGGCCGCATTATCGGCCTCGCCTTCGCGGTGCCGTTCCTCGTCTTCCTCGTGCAGCGCCGCTTCACCTGGAGGCTCGCCGCGCCGCTTGCGGGACTCTTCGTGCTGGGTGGACTGCAGGGCGCGCTGGGCTGGTGGATGGTGTCCTCCGGCCTCAGTGAACTGACCTCGGTGAGCCAGTACCGCCTCGCGGCGCATCTCGCTGCCGCGCTGCTGCTCTTCCTCGCGCTGATCTGGGTCGCGCGCCGGCTCGAGCCGCGCGAGATCGTGGGCAGCGTGCAATGGCCCGCGGCAACGCTGTTGGTCCTCGTGTTCCTTCAGGTGGTCGCCGGGGCCTTCGTTGCGGGACTCGACGCGGGCATGGGCTACAACACCTGGCCGCTGATGGACGGCGCGCTCATCCCGTCCGGCCTCGGCGCGATGGAACCGTGGTGGAAGAATCTCTTCGAGAACGCACTCACCGTGCAGTTCGTGCACCGCATGCTCGCCTACGCCATCGTGCTCTACGCGCTCATTCTCTGGTGGCGTCGCGCCGACACGACCGGCTGGCTGCCGCGCATCGGCCTGCTGATCGTGCTCCAGGCCATCCTCGGCATCACGACGCTGCTGAGCCACGTCTCTTTGCCCATCGCACTCGGGCACCAAGCGCTCGCCTTCATGCTGGCGGGGGCAACTGTGGCTTGGCTGGCGGATGTGATCCCGAAACGAGCCTGATCTGGGACTTTCGCGGACGGTAGTATGATACCGAAACCACAAGACACTGATACTACACGATAAAATAGCGCCGCTTGACGTCGCGCAAATCCCCGCTATACACGCGCCACTTCTCTCCATCCCCAGGGACAAATCGATGTCGACTTACACGGCCAAGCCGAGTGACATCACGAAGAAATGGGTGCTGATCGACGCCACCAATCTGGTTGTCGGCCGCCTCGCTTCTATCGTGGCGCTCCGTCTGCGCGGCAAGCATCTGCCGACCTACACGCCCAATATGGACATGGGCGACAACGTCATCGTCATCAACGCCGAGAAGGTGAAGCTGACTGGCAACAAGCTCGATGCCCGCAAATTCTACTGGCACACCGGCTATCCCGGCGGCATCAAGGATCGCACCCAGCGCCAGCTGCTCGAGGGACGCTTCCCCGAGCGCGTTGTCGAGAACGCCGTGCGCCGCATGATCCCCTCCGGCCCGCTCGGCCGCCAGCAGCTCAAGAATCTGCGCGTCTATGCCGGCGACAAGCATCCGCACGAGGCGCAGTCGCCGACCGTGATCGACGTCGCCAAGATGAACTCCAAGAATGTGAGGGCCGATTGATGGCCGATACGATCAATTCGCTCGAAGGCCTCAGCGCTGCCGCGCCGGCTGCTCCCGCGGCGCCGGTCCATGTCCAGAAGCTCGACGCGCAGGGCCGCGCCTATGCCACCGGCAAGCGCAAGAACGCCATCGCCCGCGTCTGGGTGAAGCCCGGCAACGGCAAGATCACCGTCAACGGCAAGGACTTCAACCTGTTCTTCGCCCGCCCGGTGCTCCAGATGATCCTGCAGCAGCCCATCATCGCGGCCGCCCGCAAGGACCAGTATGACGTTGTCGCGACGGTTTCCGGCGGCGGGCTGAGCGGCCAGGCCGGCGCGGTGCGCCACGGCATCAGCCAGGCGCTGACCCATTACGAGCCCGAGCTGCGCGCCGTGCTCAAGAAGGGCGGCTTCCTCACCCGCGACAGCCGCGTGGTCGAGCGCAAGAAGTACGGCAAGGCCAAGGCCCGCCGCAGCTTCCAGTTCTCGAAGCGCTGAGCGCAATACAGTTTGCAGCAGACACGAAGGCCGGAAGCGATCCCGGCCTTTGGTTTTTTCGCTACATCCCCGTTGGACCGACCATGCCCCAGGGCGAGGGCGTGGGATCGTCGGGGTCCGTGCCGGGCAGGTGGATGGCCGAGAGGATGCGGCCCAGCAGCGACCGCTCGCTTTCGCCGGGATGCTCGCGCGCCAGGCTGACCAACAACGCCGTCGTCGAATTGAGCCGCGCCGCGACTAGCGCAGCGAGCTCGAAGGTCAGCTCCGCATCCTCGCGCAGCAATTCGCGTGCGCCCGCAATGACGCGGACCCGCGCATAGCCCGAGGCCCGAACGGTCGCGCTGCTGGGAACGCCGAGCAGCACGGACATCTCGCCGATGAGACTGCCCGGCTGGTCGAGCGTGGTGACTGCGATGCCGTCGCGCCCGATGTCCAGTCGTCCGCTTTCGAGGATGTAGAGATCGCCGCCGGGCGAGCCCTGTTCGACCAGAACTTCCCCTGGCTCCAGATTGCGCTCGGGTTGCGCCTTGGCGAGCGAAAGCAGGGCCGGCATGAGTCACTCCGTCTGATGGACGCGCGACACTAGCCGCTGACTGCACTTGCGAACAATCTCCCGGGCCTCGCCTTGACTCTATTTAGTCAAGAAACTAATTAGAGCGTGAACGAATGAATTTCGCGGCCACTCATGGGCATCAATGCAGTTTTCGACGCGCTCTCGCATCCGGTCAGGCGGAAGATCCTGCAACTTCTCCGCAAGCGACCGCTCAGCGCCGGCGAGCTCGCTTCCCATTTCGACATCAGCAAGCCGACGCTCTCGGTTCACTTCGCCAAGCTCAAGGACGCCGGACTCGTTTCGGTCGAGCGGCAGGGAACCTCGCTGATCTACCACCTCAACATGTCCATCCTCGAGGAGGCGCTATCCGGCTTCCTCGCATTCAAGGAGCAGAAGGAATGATCCGGCTGACATCCCCCATCAATCTGCTCCTGCTGGCCATCGGCATTGTCGCCACGGCCGCCGGCTTTCTGCTGATCTCGCCTAACATCGACCTGCCGGTGCATTGGGGGCTCGACGGCCAGGTGGATGCGATGCTGCCGCGCAACTGGGCACTGCTGCAGATGCCGGGGGCCGTCGCCGCCGTCTGGCTGATCTTCTGGGCTATCGGCCGGTGGGGCAATCGCGAGCGCCAGCAGGCCTCGACCCATGTGATGAACGCCGCGCTGCCCGCCGTCACCGGCTTGCTCATCCTCGTCCAGGTTCTTATCGTGCTCGTCGGCCTCGGCTATCCCGTCGATGTCGTTCGAGCCATCGTCATCGGCCTTGCCCTGCTCGAGATCGTGCTCGGCAACGCGCTACCCAAGTCGCAGCCCAACTGGGTCGCGGGCATCCGCATCCCGACCACGCTCAACGACCCCGCCAACTGGCAGGCGACGCATCGGCTGACGGGACTGCTGATGATGCTTGGCGGCCTCGCTACCTTCATTGCCGCGCTGTTGCTTTCGGCTTCCGGCCCGCTGCTCATTGCGGTCCTCGCAGCGCTGCTCGTGCCGATCGTGGTGGGGACGGTCTATAGCCTGGTCCATGCGGCGCGGTCGCGCCGGCCCGCGGCGTAGCGCTTTACAAAATTGAGCGCGGGCGCTAGCTCTCGCCTGTTCTCGTTCCGAGGCTTCAAGTGGTTCCAGCGCTGGTCGTCGCTCCCGCCGCCGCTCGCTAGCTCTTCCCGATGCCGCCATGCGGCTGGGAGGAGCCGAAACCGCTCGGGCCCGCCGGCCCTTAACCGCCAGCTCACCACAATTCCGCGATACTCGACTGCTCTCTGGGCTCAGGTCGCGACTCTGCCGAGGACCCTATGAACGACGATTTCCACCGCATCCGCCGCCTGCCGCCCTACGTTTTCGAGCACATCAACCCGATCAAGGCCAAGGCCCGCGCCGGCGGCGTCGACATCATCGACCTCGGCATGGGCAATCCGGACCTGCCGACGCCCGACCACATCGTCGAGAAGCTCAAGGAGACGGTGCTCGATCCGCGCACCCATCGCTACTCGAGCTCCAAGGGCATCCCGGGCCTGCGCAAGGCGCAAGCGAGCTATTACGGCCGCCGCTTCGGAGTGAAGCTCAATCCCGACACCCAGGTCGTCGCCACACTCGGTTCCAAGGAAGGCTTCGCCAACATGGCGCAGGCGATCACCGCGCCCGGCGACGTCGTGCTGGTGCCCAACCCGACCTATCCCATCCACGCCTTCGGCTTCATCATGTCGGGCGGCGTGGCGCGCTCCATGCCCGCCGCGCCGAACGAGGATTTCCTGCGCTCGCTCGACCGCGCGGTGCGCCATTCGATCCCCAAGCCGATCGCGCTGGTGCTGAACTACCCGGCCAACCCGACGGCCTACACGGCGACGCTCGACTTCTACAAAGAGGTCGTCGCCTACTGCAAAGCGCACAACATCTTCATCCTGTCGGACCTCGCTTACGCCGAGATCTATTTCGACGAGGATATTCCGCCCTCGATCCTCGAAGTTCCCGGCGCCATCGACATCGCCGTCGAGTTCACCTCGATGTCCAAGACCTACTCCATGCCCGGCTGGCGCGTCGGCTTCGCCGTCGGCAATGAGCGGCTGATCTCGGCGCTGACCCGCGTGAAGTCCTACCTCGATTACGGGGCATTCACGCCGATCCAGGTCGCCGCCGCCGCCGCGCTCAACGGCACCGACGACATCATCAAGGACGTCCGCGATACCTACCGCGTCCGGCGCGACGTGATGGTCGAAAGCTTCGCCCGCGCCGGCTGGAAGATCCCCGCGCCCAAGGCGACGATGTTCGTGTGGTCGCCGATCCCCGACCAGTACGCCCATCTCGGTTCGCTCGAATTCGCCAAGCTGCTGATCCAGGAGACCGGCGTGGCCGTCGCTCCCGGCGTCGGCTTCGGCGAGTATGGCGACCAGTATGTCCGCCTGGCTCTCGTCGAAAACGAACAGCGCATCCGCCAGGCCGCCCGGAACATTAAGAAGTTCCTCGGCCAAGGCAGCGGTGCCCAGGGCAACGTCGTGCCGATCACGGCCGCCTAACAGCGAGTTCAAACCATCGCTTCAGCGAGCCGGCCGATCGCTTCGGCCGGCTTTTTGCTGCTCCGCTGACACCCGTTCCGGGAACACTCCGTGCTTTCCCACCCTGCCAACAACTCGCAATCCTATTGACCTATAGGCAAATTCCTATCAAACCTGCGGCGAAAAGTAGGATTGCCTACAGGCACAATAGGACTTTCCTATTGTCACGATAGGAGTGGCGGAAATGTCGGACATTCAGTCGTTTAGGGACGCCGTCGAGGCTTTCATTGTAGCCCGCGGCTGGACGCCGACACGGTTCGGCCGCCAGATGGCCGGCGATCCGCTGTTCGTTTTCGACCTGCGCGAAGGCCGCGAACCGCGCTCGGATACCCGTCAGCGCATTCTCAAACTCATGGCCGAACAGGCTGAAGCGCCTGCGGCACCGCCGCTCAGGATCGGCGTCGCCGGACTCGGCAATGTCGGCGCCACGCTGGTGCGCATCCTCCAGAAGGATGCGGAGGAACTCACCCGCAAGATCGGCCGCAGCGTCATCGTCACCGCCGTCTCCGCCCGCAGCCGCTCCAAGTCGCGTGGCATCGAACTCGGCCCGCTCGAATGGTTCGACGATCCGGTGGCGCTCGCCCGATCCGGCAATATCGACCTCTTCGTGGAGCTGATCGGCGGCGAAGACGGCCCCGCACTGGCGGCCGTCCGGGCCGCGCTCGAAATGGGCCGCCCTGTCGTCACCGCCAACAAGGCACTGCTCGCCCGGCATGGCGTCGCACTCGCAAAGCTCGCCGAGGAAACCGGCGCCCAGCTCGGCTTTGAGGCCGCCGTCGCGGGTGGGATTCCTGTCATCAAGACGCTGCGCGAGGGCCTCGGCTCGGCACGGATCGCCCGCGTCTATGGCATCATGAACGGCACCTGCAACTACATCCTTTCGCGCATGACCCAGAGCGCCGCGCGCGGCGACAATATGGGTGTGAGATTCGCCGAGTGCCTCAAGGAGGCGCAGGAGCTGGGCTACGCAGAGGCCGACCCGGCCTTCGACGTCGAGGGCCATGACACCGCCCACAAGCTCGCCATCCTCTCCTCGCTCTGCTTCGGCTGCGAGATTGCGCCCGACGAGATCTTCGTCGAGGGCATCACGCGCGTGACCCCCGCTGACATCCGCGTCGCCGGCGACCTGGGCTACAAGATCAAGCTTCTCGGTATCGCCCGCCGCTCCGCCGAAGGCATCGAGCAGCGGGTCCACCCCACGCTGGTGCCGAAAACCTCGGCCATTGCCGGCGTCGACGGCGTCCTCAACGCCATCGCCCTCGAGACCGACCATGTCCACGAGTTGCTGCTCGCCGGCCCCGGCGCCGGCGGCCCGCCTACCGCGTCCTCCGTGCTCTCGGACATTCTCGATATCGCCCGCGGCACGCGCGTACCGCCGCTCGGCGTCCCGAGCGCCGAGCTCGCGCCCTACCGCCAGGCGCCCATGAAAGCCCACGAGGGCGGCTACTACATTCGTCTCAACGTCAAGGACGTGGCTGGCGCTCTGGCCAACATTGCGTTGCGCATGGGAACGGCCGGCATCTCCCTCGAAAGCGTCATCCAGAGGCCGGATTTGCACGCTTCCGACGCTCCGCAGAGCAATTTCGAGACCCGGACGGTCGTTTTACTCACCCATTCGACTTTGGAACAGTCAGTCCGCGACGCGCTTGCGCAAATTGCCGGGGACGGGTTCATTGTCGGCGAGCCGCAGCTGATCCGGATCGAGTCCCTCTGACTTCACCAGGCTGCCCCTCGGTGCGGGAGGTGCGCGGAGCGCGAGCAGCAAAAGTGGGTTTCCGGTTTTGCGGTTCGCGAGCGCGACAGTGATAAGGGGCGAAGCGTGAAGCTTACCAAGCATGAACACGGCCGGATGCCCGCGAGCATCGACCGGAGCCTGACCCTCGAGCTGGTGCGCGTCACCGAGCGCGCGGCGCTGGCGGCCGCCGTCTGGCGTGGCAAGGGCGACGAGAAGGCCGCCGACCATGCCGCCGTGGAGGCTATGCGTACCGAGCTCGAGAAGGTCCATGTCAACGGTCGCATCGTCATCGGCGAGGGCGAACGCGACGAAGCGCCGATGCTTTATATCGGCGAGACTGTCGGCGCAGGCGACGGCCCCGAAGTCGACATCGCCGTCGATCCGCTGGAAGGCACAACCCTCTGCGCCAAGAACCAGCAGGATGCGATCTGCGTCCTCGCCATGACCGAGCGCGGCGGACTGCTCAACGCGCCCGACGTTTACATGCAGAAAATCGCCATTGGGGCGAATTATCCCGAAGGCACGGTGGATATCGACTGGAGTCCCGTCGAGAATGTCAGGGCACTCGCCGACTGGAAGGGCGTGCCCTACACCGAGATCGTCACCTGCGTTCTCGACCGGCCGCGCCACGCGGCGCTGATCGACGAGCTGCGCTCGGCCTCGATCCCGATCAAGCTCATCGGCGACGGCGACATCGCCGGCATTATCCACGCGACCAACACCGAAGAGTCCGGCATCGACATCTATCTCGGCTCGGGCGGGGCGCCCGAAGGCGTGCTGGCGGCCGCGGCGCTGCGCTGCGTCGGCGGCCAGATGCAGGGCCGGCTCATCCTCGATACGCCCGACAAGCGCGAACGCGCGCGCCGCATGGGCATCACCGACCCCGACCGCAAATATGGCGTCAACGACCTGGCCTCCGGCGACGTCCTCTTCGCCGCCACCGGCGTCACTGACGGCACGCTGCTGCAGGGCGTGCGGCTGAAGAAGAACGGCGTCCGCACGTCCACCGTAGTGATGCGCTCATGGAGCCGCACGGTGCGGTGGATCACGGCGGAGCATCAGCGCTAGTCGGCAAGCTGGGACAGGTAGGCCGACGCCGGTCGCTTCAATCGGTCGAAGCCTTTTTGAAGCAGCCGTCGCATCGATCCCTTTACCTCCGATGTCAGGCCCTCGAACCCGCCGACAATCGCCTCGCGCCAGTGTGGACCGCGATCGAATGCTTCCGCATAAGCCGCCGCGAACTCGTCGGACAGGCGGCGTTGATCGAAAGCCTCGATGAGAATTTGAACCTGCTGGAGGTCCTTCAGGGATTTCGTGCGGGATTGGTCGCCACCTCGCCGCCGCGAGGAGACGATGAGTTTGTGCACGGCATACCGCGCCGGCGACGGAACCAGCACGGGCACACCGGGCCCATGCAGGAGGATCGCGCGCACCGGCTCGTAGATCAGGAAATCCAGGAAGCGCAGCGGCTCTGCGGATGCCAGCCCGAGAGCAGGCATCGGGGCAGGGCGTCCCGTGTAGTCATCGGAGCTGGTATTGGGCACCAGAAACTCGACCGTAAACCCGCTTCGCGATTTGAAGCGCGTCGATTTCTGCGAGTTCGCCTGATGTGGCAATTCGCGAAAGCTCGGATCAACGGCGCGCAGAATTTCGAGAATGGGCGGAATCGAGTCTCCCACCGCCGCTGAGATCGAATGAAATTGTGCAAAGTCTGCGTCACTTGTTTGCAGGACCGCGCCCGACAGGCGCACCGCCAGCAGAGCCGCGTAACATTGAAACGCGGTGGTTCCGACCAGCACGCCGCGAAGCCGGAAGAGACCAGCTTCCGCCAGCGCGGCGATGACGTCTCCCGCGTCGCGGGTAGGGCTCGGCAGAAGCCCATCGCGGACAAGCGTCGTTACAAGCTTTCGCCGGGCTGCAATGTTCGCCTTGAGGTCTTTGAAATCCGTTACGCGCTTGGCGATTTCAGGATCATCTACCGGCCCCACATAAACCCGCTTGCGGGTCTGGTGGGATCCCCGGTCGAAATACCAATAGCGCCGGCCTTTGCTCTCCATTGAGACAAACCGCCCGTCCGCTGGAAAATCCTGCACGAAAGCCGCGTCGAGGCAACGCTGCTCCAGCTCGGAATAGATGGTTTGATAGGCCGGGTCGATCGGCTGCATGTTATGACCACATTTGCGAATGTGGTCATAACATAGTCATTCGGTTATGACCACATCGTTAAGTGTGGTCATAACCCGCTACTTCCCCGCTTCCTGGATCGCACTCACCAGCCACTTGCCGCCATTGGTGCGCACGAAGGTCCAGATTTCGGTGGTCTGCGTCGGTCGATCTTCGCCCGAGACGATCTTGCCGGTCGCCCGCTCGCGGGTGATATCGCGGCTTTCGTAGAGCATCGCGACGGTCGCGTACTCAGTGTTGCCCTCGCGCCAGGCCTGCGCGATGTCGCCATTGATAAGGCGCACATCATAGACTTCGTTGCGGAGGCCCTTGCTCGCATTGGTGCCGAGCTCCTCGGCCAAATAGCCCATCACTTCGGGTGTCGTGATCTGGCGGAGCGCGTCATAGTCCTCGCGGGCATAGGCGTCCTGCAGCCCGGCCAGCCGCTCTTCGAACACGCCGAGATCGCGATCGGTCAAACCCAGCCGGTCGCGGCTACCGGCCCGATCCGACGCGCGCGAGCGCGGCGCGGAGTTGTGCGTGCCGCCACCCGAAGGCTGCCAGTCACGAGGCGAGGGGCCACCCATGTAGGGCGAGGGGCCGCCCGCTGTGACCGTCCGTCGCCCGAACAGGGCACGCAGGATCAGAAACAGTACGAACACCTGGATGAGCAGCGCGAGCACGCCGCCGAACCCGCCAAAGCCGTAGCCGAACATCATCCCGAACAGGCCCGAGAACAGGAACCCGCCCAGCAGGCCGCCGCCGAACCCGCCCCAGAAGCTGGGACGCGCCCGGTAGGCGGCGGTAGTGCCCATCGTGCTGGCCGTGGTCGCGCCCGTCATCGACTTCTGCACCGGCGAGGTGATCGCCGGGCTGGTCGGCGTGCGCGGGATGGACTGGCTGGTGAACATGCCGCGACTGCCGAAGCTGCCGAAGCGTCGCGCCTCGGCGGTATCGACGGCCATCAGCGAGAACACCATCACCAGGCTGGCAAGCACGGCGGAGAGTCGAAACCCCCGGGAAGCGAACATTGTGGTCCCCATCATGAACGATGAGGGACATATGGTGGGTTCCGGTCCCAGTTTTAGACTTCAGCCGGCCAAATCCGCCGATTTTGCCGCCGGGTTGCTATTTCGCGCCCGAATGCCTATCTCATGCCCATACGTTACAGCCAGTCTGGCTTTCCGGACGCCGCTCGCGGCCTCCGATTTCCCCTGCAATGTCAACGTTCGCCCCCGGCGCCATCCTGCGTCTGGGACTCCATTGAACTTGGGCCTCGCGCCCCAACAAGAGATCCGGGCCTCGGCCACGGATCCCAAGAGTAGCAAATGAGACCGACAGACTATCTCGCTCCCGCCGAACTCTATCTCGGCAGCGATAAAGCCACCGCCCTTGCACAAGGGCCCCGGACATTCCGGACCGCCGCCAAGGCGATCAGCTTCGCAGTGGAACACGCCGCACCCGTCAGCCTGCGCGGTGCGCGGCTGGTGATCGGCAACCGCGAGTTCACCGGGCCGGAACTCAAGGCGATGCATCGCAGCGCCGCGTTCCAGGCCGCCCGCCTTCACTGACCGATTTCGACAAAGGACACGACAATGCCCGCCATCAACTACAATTCCAGCGCCGAACTCTTCCCGAGCCGCCGCTACGCCAAGTCGCAGACCACGCAGTATCGCCGTTTCGGCAACGCCGCCGAAGCGATCCGCTACGCGATCGAGGAGATGCCGGCCAAATGGCTCATCGGCTCCTATCTCGAGATCGACGAGCAGCGTTTTGAGGGCGAGGCCATCCGCGGCCTCTACAATGCCGACGCCTATCCGCTGGAGCGGAACCTCGAAGCGGTCTAGCCACTCGACGGCGCGTCGCTTTCCAGCCTAACTCCGCCCATGCCGGACGCGCCTTTCCTCGACGTCTCCAATTCGTTTTCCGGCCGCGCCTGGGTTGATCGCCTGGGCGAGGCAGAGGCGCGTGTTGCGCAGGCCATCGCGCAGCGCACCGGCATGAGCGAATTCCTGGCGCGCATTCTTGCGGGCCGTGGCGTGCCCATCGACGGCGCCGAAAGCTGGCTCAATCCGACGATCCGCGATCTGATGCCGGACCCATCGACGCTGGTGGACATGGACGCGCTCGCCGCGCGCATCGCGCTCGCCATCACCAACAATGAGAAAGTCGCCCTTTTCGGCGACTACGATGTCGACGGCGCCTGCTCGTCGGCGCTGATGGCGCGCTATCTTCGCCATTTCGGGCTCGATCCGGAAATCTACATTCCGGATCGGATCTTCGAGGGCTACGGCCCTAACATCCCCGCCATCGACAAGCTGATCGACAACGGCGCGACGCTGCTCATAACCCTCGACTGCGGCACGGTCAGCGACAACCCCATCGCCCATGCCCGCGCGCGCGGGCTCGACGTGCTGGTGATCGACCATCATCTGTCCGACTTCGAGCTTCCCAACGCCACCGCCATCGTCAATCCGAACCGGCCCGACGACATCTCCGGCCTCGGCACGCTCTGCGCGGCCGGCGTCACCTTCATGGTGCTCGTCGCCGTCAACCGCGCGCTGCGCCAGCGCGGCGACACCGGCATACCGGACTTGATGAAGCTGCTCGACCTCGTGGCGCTGGCGACCGTCTGCGACGTCGTCCCGCTCACCGGTCTCAACCGCGCCTTCGTAGTGCGCGGCCTCGAGCTGGCGCGCCGCGAGGCCAATCGCGGCATCGGCGCGCTGGCGCTGGCCGCACGGCTCAGCGGCCCGATGAATCCATACCATCTCGGTTTTCTGATCGGCCCGCGCATCAATGCCGGCGGCCGCATCGGCGACGCCGCACTCGGTGCGCGGCTGTTGACGCTCGACGATGAGCATGAAGCACTGCTGATCGCCGCGCGCCTCAACGACCTCAACGTCGAACGCCAGCGCATCGAGCTCGCGGCAATCGAGGAAGCGACGCGCGCCGCAGAGGCCGAGATCGGCGGCGGGGAGGGCCCGCCGGTCCTCGTCCTCGCCTCCGCCAACTGGCATCCCGGCGTCGTCGGCATCGTCGCCGGCCGCCTGCGCGAGCGCTTCGAGCGTCCGGTCTTCGTCATCGCGCTCGCACCCGACGGCACTGGCACTGGCTCGGGCCGCTCCATGCCCGGCGTCGATCTCGGTCGCGCGGTGATCTCTGCAGTCGAGGCCGCGATCATCGAGAAGGGCGGAGGTCATGCCATGGCCGCGGGCGTCACCATCAAGCCCGGTCAGCTCGGCCCTTTCCGCGCCCATCTGTCAGAGGCATTGGCCGGGCAGGTCTCGACCGCCCGCGCACTCACCGCACTCAAGATCGACGCAGCTCTGTCCGCCCGCGGCGCTACCGTCGATTTCGTCCAGGATTTCGAGCGGGCAGGGCCCTTCGGCGCGGGCAACCCCACGCCCGTCTTCGCCTTTCCCGCCCACAAGGCCAAATTCGCCGAAGTCGCGGGCCAGGCGGGCCATGTGAAATTCGTGCTCACCGCCAATGACGGCGCGCGGCTCAGGGCCATCGCCTTCCGTGCTGCCTCGACGCCGCTGGGGCAGGGGCTGTTGTCCGCCGGCAACGACACGCCCATGCATGTGGCCGGAAATCTCAGCCTCGACCACTATCAGGGCCGGGCGGAGGTGCAGTTGCGCGTGATCGACGCCGCGGTACCCTCGCTGTAACCATGCAGCGCCTTGAAACTTCGGCTTGCAACGCGACATTCCGTCGATAAAGTGCGCCCAATTTGCCGGAAATCTGCATGATCCGGCTCCGCTTGCGGCGGATAATCAAGAGTTTGGAGGCCGCGCTTCGGGCGTCAACGAAGCCGCGTGTGCAAATATGAATAGAACTGCCGATCAGTCGCTTTCTTCGCCCACGCTGTGGGATCACGTGCTTTCGGGTGTTGCCTCCTGGATCGGTCGGCGCCTCATCGGCCGGCCCAAGCACGGCGCGGTAACGATCGTATTCCCGAATGGAAGGTCGCGGACCTTCGGCTCGCCCGGCACCGGCTTTCATCCGACCCTGACGCTGCGCGATTTTTCGGTGGTGACCCAGACGCTCAGGCGCGGCACCATCGGCTTCGCCGACGCCTATATGAGCGGCGCGCTCGATGTGGACGACCTCACGGCGCTGTTCCACTACTTCATCCAGAACCGCTCGGTCTTCGAAGGCAACCGCACCTGGTACAAGAGCGCCGCCCAGGACATCGCCTACCATTTGTCGCGCGCCAACACGGTCGAGGGCAGCAAGGAGAACATCTCCGAGCACTACGATCTCGGCAATGCCTTCTACGCGCAATGGCTCGACCCCTCGATGACCTATTCCTCGGCGATCTTCGCTTTCGAGGACCAGTCGCTGGAGGAGGCGCAGCACGCCAAATACCGCCGTGTCGCCGAACTCGCGGGCGTCACGCCCGGCTCATCCGTGCTCGAGATCGGTTGCGGCTGGGGCGGCTTCGCCGAGACCGTCGCCAAGGATTTCGGCGCGACGCTCTACGGCATCACGCTGAGCAAGGAGCAGCTCGCCTACGGTATCGAGCGCCTGCACAGGCAAGGTCTCGACAATCTCGCCACGCTGCACTTCGAGGACTATCGCCACACCTCCGGCCAGTTCGACCATATCGGCTCCATCGAAATGATCGAGGCGGTCGGCGAGGAACACTGGCCGAGCTATTTCCAGACCGTTTCCGACCGGCTGAAGCCCGGCGGCACCGCCGCCATCCAGGCCATCACCATCGATGAACGCGACTTCGACGAGTACAAGGCCGGCCCCGATTTCATCCAGCGCTACATCTTCCCCGGCGGCATGCTGCTGACCAAGACGGTGATGCGCGAGCAGGGCGCGCGCGTAGGGCTGGTGCTCGAGCAGGTCGAGAACTTCCGCCATTCCTATGCCCGCACGCTCCGGCTCTGGCGCGAGCGTTTCGTCGAGCGCTGGCACGAAATCACCAAACTCGGCTTCGACGAACATTTCCGCCGCAAATGGCTCTACTACCTCAGCTACTGCGAAGCCGCCTTCGACGAAGGCACGATTGATGTGGGCATCTATCAGTATCGGAAGCCGGCCTGACGGCCCTGCGCTCCTCTCCCGCCTGCGGGGGAGGGGGCCAGCGAAGGTGGTGAAGGGGGCGGCGCTTGCGCCGGCCTAAGCCACCGCTACCAGTACCGCGCCTACCCCGATCAGTAGAACGCCGATCCACCCGAGCGCACTGAGCTTCTCGCCCAGAAACACCGCCGCAATCACCGCGACCATCACCACGCTCAGCTTGTCGATCGGCGCCACCTGCGCTGCCTGCCCGATCTTCAGCGCGCGGAAATAGCAGATCCAGCTCAGCCCTGTCGCGAGCCCCGACAGCACAAGGAACACCCATGTCCGCCCGCTGACACTCTGCGGTGCCTGCCACTGTCCCGTCGCGAACACGATCGCCCCCGCGGCCAGCAGGATCACGATGGTCCGAATGAACGTCGCGTAGTCCGACGGCACATTCTCGATGCCGACCTTGGCGAAGATCGCCGTCAGCGCCGCGAACGCCGCGGAGAGCAGCGCCCAGAGCTGCCAGCTTCCGAGCAGCCCGCTCATAGCCCAATCCCGCCCAGCACTTTGGTTTCGTGCCTGTTGTCGAACCCCGCGATCAGCGGCCGCCCTTTGGCGATCGCCGCCTGCACCGCCGGCAATTGCAGCGACGCCCGATGCGCCGCCTGATCCACCCACACCTCGGTCACCCACAGCGCATCCGCATCCTCGGGGTCTTCGGCCACGACGTAGCTGAGGCACCCCGGCATCCCGCCGTCGCCCGGCACGAGGATCGCGGCGAGTTCGTCACGCTTCCCCGCGATCGCCTTGATGCGTCCGATCAGTCCGTACACTAAAGGCTCCGCACCTTCACCGTCTCCGCCTTCTCCCAGCTCACGCTGTTCCTGAGCGGCAGGCCGAACTGGCTCTCTTCGATTTCGAATACATCCCCCGGCTCCGTCTTCACCCCGTCGGCAAAGCTCAGCGTCGCCGTACCGAACATATGGATGTGCACATCCCCCGGCGTGCGGAACAGCGGATACTTGAAGTGATGATGCTCGAGATTGGCGATGGTGTGGCTCATATTGTCCTCGCCCGAGAGGAACGGCTTTTCCCACACGACTTTCCCATCGCGCAAAATCCGCGATATGCCATTCACGTTTCCCGGCAAATCGCCGAGCCGCAGCTCCGGCCCGACCGACGCCACGCGCAGCTTCGAATGCGCGAGGAACAGATAGTTCACGCGTTCCGTCACATGGTCCGAGAACTCATTGCCCAGCGCAAAGCCAAGACGATGCACCGTCCCCTTCTCCCCGATAAGGTAGATCCCCGCCATCTCCGGCTCCTCGCCGGCATCCTTGGCGAAGGCGGGCGAGGGGAGCGGCGCGCCCGGCGCGACCAGCGTATGGCCATTGCCCTTGTAGAACCATTCGGGCTGCACGCCCTCCTGTCCCGGGGCGGGCTTGCCGCCCTCGAGTCCCATGCGGAACATCTTCATCGAATCCGTCAGCGGCGCTTCGGCTGCCGCCTGGTCCGACTTGTGCATCGCATCGCGCGTCGAGGCCGAGCCCAGATGCGTCAGCCCCGTGCCAGTGATCCACAAATGGCTCGGATCGGGATGGTCGATCGGCGGCAGCATGCGCCCCTCGGCGAGGATCTCTGCGGGATCGATTTCCTTGCCGAGCCCCTTCTCCTTGATCAGCGCCTTGAGCTTGATCTTGCGCTTGGCCGCCTCGCTTGCCAGCGCATAGACGCTGGTTGAGCGCGAAACCTGGTGGGCGCTGCCGCCCTCGATCGCGCCCACGGCGCGCTTGCCCTTGGGCGTCAGAAACTGGATGAGATTCATATTGGTCCTCCGGCCCCTCAGATGCCGCGCCGAGACGACCCGGGCAAGTCATAAATAGGACTATTGCCGGCGTCCGTTCGCGCAAACGTGTGGGATTCGGCCTTTCCCGCCATCGCGCGGGCCGTTTCGCCGTCATAATCTGGCGGGGTCGGACCCAGGAGGACTCCCGCGATGCAGCCCGGCACCCCCACCATCTCCGTCCATCTCGTCGACGGCACTTTGGCCCGTTTCAGCTTCGAGGACGAGCACGTCAAGCTCTCCGGCAATGTCGCCATCGGCTTGCCGCGCGGAGTCCCCGATGTGCGTACCAAGGACGAGCGTATCCAACTCGCTCGCGAGCGCATCATTGCCATCGCCGCTGCGCTGAACCGCGCCTGCGCAAGGGGCGCGTGGTAACCCATGAACCGGGTGCCACCCGCGCATTTTCTCCCCGAATGCCCGTTGACATTTTGGAAACAAAATGAGAACAAACTAGGCACATTCGTTCTCGCGCGATCGCGCTTTTCGCCCGGCTTGGGGCATGGAATAAGGGAGAATCTCAATGGCTGCTTCGGCCGCACCGCTTCGCGTAATCGAGGGTTCGATGGATAAGGACAAGGCGCTTGCCGCCGCGCTCAGCCAGATCGAGCGCAATTTCGGCAAGGGCACGGTGATGAAGTTCGGCGAGGGCGCCATCGCCCAGGTCGAAGCCATCTCTACCGGCTCGCTCGGCCTCGATATCGCCCTTGGCATTGGCGGCTTGCCCCGCGGCCGCATCATCGAGGTGTTCGGGCCGGAAAGCTCGGGCAAGACCACCCTCGCACTCCATGTCGTCGCCCAGTCGCAGAAGAATGGCGGCATCGCCGCCTTCGTCGATGCCGAGCACGCGCTCGATCCCGTCTATGCCCGCAAACTTGGCGTGAAGGTCGATGAGCTCCTGATCTCCCAGCCGGATTCGGGCGAGCAGGCCCTCGAGATCGCCGACACGCTGGTCCGCTCCGGCGCCATCGACGTGCTGGTCGTCGATTCCGTCGCAGCGCTCACCCCCAAGGCCGAGCTCGAAGGCGAAATGGGCGACAGCCTGCCGGGCCTGCAGGCCCGCCTGATGAGCCAGGCCATGCGCAAGCTCACTGCCTCGATCTCCAAGTCGAAGGCCATGGTGATCTTCATCAACCAGATTCGCATGAAGATCGGCGTCATGTACGGCTCGCCCGAAACAACCACGGGCGGCAATGCGCTGAAGTTCTATTCCTCCGTCCGCCTCGACATCCGCCGCATCGGCGCGATCAAGGAACGCGAGGAGGTGATCGGCAACCAGACCCGGGTCAAGGTCGTCAAGAACAAGCTCGCCCCGCCCTTCCGCCAGGTCGAGTTCGACATCATGTATGGCGAAGGCATTTCCAAGACCGGCGAGCTGCTCGATCTCGGCGTCAAATCCGGCGTCGTCGAGAAGTCCGGCGCCTGGTTCTCCTATGACAGCCAGCGGCTGGGGCAGGGCCGCGAGAACGCCCGCCAGTTCCTCAAGGACAATCCGCAGATCGCCGATGCGATCGAAGCCTCGGTCCGCGAAAGCTCTGGCCTGCTCGGCGAAGCCCTGCTTGCCGGCCCCGAAGGCGACGAGGCGGCTGACGCCGACGAATAGATTTCCGAGCCGTCACGGGCTTCGGTCGAGGGCGACGGCGCTGCCGTCGCCCTCAATGTTTTGTGGGATCAGCGCGCGAAGGCGACGTCTTCGCCCTGGCCGGACCAGAAGGGCGAATCTTCCACGACATTGGGAGCGACCGGCTTCAGATATCTGCCCCACGACCAGCCCGTTGCACCGTCGCTGCTCGTGACCAGGTACCAGCCGCCGTCCTCACCCTGGATCGTGACGATCTCGCCCTGCTGCAGCGCGCCCACTTGCGGGCTCGCCTTTTGCGGATGCGAACGCACGGCGAGACTGAGCGTCGCCATCATCCGGGGACCGCCAGGCGCGGCCTGTCCGGACTCGTCCTGCGTCGCGGCACTGGGCGTCTCGCTCGGCGCCGGTGTGGCGGTGCTCTCGACGGGCGTGGCGGCCGCGGGGGCTGTTGCGGTTACGGTCGGGGCTGGTGGCGCGGTGACTGGAGCCTCTTCGGCCGCGGCTTGGGTGACAAGCTGAATGGGTTCGACGCTGCGGAGCGCAGCGGGCGATTGTGCGGGAACCGCCGGCGTTGCCGGACGGACCGCATAGTTGGATACGAGATTGAGCGTCCCGGTCACCGCGGCGCCGACGATGAAAATGCTGACCGCCAGCGTCAGCATCCATTTGCCGAACGACGCCAGATCCACCGAAAGCAAATCGGACGGCGGCATCCATTTCTGAAGATCGGCAGGACTGATCGCGCGCATCTCGGTGTCTCCGCGCGATTAACTTTTGACATGACCTTTATGTTCCATCCCAAGTCAGGGTGTCATCCCGGCGTATGCAGGAATCCAACTCTCCCTCAGGCTGAGCTGCGAGATGGGCCCCGGCTTTCGCTGGGTGACACGCTGGATGGGGCGATGCACCGGGTCATCCCCCCGCCCGGGCTTGCAAAAGGCTCGCCGCGCGCCCCGCCATTGGGGCGCAATGGACCCGCCGCATCGCCGGCACTGGCCGGCGGGCGCTTCCGCGCCCGAAAACTGGACTCCGCCCCAAGCGCCGCGATAGAAGGCGCTTTCTCTTCCGGCGGCGCGCAAGCCGCCCTTTTCTTGTTGAGACGTGCCATGCAGAGCGTGAACGACATCAGGTCCTCCTTCCTCGGCTTCTTCGAGAAGAACGGCCATACCCCGGTGGCCTCCTCGCCGCTCGTGCCGCGCAACGATCCGACGCTGATGTTCACCAATGCCGGCATGGTGCAGTTCAAGAACGTCTTCACGGGCGTCGAGAAGCGCGACTACAAGCGCGCCACGACCTCGCAGAAATGCGTGCGCGCCGGCGGCAAGCACAATGATCTCGACAATGTCGGCTTCACCGCCCGCCACCACACCTTCTTCGAGATGCTCGGCAACTTCTCCTTCGGCGACTATTTCAAGGATCATGCGATCGAACTCGCCTGGGAGCTGCTCACCAAGGAGTGGGGCCTGCCCAAGGAGAAGCTCACCGCCACCGTCTATCAGGACGACGACGAGGCCTTCGATCTCTGGAAGAAGATCGCTGGCCTGCCCGAGGATCGCATCGTGCGGCTCGGCGCCAAATCCAATTTCTGGCAAATGGGCGACACCGGGCCCTGCGGCCCGTGCTCGGAAATCTTCTACGACCACGGCGACAAATATTGGGGCGGACCGCCGGGCACGCCTGAGGAAGACGGGGACCGCTTCGTCGAGATCTGGAACCTCGTCTTCATGCAGTTCGAGCAGTTCGCCGACGGCTCGCGCACAAAACTGCCCAAGCCATCGGTGGACACCGGCTCCGGTCTCGAGCGCGTGGCTGCGGTCATGCAGGGCACCAACAACAATTACGAGATCGACCTCTTCAAGGCGCTCACCGCCGCGGCCTCACAGACCATCGGCTATGATGGCGATCCGGACAATCCGAGCCTGCGCGTCATTGCCGACCATCTTCGCGCCATGAGCTTCCTGATCGCCGAAGGCGTACTGCCCTCGAATGAAGGCCGGGGCTACGTGCTGCGCCGCATCATGCGCCGCGCCATGCGGCACGCGACGCTGCTCGGCGCCAATGAGCCGGTCATCAACCGCATAGTCCCGACCCTCGTGCGCGAGATGGGCCAGGCCTATCCCGAATTGGTGCGCGGCGAACAGATGATTGAGGAGACTGTCCGGCTCGAGGAGCAGCGGTTCCTCAAGACCCTGAGCCGCGGCCTCGCGCTGCTCGACGACGCCAGCGCGTCCCTCAAGGAAGGCGACATGCTCGAGGGCGTTACCGCCTTTAAGCTGTATGACACCTATGGTTTCCCGCTCGACCTGACGCAGGACGCACTGCGCACCCGCGGCATCAATGTCGACCTGTCGGGATTCGAGGACGCTATGGCCAGGCAGCGCGCCGAAGCGCGCAAGAGCTGGGCGGGTTCGGGCGAGGCCGGCGAGGACAAGGTCTGGTTCGCGGTGGCCGACAAGGTCGGCCCTACCGAGTTCCTCGGCTACGAAACCGAAACCGCCGAGGGCGCCGTTACCGCGCTAGTCAAAGGCGGCCAGATCGCCGACGAGCTGAAGCCGGGCGAGGAGGGCTTCATCGTCCTCAACCAGACCCCCTTCTATGGCGAGAGCGGCGGACAGGTGGGCGATACCGGTAGCGTTTCTGGCGAGGGCGTCGCAGCTGCCGTGCTCGACACCGTCAAGCACAATGGCGTCTTCGGCCATCGCGTAAAGGTCACCGAGGGCACGATCAAGATCGGCACCGCGCTGGCGCTGATCGTCGACCATGCCCGCCGCTCGGCCATTCGGGCCAATCATTCGGCCACCCATCTGCTGCACGAAGCGCTGCGGCTCGTGCTCGGCGATCACGTTGCCCAGCGCGGCTCGCTCGTCTCGCCCGACCGGCTGCGTTTCGACTTCGTGCACACCAAGCCCATCACGCCGCAGGAACTGGCGCAGGTCGAGGACATCGCCAACGACATCGTGCTGCAGAACTCCGCCGTCGAGACGCGCCTGATGGGCGTCGAGGAGGCCAAGGAGTCCGGCGCCCGCGCCCTGTTCGGCGAGAAATATGGCGACGAGGTCCGCGTGGTCTCGATGGGCGACCCCACGGGCAATACGCTCGGCTGGTCGGTCGAGCTCTGCGGCGGCACGCATGTGCGCCGCACCGGCGATATCGGCCTCATCACCGTACTCGGTGACAGCGGCGTCTCCGCCGGCGTCCGCCGCATCGAGGCGCTGACCGGCGTTGGCGCCCGGCATCACGCGCGCTCCAACGCGAACCTGGTCCAGAGCACGGCAGACGTGCTCAAGACCACGCCGTCCGAGATCCTGACCCGCATCGAGGTGCTGCAGGAAAATCTCAAGAAATCCGAGCGGGCGCTCTCCGACGCGCAGAAGAAGCTTGCGCTGGGCGGCAGCTCCGGCGCCACTGCGGCGGCGGCCGAAACCGTCAACGGTACGGCGTTTGTCGGTCGCGCTGTCGAGGGGGTGGCGCCCAAGGATCTGCGCGGCCTGGTCGACACCGAGAAGAAGAAGCTCGGCTCCGGCGTCGTCGCGCTCGTCCTCAGGGGCGAGGACGGCAAGGGCACGATCGCGGTCGGCGTTACCGACGACCTCACCGGCAAATACTCCGCCGCCGACCTCATCAAGCACGCGACTGTCGCCCTGGGCGGGCAGGGTGGTGGCGGGCGTCCCGACATGGCGCAGGGCGGTGGCCCGGACGGCGCGAAGGCCAACGAGGCACTCGCGGCGATCCGCTCAGCGCTCTGAGGCCGCTGCCTCCGGCGCCCCGGCGATCGGATCTTCGAGCGGCGTGTCCGGCGCCAGCGCCGCCGCCCGTTCCGCTTCCCGCAGCGTGGACGGACCGGCGCCCGCCGGGGCGTTGCGTGAGAAGATCCGCATCCGCGCATCCCCGCTCACCACATTGAGGATACCCGCAACCACGATCACCGCCAGCCCCGCATAAGCGATGCCGTCAGGGTACTCGAAGTAGAAGATCGCACCGAAAAGGATCGCCCAGAAGATCTGACTGTATTGCAGGGGCGCAATCTGGCTCGCCGGTGCGCTCCGCGTGGCTGCTATGAACAGGAGGTTGCCTGTGCCGCCCAGCGCTCCGATGGTCAGCATCAGCGCAAGCTCCTGCCAAGTCAGCGGCTGCACATTGCCGGTCGCCACCATCAGCGCGCCATTGACGACGAGGATATAGGCCGACGCGATGCCGATCAGGCTGGTCCGTTGCTCGTCCCGCGCAACCCGCCGCAACACACTCGTCGTCACGGCGCCAGCCACCGCCGCGACAACGGCCGTGACATGCCCCAGATGCAGCTCGCGGAAGCCCGGCCGCACAACGATCAGCACGCCCACGAAGCTGGCCGCCAGCAATAGCCAACGCTGCAGGCTGACCGTCTCCTTGAGGATGAAAACCGAGATCACGACGATGAAGATCGGCGCGAGGAAGGCGATGGAATAGGCTTCCGCCAGCGGGATGGAGACGAAGGCATAGATGATGCAGAGGTTGCCGATAACGCCGCTCAGCCCGCGCAGATGCACGAGCCAGAAATGCTTGAGCTTCCAGAAGGTCAGCCAGCTCTCGCCCTTGGGCGTCGTGAACAGCGCGGGCACGAGTGAGAACAGCGTAGAGAAGAATGCGATCTCATAGACCGAGAGCCCGGACCCCAATCCCTTGATGATGGCGTCGCAGCACGAATAGAGCGCATAGGCGCTTACGGCAAAAATGACGCCGATCGGCATCGGTGTGTCCGGAAAGAAGATTCGCGGGAGAATAGTCTATCTATACGACTGCCGCCCGCTGCCGTCGAGGACTGACATGTTAGTTTGGCGTGCGGAAATAGGGGGCAATTGCAGCGATCTCATTGGTCCACAAATAGCCGTCGAACCCGGCCGGGACTTGTGCAGCCTCCGCTGCCGTATCAATGCCTGAGGTTCCCGCATCGCCCGGCGCGAATGGCCCGATCAGGATGATTTGCGTGCCGGCGTCACGCATGCGCTGCAGGAACCGGTTCGGCCAGCCCCAGAGCCAGGGCGCGAAATTGATCGGCACCATCAGGATGGTGTCGCGGCAGGAGGGCGGCAGGATGCCGGTCCAGCCGTAACCCTCATATTGCAGCAGGCAATTGGTCAGGCCCTTGCGCGTCCAGATGCTCAATTCCGGCAGACGCGCCTTGGCGGCGAGAGTCGGCGCATCTCCGCCATAAGCGCCCCAGATCGCATTCGCCCAGTCGGGATGGGCCGCGACGAAATCGGCGAGCATGTCGCCCTCGCGGGCCTCGTTCGACTTGAAATTGATGATGAAGCGCTTGTCCGGCATCGCCGCCATCACATCGCTCAGTTCCGGCATCATGCCCACGCCGGTGCCGCGCAACGGGTAGGTCTTGCCCTCGTCGGCGGTGTAGCCGTAGCCGACGTCGAGCGTCCTCAAATATGCCATGTCGTGGCTACGCGTTTCGCCGGTCCCCTCGGTGCGGCAATCGAGCGTCCAGTCATGGAACACGGCGAACTTGCCGTCGGTCGTGGGATGGACATCGAGCTCCACGATGTCCCCGCCGGCCGCGAAGGCGCCCTGCATCGCCGGCAGCGTGTTCTCGATCTCGGACACGATCGGTTCCCGGATGCGGGTCGCGGTGCAGGTGTCGTTCTGCACGCCCGTAAGGTCGAAGTTCTGATGCATGCCGCGATGGGCGATCAGGTCGATCTTCCCCGTGCCCGCCAGCGCGAGCCACGAGGCGTTCCACAGATAGACCGCGGCGACGACCACCGCCGCGCCAATCAGAATCTTTCGAAGCATGCCGCCCTCCGCCCTCGCTCCCGACTGGCAGCGGCATGTGGCGGGATCGTGGCTACTTTGCGCGGGCCCGGTTGTTCTTGGGATTATGCTCAAGCTCGATCAGCCCGAGCGCCTCGGCGACCGGCGTCACATAATTCGCGAAGCGGCCCCGCAGGCCCTTCTTCAAGCCATACCAGCCCTTCTTGGGATTGGAAGGCGAGCGCGCCCAGGCTTCGATCGTTCCAGGCTTGGCGTCCTTCTGTTCGTCGGCATTGCCCAGTTCCATCCAGTCGCCGTGTTTCTTGAGCATGGCAGCAAGGTCCTCTGGCGCGCTAATGTGGTAGCGAAGCTCCGTGCCGCTCGCGAAGCAGACCAGGGCCGGCGGATCGGCAGCAGGATCGCGCCAGAGCGTGATGTCGGACGTGCCCGGCGGCGTCTTCAGTTTCCACGGATCGTCCTTGGTGCCCTTGGCCATCTATGTCTCCTCGATGAAATGCCTGAGCGCAGGCAAAACGGTCTCCCAGCCATCGGCGAATCTCGCGACACGCTGCGGCCAGATCGATTTTGTCTCGAGCGTGATGGCACGATGGGTCACAGTGATGACGGTGCCGTCACCATCCGCAGCGAAGCGGACTTCCACCGCCGTCGGCGCGCCAGGCGAACCGGGAAACCAGTCGAGCGCCAGCAGATGAGGGCGCTGCATCGCCGTCACCGCGCCCATGATCCATTCGCCGCCGTCCGGCGCACGTTCCACAAGTGCATTGCCTTCGAAGGCCAGCGATGCGTCACGGTTGCGCCGATGGCCGCGCGGCCACCACAGATCGATCTTCTCGGTGAAGACGCCGAACGCATGTTCGACCGGGCAGGCAAGGGCGATAGTCCGCGTCAGGATCTCATCCACGATGGCGGCTCCGCGGCTTGGTATTCTCGGCCACCAGCCGAAGCCGCGCTTCGGCCTCGTCCCAAAAGGATGTCAGCCATGCGGCGGTCTCCGTCAGCCCCGCCGCTTCCAGACGGTAGATATTTCGGGCGCCTTCCGCCTGATGGGAAACAAGACGCGCCCGCTCGAGAACGGAGAGATGCCGCGAGATCGCAGGGCGGCTGATCGGGAACTGTGCCGCGATTTCGCTGACGCTTTGTGGCCCCTCAGCCAGGGTCTGCACGATGCGCCGTCGCTCGGCATTGCCGAGAGCCTCCAGCGCGTCATCAGGCAGCTTTCGTTGTAACATACACGTTACGTAACGCCTGAGTTACGTCATGTCAAGCAGCTAGGACCGGATGGAGACGTTACCGCCGCTGGAGGAATTGACGTCGCGCTCGCTGGGACTCCCCAGCACTTCGATGTAACCGCCGCTGCTGGCGATGGCGCGCACGCGACCCGTCACCGTGACTTCCACGTTGCCGCCGGAACTGGCGTCGAGCCGTCCGCGCGTCGCCGAGAGCCGGGCGGCTCTTATCCGGGCACCGCTGGAGGCGGACGCATCCACTTCCGTGACCGCCCCTTCGATTTCGATCTCGGCGCCGCTCGATGCGGAAAGCCGATAATCCGCGCCGCTGACGCCCATCAGGGCAAGGCGGCCGCCGCTGCTGGCCTCGCCACGGAAGCGGTCGGACTGCACATTTGAGACTTCGATATGGCCGCCCGAACTCGCCTCGGCACCATTGAGCGCAGGCAAGCTCACATAGGCGGTGACGCCAAAATCGCCTCCCGTGCGCAACAACTCCATCAGGCCGCCATTGAAGACGAAGTCGAGGAAGTTCCGGGCGAAGCCGATGTGAAGGCGCCCGCCGGAGACACTGACATCCAGCCGGTCCAGCGTTTCGGCGGCGCGAGCCTCGACGCGGACGCTATGGGGCGCCCCGGTCGTCACGATGGCCCTGACGCCGGTGGTCGCGATGATGACGTCGAAGTCCTTGAGGTCGTAGGTGCGGGTCTCGGTCATGTCGTCCTCCTGTTTCACGGGGAGGTGGGTAAGCTGGCCCACCCCGTCAAGCGGTCTCGCAAATCACGGGAACTGCACCGATGCACCGCTGCTGGCGTCGAGGTGCTCGACTGAGGGGTGACCGAACACGGTAACCGCAGCGCCGCTCGAGGCATCGACATCGGCCGTGCCGGTCGCCGTGATGTCGATATGCGCACCGCTGCTGGCATCGGCAGTCACGCCCGCACAGGCGAGGGCCTTGGCACCGACGGATGCACCGGACGAGACATCGAGCCGCGCCGACTGGCACGCGCCACCGATGGTCAGGCTGGCGCCGCTGGTGGCCTCGAGATCGTAGGTAGTCGCCTTGGCATCGACCGTCGCCGTGGCGCCGCTGGTGACCTCGACGCGAAGATTGTCCCGGTCGATGCCCTTGGCGGATACCGTGGCGCCGGATGTCACCTCGATGCTCTTGATGTCGCTGGTACTGATCGTCAGCGTCATGCGGCGGTCGATAAAGTCGAACAGGCGGAAGACGTTCCAGTCGTACCAGACGTGCAGCACGTCGTTGCGCACCTCGTAGCGGAAATCGTCGAAATCGCGCACCGACGGAGCATCGGCGACGACGGACTGCGTGCCGCCCGCGACGATCTCCGCCTTGATGCCCGAGGTAATGTCGACGGCGGTGAACGGGCCGACATCGAGTGTACGTGTTTCGGCCAGGGCCGGTGCAGACAGGATTCCGGCAAGGATGGCGCCGGCCAGAATGGCGATCTTTTGCATGGGACGCTCCAAAGAATGTGGGTGAGCCAAGCACGAGTGGCGCGGGCTTGACTTGATCGCAGTCAAACCCGGCTTCGTGCGGCTCCCCTTTGGCGTGCCCCTTTCGTCCCCGAAGGCTGAATGGGCTCTGAACGCCCTAGGCAGCCATCGCCTTCTTGAGGTTGGCGTCGATGGCGTCGAGGAAACCCAGCGTCGACAGCCATTTCTGGTCCGGCCCGACGAGCAGGGCGAGATCCTTGGTCATCACGCCGGACTCGACGGTGTCGACGCACACCGTCTCGAGCGTGGTCGCGAATTTGGCGAGCTCGGCATTGTTATCAAGCTTGGCGCGATGGGCGAGGCCGCGCGTCCAGGCGAAGATCGAAGCGATGGAGTTCGTCGATGTTTCCTTGCCCTGCTGGTGCTGGCGGTAGTGGCGGGTGACTGTGCCATGCGCCGCCTCGGCTTCGACGATCTTGCCGTCGGGCGTCATCAGCACCGACGTCATCAGGCCAAGCGAGCCGAAGCCCTGCGCCACAGTGTCGGACTGGACGTCGCCATCGTAGTTCTTGCAGGCCCAGACATAGCCGCCGCTCCACTTGAGCGCCGACGCGACCATGTCGTCGATCAGGCGATGCTCGTACCAGATCTTGGCCTCTTCGAACTTTGCCTTGAACTCAGCCTCGTACACCTCCTGGAAGATGTCCTTGAAGCGGCCGTCATAGGCTTTTAGAATCGTGTTCTTGGTGGACAGATAGCACGGCACCTTGCGGTTGAGCGCGTAATTGAGCGAAGCCTGCGCGAATTCTCGGATCGAGCTGTCGAGATTGTACATCCCCATCGCGACGCCGGCCGATGGTGCATCGAACACTTCGTGCTCGATCACCTTGCCGTCTTCGCCGGTGAACTTGATGGTCAGCTTGCCCTTGCCCGGGAAAAGGAAGTCGGTGGCCTTGTACTGATCGCCGAAGGCGTGACGGCCGACGATGATCGGCTGGGTCCAGCCCGGCACCAGCCGCGGCACGTTGCGGCAGATGATCGGTTCGCGGAAGATCACGCCGCCCAGGATGTTGCGAATGGTGCCGTTAGGCGACTTCCACATCTTCTTGAGATTGAACTCTTCGACGCGCGCTTCATCCGGGGTGATGGTCGCGCATTTGATGCCGACGCCATGCTTCTTGATGGCATTGGCGGCATCCACGGTGACCTGGTCGGCGGTGGCGTCGCGGTTCTGCACTGAGAGATCGTAATACTCGATCTTGAGGTCGAGATAGGGAAGGATCAGCCTGTCCTTGATCGCCTGCCAGATGATGCGGGTCATCTCGTCGCCGTCGAGATCGACGACCGGATTGGCAACTTTGATCTTGGGCATGCTGTAGTCTCCTCTGGAATTTGCGGCTGCCTATAGCATGAAGCCGGGCGCGTGGAAGCGCCCACCGGCCAGTGCCGGCGATACGACCTTCGTTGCGCCCGCCCCCAGTGCCGGCCCAGCGGCAGCCTGGGACAACCATGTATCAGGGCGCTACTTGACACCGTGCATATACACGTTATCTAGCCGGACATGGCGGACGATTTCAGCCTTTGCATGGTTTCGAACACGCGCATGGCGGCACGCGCGATCACGCGCCGCTACGATGCCTATCTGCGCGGGCGTGGCGTCAATGCCACCCAGATTTCGCTGATGGGCGCCATCCAGATGCTTCCGGGTTCGACGGTAAGCGAGCTGGCGGAGGCGCGTGGCTTCGATCGTACCACGCTGACCCGCAATCTCGACCGGCTCGAGGCAATGGACCTCGTCGATTCAGGCCATGCCGCACATGGCAACGGTCGCATCCCGCGCCTGACCGGGAAGGGCGAAACGCTGCTCGTCGAGCTGCTGCCGCTCTGGCGCAAGGCGCAGGCAGAATTGCGGGCCGAACTTCCACGGGGCGCCTTCGAGGAATCGCTGCGCGTGCTGCAGCGCCTCGCCGCCGTCTGATCCACACGAACTCTTGCAACCGGAGCCTCCAATGTCCCCCGATACCGACCCCATCGTCATCACCGGCATGGGTGCCGTTTCCCCACTGGGCGTGGGCGTCGAGACCAACTGGAAGCGGCTTCTCGCGGGCAAGAGCGGCATCGTGTCCAATACCCGCTTCGACGTGACCGACTTCGCGGCCAAGATTGCGGGCCTCGTCCCTTCGAAGACGGATGATCCGGAGGGCTTCGACCCGCATGACTTCATCGACGGCAAGGACATCAAGAAGATGGACCTGTTCATCCAGTACGGGCTGGGTGCTGCCGCCGAGGCGCTGAAGCAGTCGGGCTGGGTCGCCGACACCCCGGAGAAGCAGGCCGTCACCGCAACCATCATAGGTTCGGGCGTGGGCGGCTCGCCCGTAATGGCGGAGGCGACCAAGACCATCATCGAGAAGGGACCGCGCCGACTCTCGCCTTTCACCGTGCCCAGTTTTCTTGCCAATCTCGCTGCCGGCTGGATCTCGATCCTCTATGGCTTCAAGGGCCCGATCGGTGCGCCGGTCACCGCCTGCGCCGCGAGCGCCCAGGCCATTGGCGACGGGATGCGGCTTATCCGCACCGGGGAGGCGGAAGTGGTGGTCTGCGGCGGAGCGGAAGGCTCCGTCGATCCGATCTCGATCGGCGGCTTCGCAGCCAGCCGCGCGCTCAATACCAGCTTCAATGACGATCCGGCGGGCGCCTCGCGGCCATTCGACAAGCGGCATGCCGGCTTCGTGCTCTCCGAGGGCGCGGCTGTGCTCGTGATCGAACGGCTGAGCCATGCGCGCGCCCGCGGCGCAATGCCCCTCGCGATTGCCGCGGGTTACGGCACATCGGCTGACGCCTACCACCTGACCGCGGGTTCACCGGACGGCGCCGGGGCGAAGGCCTCCATGAACCAGGCGATCCGCAATGCCGGCATCACTCCGGACGACATCGGCTATGTCAACGCCCACGCGACCTCGACCGAGGTCGGCGACAATGCCGAGATTAACGGCATTCGCGCCGTGTTCGGCGACCGCGGCCAGACGCTCGCGGTGAGTTCAACGAAATCATCGACTGGACACATGCTGGGCGCGGCCGGGGCCATCGAGGCCGTCTACTCCGTGCTCGCGCTGCGTGACCAGATGCTGCCGCCGACGCTGAACCTGTCCGATCCGGAGCCGGTAGCGGCGCAGTTCGATCTCGTGCCGCTGACGCCGAAGCCGAAGGCGCTCAAGCACGTGCTGAGCAATTCGTTCGGGTTCGGTGGCGTCAACGCGTCGCTCGTGTTTTCCGCGATTTAGCAGCGGGCGCCTTTCCGGCGGGAGACTTCCTGGCCGGCGCGACGTCCTTGGGCGGCTTCGCGCCGACTGCATTTTCCGCGAAGCGCACCCAGCCGAGCAGTTCATCGTCGTCTTCGATCGCGTCGGCGTCGACCCAGACGAAGCCGGTCATGGCGCGGCTGTTGTGAACCATCGGCGTGGCTCCAGGGCGGGCCAACGCGGCCGCGCTGTTCTCCTTGCCGACGCTGAGCAGGATGCGGCCATCCTTCTTGCAGCCGACAAGGATGTGGCCGTTGAGCAGAAAGGTGAGGCCGCCGAACATGGTCTTCTCGGTGATGCCGGGCTTGTGGCCGACCAGAGCGCGGACGCGCTCGGCGAGATAGTCCATGGTCTCGCTGGTACTCATGATTTGGGCGGCATCAAGGTGACATAGCGCAGGGCATAGTCGACCCAACCCTTGAGCTCATCCTGATCGTCGACGGCGTCGGCGGCAACGCCGATGAACCCGGTCATCTGGCGCTCGCCCATCAGCATCTGAAACGCGCCGGCGCGGGCGAGGGCCGCCTGCTGCCTGTCCGGATCGATGCGCACCAGCAACTCGCCCTTGGCGGTGGTTCCGACCGTCATGTTGCCATGAAGCATGAAACCGACGCCCCCGAACATCTTCTTCTCGACCATGCCGTGGCGCTTCATCAGCAGCGGACGAAGGCGCTTGGCGAGGGCATCGGAGGCCATCGTCAATGTCCGGCCTCCGCCTGCCTGTACGTCGCATGCTGTGGCAGATCGCCGGCGATAGTGTCCCAGTCGCGATGGCTGCGCGCGAAGATCATCTGTGTCGGCTGGTACCACCCGTCCGTCAGTTTGCCGAAGAGTCCGGCGGGGAGGGAGAGCAGCCGTGGGGCGCGGTCGGATATGCCGTAGATCGGCGTGGCGCAGACGGGGCAGAAATATCGCGTGTAGGTGGCCCCGGAATCGGCAAGCCGTGAATAGCTCTTCATCTTGCCGCTGAAGACGATGTCATCGGGCGAGGCGGCGATCGCCACGGAATGGCCGGTGCCGGTCGCCTTCTGGCAGTCCTCGCAGGCGCACAGGAACATCGCCTTGACCTTGCCCTTGAAGGCAATGGTCACGGCGCCGCAGGCGCATCGGGCGGAAATATCGACGGTCGGGCGGGGACGAGCTTCCATGGCGCAAGGCTCGCACGCGAGAGCCTGCGCTCGCAAGCCGTTGGTAACCCAGCAGGAAGCCGCGTGCTTGATTCCTGCGGGGCAGGGGTCTAACCCGGCCGGGATGAGCCATTCGGTCACGCATATCGCCATGCCGCCGACGGCGCTCCATGCGCCCGATTATCCGCTGGAAACGCAGCGGCTGCGGCTGCGTCCGTTCAACCGCGGCGATGTCGATGCGGTGTTCGCCTATCGCAGCCGGTCCGATGTAGCCGAATATCTGTTCGACCTGCCGATGAGCCACGACGAAGTCACCGAAGCGGTGCGCGGACGCACGGCGCAGATAGCCTTCATGAACGAAGGCGACAAGATCCTGCTTGCCGTGGAGCGGAGGGACGACGGAAGGCTGATAGGGGAGGTCTCGCTGATCTGGCGCAGCGCCGCGGACCGGCAGGGCGAGATCGGCTACATCCTCAATCCCGAGGCACAGGGACAAGGATTTGCGACCGAGGCTGGGCACGCCTTGCTGCAATTCGCGTTCGAGGGCGCTGAGTTGCACCGCGTCTATGCCCGCTGCGACGCGCGAAATGTCGCCTCCTGGCGTGTGATGGAACGGCTCGGCATGCGCCGCGAGGCATATTTCCGCGAGCATGCACGCTTCAAGGGCGGATGGGATGAGGAGATGATCTACGCCATCCTCGAGGACGAGTGGCGGGCACGGGGCTGATCGTCTCGCCGATGACGGCCCTTTCGTGACACGCTCGCGCATTTGATCGCCGAATTCGCCGGAACCGCCCGCATGTCGTCACGTTATGCGCTTCGGGTACGCGGAGCGGAGGACGCGTGACATGGCAACAGACGAGTCGATCATCAAGACCGAGCGCCTGATCCTCAGGCCGTTCGAACGCGCCGATCTGGATGCAGTGGCGGCCTATCACAGCCTGCCCGAAGTGCAGCGCTATCTCGACTGGAAGGCGCGGGACCGCATCGAGGTCAAGGCCGCGCTCGAGGCGATGCGCAAGCAGACCCGGCTGACGCGGCCGGGTGACATTCTGAGCCTCGGCGTCGTGCGCAAATCCGACGGCGTGCTGGTGGGGCAGGTGTCGCTGCGGTGGACCGACGCTACGGCGGCGCAGGGCGAGATCCGCTTCGTGATGAGCCCGACATTCCGGAAGCAGGGCTATGCCACCGAGGCGGCCGATGCGATGATTTCGCTCGGGTTCGACAAATTCCACTTTCACCGCATCTTTGCCCGGACGGCCGGCAGCAATGCCGCTTCGGCCCGGCTGCTCAAGGGGCTGGGCATGCGCCTCGAGGCGCATTACCGCGAACACGCGCTGTTCCAGGGCGATTGGGACGAGGAACTGCATTTCGCCATTCTCGACCGGGAATGGCGGCGCGGCTCGCAAGTCAAGGAAATCACCCGTCACAAGGTGGCCTGACGCTCCAGCGCGGGATGCGCTTGATCTCGCCAGGCTTTGCGACGTAACTCCGCCGCATGGCCGGCACCGACAAGACCCAGCAGTTCCAGTATCGACCCAGTCCGGCCGTCATTTTGTGCGAGCCGCAGCTTGGCGAGAATATCGGAACCACGGCCCGCGCCATGGCCAATTTCGGGCTGTGGGATTTGCGGCTGGTCAATCCGCGCGACGGCTGGCCCAGCGAGAAGGCCGTCGCGGCGGCGTCGCGCGCCGACCATGTCATCGACAAGGTGCGCGTATTCGACAACGTCGAGGCGGCGATCTCCGACCTCTCTCTGGTGTACGCCACGACGGCGCGGCGCCGCGACATGCAGAAGCCGGTGCTCGGGCCGGAAGAGGCCGCCCAGCGCGTCATCGCCCATATTGCCGGCGGACAGGGCGCCGGCATCCTGTTCGGTCGTGAGAAATGGGGCCTCAATAATGAGGAGGTCGCCCTTTCCGATGCCATCGTCACGCTGCCGGTCGAGGCGGCCTTCGCTTCGCTCAACATCGCCCAGGCCGTGCTGATCATCGCCTATGAATGGCGGCGCCAAAGCGATTTCGGCAAGGCGCTGCCATTCGCGGAGGCGCAGGCCGAGCCGGCCACCAAGGGCGAATTGCTCTCGCTGTTCGAGCATCTCGAGCAGTCGCTGGACGAGGCCGGATTCTTCACCGCCCCCGACAAGCGTCCGACCGTCATCAACAATCTTCGGGCCATGCTGAGCCGTGGGACGCTGTCGGGGCAGGAAGTCCGCACGCTGCACGGGGTGATTTCATCGATCGAACGCAAGCATGAGCGGCCCAAGGCGAACCGGCCGAACACGGGGCAGAAGGGCGAGCCGGCCCGCTGAAACGATCGAGAAAAGCGGCCGCTGCGGGTTTGACTGTTCACGGCTGACATGTCAGTTGGGCGCACCATGGTTTCCCCACCTGACGCGCCCGCTCCATCCGAATGGGCGTTTTCCTATCGGAACTATCGCTTCTTCTGGTTCGCGATCTCGCTGGCGAGTTTTGCCGCGCAGATCATGTCCGTCTCGGTGGCGCTCGAAGTCTATCTGCTGACGCGCGACCCCTTCTATCTCGGGCTTGTCGGCCTTTCGCTGTTTCTTCCGGCGCTGCTGCTGGTGCTGGTCACCGGGCTCGCCGCTGACCGCTTCAAGCGGCGCCACATCCTTGCCATAGGCGGCGTGGTGGAAGCCGGCTGCGCCATAGCCCTTGTGCTGTTCACCGGGTTCGGCGCGCACGAGATATGGGTGGTCTTCGTCATCCTGGTGGTGCTCGGCACGGCCCGCGCCTTCATGAGCCCGGCGGCATCGTCGCTGGCACCCAATGTGGTGCCGCCCCAGGCCCTGGCCAGCGCCATTTCGCTCAACGCTGCCGCATGGCAATTGGCCAACATAATCGGGCCGGTGATCGGTGGCGTCCTCGCCGCAATTTCGCTGCAACTCGCCTTTGGCGTCGCGGCGGCGTTCTCATTGGGCGCCGTGACCAGCATTCTCATGGTGACGGCGCCGCCTCAGCACGAGCCGACGGCGACCAGCCTGTCGTCCTTGCTGGCCGGCTTCCGCTACATCTGGCACGAGAAGGTCGTGCTCGGCGCCATCTCCCTCGACCTGTTTGCGGTCCTGCTCGGCGGTGCGACGGCACTGTTGCCAGTCTTCGCGCTGGACGTGCTGCATGTGGGAGAGGCGGGGCTGGGCTTTCTGCGGGCCGGACCGGGCCTCGGAGCCATTCCCGTCGCCATCTATCTCTCGCGCAACCCGATCAAGGATCATGCGGGCCGGATTCTTTTCATCTTCGTTGCGCTGTTCGGGTTGTTCACCGCGATTTTCGGTCTCTCGACCTCAATCTGGCTGAGCTTTCCCATGCTGATGCTGATGGGGGCCTGCGACATGGTTTCCGTCTCGATCCGCGAGACGATCATGCAGCTCTGGACGCCGGACGAGGTGCGCGGCCGGGTGAATGCCGTCAATTCGGTCTTTATCGGCGCCAGCAACGAACTGGGGGAGTTCCGGGCTGGATCGATGGCGGCCCGGATCGGCGCGGTTGCCGCCGTCGCCATAGGCGGTGTCGCGACCATTGGCGTCTCGCTCGTCTGGAGCATCGCATTCCCGGGCCTGCGGCGTGCCCGGCGGCTCGATAGGCGTGAAGTGTGACCCTTCCGCCGTTGCGCCAGGCTCGGCCCTGCGCCAACGTCCCTTAGCTCACGAGGGGATTCGGGCATGCGGCGATTCGTTATCGTTCCCATTCTGGCGGCGGCCCTGGGCGTGCCGAACATCGCGGCCGGTGCCGTGGAAGACGCGTTCCTCGCCAAGCTCGTCGGCGACTGGTCCGGCATTGGGTCCGTGACCGGCAGCCGCAACGCTGATCTGGCATGCACCCTGACCTTCAAGGAAAGCGGCGCGCGCCTCAAATACAGCGGGCGCTGCGATGCCGAGGATCTGGGCGGCCGCAGCTTCTCCGGCACGCTCTACTACAATGAGGCGGAAAGCCGCTACGAGGCGAAATCCGCCGGAACTACGACGATCGGCGTGAAGAAGGGCAGTTCCGTCGTGTTCGTCACCAAGATCGCGGGCATCGCCGGCAAGGGCTCTTCCACGATGACCGTTTCGCCGACGCGCATGGTCATCGACTTCAACCTGACGCAGGGCAATGGCGATACCATCAAGTCGCACGTGACATTCAAGCCCTGATCCGAGGCGGCTCGGCGCCGAAGGACCGAGACTTGACTTGGCGGCGCTTTCCCCTTATTTCCCGCCCACTTTCCGGGCCTATGGCCCGTTAAGCGCACCCGGGATTCCCTGAAATTCAGACGGAATCTGTCGGCCATTCCGCAAGGGACGGCAGAGGAGGGCGCAATCACTTTCGACCGTCAGAAAGGATTACGATGTCGAAGCGCGATTCTGTTAAGCACAAGATCGACCGCCGCCTGGGCGAAAACCTCTGGGGCCGTCCGAAATCCCCGCTCAATGCGCGGGCCTATGGCCCCGGCCAGCACGGCCAGCGCCGCAAGGGCAAGACCTCCGACTACGGCCTGCAGCTGCGCGCCAAGCAGAAGCTCAAGGGCTATTACGGCTCGATCACCGAGAAGGCCTTCCACAAGCTCTATGTCGAAGCCGCCCGCATCAAGGGCGACACCGGCGAGCGCCTGATCGGGCTGCTCGAGAGCCGTCTTGATGCGGTTGTTTACCGCGCGAAATTCGTGCCGACGGTGTTCGCCGCGCGCCAGTTCGTCAACCACGGCCACGTGACGGTGAACGGCAAGAAGGTCAACATCCCGTCCTACTCGCTGAAACCCGGCGACAAGGTCGAGATCCGCGAGAAGTCCAAGCAGCTTGGCATCGTGCTCGAAGCCAGCCAACTCGCTGAACGCGACGTGCCCGAATATATCGAGGCCGACCACGACCGCGGCGTCGCCACTTATGTGCGCGTGCCGGCCTTGTCGGACGTGCCGTATCCGGTGCAGATGGAACCCAACCTGGTGGTCGAGTTCTACTCGCGCTGAGCCCTGTTCGACAGACGTCAAAGGCCGCCCAGTGGGCGGCCTTTTTTGTTCCTCGAAGTGCGTTGCGTTCAGGCTGCCAGCGGCCAGATCACCTGCGTGATTGTTTTTTCGGGCGGGGTCTCGGGCGGGCTCATGTAGCTCTCCCACATTTCGCGGGTACCGGTGAGCCTCCGCGCTTTCATCTCCGCCTGCATGGCGTCGTAAGTCCTATTGAGTGACTCATATGAGCCCACATGCGTGGCCTTCATGACTCTTCCGGCCTGTGTCGTCCCGATACTCAGGCCCGCGTTCTTGAGCTTGTCGGCGTCTTCGGCGCGGCAGGGAAAGCCCACTTCGAACGTGGTCGAGCCGCCGTCATAGGTCAGATAGTGCGTGAGCGGCGGCCCGACAAATTGCGCTCCCGCGTGGGCGAAAGCCCGTCCAAGTTCCTCGAAGCACTGCCCCATCACGGGGCCGATACCATCCATCTTCGCAGTCCGTTTCAGATAGGCGAAGGGTGCGGGCTTGAGGTCGGTGATCTCGAAATCCGGCATGATGTTCTCCTGTGTCGATGCGAGAGCATCCTCGGCCGCGGAACCCTGCATGTTGACCTGCGTCAACCGGGTGCCCGATCCCGAAAACCGCAGGGGCCCTCGCGGGCCCCTTTGTCTGTCAGATGGTTGCCTCGCCCGTGAGGCTGATCTTGATCGGTTCCTGGTCCTTCGGGATGTAGCTCTCGAAGCGATGCAGGCGCTGATAGATCGACATCAACTCGACGATCGTCGTCCAAGCACGTGCGAAGAACTGGAACGACGAGGCCACCTGCCCGAAAGCATTCTGCACCTGCTGGTAGATGCCAAGCGTCAGCGTGCCGGCCAGGATAGACGGTGACAGTGTCAGCAGCGGCACATAGGCCGCGACCTGCAGATAGGCGTACCGTGCCAGATTGAAGTAAGTGTAGTGGAAGTAGAGCCGGAAGTAGTTCTTCTGCACATTGGCGAAGAGCTGCCGGAAGGTTGGCGGGTCGGATCGCGTCGGATCGTCCTCGCCATAGACCAGCTCTTTGCGCAACGCCGCCTCGACCTTCTGGTTCTCGAAGTTGAGCCCCGGCAGGCGGATACCGACGAGCCAGAGCAGAACCGTGCCGAAGGCGGCCACGACGAGCGCCACCCAGACTAGGCTGCCGGGTACCGGCCCCAATATCGGCAATTCGCTTACGTGGGTCGAAAGCTCCCACAGGATCGGCAGGAACACCACCAGGGTAATCAGCGAACTCACGAAGCTGGTGCCCAGATCCTCGACGATCGACGCGAAACGCATCGTGTCTTCCTGCACGCGCTGGGCCGCGCCTTCCGTGGTGCGCAGGGATGGCCAGTACGCCATGTAGTAGCCCGTCATCGCCTTACGCCAGCGGAACACATAGTGGGACGTGAAGAAGGCGAGGATCACAAGGAAGATGATGTTGGGCAGCAGCACCGCCATGATGGTGATGACGTAGGGCCAATACTCTTCCGGCGAGACGGACTTCGGTTGCGACAGCGCCTGCTGTACGACGTTGAAGAAGCCACCCTGCCAGTCGTTCACCCAGGCGTCGATCTGCACCTGGCCATAGACGGCGAGGAACAGGACGGTGCTGCCTACGACGGCCCACCAGTACCATTCGTTGCGCTTGTAGAAGTACCAGAAGACACAGAAGGCGACGGAGAAGACGAGGATGAACCAATACTCCCAGATCTTCGCGCCATTGAGGAAGTTGGTGTCCTCGGCCACGCAACTGGCCTGAACCGGCGCCGCGCTTTCCGTCGTTGCGGGTGCGTTCGGATTGGTCGTCTGGGTTCCCGCAGCCGGTGGTGGCGTTCCGGCGTCGTCTGCCGTCGTCGCCTGGCCAGCCGGCACCTCGTTGGGCCCGCAGATGGCCGGGGCGAAGAACCGGTCGATGCTGATGACGCGCCGGACGGGATCGCCCGCGAACTGGAAGATCAGGACCGCCAGCAGCATCCACACTAGAGCGGAGGTGAAGAACTGGCGGGGTTCGGGGAAGAATGAGCGGAACACGGAGTGTCTCCTTGGGCTCTGGGTCGCGTCATCTAACTGACAGAAATGAGGCCCGGCAAGGAAACACCGCGACCTTACCCCCTTGTAATCCCCGGATTCCGGGCGCCATAGCGGCTCGGGCTTTCGCCGTGACCCGCAAGGCGCTATCAGCAGCGCCATGAATGAGATCGTGCTGGATGCGGAGATCGAAGCGGAGGTGGAGGCGGGTGCTCACCCGCTGTTCCGTGATGCGCCGCGCACGGTGGAGTTCAACAAGCTGCGAAAGCGCCTCGTCCGGCTGACGCGCGAGGCGATCGACAAGTTCGGCATGGTGAAGCCGGGACAGCGCTGGCTGGTCGCGCTCTCGGGCGGTAAGGACAGCTATGGGCTGCTCGCCATCCTGCTCGATCTCAAATGGCGCGGCCTGCTGCCGGTCGAATTGCTCGCCTGCAATCTCGACCAGGGACAGCCGAACTTCCCCAAGCACATCCTGCCGGAGTTCCTGACGGCGAACGGCATCGCGCACCGCATCGAGTACCAGGACACCTATTCGATCGTCACCGACAAGCTGCCGCTGGGCGCGACCTATTGCTCGCTCTGCTCGCGACTGCGCCGTGGCAACCTCTATCGCATCGCTCGCGAGGAGGGCTGCTCTGCGCTGGTGCTCGGACATCACCGCGAGGACAGTCTCGAGACGTTCTTCATGAACCTCTTCCATGGCGGCAAGCTTGCGGCCATGCCGCCCAAGCTGCTCAATGACGACGGCGACGTCGAGGTGCTGCGCCCGCTGATCTATTGCCCCGAACCGGACCTCGCGAAATTCGCCGAGGCGATGGCGTTCCCGATCATCCCCTGCGATCTCTGTGGCAGCCAGGAAGGGCTTGAGCGCAACGCCATGAAGGCGATGCTCGACGACATCGAACGCCGGATGCCGGGCCGCAAGGATGTGATGATC
>DASZPY010000031.1:0-23781 GCA_035549855.1 Devosia sp. | reverse complement strand
ACATGATCTGGAAGCTGCAGGAGGATCTCGAGGGCGACGAGCGGCCGACCCATATGGCGGTGATCTTCGACTATTCGTCCAAGACCTTCCGCGACGAGATCTACACCGAGTACAAGGCGCATCGCCCGCCCGCGCCCGAGGAGTTGATCCCGCAGTTCCCGCTCACCCGCACCGCGGCGAAAGCCTACAACCTTCCCTCGATCGAGATGGAAGGCTGGGAGGCCGACGACATCATCGCGACCTACACCAAGGACGCGCTGGCGGGCGGCGGCAAGGTCACCATCGTTTCCTCCGACAAGGAACTGATGCAGCTCGTCACGCCCGATGGACGCGTGCGGCTGCTCGACACCATCCCGCGTCCGGGCCAGCCGGCCCTGCGCTGGATCGGACCGGACGAGGTGTTCGACAAATTCGGCGTGACGCCCGACAAGGTCGTCGACGTGCAGGCGCTCTGCGGCGACGCGGTCGACAACGTGCCGGGCGTCCCCGGCATCGGCGTCAAGACCGCCGCCGAGCTCATCAATACTTATGGCACCGTCGAGGCCCTGCTCGACAATATTCCCAATATCAAGCAGCCCAAGCGCCGGCAGGCGCTGGAGGACAATGCCGATCTCGCGCGCATCTCCAAGCAGCTGGTGACGCTGAGCCGCGAGGTGCCGCTGCCGCTTCCGCTCGATGCGCTGCAGCGCGAGCCGGTCGAGCCGGGCAAGCTCTTTCCCTTCCTCAAGGCGATGGAGTTCTTCGCCATCTCGAAGCGCCTCGGCGGGCTGCTCGAGGTCAATCCCGACGATTGGGAGGCCGATCCCGAGCTCAAGGCGAAGCCGGTCACCCCGCTCGGCTTCGACAATGAGCAGAAGGCCGTCGCTCGCGCCGAGCGGCTCGAGGCCGAGGGCAAGGCCGGCAATGCCACGATCCTGTTCGCTGAGGAGCGGGCCGCGAAGGTCAAGGCCATTCCCATCGTGCCCGACCAGTACGAGATCATCGCCGACGCCGCCACGCTCGAGCGCTGGATCAGGGACATCCGCGCGCAGGGCCATGTCGCGATCGACACCGAATCCACCGGCCTCGACAACCAGACCGCCGATCTCGTCGGAATCTCGCTGGCACTCGCCCCCGGCCGCGCCGCCTATCTGCCGCTCGGCCACACCACCGGCAACGGCATGTTCGGCGACCGCGCCGAGGGCCAGCTCGATCTGCGCGAAACCCTCGCCACGCTGAAGCCGCTGCTGGAAGACCGTTCCATCCTGAAGATCGGCCACAATATCAAATATGATCTCGGCCTCCTGCTCCGCTACGGCATCGCGCTCGCGCCCTTCGACGATACGCTGCTGATGAGCTATGTGCTCGACGGCGTGCAGTACAACACGCTGAGCCAGCTCAGCGAACACTGGCTCGGCCACACCGGCATCGAGATCAAGGAGCTCATCGGCACCGGCAGGTCGCAGAAGACCTTCGCCGAAGTCCCCATCGCCGACGCCGCGCGCTACGCCGCCGAGGACACCGACCTCACCACCCGGCTCTGGCTCATCCTCAAGCCGCGCCTCCCCGCCGAGAACCAGACCGCGCTCTACGAGACCGAGGAGCGCGCGCTCGCCCCCGTCCTCGCGCGCATGGAGGGCCGCGGCATCTCTGTCGACCGCGCGATCCTGAGCCGTCTCACCGGCGATTTCACCCAGCGCGCCGCCGCGCTCGAAGCGCAGGCTTATGAGCTTGCGGGGCAGACCTTCAATCTCGGCTCGCCCAAGCAGCTGGGCGAGATCCTCTTCGACAAGATGCAGCTGCCGGGTGGCACCAAGACCAAGACCGGCGCCTGGTCCACCGGCGCCGATGTGCTCGAGGGCCTCGCCGAGCAGGGCATCCCGCTCGCGCGCACCATCGTCGACTGGCGGCAGCTCACCAAGCTCATCGGCACCTACACCGATGCGCTGCCCGCCTATATCAACGAGCGCACGAAGCGCGTGCACACGACCTACAGCCAGCATTCGGTGCTGACCGGCCGGCTCTCGTCGAACGAGCCGAACCTCCAGAACATCCCGATCCGCACCGAGGACGGCCGCAAGATCAGAACGGCGTTCGTCGCGCCGCCCGGCCGCATGCTGATCTCGGCCGACTATTCGCAGATCGAATTGCGCGTCCTCGCCCACATCGCCGACATCCAGGCGCTCAAGGACGCCTTCGAGGAAGGGCTCGACATCCATGCGATGACGGCGTCCGAAATGTTCGGCGTGCCGGTCGAAGGCATGCCGTCCGAAGTACGCCGCCGCGCCAAGGCCATCAATTTCGGCATCATCTACGGCATCTCGGCCTTCGGGCTGGCCAACCAGCTGGGCATCGAGCGCAGCGAGGCGGGCGAGTACATCAAGACCTATTTCGCGCGCTTCCCCGGCATCCAGGACTACATGGCCGAGCAGCGCCGCACCGTGAAGGCGCAGGGCTACGTCACCACCATCTTCGGCAGGAAGATCGCCTTCCCCAACGCCAACTCCACCCATCCGGCCGAGCGCAGCTTTGTAGAACGAGCTTCCATCAATGCCCCGATCCAGGGCTCTGCGGCCGACATCATCCGCCGCGCCATGGTGCGCATGGAAGCCGAACTCAGCAAAGCCGGCATCGCTGCCGACATGCTGCTGCAGGTCCATGACGAGCTGATCTTCGAAGTGGACGAGGGTACCGAGGACGCCGCCATGCCGGTGATTACGCGGATCATGGAAGGGGCCGCAAGCCCGGCGGTCAACCTAACCGTGCCGCTGAAGGTGGACGCGCATGCGGCGAAGGATTGGGACGGGGCGCATTAGGGGTTAGGAGCCACGGCGAGGCTTGATTGGGCCAGTTGACCGAGTAGACTTCCAAGGGGCGCTCTAGACGTCTGCCTTGACGGCGGCCCCTTTTCGAGAGGCCAATGTTCGACGATGCCCAACAGCTGAAGGCGGAATTAGTCGCCAAGATGCCCGAGGAATTCCTCGACACCTACGTGATGGGCGGCCCTGCCGTGCATTTCCCCGGAGAGAAGATTGAATACCTCTCCGAAAGGTTCTCGGAACGCTTCGACATTCGTTTGTCCAAAGACTCGGTAGTAGTAGTGGGGTCAGCGAAGCTTGGTTTCGCGCTTCACGAGAAGAAGAAGAGCGACTCAACCGTTCTCAAAGCCTTCCGGCCCTACCGCGCTGAATCCGACGTCGACCTGACGATCTGCGACGAAAATATGTTCAGAAAGATTTGGTACGAACTCACCGCGTTCGCTTGCGCTCAAAATTATGTTCCCTGGAACCCGGACCGGCTTGCCGACTACCTGATCTACGGGTGGCTTAGGCCCGACAAGTTTCCCAAGGGAAAGGCCCTCACCCACTGTGATATGTTTTACGAGACGGTGGGCATGATCCGTCGAGATCGAGACAGGGGGCATCCGAAAATCTCGGTGGCCCTCTTCTACAGTATGGAACAGTTGAGGCGTTACCAGATACGCAGCATTAGATTGTCCAGGGAAAAGCTGGGGGTATAGGGATGATTAACACAACAGCGACGAACAAGAAGGTTCGCGAAATAATCAAAATGGTGAAGGATGGATCCCTCATTCCGCGACCCGAGTTTCAGCGACGGCTAGTTTGGACGAGTAAGGACAAGGACTTCTTTATCGACACGGTCCTGCGTGCCTACCCATTTCCCGAAATCTACATTGCGAATGGCGAAGTAAACACCGATACTGGAGAAGGCACACAGCTTTTGGTTGACGGGCTCCAGAGAGTAAGCACGCTGGTCGAATATTTTAGCGGAGATCCCACGTTTACACCCAGCCTGTCAAAGCCGTACAAGGCCCTTGGCGATGATGAAAAGAGCCGATTTCTAGAATACTCGGTAGTGGTGCGCGACTTGGGTGACGTGACCAAAGAGCAAGTCGTCGCGGTCTTCAAGCGCTTGAATTCGACGCAGTACACCCTAAAAGACATGGAGGTAAACAACGCCGTCTATAACGGCGCTCTAAAGAAGTTCTGTGAAGCGGTGTCTGAGGACGAGTTTTTCGAAGCAAATCGGATATTCACTGCGAGTGATCGGCGTCGCATGGGGGACGTTGCGTTTTGCCTAACACTTGTCGGGACCATCATGGTTGGCTACTTCAATCGAGATAGCGAACACGAAAACCTACTAAGCCGCTATAATGAGAGTTTTCCTGAGGTGGACGACGTAAGAGGTCGTCTTGATGGAGTCTTTGACTTTGTTGCTGAATGTGGATTCCCGTCCAGCTCCAGAATTTGGAAGAAGGCGGATCTGCTGACGGTACTCGTGGAATTGGATTCCGTCCTCAATCAGGAGAAAAGGCCCCTCGATCCAAGCGACGTCCTCTCTGACTTGGAGCGATTCTTTGCTCAGGTGAGCGATCAAAAGAATGAGATTGGAACGCTGTACTACAAGTCGGCGCTGCAAGCCTCAAACGATCGGGCCAATAGGCTGAGACGAGGCTTGATCGTGGGCGGCCTCCTTCGAAAGCAGCCGGAAAAGGCAATATTGGAGCAGCTTGAGGCCCTTTCATTGCGATAGTCTATCCTGCTCCTTGCCTCTACCCCATCACCCCCGCCCACCTCATCCCCACCAGTACCAGCCCCACCACCATCAGCGTCCCGAAAAACCTGAACGTATATCGCGTCGCGCGTTCCGGCAGGAACGTGTCGAACACATGCCCGGTGGTGGCGCCGTAGCGGACGGCCATGCCGGTCAACGGGCATTTGAAGCCATTGCCCACGAACACGATGGTCTCGATGGCGAGCAGCGCGAGCACGACGAGGAGCCACGTCCCGCTCGCGCCGGTCACGCCCGCATAGGCCAGCGCAAAGGTCGACCCCGCCATCACGAGATAGATCGCGGTATGCACGGTACGGATCAGCGTCAGCATGGCACGGTCGGGCATGCCGCGATGATGCCGCGCCCCGCCCCTTGAGATGCATCAACCCTTCCCCTCGCACAAACAAAAAGCCCCGCGCTTTCGCGCAGGGCCTCATCGGTCACCTCAAAGCGGCCGCAACTGCCTTCGGTGAAGGATCTCAGTGCCAGGTCTGGCTCGAATACCAGCGGTCGACATCGCGGCGGACGTCGTCCTTGGCCTTGCCGTAGCGTTCCTGGATCTTGCCCTCGAGCTGCTCGCGCTTGCCGGCGATTTCGTCGAGGTCGTCGTCAGTGAGCTTGCCCCACTGCTCTTTCACTTTGCCGCGCAGCTGTTTCCAGCTGCCTTCCACGCGGTTCCAATCCATTGTTTCCTCCTCTGGGGGATGGTGTGAAGGACAAACGCGCCCGGCGCGTCCGCGTTCCCAAAACGAAAAGGGCGCCGGCCTGGGGCGCCCGTTCCGTCAGTGCCGCAATCGTTATTGCGCCGGGGTCTGGATCGTCACATTCGGCGCAGGCGTCGCCGGGGCGGGCACTTCGATATTGACGGTCGAATTGGCCGGCGCCGGTCCGTTGAGCCGGATCGTGCCATTGAACATCAGGAAGCCCACCAAGATGAGGGCCACCACGATGATGCCGGCGATGATGGCGCCGCTATTGTCGCCGCCGCCTTCGATGATCGTCTCGCGATCTGCCATTTGCTGGTTCTCCTTTCGCGAAGATGCCGGGGAAAACGGCCGGCGCGGGCCGAGGTTCCGCCGGCAGCAATGGAGGCGTGCCGAACGCCGTTCCAGCGGGCGCGATCGTCCCCGATGCATCCTTCCGGCGCGCCGCGCGTTGTGGCTTCTCCATTCATACGCAGGGAGCGCCGCATGTCTCGTCTCGACGGCATCAAGGAACATATGGAAGTGATCGGCGCCGACGGCGTCCATGTCGGCACGGTGGACCGTGTCGAGGGCGGCCGCATCAAGCTCACCCGCGAGGACAGCGGCGAAGGCCACCATCACGACCACCATCACTTCATCTCGGGCGACCTCGTCGCCGAAATCGAAGGCGACCGCGTCCGCCTCTCCGCCAATGGCGACGTCGCCGTGCTGCACGAAACCGAGGAAGACGGCGACAGCATCGAGGAGTAGAGAGCCTTCAGTCGGGCTTCTCCCCTGCGAAGCGGGGAGGAGGACCGCATAATCCACCAGGGTCATTCGCGCGAAAGCGGGAATCTCCGTTGACGGGACGTGCTTTGGGGCACGGCGGAACGGGCCGGGCGTCGCCCGGCTTCATCGATTGCTTTTCACTGCACGATCAGCAAACAGAGATCCCCGCTTTCGCGGGGATGACACCGTGGGGGTAGTGCTCGCAGTGGATCGTTCAGTGTCCGCTGCCTATTTCGGCAGCTTGCCGTTGCCCTGCATGTGATTGGCCAGGGCTTCGCAGCGGGCGGCCAGCTCTTCCAGCTCGCGCTTCAGCGCTGGATCAGTCTCCGCCCGCGCCAGTTCGCGCAGGATGCGGACCTGTTCCCTCAGATATTCCGCGGTCTCCATCTCACATGGCCCCCTTCGAAGAGGCCATCGGAGATTTCGTCCTCCGCGGGCTCGGCCCAGACCACGTCATTGGCGCCGCAATCGGTCAGCAGCCGGCCCGCCACGGCGTAGAGATCGTCTGCCGTGGTGCGCAGCCGCTCATGGATGGCCGGATCGACCGTCCGGTCCGACAGGCCGGCGAATTCATCGGCGAGTGCACGCAGACGCGTGCTGCGGGCAACGCAGGATTGGCACATGAGGCAGGCCCCGGTTTCGTGGCCCTAGACTGCCACCCCTCCCCGCCGCCACCTTGATCTGGCTCAAGCTCAACCGCGCGAGCAGTCGCCAGCACTCCCTCCCCCTTGTGGGGAGGGGGGACCGCCGGAACGGCGGTGGGCTGGGGGGCACCCGAAGGGCGGACCTGCTACTCGATCAGCGCCCGCATGGCGCTGTCGGCGTCGGCATAGGTGGTGCCGGGGTCGGAACGGGGCGGCTGGCCGACGCCCATCCAGAGCGCGAAGAGCAGCGCCGCGCCGATGCCAATGGCCGGCCAGGGCACGGAGGGGCCGCGGCGCGCCGGCAGCAGCACCAGGCGGAGCACCGGCAGGCCGAAAATCGGGATGAGCAGCAACAAAAGCCAGGCCATGGCGCCAGCATGCGCCCCGATCGTTAAGCCCGCCTTGCCGCCGGGCGGCTTGGGCATTAGGTTCTGGCCGCGGCAGTTGGAGTGGTCGAGTTGAAGTTCATCGCCGCATGTCTTGCGTGTTTGGTGCTGGCGATACCGCTCCCAGCTGCCGCACAATCTTCCCTTGCGAGCTATGACGCCGTCCGCACCGCGCTGCTCGCGATTTGGGACGAGCTGCCGCTCACCGTCCGCAATGCGAGCTTCACGGCGGGCCCGGCCACGGGATACGGGGCGTATCCGGTCCGCGACGGCAGCAGTTTCGCGGCCGGGGAGACGGTCAATGTCTATGCCGAGCTGCTGGGCTATGGCTTTGCCGAAAAGGACGGGCTGCAGGCTGCGTCCATCGATGCCGATCTGTTCCTCGTCTCGGCCGACGGGCGCACCCTCGCCCGGCAGGACAGGTTCCTGACGCTGAGCTTTGCCGGCACGGAAAAGCGGCTCGAGACCTATCTCAGCTTCCAGACGTCGCTCACGGGCTTTCCGCCGGGGGATTACAGCCTCGAAGTGCGGCTCACCGATAATGTCGGCGGCAAGACCGCCGAATTTTCCCTGCCGCTGACGCTCACGCCGGCGCCTTAGCGGGCCTCCTCCCGGGCAGTGGCGGGGCGGGGCAAATCGCCCTATATGGCCGGCATGGAGCCGCTATCTCCCTTCTCCGCCGTGGTTTTCGACATGGACGGCACGCTTTTGGACACCGAGCTGGTGTTCAAGGAGATCGTCTATGAGGTGAGCCGCGGGCTCGGCGTCGCGATGACCGACGACATCCATTTGAGGATGGTCGGGGCCAGCCATGAGGCGACCAATGCGCTGCTGACCGAGGCCTATGGCGTCAGCTTTCCCTATGCGCTGTTCGACGATGAGTGCCGGCGGATCATGCGCGGGCGGATGGCGAGCGCGGTGCCGGTGAAGCCGGGGGTGGTCGAGCTCCTGGCCGAGCTCAAGGCGCGGCGGATTCCCATGGCGGTCGCCACCTCCTCGCGGGCGCATCATGCGCTGAGCCATCTGGGGACGGCGGGGCTGCTCGACGAATTCGCGGTGGTGGTGACGCGGGACGACGTCGTGCACCCCAAACCGCACCCCGAACCCTATCTCACGGCGGCCCGGCGCCTTGCACATTCACCGCTAGACTGCCTCGCCATCGAAGATTCCCACGCCGGAATCCGCTCCGCCCACGCCGCCCACCTCCAAACAGTGATGGTGCCGGATCTGGTGCAGCCGTCGGCGGAAATCCGGGCACTTTGCCGAGTTTTGCCGAGCCTGCACGAGGTTCGCAGCGCCATGGCTTTCGCGCAACAGGCGCAAGGCATTTGAATTAACCCCGCCGGATAGGGTTGACGCCTCGTTCTCCACCCGCAAACGCCCGGAATATATAGGGTTCTCAAGCTTCCCCGCCGTCGTTAACGTGATCTTAGGACCCTAACGATCATGGTTAAGCGACCGTAAATTCCGGTTCCATGGCCCAAAAAGCTCGTCTAGGGTGCTTCGAGGGTCGCTAGGCCAGCCGAGTCCGTGTCGGGCGGACAGGGGAAGGACGGGGGATTGAGGGCAGAACGAGCAGCCAACGCTCGGCATGCACTTAAGGCAGCAGCTATGGCCGTGGGCGCGAGCGTGCTCATGGCGTTTGCTGCTTCGCCCGCCACCAATGCGGACGACATCCGGGTCGCATCGATTTCCGTAACGCCCGCACCGATGTCGCCGCAATTGCGGCCCGCCTTGCGCGGCAGCTATGCCGGTCCGATCCTCACCAATGACCTCCTCGCCGCCTATGTGGCGCGACAGCAGGCGCTCAAGACCTTCAGCAGTTTCACGCCGCCGGCTACCGAACTGACCGAGGAAGTGCTGCTCGGCTACATCGCGCGCACCAAGCCGAACATGGCCCTCGCCGCCATCGACAATTTCGCGGTCCAGCCGGCGCTCAACGACGCAGTGCTGCAGACCTACGCGACCAAGAGCTTCATTCCGACGGTCAAGAAGCTGAAGGTCGCCAATTCGGAGCGGCTTTGCCTCACCCAGGCGATCTATCACGAGGCGCGCGGCGAGAGCGAAAAGGGCCAATGGGCCGTTGCCAATGTCATCATCAACCGTGCGATGTCGAAGAAGTATCCCTCAACGCTGTGCGGCGTGGTGTTCCAGAACGCCGATCAGGGCTTCCACAAGTGCCAGTTTACTTTCGCCTGTGATGGCAAGTCGGACATGGGCACGGAGCGCCGCGCCTGGAACCGCGCCATGCGCCTCGCCTCCGCGGCCTATGACGAGTTCCGGCAGGGCGAGCGTCCGGGCGTGATCCCGGGCAACGCGCTGTTCTATCACACGACCGCCGTGGCCCCGACCTGGTCAACCAAGTTCCGCCGCGTGGCCACGATCGGCAGCCACATTTTCTACGCCGCGAACTAGAGCCCAGCCGCTATTCCGCGGCGAGCGTGGTCGGCTTGAACTTCTGCATGTTCTGCTCGAACAGGCGAACCAGCGCAGTCGCCGCCGCGTCGTAGGCGGAGGCATCACGCCAATTGGCGCGCGGATCGAGCAGCCGCTTGGGCAGGCCCTCCACCGACAGCGGAACCTCGAAGCCGAAATTGTCGTCGCTCCGCATCGGGGTGTCGTCGAGTTCACCCGAGAGTGCTGCCGAAACAAGCCGGCGCGTCGAGGGCAAGTCAATGCGTTTACCGGTTCCGGCACCACCCCCGATCCATCCGGTATTGATCAGGAAGGTCCGCGCACCGCTCGCCGCCAGGCGCTCCGACAGCATGTCGGCATAGACCTGCGGGTGATGCGGCATGAAGGGGGCGCCGAAACAGGCGGAAAATGTCGCCACGGGCGCGGTGATTCCGCGTTCGGTCCCGGCCACCTTTGCGGTGTAGCCGGAGAGGAAGTGATAGGCCGCAAGTTCGGGCGTCAGCCGCGCAATCGGCGGAAGCACACCAAAGGCATCGGCCGTCAGGAAGATTACGGTCTGCGGATGTCCGCCCGTGCTGCCCGGAGCCACAATTGGGAGTGCTTCAAGCGGATAGGCGGCGCGTGTGTTTTCCGTGAAACGCAGATCGTCGAAATCCGGCGACGCCGTCACAGGGTCGATCACGACGTTTTCGAGCACAGTGCCGAAGGTCTGCGCCGCGCCGAAGATCTCGGGCTCGGTCACGGCGCCGAGCTTGGCGGTCTTGGCATAGCAGCCCCCTTCCAGATTGAAGACACCCTCCGCGCCCCAGCCATGTTCGTCATCGCCGATCAGCAGCCGGTCAGGATCAGTCGAGAGCGTCGTCTTGCCCGTACCGCTGAGCCCGAAGAAGAGCGCCGTGTCGCCATTGCGCCCGATATTGGCAGAGCAATGCATCGGGAGAATGCCGCGGAGCGGAGCATGGAAGTTAAAGAGCGAGAACACGGCCTTCTTGATCTCGCCAGCATAGGCCGTACCGCCGATGACAACCAGATTGCGGGTCATATCGAGCGCGATCACCGTTTCTGTGCGCGTCCCATGGCGCGCCGGATCCGCCTTGAAACCTGGCAGGTGCAGGATCGTCACGTCGGCCACGGGGGCGGATGCCATTTCGCGGATCAGCAGATTGCGAATGAAGAGAGCGTGCCACGCCGTCTCGGTAAGGACGGTCACCGCCATCCGATGGGCCGTTCCGGCCCCCGCGCTGAGATCTTCCCGCCAGAGCTCACGGGCCGCCGCGTAGTCGAGGGCATCGGCGAGCAACTGCTCGAAGGCGGCGGGCGCAATGGCGCCATTGGGACCCCACCACACATGCGGCGCGGTCAGATCGTCCTTCACGATGAACTTGTCTTGAGGCGAACGGCCGGTGAAGGCGCCGGTCGAGACGGCAAGGGCGCCGGCCTCGGTCAGCCGCCCCTCGCCGGCCGCCAGCGCAGCGGCGACCAATTCGGCCCGATTGCCGCCCCGCCTCACCCGCGACAATTCGCCAAGACGGCCAACAATTCCCGCAGTTTGCACCATTTCACCCTCTAGAGCGTTGCTCTGCCAATGGGGTGATCAATAGGTCCGCCAGCCGGTTGCCGGACAGAGGGCAATCGGTCGTAGGACGGAAGTCGGACGAATTTGGGCAGGTCCGACCAAGGAATGACAGGCCGGGAACGTCTAGTGTATAGCAGTCGGGCGCCTTACTTTATGCGCAATTGTGGCAGCCTCACTTTGCCACAATTGGCAGCCGCCTGGCCGCCCTGCCAAGTTGAATCAAGGAAAGGGACCCGGATGCCTAAGATCGCCCTGGTGGACGATGACCGCAACATCCTCACTTCCGTCTCGCTGACACTCGAGGCCGAAGGCTACAACGTGTCCACCTACACCGACGGCGCATCGGGGCTCGAGGGACTGACCTCGGACAAGCCTGATCTCGCCATTCTCGACATCAAGATGCCGCGCATGGACGGCATGGAGCTGCTCCGGCGGCTGCGCCAGAAATCGGACCTGCCGGTCATCTTCCTCACGTCCAAAGACGAGGAAATCGATGAGCTGTTCGGCCTCAAGATGGGCGCCGACGACTTCATCAAGAAGCCGTTCAGCCAGCGCCTCTTGGTCGAGCGCGTCAAATCGATCCTCCGCCGTTCGGCGCCGCGTGACGGCACTGTGCCGGGCACCGTCGAACAGGCGCCGAGCAAGGCGCTGATCGAGCGCGGCAACCTCGTCATGGACGAGGAGCGCCACACCTGCACCTGGAAAGGCCAGCGCGTGACGCTCACCGTCACCGAATTCCTGATCCTGCAGGCGCTCGCGCTCCGTCCGGGTGTCGTCAAGTCCCGCAACGCGCTGATGGACGCGGCCTATGACGATCAGGTCTACGTCGACGACCGCACCATCGACAGCCACATCAAGCGGCTGCGCAAGAAGTTCAAGGCCGTCGACGACGACTTCGAAATGATCGAAACGCTGTACGGCGTCGGCTATCGCTTCAAGGAACAATAAGGACAGCGGAGCCGTGGCCGTTACCGGACAGGATCTGCCGGGGTTCCGCAAGCCACGCGCCGCTTCACAGCGACGTGCATGGCCGGTGGCCCAGACCGCCGCCGGCATCAGGCTGAGGCTGCTCAAGGGCTTCAGCTGGGTGCAGCGCCTCCTGGCGCTCACCGTGTTCTCGTCGCTGACCCGGCGCATCATCGTCCTCAACCTTGTCGCGCTCGCGGTGCTCGTCACGGGCATCCTCTATCTCAACCAGTGGCGCGCGGGCCTGATCGACGCCCGCGTGCAGTCGCTGCGCGTCCAGGGCCAGATCATCGCCGCCGCCGTGGCCGCCTCGGCCAAGGTCAGCAGTGACGTCATCCAGGTCGACCCCGAGCGGCTGCTGCAGCTCAAAACCGGCGAAAGCAATCTGCCGAGCTATGCCGATCCGAGCCTCGAATTCCCGATCAATCCCGAGCAAGTCGCGCCGCTGCTGCGCAACCTGATCACCCCGACTCGGACGCGTGCGCGCATCTATGACAGCGGCGGGTTCATGATCCTCGACAGCGCCAGCATCTACCAGCGCGGCGAAGTGATCCGGACGGGCAAAGCGGCGGCGGCCAAGCCGGCCAATTGGTGGACGGCGATCCTGTCCTGGGTGCCGGGCGACAATTTTCCGCCCTATCTCGAATATGGCGTGGACGAAGGCATCAAATATCCCGAAGTCGCGGCCGCGCTGAGCGGGTCGCCGGCCGATGTTGTCCGCGTCGACCAGAACCATCAGCTCATCATTTCCGTCGCGGTGCCGGTGCAGCGCGTTCGCGCCACGGTGGGCGTGCTGCTGCTGTCGACGCAGCCGGGCGAGATCGACTCCATCGTCGCGACCGAACGCTGGGGCGTGGTCCGTATCGCGCTGGTGGCGGCGGCGGTGACGATCATCCTCTCCCTGCTTCTCGCTTCGACCATCGCCGGGCCGCTGCGGCGGCTGTCGGAGGCCGCTGAAAAGGTGCAGGCCTCGATGACGAGCCGTGAAGAGATTCCCGATTTCACCTACCGCACCGATGAGGTGGGGCATCTGAGCCGGGCGCTCCGCGCCATGACCTCGGCACTCTACAATCGCATCGAGGGCATCGAACGCTTTGCCGCCGACGTGGCGCATGAACTCAAAAATCCGCTGACCTCGCTGCGTTCGGCCGTGGAGACGCTGCCGCGCGCCAAGAAGCCGGAAGATGTCGAGCGCCTTAACGCCATCATCCAGCATGACGTGCGCCGCCTCGACAGGCTCATCTCCGACATATCGAACGCCAGCCGGCTCGATGCGGAACTGGCGCGCGAAAGCGCCGAGCGCGTCGATGTGGGCAAGCTGTGCGAGGCTATGGTGTCGCTGCAAGCGGATCTCGCGGCACCGCACAACGTCAATGTCGTTCTGACCAGGCATCCCGGCAGGCACGAGCCGATTGTGCTGGGCCATGACAGCCGGCTCGCCCAGGTCGTGAGCAACCTTATCGACAACGCGATCTCGTTCTCGCCGCCCGGCGGTACGGTTGCCGTCGATATCGCGACAAGCGATACGCAGATCACCATCCAGGTGGCGGATGAAGGTCCGGGGATTCGCGGCGACATCACGCGCATCTTCCAGCGCTTCTACACCGACCGCCCAGAGGGCGAGCATTTCGGCGATCATTCGGGCCTCGGCCTCGCGATCTCCAAGCAGATCATCGATGCGCATGGCGGGACGATTCGCGCCGAGAACCGCACCGACCGGTCGGGCGCGCTCTTCACCGTCATTCTCAATCGCGCGCCCGCCGCCCGCGGCCGCAGGTGAGCCTTCGCAACATTCACGCCACCGGCCTGATGCTCGATGGAGTGGGGCTTATCCTGCGCGGACCTTCCGGATCGGGCAAGTCGCTGTTGGCGCTCGAACTGCTCGATGAGTGGGAGACGCGCAAGCGCAAGGCCTGGCTGGTCAGCGACGATCGCATCGACATCGAGGCGAGCAATGGCAGCCTCGTCATGCATGCGCCCCGGGCCATCGAGGGCCTGATCGAGTTGCGCGGGCGCGGCATCGTCAAGCGCCCGTTTGTCGAACAGGCGCCGGTGCACCTGGTGATCGACCTCGTCGATACCGTGGAGCGCATGGTCGAGGAGGACGAGCTCGAGACATTGATGGAGGGTGTGACGCTGGCCCGCTGCCCGGTGCCCAGAGCGGGCAAGATCGACAGCCGCCACCAGCTTCTGTTGATCCGTGAAGCCCTGCGGGCTCTTGGCCCCGTTAAGAAAACGCGGCAAAAAACCACTTGAATCGACGGAGTCGAGGGGCAAAACTCAACTCGCGCATCAGTAAGGGCGGGGCGCCCTGGAGATTGGTTGATGATCGGCATCGTACTGGTGACGCACGGCGCACTTGCCGTCGAGTTCAAATCTGCCCTGGAACATGTCGTCGGACCGCAGGAACAGGTGGAAACCGTCTGCATCGGCCCCGATGACGACATGGAAGCGCGACGGGAGGATATCATCAAGGCCGTGCAAGCGGTCGATGCGGGCAAGGGCGTGGTCATCCTCACCGATATGTTCGGCGGCACGCCCTCCAATCTAGCGATCTCGGTGATGAAGAGCGTGGAGGCGGAAGTCATCGCCGGCGTCAACCTGCCGCTTCTCGTCAAGCTGGCGCGCGTGCGTAACGATCTCGAGATCAAGGCCGCCGTGGCTACGGCGGCCGAAGCCGGGCGCAAATACATCAACGTCGCCAGCGAGTCCCTTGGCGGTTAGCGTTTCCGTCCCTAAAATCGCCTCATGGACGCAGCGGTAAATGCCGGCCGGGCGCTGGCGCAGCAGATGACCATCGTCAATCGCAAGGGCCTGCATGCCCGCGCTTCGGCGCGTTTCGTGCGCACGGTCGAATGTTTCGATGCCGAGATCAAGGTGACGCGGGATGGCACGACGGTCGCCGGAAATTCGATCATGGGGCTGATGATGCTCGGCGCCGGGCCGGGCTCGACGATCCTTGTCCAGGCGGCCGGCAAGCAGGCGCGCGAAGCGCTCGACGCCATCGCGACGCTGGTCGAGAACGGCTTCGATGAGGACGCCGAGGGCGCGGCACCGGGCGACTAGGATATAAAGACTTCTTTATATCCCATTGCTCCGGGTGGACACCGCCGCTATAAGGCGGCCCAACCAAGCATCCGGAGACACGCCCATGGCCCATGACTATGCCGTCAAAGACATTTCGCTCGCCGATTTCGGCCGCAAGGAAATCGGCATGGCCGAGATCGAAATGCCGGGCCTGATGGCGATCCGCGAAGAATTCGCGGCGGCACAGCCACTCAAGGGCGCGCGGGTCGCGGGCTCGCTGCACATGACCATCCAAACGGCGGTGCTGATCGAGACGCTGGTCGCGCTGGGCGCCGAAGTGCGCTGGGTCAGCTGCAACATCTTCTCGACCCAGGACCACGCGGCGGCGGCCATCGCCAAGGCTGGAGTGGCCGTGTTCGCTCATAAGGGCGAGACGCTGCAGGAATATTGGGAGTTCACCGACCGGATGATGGAGTGGCCGGGCGGACAGACGCCCAATATGATCCTCGACGATGGCGGCGACGCGACCATGCTCGTTCTCACCGGCGCCAAGGCCGAGAAGGATCCGTCGATCCTCGCCAAGCCCGGCAACGAGGAAGAAGAGATCTTCTTCGCCACCATCAAGAAGCGGCTGGCCCGGACTCCGAACTTCTATTCGAACATCCGTGCCAATATCCGAGGTGTCAGCGAAGAGACCACCACGGGTGTGATGCGGCTCTACCAGCTCCAGGAAAAGGGCGAACTCCCTTTCGCCGCCATCAATGTCAACGACAGCGTCACCAAGTCCAAATTCGACAACAAATACGGCACCCGTGAATCGCTGGTCGACGCGATCCGCCGCGGCACCGACGTGATGCTGGCCGGCAAGGTCGCGATCGTCTGCGGCTATGGCGATGTCGGCAAGGGTTCGGCGCAATCGCTGAAGGGCGCCGGCGCGCGCGTGCTGGTCACCGAGATCGATCCGATCTGCGCGCTGCAGGCGGCGATGGACGGGTTCGAAGTGGTGACCCTCGACGATGCGGCGCATCGCGCGGACATCGTCGTCAGCGCCACCGGCAACAAGGACATCATCACCATCGATGCCATGCGCCAGATGAAGGACATGGCGATCGTCTGCAATATCGGTCACTTCGACAATGAGATCGACGTGGCGGGCCTGCGCAATTTCAAATGGACCAATGTCAAGCCGCAGGTCGACATCGTCGAGCTCGCCTCGGGCAAACGTATCGTGCTGCTGAGCGAGGGCCGGCTGGTCAATCTCGGCAATGCGACGGGCCATCCGAGCTTCGTGATGAGCGCGTCCTTCTCGAACCAGACGCTGGCGCAGATCGAGCTGTGGACGAATGGCAAGAACCTCGCACACAAGGTTCATGTGTTGCCGAAAAGACTCGATGAGAAGGTTGCGGCACTGCACCTTGCGAAACTCGGCGCAAAGCTCACCACGCTGAGCAAGTCGCAGGCGGACTATATCGGCGTGTCGCAAAACGGCCCGTTCAAGCCAGAGCACTATCGCTACTGATTTCGATCCGTATCGCTACGGACATGGGGCGGCGTTAACGAAGGTTAACGCCGCCTTCGCGTTCTGCGTTAACCAATTGTTCACTGTTCGCCCCGCGGTCAATCCCCAGCCTTTTCTCTTTGCCCGCTGACTGTGTGTTGCAGACTCTTTTGCCGGCGACTCGCCGCCGTTATGTTGATTTCGATTCGGGGCAACCCGCGGCCGGGTCGGTGCTTTCCGCGGGAGAATCAGTTCCTTACGCCGGCGTTTCGGGCGGTTGAGTTGGCATCGGCCTTTCGGCCGCATGCCCAGATTGCAGAATCAACGGTTTGGGGTTGGGCATGGGGCCGGGTTATTTCCGGAGTAGAACGGGATTCGCGACTCTTGCGGCGGCCCCCATAGCTCTCTTCTCCGCCGCCCCTGTCCTGGCCCAGGGCATGACCCCCACCGGTCTCGTCGGTATCGCTCCGCTCGCCATCGCGCTCGGTGCCGGCGCATTCGTCTTCATTGCGACGGCGGTCGTGCGCCGCGCATTACGCGAAGGCCGGCGGCAGACCCGCAAGGCCGGAGAGCAGGTCGCGGCGCTGCGGGCGCTGCTCGACGAATACGAGGCACTGCTTTCGGGTGCGCGCGAAGCGACCATCGTCTGGAACGAGCGTATCAACGGTCCGCGCATCATGGGCCAGGCAGCGGCGCTGCTGCCGGCAGGGCGCCGGCCCGAAGCGATCCTCGATTTCGGGCTCTGGCTCAACGATGACGATGCGCAGAAGCTGTTCGCTGCGCTCGAGGCCCTGCGTGTCCGCGGACAAGCCCTAGAGCTGACGCTCAAGGCCCGCGACGGACGCACTATCCGCGCCAGCGGTTGGGTCCTGGGGGGCGGCGCGGCGCTTCGCCTCAGGCCAGCGCAGCAGAGCGTCGCCGATCTTCCCGAAGATCGCGACGCTTCCGCGAAGAGCGTGCTGGCGCTGATCAACGAACCCGCCTTCCTGCTCGACGCGCAGGGCAGGCTGGCCTTCGCCAATCTCGCTTATCAGAGCCTCGCCAAATCCCTCGGCAAGCCAGGGCGGGAGGTCAGGCCGAGCGTTCTCGCCGAAGCCGCGCAGCGCTCGATCATGGAGATCCCGCTGCAGAGCGGCAGTGCGGGCTATCTCAAGCCGCGTCCCGAACCAAAGCCCGCGCCTGTCCCCGACAATCTTTCCCATCTCAGCAGCATCGTCGATGCGCTGACCACGCCAATCGCGATCTTCGGTCCTGATCGGGGGCTCATTCAGTCCAACCGCGCCTATCAGGAGCTCTGGCAGCTCGATCCCGCCTGGCTGAAGCCTGGCCTCGACGAGCGCGCCATCCTCGACCGCCTGCGCACCAGTGGCATGCTGCCTGCCGAGCCCGACTACCAGGCCTGGCGCGCGCGGCATTTGCAGTCCTACCAACTCACGACGCCGCGCGAGAGCGAGCCGTGGCATTTGCCCGACGGCCGCACCATCCAGGTGATCTCGGCGCCCGCGGGTCCGCAGGGCGGGGTCATTTATGTCTTCGAGGACATGACCGATCAGCTCAAGCTCAAGAGCGAATACCGGACCATGATCGATGTGCAACGCTCGACGCTCAATGCGCTCAGCGAAGGCGTCGCGGTGTTCGGCACCAATGGCCGGCTGACACTCTCCAATCCGCGGCTGTCGAGTCTGTGGAAACTGCCGACCAATTTCCTCGAGACCAATCCGCATATCGACCAGATCCTCGACGTCGCCGGAAAGGCCCTGCCCGAGGACGGCGCCAAGATCTGGCGCGACCTCAAGCGCGGCATCGTCGATCTCAATCCGACGCGCACCGACCAGAAGGGCCGCATTGCGCGCGGCGACGGGCGGCTGATCGACTATGCGATCACGCGACTGCCCGATGGACAGTCGATGATGAGCTTCGTCGATGTCACCGAGATCGCGAACTACCAGCGCGTGCTCAAGGAGCGCAACGACGCGCTGATCACCGCCGACCGGCTTAAGGATGCGTTCGTGCAGAATGTCAGCTACGAGCTGCGCTCGCCGCTCACCAACATCATCGGCTTCGCCGATCTGCTGGCATCGGAGTCGGTGGGCGCACTCAATGAGCGCCAGAAGGCCTACACCGACTATATCCGCGCCTCGAGCGTGACGCTGGGCGTGCTCATCGACAACATCCTCGATCTCGCCAATGTCGATGCCGGCATCGCCGAGATGAAGCCGGAAGAACAGGACGTCGCCGCCCTTGTCGAGAAGGCGCGCACCGGCCTCATTGCGACATTCCCCGAAATCGATGGCGAAAAGACTCTCAATCTCGTCATCAGCGTGCCGCCGAACCTGCCGCCGCTCTATGCAGATGGCACGCGCATCGTCCAGGTGCTCTACAACCTGCTTTCCACCGCGGCCCGCTTCTCGGAGCCCGGTGGACTGGTGAAGCTCTCGGTCACCAATCTCGGCGAGAAGATGGTGTTCACCGTCGAGGACGAGGGCGCGCAGACCAGCGAGGAGATGCGCGCCGCCATCATGGAACAGGTGGACCAGACGATTGCCGGCCGGCAACGCGCCGCCGCGCTGGGTCTTGCGATCGTCAGGACCTTCGTCAATCTCCATGGCGGCTTCATCACCGTGGAAAAGCGCGAGCCCCGCGGCAGCCGGGTCATCGTCACCCTGCCGCGCCGCCAGCATATGGCCGGGGCCGCCGAATAGCTGTCGCCTGAGCATCGGGAATGCTATCGAGTCCCCATGGGGACGGAACGCATTCTGCTGGCCGACGACGGCGCGACCGCAGCGCTCGGCGTGCGCCTTGCCGCTGCGCTGAAGCCGGGCGATCTGGTGCTGCTCGCAGGCGGGCTGGGCGCGGGCAAGACGGCGCTGGCGCGGGCCATCATCCGCGCCCTCGCGGCCGATCCCGGGCTCGAGGTGCCCTCACCCAGCTTTGCGCTGGTGCAGCCTTACGATTTGACCGGCGGCCCGATTCTCCATGCTGATCTCTATCGTCTCGCGAGCGCGCGCGAGATCGCAGAGCTGGGCCTGTTCGATCGGCCGGAGGCCATCGTGCTCGTCGAATGGCCCGAGCGGGCTCCGGATCTGGAGGCGCGTGCGACGCTGAAGGTGACGCTGTCGGTCCCCAGCGACGGCGATGGGCGGATCGCGGAGATCGCCACATGAGCCGGCGCGGCATCTACAGCATCGGGCCGCATGCGCGCTTCCTCGAACGCTTTGCCGACGCGGTACTTGATGGCCCCCTGCTGAATGGCTGGAGGCGCGAAGGCCCGTTCTGGCTCAGCGATGTGACGATCATCCTGCCGACCCGCCGGTCGCGGCTGGCGCTGGCGGAAATCTTCGCGGCGAGACTCGGCGGCGCGGCGCTCCTCCCCGATATCCGCACCTTGGGCGGCGAGGCCGAAGACGAGGAGCCTTTCCTGCCGCCCATCGATGCGCCGGCGCCGAAGCCGGTTATGGCGGGGCTCGAGCGCCGGATCATCCTGTCGCGGCTCATTGCCGCCTATGCGCAGTCTGCACAGGGCATGGCCGGCTTCGCCTCCCCCCCCAATGCCGCCGAGCAATTGTGGCTCGCCGATTCGCTGAGCGAATTGATCGACGATCTCGAGACGGCCGAGATTTCCGCCGATGCGCTCGGCACGATCGCCGCAGACGATCTGGCCGAGAACTGGCAATCCATTCTCCGCTTCCTCGACTTGGCCCTCAAGGCGTGGCCGGCGATTCTCGAGGAGCGCGGCAAGGTCGATGCGGCCGCCGCGCGCAATGAACGGCTGAAACGCCAGGCCGCGACGACCGCCCTGCTTTACGGCGACCGGCCGGTGATCGCGGCGGGCTCGACGGGTTCGGTGCCTGCGACGGCCATGCTGCTCGACGCCATCCTCAAACTCGAACGCGGGGCGATCGTGCTGCCTGGGCTCGATACGACGCTGACTCCGCAGCAGCATGAGGGGTTGCTTGCCGAGGGCGAGACGACGCATGGGCATCCGCAATATGGTCTGGCGCAACTGCTCAAGCGGCTTGGAGCCGGCATTGCCGATGTCGAAGAACTAGCGCCGCCGGTCGCGCCGCGAACGGCGCTCCTCCATGGCGCGCTGGCGGCCGCCGATGAGACGCCGGACTGGCTGCCCCGGCGCGAGGGCATCGCGCTCGATGACGCCCTCAAGGGCGTGAGCATCGTCGCGGCCCCCAATCCAGATGTCGAGGCGCGTGCGGTGGCACTTGCCGCGCGCGCCGCCATCGCTTCGCAGAAGAGCGTCGGCATCGTCACGCGGGACCAGACGCTCGCCCGCCGCATCGCGGCCGAGTTGGCGCGCTATGGGCTCGAGCCGGACGATCCGGCGGGCACCCCGCTGTTCCAGTCGAGCGCTGGCCGTCTGGCGCGGCAGATACTCGCCGTGGCGGTGAGCAAGTTCGCGCCGCTCGATCTCATTGCGCTGCTCAGCAACCGGGCGGTGACGCTCAGTCTCGATCGCAGCACGATCTGGCAGTTGAGCAAGCGGATCGACCGGCGCCTGCGCGGCGAACGCACCGGTGTCGGGCTAGACGGCGTGCGCGCGCTGCTCGGCGACGGCGAGCCGGCGATCGCGGCGCGCGAAATGCTCAATCGGCTGGAGGCGCGCATCGCCCCGGTCACGGCGCTCATGCCCGAAGCGCGTATCATGCCCTCGATGCTGGCCGGCGCGCTGCGGCAGGCAATGGACGCGCTGATCGGCAAGGCCGAGTTGTACGGGCTCCCCGAGTTCGAAGCCTGGGCGAACGAACTCGCCGCCATGCCAAACGAAGGCGCGGGCTTTCCGCCGGTGAACCTCGACGGGGTGCTCGCTGCGCTGATGGACGACGCCAAGGTCCGCAGTGTGGAGCGGCGACGCGACGACATTCATATCTGGGGCGAGCTCGAAGCGCGCCTGATGAATCCGGACGTCATGATCCTTGCCGGGCTCAATGAGGATGTGTGGCCCGCGCCGGCGGCTCCCGGACCCTGGATGAGCCGCTCGATGCGCCTCGCGGTCGGCCTCGAGCCACCCGAGCGGCGGCAGGGCCAGGCGGCCCATGATTTCCTCATGGCGGCGGGCAATGGCGAAGTCATCCTGGCATTCGCCAACCGGGTTGGCGGATCACCCAGCCTGCCCTCGCGCTTCCTGCAGCGCCTCGAAGCCTTTGTCGGCTTGAAGCCGGCGGAAGAATTGCGTACTCGCGGTGCCCGCTGGCTCGCCGACGCCGTGGCGCTCGACCGCGCCGGCACAGTGCGCCCGGCACCGCGGCCCGAGCCGCGCCCGCCGGCATCGGATCGACCGCGACGCATCTCGGTCACCGAAGTCGAGACGCTGGTGCGCTCGCCCTACGACATCTATGCTCGGCACGTGCTCAAGCTGCGCAAGCTCGAACCGCTCGGCTCGGAACCGAGCGCGCGCGAGCGCGGCAATATGATCCACAAGGTGTTTGAGACCTTCGTTGCGAAAGGCCTGAGCTTCCGCGCGCCCGAGGCACGCGGACAGATGCTCGAGATGGCGCGCGAGGCGTTCAAGGGACTCGATGCCGTCGGCGAACGCCGCGACATCTGGCTCAAGCGGTTCGAGCGCGCCGCCGATCTCTTCCTCGAATGGGAGCGCGAGCGCCACGGCGGCATTGCCGCGCGCGCCGCCGAGAGCAAGGGGCTTTGGGAGCTTCCGCTCGCGGGCGGCTTCATTCTCTCGGGCAAGGCCGACCGCATCGACCAGCGCACCGATGGACTGCTCGAAATCCTCGACTTCAAGACCGGCGGTGTACCGGCGGCCAAGGACATGCGCGAGTTCGACGCGCCGCAATTGCTGCTCGAAGCGGCGATGGCGCGCGCCGGCGCCTTTCCCGGCATCCAGCCGCGCGACACGGCAGCCCTCACCTATATCAAGATCGGCCTCGGGCCGGCCGCGTTCCAGATCATGCCGTTCCGGCTGCGCAAGAACATGAGCCTGATGGACGCGGTCGAGGAGATCGCGCGGCGGACGCAGGGACACATCGAGGCGTTCCTCATCCGCGACAGTCTTACGATGAGCGCGCGCATCCGTCCCCGCATCGAGACGGGCCGCAAGCCGCGTCCGGGCGACTATGACCATCTCGCGCGCACCGACGAATGGACGCTCACCTCCGGGGTTGACGACCCATGAGCCGTCGCCTGCTTCACCCGATGCCGGCGCAGATCGTCGACAGCCAGCGCCGTGCTTCCGACCCGTCGCTTTCGGTCTGGGTGTCGGCCAATGCCGGCTCGGGCAAGACGCATGTGCTGACGGAACGCGTGCTGCGCCTGCTGCTCAGTGGCGTGCGGCCCGAGGAGATCATCTGCCTCACCTACACCAAAGCGGCGGCCGCCGAGATGCGCGGCCGTATCAGCGAGCGGCTGGGGCGCTGGACTCTGATGGATGATGCCAGGCTCACCGCCGAGCTGACGGCGATGGCTGGCGCACCACCGACACAGGTGATGCTGCATCGGGCCCGGTCCTTATTCGCGCATGCGCTGGATACGCCGGGCGGGCTCAAGATCCAGACCATCCATGCCTTCTGCGAGAGCGTGCTGCACCGCTTTCCCAAGGAAGCGGGCGTGCCGTTCGATTTCACCGTGATCGAGGATTTCGAGCGCGACGCCATGCTGCTGGATGCGCGCGAGCGGGTGATTGCGGCAGGCCTGCGCGGCGGCGGGGAGGCGGCGGCGGTCGAGACGCTGTTCGGCCTACTCAGCGATTTCCAGATCGAGACCGCCATAACGGAAGCGCTGGGCCAGCAGCGCAAGTTGAAGCGCGTGCTGGCTCGGAAGGATGATGCAAAGCGCGAGTTGCGCAAGCTTGTGGGCGAGGTTGGCAGCATCGACGAGGTGCTGAGTGAAATCGCAGACGGCTATCCGCTCACGGCAGAGGATCACGCCGAGCTCTTCGCGCTCGCCCCGCCCGATCCCGAGGGCACGGGATTTGTCGACAGGCTCGCCGCGATCGACCCGGACCATCCGGACCCCGACGCCATGCTTGAGGCCTTCCTCACCCAGGAGCGCACCGCCCGCAAGACGCCGCTTCGCCGCGCCATCGCCGACCTTGTTCCCGTGATCGCCGGCAAGATCGTCGATGAATGCAGCCGCGTCGAAAAGCTCGCCCGCAAGCTCAACCGCGCGCAGCTGATCGCGCGGTCGGAAGCCATGCTCGATATCGTCGCGGCCATCTCCGACCACTATGAATTGGCAAAGCGCGCCCGCTCGCTGCTCGATTTTGATGACCTCATCG